>NZ_LFGS01000004.1:302348-322774 GCF_002078135.1 Halomonas sp. BC1 | reverse complement strand
GCCTGGGAAACGAAGCGCCCCTGCCACTGAAAGTCGATGGCCCACAGCCGCTGACGACCCAAGGTGAAACGCTGCCACAGCGTGGCATAAGGCGTATGACAGCGGGGGTGCCGTTCGTCGGGCAGCAGCTCGGCCAAGGGTTGCAGTACGAAAGCGTTCTGGGTGATTTCAGCCCGGGGCAGGGCCACATCATCGACCACACCACAGGCATTTCCCACGGTCAGCAGGTCGATATCCAGGGCGCGTGGGCTGCATTTGACCATGTCGGGCGTCCGCCCATGGGCCACTTCCAATGCCTTGGACCAAGCCTGCAGTCTGGCCACGGACCAGTCGCTATGGAACGCCACCACCAGGTTGTAGAAATTGCGGCTATCCTTGAAGCCGACGGGTTCGCTCTCGAAAATGCGCGATATCTGCAGTTCGCCAAACGTCTCTGCCAGGGCGTCCAGGCACAGGCGGATGTGTTTTTCCGGGTCGATATTGCTGCCCAGGCTCAGTGTCACCAGATTCATGGGGCGCTATCCTTGCGGTTTTTTTGGCAGGCTGCCGCGGGTGATTTCCAACCCGACACTGGCTGCTTGAGGCACCGCGCCGGGCTTGCGCACACGCATGTGCAGCCAGCTGATTGGGAACTCGTGCTGCAAACTGGCGGCCAGCCGCTCGGCAAAGGTTTCGACCAGCGCAAACTGATGCTCGTCGGCGAACTGCTGGATTCGCTGGCAGATCGCGGCATAATCGAGAGTCAGGCGCAAATCATCGGTGGCGGCGGCAGGCCGGATGTCCGTGGCCAGGGAGAGATCCAGGCTCAGCGATTGCGTGATAGTGCGCTCCCAATCGTATACGCCAATCACGGTTTCTACGGTGAGTGCTTCAATCAATATGCGGTCCACAGGTCATTCCCCAGCGTCGACAAGCGGGCGATTGTACTTGAGGACGACCATAAACGACAGTTCAGGCGGCGGCGCTGGCTGATGAGGGGCAGGGTGAGCAGGGGATGCTGTGGATCGTCTTGGGGTACTTGAGCGGCAGCTGGCTGGCGGCGGTGAGCGTCTGCCGTTGGGCAGGCGTGGCCGACCCGCGCTTTTGCGGTTCCTGTAACCCCGGGTTTTCCAACGTGTTACGGCTGTATGGCCCCCGGCTGGCGGCGGCCACCCTAGCGTTGGATGCCTTGAAGGCGGTGCCGGTGGTCCTGGCGGCCAAGTGGCTGGCCTTGCCGATTATGTGGCAAGGGCTGGTAGGGCTGACGGTACTGCTGGGCCACAGTTTCCCGCTCTGGTATGGGTTTCGAGGCGGCAAGGCCGTCGCCAGCGCCTTCGGAGTGTTGCTGGTGCTGGTGCCCAGCGTCGCGCTGCTCAGCGCTGCCATCTGGGCGTTGATGGCATGGCGGTTGGGTACCGCCGCGCTGGCGTCGGTTGCGAGCGCGCTGTTGGCGCCCCTGCTTTGCGCCTGGCTGGCGCCAGCCTACACCGGCGTGGTGGGCGGCTTCAGCCTGCTGGTACTGGCCCGCCACATGCTCAATATTCGTCGTTGGCGGCAGGGGGAAGAGCCCCCGCTGCGCAAATAGGCCAACGGGTTATCGGGTGCTGCTGAGGGGCGCTGTCAGCGTGTCCAGTGGCCAGCGTGGTGTAGCCTGCATGATACCGCTGTCGTCGCGTTCTCCTGCCGCCAGACGCTGGGCGCCCACGTAGGCAATCATGGCGCCATTGTCGGTGCAGAAGCGCCCACGGGGGTAATAGGCACGGGCCTGGCGCTTTTGGGTCTCCAGGGCCAGGCGCTCGCGCAGCCGCGTATTGGCACTCACACCACCTGCCATCACGATGCGTTTCAGGCCGGTCTCGTCCAGGGCTCGGCGGCATTTGATGACCAGCGTATCCACGACGGCCTCTTCGAAGGCGCGTGCCACGTCGGCTTTGGCCTGTTCGTCCAGCTCGCCCGCGGCTTCCAGCTGGCGAATCGTCGTCAAGGTGTGGGTCTTCAGGCCTGAAAAGCTGAAATCGAGCCCGGGGCGGTCGGTCATGGGGCGCGGGAAGCGAAAGCGTTTAGGGTCGCCCTGTTCGGCCAGTTTGGCCACCAGCGGGCCGCCTGGGTACGCCAGGCCCAGCATCTTGGCGGCCTTGTCGAAGGCCTCACCGGCCGCATCGTCTACTGATTCGCCCAGGAGTCGATAGCAACCCAGCCCCTGTACTTCCACCAGCTGGGTGTGGCCGCCGGAGACCAGCAGGGCCACGAAGGGAAAGGCAGGAGCCTCCTCCTCAAGCATGGGCGCCAGCAGGTGGCCTTCCATGTGATGCACCCCCAATACGGGGATGTTCAGCGCCCTGGCCATGCCATGGGCGGTGCTGGCACCGACCATCAGCGCACCCACCAATCCCGGGCCCGCCGTATAGGCGATGCCATCCAGGTCGTGGCGGGAAAGATGGGCCTCTTTCAATACCTGTTCGATGAGCGGCAGCAGCTTGCGTGTGTGATCCCGAGAGGCCAGTTCGGGCACCACGCCGCCATATTCGGAGTGCATGGCAATCTGGCTGTACAGGGCATCGGCCAGCAGACCCTGGCCGCCGGTGTAGGCCGTGTCGTAAATGGCGACGCCGGTTTCGTCGCAGGATGTCTCGATGCCCAGTACACGCATGGCAAAAGCACTCATCTGATTGAAAAGGCAGGTACTCGAAACCGGCTAGTCTAGCATTGTCGTGCCCGCTGGGCGTAAGCATTTGCAAAGATGGCCAACCACGACTAGACTACTGTGCGCTGTAAAACTGGGTCGTACACCGTCTTGTTCGGTGTGCGTACTATCCGAACTCAAGACTCCTTAAGGTAGGTGAGTGCTTAATGCCTTCTGTAAAAGTACGTGATAACGAGCCGTTTGACGTCGCCCTGCGTCGCTTCAAGCGTTCTTGCGAAAAAGCTGGCGTTCTGTCTGAAGTACGTCGTCGCGAGTACTACGAGAAGCCGACTGCTGAGCGCAAGCGCAAAGCGGCAGCTGCCGTAAAACGTCACGCCAAGAAGTTGCAGCGTGAGCGTAAGCGTTTCGAACGGCTCTATTGATCCGTACCTGGAGAGAGCCAGAGCAGTTGGCTGGTTGTCTCAAGAGGGATGCCAAGCGGCCGCCACCAGGTGGCCGTTTGTTTTTCGTTTTCGTGTTGTCTGTTTTACGCGGTTTAAGGTGATCAGGCGCGTGGCCTGATGACGTTAGACCCGCCCACAAGCGTGTTGCGCGAGGATGCCCTCAGCCCATGGCAGGTCAAATTCCACAGCGATTTATTGACGATCTGCTTGGCCGCGTCGACGTGGTCGAAGTGGTGGGGGAGCGCGTACAGCTCAAGAAAGCGGGCCGTAATTTTTCCGGCCTGTGTCCTTTCCATCAGGAAAAAACACCTTCGTTTACCGTCAGTGCCGACAAGCAGTTCTATCACTGCTTTGGCTGTGGTGCCCACGGTAATGCGCTACGCTTTTTGATGGAATACGACAAGCTGCCCTTTCCCGAGGCGGTCGAGCAACTGGCCGGGCGGCTGGGGCTGGACGTGCCCAGGGAAGGGACGGACGACCCGCGTGCCCAGCAGCGGGAGAAAAAACGCAAGGAAGGTGTCAATCTTCTCGAGGTGGCGGCCAGCTTCTATCGCGAACGATTGAAAATGCAGGAGGGGTGGGCGGCCCAGCGCTACTTGCAGGGGCGTGGCCTTTCGCCAGACGTAATGACCACCTACGGGATTGGCTATGCCCCCGGCGGTTGGGAGGCGCTGAAGCAGCATCTGAGCGCCAAGGGCATCGGTGAGTCGGTGCAGATCGAGTACGGTCTGCTGATTCACCGTGAGGACACTGGGCGCACTTATGATCGCTTCCGCGACCGGGTGATGTTTCCGATACGCGATTTGCGCGGTCGGACCATCGCCTTTGGCGGTCGGGTCATGGGGGATGAGCAGCCCAAATACCTCAACTCGCCGGAGACGCCCGTCTTCCACAAGGGGCGCGAGCTGTACGGCTTGTACGAGGCGCGTCAGGCGACCAGCAAGCTGGAACAGCTGGTGATGGTCGAAGGTTACATGGACGTGGTGGCGCTGGCGCAGTACGGCATTCATAACGCCGTGGCCACGCTGGGCACCGCCACCACCGAAGACCACCTGACGCGCCTGTTTCGTCTGGTCAGTCGCGTGGTGTTCTGTTTCGACGGTGACCGCGCCGGGCGTCAGGCAGCCAGCCGTGCGCTGGAAACCGCGCTGCCGCAGATGATCGATGGCCGCGAGGCACGGTTTCTGTTCTTGCCGGAAGGGGATGACCCGGACTCGCTGGTGCGCCGCGAGGGTCGCGAGGCCTTCGAAGACCGCGTGACCTGTGCCATGCCGCTGTCGGAGTTTCTGTTCGAGCAGGCTGCCCAGGGGCGCGACTTGCAGACCGTGGAAGGGCGCGAGCGCTTCGCCAGTCACGTGCTGGAGGCGCTGCAGAAGGTCCCGGAAGGCATGCTGAAGTCGCTGCTGCTGGAGACGCTCGCCAAGCGCAGTGGGCTGTCCCAGGCGCAGTTGCAGGGGTTGCTGGACAAACGCGTGGCAGCAGCCTCCAGGGTGTCGCCGCAGTGGGAGCCGGTCGATGCGCAGGCGGCGCCGGAAGAGCAGGTTCGCCCGCGCGGTGGTCGGCCGTTGCGTCAGGCGAGCACCTCGCGGGCGCTCTCCACCGTAGGACGTATCGTGCAGCTGTTGCTGCATGAACCGACGCTGGTGGCCGTTCTGCCGGAAACGCAGGATTGGCTGCCTGGTCAGGATCCGCAGGCATCGCTGTGCCGCGACCTGATTGCCCTGCTACGCGCCGGACGCTACCGCAGCCCGCAAGTGGTACTGGCGCATTTTCAAGGCAGTGAAGAGGGGCGCGTGCTGGCAGAGCTGGCCGCGCGGGAGCTGCTGATTCCCAGGGCGACTCGTGAAGCCGAGCTGACCGGTCTGGTCGAGCACTTGGTCGAGCAGCAGCGCAAGCGTTCGCCTCAGGAAGAGTACGATGCCTTGCTGGCGCTGGAGCGCTCAGGGCAAAAACTGGATAAGGAGCAGCGGCAGCGGTTGGCCGGGTTGGTGTTGGAATTGACCCAGGGCCGCTAATGCACAAGGTGGTTGCAAGAGGTGAGGGGTTGAAATCTCGAACTTCAGGGCCACATAGAGGTTATGCCGCCAAGTATTGGCTAACCGAACAACCTAACACACCTGAATGACCGCGCAAATACGTTTCGCTGGAAAAAATCCCGCTATTTACGCTATACTGTTCGGCTTGTTGAGTTTAATCGATTCAGCGCCCCAGGTGTTTCATTCTTCTTCGTCGAGATAGGGTTTCTATGGCTGGAAATGCGCAGCAGCAGTCACGTCTGAAGGAGTTGATCGCGCGCGGCAAGGAACAGGGCTACCTGACCTATGCCGAGGTCAACGACCATCTACCCGAGGATATCGCCGACCCGGATCAAGTGGAAGACATCATTGGCATGATCAACGACATGGGTATCAGTGTCGTTGAAGAAGCGCCAGATGAAGACACTTTGATGATGTCGGATCACTCCACGGACGAATCCGCTGCGGAAGAGGCCGTTGCGGCACTCGCCGCCGTGGAAAGCGACGTCGGTCGCACTACCGACCCGGTCCGCATGTACATGCGCGAGATGGGCACGGTGGAGCTGCTGACCCGTGAAGGCGAAATCGAAATCGCCAAGCGGATCGAAGAGGGCACGCGGGAGGTCATGTCGGCGCTTGCGTACCTGCCCGGTGCCGTTGCCTCCATCCTCGAAGCCTACGACGCAACCCAGGACGAGGAAGCGCCAGGGCGCCTTTCCGACCTGTTCTCTGGCTTCATCGACCCCGATGAAGGCATTCCTGGGGTGGCCGAAGCGGAAACCCCCGAGCCGGAAGTCGATGCCGAGCTGAGCGATGACGATGATATCGACAGCGACGATGACGACGATGACGAGGACACCAACGCCAGCGAAGGTGGCCCGGACCCGGAAGAAGCCAAGGCGCGTTTCGAGCAGATCCGTGAGCAGAACGCCGCCGTCGAAGCGGCGCTGGCCAAGTTTGGTCGTGGCAGTAGCGAGCTGAAGGCCGAGCAGGCACGTCTGGCCGAGCTGTTCTCGCCCATCAAACTGGTGCCCAAGCACTTCGAGCGCCTGGTGGGGCAGATCCGCATCAGCGTGGAGCAGGTGCGTGCCCAGGAAAAGGCGGTCATGCAGCTGTGCGTCAAGAAAGCCAAGGTGCCGCGCAAGACCTTCATCAAGTCCTTCCCGGGGCATGAGTCGGATTCATCGTGGCTGGACGCTTTCCAGGAAGCGCAGCCCAAGTATGCCGACCGTCTTGAGCCACTGCGTGCCGACATCGCACGTTCTCAGCGCAAGATTGCGTTCGAGGAAGACATGGTGCAGCTGACGGTGGCGGACCTGAAGGAAGTCAACCGCAAGCTCTCCATCGGTGAAGCGAAGGCGCGCCGGGCCAAGAAAGAGATGGTCGAGGCCAACCTGCGCCTGGTGATCTCGATCGCCAAGAAGTACACCAACCGTGGCCTGCAGTTCCTGGATCTGATTCAGGAAGGCAATATCGGTCTGATGAAGGCGGTGGACAAGTTCGAGTATCGCCGTGGCTACAAGTTCTCCACCTACGCGACATGGTGGATTCGTCAGGCCATTACGCGCTCCATCGCGGATCAGGCGCGGACCATTCGTATTCCGGTCCACATGATCGAGACCATCAACAAGCTCAATCGTGTCTCTCGTCAGATGCTGCAGGAAATGGGCCGTGAGCCGACGCCTGAAGAGCTGGGCGAGCGTCTTGAAATGCCGGAAGACAAGGTGCGCAAGGTGCTCAAGATCGCCAAGGAGCCGATCTCCATGGAGACGCCGATTGGTGATGACGACGACTCTCATCTGGGCGACTTCATCGAGGACAGCACTATGCTGCTGCCCATCGATATGGCGACCGGCGAAGGACTGATCGAAGCGACCCGTAACGTCCTCGGTGGTTTGACCGCTCGCGAAGCGAAGGTGCTGCGCATGCGTTTCGGTATCGACATGAATACCGATCACACCCTGGAAGAAGTCGGCAAGCAGTTCGACGTGACCCGCGAGCGGATCCGTCAGATCGAAGCCAAGGCGCTTCGCAAGCTGCGTCATCCCAGCCGTTCCGAGCCGCTGCGCTCCTTCCTGGACGAGTAAGCGTCGCTCGAAAAAGCCCGCCGTGGAAACACGGCGGGCTTTTTTGTGGTTCAAGGTCCAGGTCGTCGATGAGTGCACCCAGCCCGGTGCCGGATAGCGCCGACATTGATTTTCGTGCGTTAGAGAGGGCCTCGCTGCCCAAAAGCCTCACGCGCAAACTCCAAGAAGCTGCGCAGCTTTGGCGTCATTCTTTGGTCAGGGGCATAGAGGATGTGCATGGCGGTATTCGGCACCGGGTACTGCGGCAACAGACGCACCAGTGTCCCATCGCGCAGTGCATCGCTAACCAACTCTATCGGTTGTAGAACCACACCTAGACCAGCTACAGCCGCTGCCAGCAGTGGATCGCCTTGATTGATCGTTAATTTGCTTGTAATAGGAACATCTATACGCCCCTCCGGGCTGTCGAAGCTCCAGTGTGAGCGGCCATCAGAATAGGTAAACCCCAGACACTCCTGCTGCTGTAGATCCCACGGATTGATGATGGGCGGGCGACGTGCAAGATAGGACGGCGCAGCGCATAAAACCATCTGATAGGGCTCCAGTGGCACTGCCTTCAACCCACTGCTCACCAGCTCGCCGATGCGAAATACCACGTCGTAACCATCATCAACGATATCGACCAGTTCGTTCGATAACATCAGGTCAACAGACACCTGAGGATACCGAACCATGTATTCCAGCAGGCGTGGCGAAAGCTTGCGAACTCCGAACGTGACCGGCGCGTTGATGCGAAGGCGGCCGCTTGGTGTGAGCCGAAGTGATGTTTCGCAATCACGCATACCTGCAAGAAGCGGAGTTCCCCAGCCGCTTAGGCTACGAGGCCGCAGGCATCGTAACGGCAGTCGGGAGCGACGTAACCGAGATCACGATTGGTGACTCGGTCGCTCTGATCCCACCTCTGGATATTGCTCGCTGGGGCACCTACGGCGAGTTGGCCAATGTACCGGCCCACCTGGTGGTAAAGAACCCTGAGAACTTGTCCTTTGAAGAGGCTGCGGCGTCTTGGATGCAGTACGTCACCGCCTGGGGAGCATTGATTGAACAGGCGAAGCTACGGCAGGGCGATTTTGTCATCGTTACCGCCGCGTCAAGCAGTGTTGGCTTGGCCGCCTTCCAAATAGCTCGAATGGTCGGCGCCACATCGATTGCGATCACACGAACTCGCGCGAAGAAGCAAGCCCTGCTTGATGCAGGCGCTGCGCATGTCATCGTCAGCGATGAAGAGGATATCGTCGAGCGTGTTATCGAACATCGCGAAAAACCTCGCACTAGAAGTACGAGGTTTTTCGCGATGTTCGATAACGACCTCATTTACAGCGAATCAGTTACGTTGCTCACCGCTTTTCACTCCAGATAAGCGGGGCCTGACGCCGAAGAGACAGGCCCTCAACTCATTAGAATTCCTGCACGGTTGGGCGCAGAACGATCTCGTTAATATCCACGTCAGCAGGCTGCTCAATTGCGAAGGCGATAGCTCGAGCGACCGATTCGGCGGGAATTGCATGCTTGTAGAAATCCACCACGAAATCGCGGCTCTGTTGGTGGGTGCTGCCGAATTTCAGTTCGGAGTCCACGGCGCCCGGCTCGATAGTCGTGGTGCGGATGCTGCCACCGACTTCGTGACGCAGTCCTTCGGAGATAGCCCGCACAGCAAACTTGGTGCCGCTGTACACGGTGCCACCCGGGCTGAACACCTTCAGGCCTGCAACCGATGCGATGTTGATGAAGTGACCACTGTTTTGTTTCTGGAAGACTGGCAATGCAACCGCGACTCCGTACAGCAGACCCTTGATGTTGATATCGATCATGCGATCCCACTCGTCAGTGCGAGTATCGCTGAGCGGTGCAATCGCCATCAGTCCGGCATTGTTGATCAGTACATCAATGCGACCGTAGGTGTCCACGGCACCTTGAATGAGCGTTTTGACCTCTTCCTGAGAGGTAACATCGGTCTGATACGCGATTGCCTGACCACCTGCATTGGTCAGCTCAGCCACCAATGCGTCGAGTTTATCTTTGCGACGTGCAGCCAGCACTACGCGAGCGCCAAGCGCAGCAAGGTGGCGTGCAGTAACCTCACCCAGGCCGCTACTGGCACCGGTGATAACGACAACTTTTCCAGAAATGTTATTGCTCATGCTGAGAACCTCATCGGCGGGTTTGTACTTCGCCATGGCTGGTTAACCTGGCAGTGCGCAAACTTTAGACCCATGATTGATCTCAATAAATGGAAATGATTGGATTATGCTATTCCTGAAAATGGAATAAATGGGAGGGGCAACATGCTTAACCGCATGGAGATGGTTAGGATTTTTTGCACAGCAGCAGAGGCAGGTAGCTTCCGCGAAGCGGCAACTCGATTAGGCATCTCCCCACAAGGGGTGACTCGAGCCATTCAAGCCCTGGAAACTGAGCTTGGCGAATCACTGTTCCACCGCAATACCCGCCAGGTGAGCATCACTGCTTTCGGTCAGGATTACGCCAAAGATGCCAGGTCAGCTCTGGATCATTTCGATACGCTATTCCGGTCGCACAGGACGGAGCCTGAGCTGTCAGGTAGGGTGGGGATTACGGCTCCACATGCTATTGGCAGGCGCTTCCTAATACCGTTTCTTCAGCCCCTGGCCGCTGCACATCCTGACCTGCAATTCGATCTCCGCTTGGAAGATCAGATGACTGATGCTGTTGAGGCGCATATCGATATTGGTATCAGGGTGGGGGTTATCCGCGACCGGCGCTACGTTGCACGAGCCTTGGCTCCCGTGCCGTTTTACGTTGTCGCGTGCCCGTCTCTCATAGGCCAAAAGACACCACCTGAATCTTTGGATGCCTTAGCTAAGCTGCCACTTTCAGTCCTGATCGACCGGAAAAATGGCCGCCCTTGGCCTTGGCTATTTGCCGACGGGCAAACGTTCGCGCCCAGGCAGCCAGCGCTTATCTGTGATGATCCAGATACGGAATTGGAAGCCACCCTGGCAGGCATGTGTTTTGGCCAAATTCCTGCCTATCTGGCTGAGCCTCATCTGCGGTCAGGAAAGCTGGTTGCCGTTTTGGCTGATCACGCTCCAGCACCATGGGATCTGTTCATATACCGCCCGCAGCAGGGTCCTGTATCGAAGCGGGTGCGATTGGTGTACGACCACCTTAAGCAGGCTTTCTCAAACCCCAAGCTATTTCCCCAGGGCCTGGGGAAATAGCCAGAGACTCATAGACAACCCTGGTGCGAAGCACGGCGCGGGCACAGCTGATCCAGAAGTGAGCTGCAAGGGCGTGAAAATATGCATACGTGCCGGAAATAATAGCGACATATTGACATATATAGATATTGCGAATAGCCTTGACTCGTAACCCGCGCTAGAAACCTCAGGTGGTACCCCCATGAAAGATTCCAGCGATACCTACCATGAGACCTCAGCCCATGCCCCTTTGGTGGCGATAAGAAATCTGGCCCAGGACGGGAAACTCACAAGTCAATGCTGGAAGCCTACAGCCAGAAGAAGAATATCTACGTCAGCCTCAACGAAGCACCGCTAGGCTCTTCAGGCCTCGTTGATCCATGTTTTTCGACCTACGACATCGAATATTTTAGATATGCAGGTAAGCAAAATGACACACTCAGAACTTTTTAAAACCACTCAGCTGGGCCCATACACCCTCAAGAACCGTATCGTTCTGCCGCCACTGACGCGTTCGCGTAGCTCCCAACCCGGCAATATTGCGAACGACCTGATGGCCACCTATTACCGTCAGCGCAGCGGTGCTGGCTTCATGGTGACCGAGGGCACACAGATCGAACCCCGAGGACAGGGTTATGCCTGGACACCCGGCATTCATAGCCCGGAACAGATACAAGGCTGGCGTAAGGTCACCGACGCTGTTCACGCCGAAGGAGGGGTGATCTTTGCTCAACTTTGGCATGTGGGCCGCGTGTCGCACACATCGCTGCAACCCGGTGGTGAAGCACCCGTCGCGCCATCAGCCATCCGCGCGGACAACGTCAAGGTGTTCATCGAAACTGGCCCCGGCACGGGTACACTGGCCGACCCATCGACCCCACGAGCCCTGTCCACCGAGGAGGTAAAGGAACTGGTTGAGCTCTACGCCCAAGCAGCCCGAAATGCTCTGGAAGCAGGTTTTGACGGGGTGGAGCTTCACTGCGCGAACGGGTACCTGGTAAACCAGTTCATTTCGGCCCATACCAACCAGCGTGATGATGAATATGGCGGTTCGCTGCAGAATCGTCTTCGTTTCCTGCGCGAAATCACCCTCGCCGTTGCTGGTGTGGTCGGCAAGGAGCGCGTTGGCGTTCGCTTCGCCCCGCTGTTCGCGACCACAGACGAAGACCGCGTCTACCTCGGCCTGGTCGAAGAAGATCCTCACCAAACCTACATCGAGGCAGTGAAGATCCTCGAGGAAGTGGGCATTGCCTACCTGTCGCTCGCCGAAGCCGATTGGGACAACGCACCCGAGCTGCCTGAGACGTTCCGGGAAGCTGTTCGTAAGACCTTCAGCGGCAAGATTATCTATGCCGGCAAGTACACCGCTGAACGAGGAAGTCGCGTGATAAAAGCTGGCTGGGGCGACCTGATCGCTTTTGGCCGCCCCTTCATTGCGAACCCCGACCTGCCAGCGCGTATCGCCAACAACTGGCCGCTTAACCCACTTGATCCAGGCAGCATGTACGGCGGTACCGATAAGGGCTACATCGACTATCCTACTTACAAACCCTAAACGCTCAGTGCCACGCCCCATAACTCAGGGGCGTGGCTCTGCGTTTGCTGACCGAGGAAGTTAAGCATGTACCAACCGAGCACGACTCCCTACCAAGAGCATAGGGGATTCAAACGGACCTTCAGGCAGGGTCATCTAAGCCTTGGGCTGTTCTTTCCCCTGGAGGCTTTCCAGGGTGACACACCGCGCATGCTGGATCAGGTTGCGCTGGCCAAACGTGCAGAGGCACTGGGTTTTTCGGCGCTCTGGTTTCGCGATGTGCCGCTCAGGGACCCAAGCTTCGGTGATGTCGGCCAGGTTTTCGACCCTTGGGTGTATCTGGGCTACATCGCAGCCCAGACAACAGAAATCGCACTGGGCACCGCCTCCATCGCTCTTACGTTGCGTAATCCCTTGCACACGGCAAAGGCCGCAGCGAGCATTGATCAGTTGAGCGGAGGTCGTTTGCTCCTGGGAGTAGCCTCTGGCGATCGTCCCGTGGAGTTTCCCGCATTCAGCGTTGATCCAGAAAAGCGTGGCGAGACCTTTCAAGAAAACTTCAATGTGATACGCCAAGCCCATCGAACACACTTCGAGCCCATTCGCTGGAGTCACGGCGAGTTACTGGGGGCCGATCTCGTTCCCAAACCTACGACTCGGGAAATACCGCTATTCGTAACCGGACACAGCCGCCAGCCGCTCGATTGGATCGCGCGTGAAAGCCATGGATGGATCAACTATCCACGTCCGCCACAAATGCAGCGACTGGTCGTGGAAGATTGGCGACAGGAAACGGCTAAACAGTGTGGCACTATCTACAAGCCATTCTTGCAATCGCTGTATATCGACCTGGACGAACACCCATCCACGCCGCCCTCGCCTATCCATCTAGGATTCCGACTGGGACGTAACCATCTTCTGGCCTTGCTGGATACACTTCAGGAAATCGGTGTAGATCACGTCATCCTGAACCTCAAGTATGGTAAACGCCCCGCAGCAGAGGTTATCGAGGAACTTGGCAAACATATCGTCCCGCAATTCGGCGCACAGGTGTCCGATAGTCCTACCTGACAGGACAATAGGATTCCAGTCCAAGCCTGCCCATCACTGCGAAGGGCAGGCGCGGAGATCATGGTGAAGCCTTCCAATTTGCTGCGTGAATCAGGAAGATATCCAGATATCCAGATATCGGAAGAGTAGGTATAAAAAATTCATGACTATTGACGTCAACGAAGCCCTGAAAGCATTGGCGAACCCGATGCGCCTTACCATCCTCAATTGGCTCAAGGATCCCAGGACAGCCTTTCCCGGGCAGGAGGTCGACCCAGAAACGGTAGGCGTGTGCGTCAGTATCATCCAGGAGCGCACGGGCCTCTCGCAGTCAACGACATCGCTTTATCTCGCAGCTCTACAGCGCGCGCAATTGGTGACATCGCAGCGGATCGGCCCCTGGACCTACTACAAACGCCACGATGAGAATATCGATGCCTTCCTCAAGGCGCTGCAAGAAAGAATCTAGGGAGCCTCTGAACAACTCTCGAAATCAGTGATAATACCCCCATCGCCAACTCCACAGGATTCGTTGCCGCCATGGAATAGCGGGATGTGAAAAATGAAATGCCGTCCCTGGCGGTGCTCCCAAAGACGGCAAAAAGAACCGATTGGCAGGGTGTCAGGCGCTTTTCTGGCGAGCAAGGTGCAGGCGTCGGGCCAGCAGGAGCAGCTCGATCATGGCAAACAGAATCAGGCTATAGCCCAGCAGCTCGACCACTTCTTCTGCCACATCCTTGAAAACCCGGACGTACTGCTCCTCCAATACGGCGCGCCAAAACACTTGCCTGCCATATAGGCGTGAAAATACATAAGTAACCAGTACGCCGCCTGCAAACAGCCCAAAGGCAAAGCTATTGCTGAAGTGGCGAAACTCCTCCAGAAAACGCTGGCGCTGGTACACGACCCAGGCCAGTGAGGGGAGGATGATCATGGCGACCAGGATTTTCCAGGTATGCCGTGCGACGTACTCATCGAGAAAGTAGTCCTGCTCACGTACCAGCGAGGCAGCGAGGAAGGCCAGCAGCAGCAGGGTCACCGTGGGCCATACTTTCAGCACATGGCGTACGTAGAGGAGCAGGGTGCAGCAACTGATCAGAATGAAAGTCTGGGTCAGCTCGGTGAACCCCAGCTCGGTATAGCGCACGGTAGGCAGATACAACGCTTCCAGATACGCGCCCTGGGCGATGCCTCCGATGAAGAGTATATAGAGTGTCGCGCGCAGCAGCGCAGTGCGAAAATCAATAGGCCAGGAGGGTGGCATCACGGTTCCTCTACGTCAGGCGAAATCAGTCAAACAACAAACATACATGAATCCATGTCCATTATATCGTCACTTTTCTGTGCTGACACGTCGAACGTGCCAGGAATATCTCGACGAATGGCGGGTTACACTGCAAAGTAACGACATGCAAGCAATAACGACCGTTGAGGGGCGGATGTCACCATGGCCATTAGCGTCTTTGATCTGTTTCGGATAGGCATTGGCCCGTCCAGCTCGCATACCGTGGGGCCCATGCGCGCGGCGCGGGATTTCGTGATGGCGTTGCCGGAAGCGCCCGTGTCACGGCTGGTGGTGCGGCTGCACGGGTCGTTGGCCGCGACTGGGGTAGGCCACGGCACCGACAATGCGGTGGTGATGGGCCTGATGGGTGAAATGCCCGAGTCCATCGAGCCCGACAGCATTGCCGGACGCCTGGCGGCGCTGGACGACGGGACGCCACTGACGCTGCCCAATGGGCATTCGCTGCCCTTCGACCGTGCGCGAGACATCGAGTGGGACGAGACCTGTCTGGCCTTTCATCCCAATGCCATGGTGATCACGGCCTACCAGCAAGAGCGGGTCATCGCGACCAACACTTACTACTCGCTGGGCGGCGGCTTCTATGTCGACCAGGCCTGTGCCGATCAGGGCGGGCTGGATGAGGACAAGACGGCGCTGCCTTATCCGTTCGAATCGGGTAACGAGCTATTGGCACTGTGCCAGGCGAACGATTTGCGTATCAGCCAGCTGATGCTGGCAAACGAGAAAGCCTGGCGCAGCGAAGACACCATCCGTACCGAACTGCTGAAGATCTGGCACGCCATGCGTGACAGTATCGAGAACGGACTGAAAGCCACCGGGCGGTTACCCGGCGGGCTGAACGTGCGCCGTCGCGCCAACGCCCTGCATCAGCAACTGCTTTCGCCGCCCGCCCAGCAGCGTCTGATCGTCAGCAGTTTCAGCGTGATGGATTGGGTCAACCTGTTTGCGCTGGCCGTCAATGAAGAGAACGCGGCCGGCAAACGGATGGTCACGGCGCCCACCAATGGGGCTGCCGGTATCGTTCCGGCGGTGTTGGCCTATTACCTGAAGTTCGAACCCGACGCCTGCGATGCCGACGTGGTCGATTTTCTGTTGGCCGCGGGCGCCATGGGCATACTGTGCAAGAAAAACGCCTCGATCTCCGGGGCGGAGGTGGGCTGCCAGGGAGAAGTCGGCTCGGCGTGCGCCATGGCGGCGGCCGGGCTGGCCGAAGTGCTGGGCGGTACGCCGCGGCAGGTAGAAAATGCTGCGGAAATTGGCCTGGAGCATAACCTGGGGCTGACCTGTGACCCGGTGGCGGGGCTGGTGCAGGTCCCCTGTATCGAGCGCAATGCCATTGCGTCGGTCAAGGCCATCAATGCCGCCCGTATGGCGCTGCATGGTGATGGCGACCACTTCGTCTCGCTGGATAAAGTGATCAAGACCATGCGCGATACCGGACGCGACATGCAGGACAAATACAAGGAGACCTCCAAGGGAGGGCTCGCGGTCAACGCCATCGAGTGTTAATCCGGCTGCGAGTGTCAGGCCTGGGGCAGGGTGCGGCCGATATTGGCCACCAGATAGTCCACCAGTTGACGAATCTTGGGTGACAAGTGGCGGTGGCGTGGGTAGACCGCCCATACCGCCGTATCGTGGTGCTGGAAGGGTTCCAGCACCGAGATCAGTTCACCATTGGTCAAGTGCGGAGCGACGTAGTAATCCGGCAACTGAGCCAGGCCCAGCCCTTTCAGGGCCGCATCCAGCAGGGCAGGCCCCGAGTTGCCGCTCCAGCACCCCTCTACCTTGACCTCTCGCCGCTGGCCGTTCACTTCGAACAGCCAGTTGGGGCGTGAGCCCAGCAGGCAGCGGTGCTGGCTCAGTTCGCCCAGCGTGTGGGGGCGGGGTGCCTGACGAAAATAGGCCTGTGAGCCCACCACGTATTCGCGGCGCTCGCACAGCCGCCGGGCAATCAGGCTGGAGTCTTTCAGCACCCCCATGCGAATGGCGATGTCGAAACCCTCTTCGATCAACTCCACCGGGCGATTGGTGAAGTGCATGTGTACTTCGAGCTGAGGGTGCAGGCGCTGGAAATCATTGACCAGCGGGGCAACGTAGCGCTCGCCGAAGGTCGTTGCCGAGGTCAGTTTCAGTAGCCCATGGGGTTTGGCCTGCAGCTCGCTGATTGCCTGCTCGGCATCACGCAGCCCATCGAACAAATGGCGGCAGTGCTCCACGTACAAGGCCCCGGCATCGGTCAGCCGAATCTGCCGTGTGGTGCGATACAGTAGCTGAACGCCCAGCTGATTCTCCAACTGGCTGACCAGCCGACTGATATGCGAGGTGGACACCTTCAAGTGGCGAGCCGCGGCCGAAAAGGTGCCGAGCCGTACGACTTCCACGAACGCTTCGATACGATCCCAGCGCTGCATGGCGCTCCTCATGTGCATCTGGCGGTGAAGGGTGGTAGCGAATGAGCAACGCGATTGTTGCTCAGTGGCAATAATCTTGTGAGTGTATCCCACTTTATCCCTTTCGCCTAGCTGGCCTACACTGCAACCACGTTTATCCATCCACTTTATCGAGCGCTGTTGCGCCCAGCCAGTGGAACGTCGCTGGGCAACACCTCGGGGAGATTTGCATGAAATCACGTGCTGCGGTTGCACTCGAAGCGGGCAAGCCGCTCGAACTGGTCGACATCGATGTCGAAGGCCCCAAGGCGGGCGAGGTGCTGGTGAAGATGGCGGCCACCAGCGTCTGCCATACCGATGCCTATACCTTGTCGGGCGCCGACCCGGAAGGCAACTTCCCGGCGGTACTGGGCCACGAAGGTGCGGGTATCGTACAGGAAGTGGGCGAAGGCGTGACCAGCCTGAAGCCAGGCGACCACGTCATTCCGCTGTATACCGCTGAGTGCGGCAAGTGCAAATTCTGCCTGTCCGGCAAGACCAATCTGTGTGGCAGCGTGCGCGCTACCCAAGGTAAAGGGGTCATGCCCGATGGCACGTCGCGCTTCTCGCTGGAAGGCAAGATGCTGCACCACTACATGGGCACCTCCACCTTCAGTGAGTACACCGTGCTGCCGGAAGTCTCGCTGGCCGTGGTTTCCAAGGAAGCGCCGCTGGACAAGATCTGCCTGCTGGGCTGCGGTGTCACCACCGGGATTGGTGCCGTGTTGAACACGGCCAAGGTCGAGCCGGGCTCCACCGTTGCCGTGTTTGGCCTCGGGGCGATCGGTCTGGCGGTGATCCAGGGTGCCGTGATGGCCAAGGCCACCAGGATCATCGCCATTGATGTCAATCCGGACAAATTCGAGCTGGCCAAGCAGTTCGGCGCGACGGACTTCGTCAACCCGAAAGACTACAGCGACCCGATCCAGCAAGTGATCGTCGACATGACCGACGGTGGCGTGGACTACTCCTTCGAGTGCATCGGCAATGTCAACGTGATGCGTTCCGCCCTCGAGTGCTGCCACAAGGGCTGGGGTGAGTCGATCGTCATTGGCGTGGCGAGTGCCGGTGAAGAGGTCTCCACGCGCCCCTTCCAACTGGTCACCGGCCGGGTATGGAAAGGCTCTGCGTTTGGCGGCGTGAAAGGGCGTAGCGAGCTGCCGGGTTATGTAGACCGTTATATGAACGGCGAGCTGAACATCGACGACTTCATTACCCATGACATGCCCTTCGAGAAGATCAACGAAGCCTTCGATCTGCTCCATGCCGGCAAGAGCATTCGTACCGTTCTGCATTACTGAGTATGATGAAAGCAGCCTGAAAGAACGCGGCCGGGGCAACCCGCCGCGTTTCACTGTTTAAGGAGCCTGCCCATGAGCATGAGTGAAACGTTGGAGTTGGTGTCGGCAAACCGCAGTTTTGGCGGTTGGCACAAGCGCTACCGCCACTACTCCCGAGCCCTGGACTGCGACATGGTCTTTGCGGTGTACCTGCCGCCACAAGCCGAAAACGAGCGGGTGCCCCTGCTGTGGTGGCTGTCGGGGTTGACCTGCAATGACGAAAACTTCATGCAGAAAGCCGGCGCGCATCGCATTGCGGCAGAGCTGGGCGTGGCGATCGTATGCCCGGATACCAGCCCGCGCGGCACGGAGTTGCCCGGCGAGCATGAAAGCTACGATCTGGGGTCCGGCGCAGGTTTCTACGTGAACGCCACCCAGGCGCCCTGGAAGCCTCACTACCGCATGTACGATTACGTGGTCGAAGAGCTGCCGTCCGTGGTGCGTCAGCATTTTCCGGTCAATGGCCGCGAGTCGATCAGCGGGCACTCCATGGGAGGGCATGGTGCATTGATTCTGGCGCTGCGTCATCCGGGGCGTTTCCGTTCGGTATCGGCCTTTGCGCCGATCGTGAACCCGATGAACTGCCCCTGGGGGCAAAAAGCCTTCACCAGCTACCTTGGGGAAGATCAGACCCGCTGGCGCCAGTACGATGCCTGCGAGCTGGTGGCCAATGGCGCTTCCCGGCAGCGGTTGTTCATCGATCAAGGGGAAGCCGATCAGTTCCTGGAAGAGCAGCTGATGCCCGAGCGTCTGGAAGCCGTCTGCGCCGAGCATGATCACCCGCTAACGCTGCGCCGTCAGCCAGGCTACGATCATAGTTACTTCTTCATCGCCTCGTTCATCGAGGACCATTTGCGCTATCATGCGGAACACCTCATGAAACGTTAAGGGTACCGAGACATGGTCAATCGCGCGCTGCGCCGAGTTCTTCGTCTGCTTTGGCGTCTTGTTTGGCGTGGCGCGCTGGCCTTTGTGCTGCTCTCGGTGGCGCTGGTGTGGCTGTTTCGCTTCGTGCCGCCGCCGGGTTCCATGGTGATGGTGGAACGCAAGGTACAAAGCTGGGTCCATCGCGAACCCATCACCATCCAGCGCCAGTGGCGTAGCTGGGACAATCTCTCGAATAACGCCAAGCTGGCGGTGATTGCCGCCGAGGATCAGCGCTTCCCGATTCATCGTGGTTTCGATGTGGTGGAGCTGCGTCGTGCCTGGGAGGCCAGCCGCGATGGCTCGAGGCTGCGCGGGGCCAGCACGCTGAGCCAGCAAACGGCCAAGAACGTTTTCCTATGGAGCGGGCGCAGCTGGCTGCGCAAAGGGCTGGAAGCCTGGTTCACCCTGCTGATCGAAACCTTCTGGAGCAAGCAGCGGATTCTGGAGGTGTACCTGAACGTGGCCGAGTGGGATACCGGGGTGTTTGGGCTGGAAGCTGCCGCCGACCACTACTTTGGTGCTTCCGGAAGTGCCTTGACCGAGCGCCAGGCCAGCCTGCTGGCGGCCATCCTGCCTAGCCCGCGCACTCGCAGCGCATCGCGACCCGACGCCCAGGTCGAACGTCGTAGCCAGTGGATCCGCCAACAGATGCGTAATCTGGGCGGCACGGCTTACCTCGAACGGCTTTGAACCTTCTTCAATCGTATTGCTCGTCAGCCACGCTGGCCAGCACACCTACCTGTGGCCTGGCGAAATAGTACCCCTGCTGTACCGAAATGCCCAAGTCCAGCAGGCAGCGTGACTCTGCCCGTGTCTCGACCCCTTCGGCCACCAGTTGGGTGCCCAGCGTGCGCGCCAGGGCGACCAGGCTTTTGAGAATGGCCTGCCGCCGTGGATTGCCGTCGCAGCCCATGACCAGCTCTCGGTCTACCTTCAGCGTATCCGGTCGCAAATCGGTCAACAGGTTCAGGTTGGCATAGCCGTTGCCAAAATCATCCAACGACGTGGTGAACCCCATGCGGCGATAGCTATCGATGATGTTGCGCAGGTGTGTTCGGTCGACCACCCGTTCGGTTTCGGTGATTTCGAAGTTCAGCCGCTCGGTGGGCCAGCCCACCCGGCGTGATGTCTCCAGGGTGGATTGAATACAGGCTTCGGGTTCGTAAACGGCATTGGGTAGAAAGTTGATCGAGAGTCGCGCCTCCATCCCCAGCGCACTGGCCAATTCGATGGCTTTGACCCGACACGCCTGGTCAAAGCGATACAGCAGGTCGTCGGTCACCTGCTCAAGAATGGAAAAAGCGGACTCACCGTTGACGCCTCGTACCAACGCCTCGTAATAGATCACTTTACGACGTGCTACGTCCACGATGGGCTGAAAGGCCATGGTAAACGCGAACGGTACCGGTGTGTCGCAGCGGTTGCAGACGCCGTTTACCCTGGCGCAATGAGGTTGTGCTGTCATGTTCTTCCAAGCCCTGGAACGATCAAAA
>NZ_LFGS01000004.1:283518-301063 GCF_002078135.1 Halomonas sp. BC1 | reverse complement strand
ATTGCTGGCGGATTTGACGACCATCACCACCCCGGCGATGGCAATGAGCATGCCGATGAGCCCCATCAGCGGCAGCCGCTCATCAAATAGCCACCACGCCTGTAGCGCGGTCACGGGAGGCACCAGATAAAAGAGGCTTGCCACGCGAGAAGCCTCCCCCTTCTTTATCAAGGCCATCAGTAACAGGATAGCGGCAATTGACAGAATCAGCACGAGCCAGCCCAGGGTCAGCAGGAAGGTTGTGCTCCACATTATGGAGCGGGTCTCGAACAACAGCGCCCCCAGGCCCAGCAGGGTGCCTGCTGCCAGGTACTGAATCACTGCACCCGACAGCAGCGGCATGCTGGTGCAGTAGCGTTTTTGGTAGAGCGTGCCCAATGAAATACCCAGCAATGCGGCCAGTACACTGACCAGTGCCCCCATGCCAAAACCGCTGAACAGCGAACTTCCAAACTCCAGCTTGCTGCCCAGCACCAGGCAGATGCCTACCAGCCCCAGCGCCAGGCCTAGCCACTGCCGCGCGCCCAGGCGTTCGCCCAGCAGTGGGCCTGCACAGGCGGCGGTCAACAATGGCTGCAAGCCGACCAGCAAGGCCGCCAGACCCGCTGGCATTCCCAGGTAAATGCCATAGAATACGCCGCCAAGATAGGTGGCATGCACGAGCAGGCCCGAGACCCCGATATGCATCCATAGCCTTGGTGAACTCGGCCATGGAATGCGCATCAGCAAGGTCAGCGGTACGAGCAGCAGCAGCGTCAACACGAAGCGGATAAACAAAAACGTGAAGGGTTCGGCGTAGGGCAGGCCAAACTTGGCACCAATGAACCCCGTGCTCCATAACAGCACGAAGAGCCCAGGCATGGCAGCCAGCGCGAGCGAATGGCTGTGCATGTTTTGCAAGGCCTTGAAATGGCTAGACATAAAGCTCCTATTGCCAGCGTGTTGTTTATCTGTTGTTGCGTTCCGTTCTTCTTGTAACGTGTTTTTACATAAAAGATTGAACCTGTGCCTGAACCACGCGTCCCACTGTGCACATTCATAACGCGCCAATGAGGTTTCTTACCATGCAACGTATGACTGCTTTGTTCTCTGCTGCTCTCCTTGCCACTGGCCTGATGGCGGGCACTGCCCACGCCCAGCAAGCCCAGGACCCGGCACAAGATCCGATGGCGACCCAGCAGGCGCCTGCACAGGATTTTTCTGATCAGCAGCTACAGCAGTTCGCCGATGCTTCTCAAGAAATCGCCGTGATCTCTCAGGAGTACACACAGCGTCTGCAGGAAGCAGAAGACGAAGCTGCCCAACAGGAAGTTCGCGCTGAAGCCAATGACCGCATGATCGAAGTGGTCGAAGACAGCGGTCTGGACGTCGATACGTTCAATGCTATCGGACAATCCATCCAGCAGGATCCGGAAATGATGCAGCGTGTACAGGAAATGGCTAGCCAGTCATAAGCCTGTTGCCACCGCCTCTGGCGGTGGTGAACCATCGAGACAGGCAGGATAGTGCCAGATTTTCCTTAACGTGCGAAGTACCTGCCTGTTCTGTGGTCCAAAAGCCCAGCGCCAACGCGCTGGGCTTTTTTGCGTGGTTCACCCAGGTTGAAGGTTGTCCTCTACCGACGCACACGCCACACTAAATGGCTGATCATTAACCCTTTGAGCCTCTGCAGGAGAGCGTATGGACGTGGAGCTTCTGGAAATCCGCCAGCACATGGGACAGTTCCCGCCATTCGATGGGCTGTCCGATGAGCTACTGGACGCCATTGCCGCCCGGGTGGAGGTGAGTTACTTCAAGACGGGTAGCGACATTCTCGAGCTGGGCGCCCCCCTCGATGAGCTGTGCTATATCCGCAGCGGTGCAGTAGAAGTGTATCGGCGGCAGGGCGAGCTCTACAATCGTCTGGCAGAAGGAGACATCTTCGGTCATTTCAGCCTGCTGCGTAATCACAAGGTGCGCTTTCCTGCCAAGGCCATCGAAGATACGTTGATCTATTTCATACCCAACGACGTTTTCCAGCGGCTCTGTGAGGAAGACGATGAGTTTGCCGACTTCGTGGAGCTGGAGCGGCCACGGTTGGAAAGCGCTGCCGAACATCAAAAGAAGTCCAACGACATGATGGTCACGCGCATACGCAAGCTGGTGACACGTTATCCGGTGATGGTGGAGTCCACCACCAGCGTTCAGCAGGCGGCACAGCAGATCAGCGCTGCCCAGGCATCAGCCGTACTGGTGATCGAGGAGGGGAGCAATCATCCTCGCTACAGCTTTCAGGACAGCGAAGGCAAGACCTGGCAGATGTGCGGCATTCTCACCGACAGCGATTTCCGCACGCGGGTCGTGGCCGAAGGGCTGGCGCCCTCCACGCCCGTGGGCGATGTGGTCTCAGAGCGGTTGATTACCGTCCAGTCGGATGCCACGGTCTACGAGGCCATGCTGGTGATGCTGCGCAGTAACGTACATCACTTGCCGGTGTTGTATCGCCAGCGCCCGGTAGGTGTAGTGCATCTTTCCGATATCATTCGCTACGAGACCCATAGCGGGCTTTATCTGGTCAGCAATATTTTCAACCAGTCCAGCGCCCAAGGGTTGGCCAAGCTGTTGCCCGATGTGCGTGCTGCCTTTGTACGGATGGTGCAGGAGGGGGCCAATTCACAGATGGTGGGCAGCGCGCTATCGACCATCGGGCGCAGTTTTACCCGCCGTTTGCTGGAGTTGGCCGAAGAGTCGCTGGGGCCACCCCCGGTGCCTTACTGCTTCATGGTCAATGGGTCCATGGCGCGTAACGAGCAGAGCATCGTGACGGACCAGGACAATGCGCTGATCTTGTCCGATGATTTCGACCCGGACGAGCACGACGCGTATTTCCAGGCGCTGGCAGCCTTTGTCAGCGATGGATTGGCCGCCTGTGGCTACACCTATTGCAAAGGCGATGTCATGGCCACCAACCGCCAGTGGCGCCAGCCGCTGAGCGTGTGGAAACGCTACTTCCAGGACTGGATGGCCAACCCCACCCCGGAGAGGTTGCTGCACAGCTCGATCTTTTTCGACCTGGACAGTATCTATGGCGAAGAACACTACGTGGAAGCGCTTCAGGACCTGATCGCCCAGACGGCACCTCAGTCGCCGCTGTTTCTGGCCGCCATGGCGCGTAATGCCTTGAACCGTACGCCCCCGCTGGGCTTTTTCCGCACGTTCGTGATGGAAAAGGATGGCAAGCACAACAACTCCATCAACCTCAAGCGGCGTGGTACGGCGCCCATGGTAGACCTGATTCGTGTGCATGCGCTGGCCTGTGGCTCCAAAGCGCAGAACTCTTTTCAGCGGCTGAACGACATCAGCCAGACCCAGCTGTTGGCCACCGGGGTCAGCGACAAGCTGAGCTATGCGTTGGAGTTTCTATGCATGTCGCGTATTCGTCATCAGGTCATCGACCTGCAGGAGGAGCGCGAGCCGGATAACAACATCGAGCCCGAGAACGTCGAGGACAGCGAGCGGCATACGCTCAAGGATGCGTTTCAGGTGCTCAGCCATGCGCAGAAATTCCTGAAATTCCGCTATCCGATTCCCACGCAACGGCAGGGGCGCTGATATGCACGGTATTCGCCCACGCCAGAAAATCACTCAGGCCGACTGGGCTGGCTACATGGCAGCCCGCGCCCAGCGCGCGCAGGACGAGGCGCTGCAGCGCTTTTTCCGCACTCCCTTGCCAGACCCGGAGACTCCGCTGGCTCAGGTACCCATGGTGGCGCTGGACCTGGAAACCACCGGGTTGGACGAGCGTCGCCACGGTATCGTCAGCGTGGGGGCTGTGCCCTTTACGCTGGGCCGGATACCGCTTGCCCAGCGACGTTACTGGGTGGTGAAGCCTCCGCGTCCGCTGGACGAGGCCTCCATCGCCTACCACCATATCACCCACTCGGAGGTGGCTGACGCCCCTGATCTGGACGAGGTGCTGGATGAGCTGCTGGAGGTGCTGGCCGGTCGGGTGGTGGTGGTCCATTTTCGCAACATCGAGCGCCCTTTTCTGGATGCCGCCGTGAAGGAACGGCGCGGCGAGGGCGTGCTGTTTCCCATGATCGACACGATGTCGCTGGAGGCCAGGCTGCATCGGCAGACCCTGTGGGCGCGCTTTCGCCGCTGGCTGGGAAGGCCGCCGGTGTCGATTCGGCTCAATGCCAGCCGTGAACGCTATGGCTTGCCGCCCTACCAGGGGCACCACGCCCTGGTGGATGCGTTGGCCACCGCCGAGCTACTGCAGGCACAAATCGCCAACCGCTACTCACCGGATACGCCGCTCAAGGCGCTGTGGTGCTGACGGACTAGAGTGGGGGTAGTGGCAAACACAAAACGGGCAGCCCATGGGCTGCCCGTTTTGCGTAAGGCCAGCAAGAAACGCTGGCCAAGGAGGGATCAAACGGCTTTGGGTTCGCTCATCAGCCCTTTGATGATGGCGTAGCAGGCCACCAGCAGGATGATGGTGAACGGGAAGCCCGTCGATACGGCCATGGTTTGCAGGGCCGTCAGGCCGCCACCCAAGAGCAGGGCGATGGCAATGGCCCCTTCAATGATCGCCCAGAACACGCGCTGCGGCTTGGGAGCATCCACTTTGCCACCGGCCGTGATGGAGTCGATGACCAGCGAGCCCGAGTCAGACGAGGTCACGAAGAAGATGATGACCAGCAGAATGGCAATGAACGAGGTGATCTGCGACAGCGGCAACTGCTCCAGCATCACGAACAGCTGCAGGTCCACACCGGCGTCACGCACGGCTTCGATACCCTGGCTCACGTACTGGTCGATGGCAGTGCCACCGAACGTGGTCATCCATAGCACCGAGACGATCGAAGGCACCAGCAGCACCGAGATCAGGAATTCGCGAACGGTACGGCCACGGGAAACCCGCGCGATGAACATGCCGACGTAGGGGGACCAGGAGATCCACCAGGCCCAGTAGAAGGCAGTCCAGCCCTGGCTGAAGTTGGCATCTTCACGGCCAAAGGGGTTGGAGAGGGCCGGTAGATGCACCACGTAGTTGATCAGGTTTTCGAAAAAGCCCGTGGCAATCAGTAGGGTGGGGCCTACCGCAATGACGAAGAACAGCAGTGCCGCCGCCATGGCGATGTTGATTTTCGACAGCAGCTGTACGCCTTTGTCGACCCCGGCAATGATGGAGCCGATGGCAATGATGGTGATGCCGATGATCAACAGGATCATGGTGACATCGCTTTCCGGTGCGCCGAACAGGTAGCTCAAGCCAGCAGCGGCCTGGGTAGCCCCCAGTCCCAGCGAGGTCGCCAGACCGAACAGCGTGGCAAACACCGCTAGAATATCGATCAGGTGCCCTGGCCAGCCCCATACGCGCTCGCCCAGCAGCGGGTAGAACACGGAGCGCATCGACAGCGGCAGACCCTTGTTGAAGGAGAACAGTGCCAGCGACAGCGCGACCACGGCGTAAATGGCCCACGGGTGCAGGCCCCAGTGGAAAATGGTCGCGGCCATGCCCAGCGCAGCGGCGGCAGCCGTGTCACCTTCGGCTCCCGCCAACGGTGCCCAGTCTCCGCCGTCCAGCGAGGTGCCAAAATGGGTCAGCGGTTCGTTGACGCCGAAGAACATCAGCCCGATGCCCATACCCGCCGCAAACAGCATGGAAAACCAGCCGATATAAGTGAAGTCAGGCTTGGCGTCTGCTCCGCCGATGCGAATCTTGCCCAGCGGCGATACGATCAGGCCCAGACAAAGCAGGACGAAGATATTGGCGGACAGAATGAAGAACCACGACAGGTTGCCGGTCAGAAAGCCGAAAATCGAGTTATAAAGCGGCGCGACGGTGTCCTGCAACGCCAGTGTGAGGATCACGAACAGCAGTACCACCAGCGCCGAGATGGTAAATACCTTGCCGTGCAGGTCAAGGCTGAACCCCATGGTGCTGGTGGTAATGTTGTCCTGACCGATCACGTAGTCGGTATCGATCAGGTTGGCCGGGCCATCCGGGGCAGGAATGCCCTCCGAGACCGGCTCTTCAGGGGGACGTTTAGCGTCTGGGTTTTCCACAAAAGCCTCTCCATGTTGGACAAAAACTGCCGAAGGTGACGGGACGGACCCTTGGCAGGCGAATGATGCAATTACTAGGGTAGCAAATGTTGATTAATGTTTATCAACGCAACCGCGACGTATCATGAGTGGAAAGCGTCAGTCGGGTAGCGAAAGCTTTTATAATGTGAAAGCGTGATTTTTTATTTTTTTGATTAAAAATTATTATACATGGTCTGTGCCGGTGTGTCACAACGCGACCGGTAGCTGAGCTGAAAAATGCCACATGTGTCATTTTGAACCTGCCAGATGCCAAGTCGACAGCAACAGTTGGTGTTCATTTTTTGTTTTTAAATTACTGTTTTTATTTTATTTTTATTTTTTATCGCGCTTTTGGCGTGCTGTGTGCAGTTTCTTGGTAAGACTCAGGTCAAGCAACATCTAATCAGTAGTGGAGGCAACTCTTATGGATAAGCAGATTCCCCAGACAACCAAGCGTCGTCCTCGTGTATTGGTGCTCTGCATGCTTGCCGCAGCGGTCAGCACGCTGGCATTGGCAGGCTGTGGAAATGGTGAAGATGAGATGCCCCCGGCGCAACAGCCCGAGACCATGGAGCAGGATGCGACTTCAGGCCAAGTGCCCGGTACTACCGAAGGCGACAGCATGATGGGTGAAGAACCCGCTGGCACCATGGCGGATGATCCCATGGCCGCCGATCCAGGCTTGGAAGATGATGCGGCAGCCACCCAAGAGCCTATGCCCGGTGAGGGTGCTGATATGACCGACCCGCAGGAAGAACCCGGTTTCGGTGAAGGCACCGACCCAATGCCCGGCGCTAATGACGAAGTGCCTGCGGATGATGAAGACGACATGACCACGACTCAGTAAGGTTTACCGCTCCCTACGATGGCAGGTCGCCCAGCTGTCTGTTCCCTGCGGCTGCTCCACACGGCCTGTCATCCTTTCGCCCCCGCGCCCGCGGGGGTTTTTTTGCATCCTGGTCAGTAGCCGCTAAAGTTAAACAGGCAGGAGGCGAACAAGCAGGTGTTTGGCCTGCCAAACGCATTCGACGATCTCGCTTTCCATGGAGGGCGTTTTCACAAGAGATTTTCAACAGGGAAGGAGCACGACATGAAGTCACCAAAGCACCAGCGTGTATATGCAATGTTGTTCAGTGCGCTCTTGATGACCGGGGTATTGGCGGGGTGTGGCGACAGCTCGCCGCCTAACGGAGAGCCCGAACCGGAAGAGCCCATGGGCAGTGGCCCCATGGCCAATGATGGCACCACCCCTGAAGAGACGCCGGGGGAGGGCGTGGATAATTAGGTTCTACGAAGACTGGAGTGAATCAATTGGCCTCCCACAGGGTGATTCAGGCAAGGTGCTTGCTCAGGTTGTGGGAGGGAGCTTCAGCTCGCGATGATTCCAGCACCCAGCTTGATATGGGTGCCCGCTCAGACAGTCGCCCAATAAAATTGGCCTCCCACAGGTGGGCTGGGCCATGGCTTTCACATGGCTATCCACCATAAACAAGGTTCATCGCACTTTGCCGGGAATTGCTTCGCTTCAACGAGACCGCCCCCTGACATGGGGGCGGCTTCGTTATGGGTCACTCGTCGCTGTCTTCCAGGCGACGGTAGAGCGTTCGCCGCGCGATGCCTAGAACTTCCGCCGTACGGCGCTTGTTGCCGCCAGTGGCTTCCAGCACTTTGCGGATGTAGCGTTTCTCCACCTCTTCCAGACTGGGCCAGCGGGCCGGAGCAGGGGCCGGTGCCGAGGTGCCGGGCAATACTTCGCCACTCAAGGTCGGCGTGGGGTCGGCACTGTTTTGCTGATGAGCCTGGTCGCGTAGACGCTCGGGCAGGTCCTGACGCTTCAACAGGCCCTCCTCGCTCAAGGTCACGGCCCGCATGATGGCGTTTTCCAGCTCGCGCACGTTGCCGGGGTAAGTGTAGTTGAGCAGGCTGTTGAGTGCTTCGGGCTCGATATGCTCCACCTGCTTGTGCTGAGACTCGGCGTGTTTGTCGATCAGCGCAAAGATCAGGTGTTCCACATCGGTGCCGCGCTCGCGCAGGGGAGGAATACGCAGCGAGAACGTTTCCAGGCGATAAAACAGGTCGCTACGGAAGTTCTCCTGCTCGATCTCCTTTTCCAGGTTACGGTGAGTGGCCGCAATGATGCGCACGTCCACCGGTTCCTCGCGCTCCCCTCCCACCGGGCGAACGGTCTTCTCCTGCAGGGCCCGCAGCAGTTTGGCCTGCAGGTTGATCGGCATTTCACCAATTTCATCCAGGAACAGGCTGCCCCCCTGGGCGCTCTGGAACAGGCCCTTGCGGGCTTCGTTGGCGCCGGTGAAGGCGCCTTTGACATGGCCGAAAAACTCGCTTTCCATCAGGTCGGCGGGAATGCTGGCGCAGTTGACGGGCACAAAAGGCGCGTCGTGGCGGCTGCTCTCCTGATGAATGGCCCGCGCCAACAGCTCCTTGCCGGTGCCGCTTTCACCCAGAATGAGAATGGGGGCGTCGCTTTTGGCTAGCCGCGAGGCATCGTGGAACAGCGACTGCATGGCCGGGCTTTTGCCCACGATGCCGTGGAAGTGGCTCAGCTCGGTATCGTGGGACAGCGAGAGGCGCTGGCGCTCCAGCACACGAAACACCGCTTCGCGAATCGCATCCAGATCCAGCGGCTTGGTCAGAAAATCGTCGGCCCCCAGCTTCAGGGCTTCCACGGCCTGGTCGATGGTGCCAAACGCGGTAATCACGATGATGCCCAGCTCGCTGCCGCTCTGGCGAAGCTGCTGCAAGAGCTGAATGCCGGTCATGCCCGGCAGCCGTACATCGGTGATCATCATCGCCACCGGGGTATGGCTAAGTAGCGCAATGGCTTCTTCGGCGCTGGCGACGCCGACGGTTTCATAGCCCGCATCGTGAAGCTCCTCTTCCAATAACTCACGTATAGCGGCGTCATCTTCCACCACCAAAAGCGGTAACAGGTGTTCCTGATGGGTCACAAACGTTGTCCTCAAGCGGATGCGGTGTCACAAAGGGGCAGCGTGATCTCGAAGCCAGCACCACCCAGGGTGCTGTCAAAAACGCCAATCGTCCCGCCGTGGTCGTTGATAATGCGGTGTACCATGGATAGCCCCAGGCCACTGCCTTGCCCCACCGGCTTGGTGGTGAAAAAGGGGTCGAATACCTGATGGTGATGGGAGGGCGGTATGCCTGGCCCGTTATCCTCTACCCATAGCGTCAGCTCGTCCTCATGGGCCTTCGCGCGGACACGAATATGGTTCACGTCGGGCGCTTGCGCTGCATTGCGAAACAGGTTGGTCAGTACCTGGATGATCTGCTGGCCATTGACCAGTAAATGGGGGGGCGGTGCAGGAAGATCAATATCCAGGCGAATATTTCTTGGCTCCAGCTCTTCCTCGACCAGCTCGCTGGCACTCAGGATAAGCTGGTCGAGCGCCTGATTTCCTTTCTCTACGTTATGTTGTCGGCCCAATTCCATCAATTGGCGCACGATTTCGACGATACGCTCCACTTCGCCGCGTATTCTGCCCAGCCGGGCGCGCTCATCCTCGCCGATGGTGTCCCGGCGTGCCAGGCGCTGGGCCTGGCCGTTGATGACGGTGAGCGGGGCACCGATTTCATGGGCGACCCCTGCTGCCAGTACGCCCAGCTCGGCCAGCTTCTTGGATTTGCGCAGGCGTTTTTCCAGCTCGATCTCGCGGCGCTGACGATCCTCGATATCGCGGTCCTTCTCGGCCATGGCGTCTAGCATGCCGTTCAGGCCTGAGGCCAGCCGACGGTATTCGGTAGGGCCATCAGCCGTGGCCCGTTGGCTGCGGTCGCCATCTTCTACCAGCAGCATGACGTGCAGCAGCCGGTTCAGGGGGCGCTCGATGTAGCGACGGAAGCCCCACCAGATACTGAACACGATGCCCGCCGCGCCGATCACGAAGACCAGCACGGCCACGATGCTGATGAACCCTGTGTAGTTTTCGATGCCGGTATTCAGGCGGTTGACCTGCAACACGCCCTGCACGCTGCCATCCTGGGTACGCAGCGGGATCAGTGCCGAGTAGTAGGTCCAGCCCTCCTGCTGGCGATAGTTGCTGTAGAGGTCGTCCCGCTCGATCACCTGGCGGATCTCTTCAGGGGTGAACAGGTCCTTGCCGAGCCCCAGACCGTAGACCTCGCGCCCATGGGTGTCGAACACGTAGGCACCGTAGATACGGTGAAACGAAAAGGCCGACTGCAAAGCCTCTTCCAGCGGGGTAGCGCTATCGCGGGCCACGGCATAGCTCAGTGAGGTACCCAGCGCCCGGGTGATGATTTCCACCTCGGTTTGCAGCTTGGAGCGTACGTTATCCTCCAGCGACTTGATGGCCACCAGGCTGAATACCACCAGCACGATGAAAAGCGGCACAATCACCGTGAGAATGATCAAGTTACGTAAGCGCATCGTCTATCCGTGGTGGTCAGTGAGTAGAAGTATCAACGCGGGCTGGGGGTCAGCCGATAGAGGCTGCCCTGGGCACCGTCGGAGAGCAGGTAGATGGCATCGTCGGGCCCCTGGCGCACATCGCGAATGCGACCCACTTCGCCATCCAGAATCCGTTCTTGCTGGCGGACCTGGCCCTCTTCGAGGGGCAGCAGCCACAGCTGCTCGCTGGCCAGCCCGCCCGCCAGCAGGCTGCCCTGCCAAGGGCCAAAGGCATCGCTGGTGACTTCCGCCAGGCCCGAGGGGGCAAAACGCCCTTCGAACAGGTGTACCGGGTCTTCCATGCCTGGTTTGGACTCCACGCCAATCGGTTCATTGGTGGCGTAGTCATTGCCCAGACTCACCTCAGGCCAGCCATAGTTGTTGCCTGGCTGGAGCAGGTTCAGCTCGTCACCGGTCCGCGGCCCGTGCTCGGTGGCCCAGGCTTCACCGTTGCTGAGCACGGTCATGCCCTGAATGTTGCGGTTGCCCTGGGTATAGATTTCGTCCAGTGTCGCGTCGTCATCGACGAACGGGTTGTCCTCGGGGGCCGAGCCGGTGGCGGTCAGGCGCAGGGTGGTGCCTGCGTGGTCGTCGCTGGCCTGGGCGCGGGGCGGCTCATTGCCACGGTCGCCAATGCTCATCAGCAGCGTGCCATCCGGCAGCCAGGCGATCCGTGAACCGTAGTGCCTGCCGGGTGCAGAGGCGCGGTCCTGCTCGAACAGATGCTCCACCTCGCCCAGTGCGTCTTCCTGCCACTTCACTCGGGAAAGCGCGGCACGGCTCTGGCTGCCTTCCGGTTTGCTCCAGGTGAAATAGATCCAGTCATGTTCGCCGTCCCCAAACGCTGGGTGCAGCACCACATCCAGCAGGCCGCCTTGCCCATGGTGGTTCACCTCGGGCATGCCCTCCAGCACGCGTGACTCTCCGCTATTGGGGTCGACCAGGTTGAGCTGGCCGTTACGCTCGCTGACCAGGTAGCGCCCATCGGGCAGAAACGCCACCGCCCAGGGGTGTTCGAAACCGCTGGCTACCCTCTCGATGGATACCGGAAAGTGTTCGGTTTCAAGCCCTTGGTGCACGATTTCGGCCTGCGCGACGCTAGTCAACAGCAGCCCACTCGCGGCGATCGCGAGCCAGCCAGCAGGGCGTCCCTTGGCTGGCGTGGAGGCAGTAAGCGGGAAGACGTTCAACACAGCGGGCTGACGTTCGGACATGGTCGATTCTCCGGTCACGTTGGCTAGGTGGGTCGGTTCAGTCTAGCAGTGACTGCGACATGGGGGTGGGGTTCCCCATCCTACATCAGTAGTGCCAGCAGCAGCGGCAGGTAGATCAACGCCAGCAGCGTAGAGCAGAAGACCAGGCTGGCCACATAAGCGGGCTCGCGCTGGGCGCGCTGGGCAAACAGGTAATTGAACACGGCCACCGGCATGCACATCTGCACCACGAGAATGCTTTGGGCCAGCGGTGGCAGCCCCAGCCAGGCGGCGATGAACCAGGCCGTTACGGCGGCCAGCGGGATGCGGATGAGGCTGAAACCCACGCCGGAGCGCAGGCTCTTGACCTGGATGCTGGCCAGTGAAACCCCCAGGGTAATCAGCATCAGCGGCACCGTGAAGCCCGACATCAGATCCACGGTATTGGCCAGCCAGGGGGGCAGCGGCGTGTCGGTGAGCAGCAGCGCCATGGCGATGACGATGGCATACACGGTGGGCGTTTTGGCCAGCGTCTTGAGCGGATTGCCCTTGGCATCCAGTACTGCCCCCAGGGTGAACTGAAACAGCGAGACGGTCACCATGACCGTGATGCCGTAGGCAAACCCGGCGCTACCGAAGGCATACAGCACCACCGGCAGCCCCATGTTGCCCGTATTGGGATACATCATGGGGGCGATGACCACCCGCCAGTGGTGGCCCAGCAGCCTGGCCACCAGAAAGCTGGCGGCCCCCATGGTCAGGATGACCAGCGCAGTGGCCAGCATGACATGGCCAAAGGTGCCTGCATCGATATTGGCCCCGGACAGCGATGCCAGTACCAGCGCCGGGGTGCCGATGTTGAAGACCAGGCGAGTAATGAAATCGACGGGGTAGGGGTGGCCAAGGCGTACCCAGGCATAGCCAAGCCCGGCGCCTGCCAGTACAGGGGCCATGACGGCGAACAGTTCGGCGAGCATCAACGTTCCTTGACGGGGTTCAGCGCTCTATTGTCGGCAATAACGCACTGTACAGGCAAGCAACGTGACGTGGGTGTCAGGCATTGACCCGTGAGCGAGTGGTCTGCCACTCGGCAGGAACCTGTTCGCGCAGAAACTCCAGCAGGGCGTTGACCCGCCGGGAGTGTTGCCCGTAGGCATACAGCATGGTGACAGGCAGCGCCGCAGGCTCCCAGCCCGGCAGGCAACGCACCAGATCCCCCGGGTGATGCTTTTCACGCCTTGCCACCACCCAGTGGGGCAGCAGGCCAATGCCCTGGCCATAAGCAATGGCATCGATGTGCAGTACCGTGAGATCGACGCGTAGCCGCGAGCGGGGCGCATCGAACAGGTAGTCGGGATGCTCTGAATGGTGCAGCAATAGCCCGTTGGAAGCCGTATCCAGCAGGTCGATCCAGGCGTGCTCGCCAAGTTCGCTGGGGTGCTGCGGGCGGCCTGCCTGTTTCAGATAGCTTGGGTTGGCATACAGCCCCCGCGAAAGATACCCCAGCCGCTCCTGATTGAGCCCGCACTCATGATTGGCCCCCAACCAGATATGCACGCTGTTGCTGTGCATCTTGCTGGGCGGCGTTTCGCGGGTGCGCAGGGTCAGCTCCACTTTGGGGTAACGCGTCAGGAAGGCATCCACGACCCCCGCCATCCAGCCCCGGGCCAGAGCGCCATGCACTTCCAGGGTGACCTTGCCGCTGATCTCCTCACGCAGCTCGGCCAGCGCCTCCTGGCTATGGGCCGCCATGGCCAGCAGCTCGTTACAGTAGCTCTGGAAAAGCAGCCCCGCTTCGGTTGGGATCAAGCGATTGGCTTGGCGCCGCAGCAGCGGCTGATTCAGGCGGGCTTCCAGTTGGCTGATGCGACGGCTCAGGGTGGACTTGGCCAGCCCCAGCTTCTGGGCGCTGCGGGTCAGGCTACCCGTCGACATCACATCGGCAAATGCGGCAAGTTCATCGAAATCGTACATGGCACGGCCACCGAGCTGAGTCATGGAGCGGATAGTGTGCCATTTATCTTGATGAATGAAAATAATTTATATTTGTGTTTGTATTTGGGGCCTGGAAAAGGTCTTCTCAGCTGCGGATAAAAAAAGCCCTGGCACCAAGCCAAGGCATCAAATCAGCATTGAAACAGTAAGGGTCGTAGGCGACCTACGATCAGAACTCGTAAGTAGCAGACAACCAGAAGCTGCGACCGTTCAGCGCAACACCGTCAGTGGAGCGGCCGGTTTGGGTGTAGCGGTAGGCCGCGTAGGTGTCACCGTTGTGCTCGAAGGTGTCGTAGGCGGTGAAGTCCTTGTCCAGTAGGTTCTGGACCGCGCCGGTCAGCCGCACGCTGTCGGAGAAGCGGTAGGTGCTGCGCAGGTTGAACAGCTCATACCCGTCCAGCTTGTTGCCCAGCTGCTGATACAGTGAGAGCGTTTCACCCGACGTGGGCAGGCCTGCCGAGAAGCGCTCGCGAGAAGAGTAGTACTCGCCTTCCAGCGTGGTGCTCCAGCGGTCGTTGACCTGCCAGGTGAGGTCGGCGGTCAGCTTGTGCTTCGGCGTGTTGGTCAGAATCATCCCTTCGTTGTCACCGGAGGTGATCTCGGAGTCGGTGAAGGTATAGCCGCCGCTGACACGCCAGTCCGGGGCGATCTGATAGTTGGCGCTCAGCTCGACGCCGCGGGTCTCGGCGCGGTCGATATTGGTCGACTGCCCGAAGCTCTCCTGCTGGGTAAAGTTGCCCACGCTCAAGCAGTTGGCCAGCCCTGCATAGGGCGTATTGCCATTGCTGTCGATGAACTGGCAGTTGGGAATATCGTCAGCATCGGCAATACGATCGCGGAACTGGGTGAAGAACAGCGTTGCCCCGGCAGAGAAACGCTCCTGATCGTCGTAGATGGCGCCAATTTCATAGTTGGTGCTTTTTTCCGGCTCCAGGTCCGGGGTGCCAATATTGACCGTTGCCCCCTGGCCGCCAAATCCGTTGATGCCATCATGCAGCTGGTTCAGCGTGGGCGTCTTGTAGCCTTGGCTGATACCACCTTTCAGCGTCCAGTGGGGCGTGGTGTTCCATACCAGGTAGCCGCGCGGGCTGAAGTGCCCGCCAAAGGCGTCGTGGTTTTCGTAGCGGCCACCCAGGGTCAGCGCCAGATCATCGCGCAGCAGCCACTCGTCTTCCACGAACGCGGCCCAGCTGTTCTGCTCGAAACGCTCGTTGCCTGCCGTACCGTCTTCCAGGCGGGCGTCGATGTACTGGCCGCCGACGGTCACCATGTGGTCACCCAGCGGGGCCACGAACTTGCTGTCGACCACGATATCGCGGTTTTCCAGCAGGCGGGGTTCGCCGCCTTGTGCCACGTAGCCGTAGTCGGGGGCATTGCCCGCTGGCAGGGTGCGGCCCAGGGTTTCGGTTTCGCTATGGCTGATGCTGCTTTCCCAGGTGCCCGCTTCGAAACGTCCGGTATGGCCAATGGCGACCTGATCGCGGTTGAAGCGCAGTTCGTCTTCATAACCAAACACCCGCGCGGGGGTGTCCAGGTTGCCCAGGCGGCTGTCGCTGTTGTCGTAGGTCTGGCGGGAGCGCTCGGCATCCAGCCAGAATTCGTTCGTTTCATCCGGCGTGACGTTGATGCGCCCGCCGATGGAGTAAATGCGCGCTTCCGAGGGGCGCGGGTCGCGACCTGAGCTGTTCTCGATCATGCGCTCGGAGCTGTCGCGGTCAAACAGGCGGCCGCGCAGCTGCAGACCCACGGTGTCTTCCACCAAGGGGCCAGAGGCATAGAGGTTGATGGCGGAGCTGTTGCCCTCGTCGCGATTCTGTTGGAAGGAGTTTTCCACCGACACCGAGCCTGCCCAATCCTGGCCAACGCGGCGCGTGATGATGTTGATCACGCCACCCATGGCATCGGAGCCGTAAAGCGTGGACATCGGCCCACGAATTACCTCGATACGTTCGATGGCAGAAAGCGGGGGGATGAAGCTGGTGGAGGTCTCACCAAAACCGTTCGGGGTCACATCGCCAGAGGCGTTTTGGCGGCGGCCGTCGATGAGGATCAGGGTATAGCTGCTGGGCATGCCACGAATGGAAATGTTCAGCCCGCCGGTCTTGCCCGTGCCTGCGCGTACATCTACCCCCGGTACGTCAGCGATGGCTTCGGCAATGTTGGAAAACTGCTTCTGCTCCAGCTCTTCACGGGTGACCACGGAAATGCTCGCGGGCGCGTTATTGAGCGTTTGCTCGTAACCGGCCGCGGTCACGACCATGTTGTTGAGCTGGGCAGTTTCCTGAGCATTGACGGCGGTGGCGGTCATGCTGACAGCAATGGCGCTGGCCAGTGCAGAACGTGTAAAGCGTGGCATGGCGATCCCCTGAGATGAAACTTATTTGCTAATGAAACTGATTATCAAAAGAGGTTGGGATTCTAAGAAGAAAAGTTCCCATGCGCGAGGCTGTTTCATCGAACGGTGCGTTGCATGAACCGAAACGGTCTTGGTTCGCTTTCAAGCGTTGCAAGATATGCAACGACGCATTCGCGTAAATAAGGGTGCAAGTGCTGTTGAGAATCGTTACTATTTTTCCAACACTCAATCGGGAGAGGCTTTACATGGGCCGTACGTTGCAGCGTGGTGGGGTCGGGCGTAGTGGAATCGGGCCTAGTGGGATCGGGCGTGGTGTGATCGGGTTGGCAGGTAGAACAGTCGTGGCGCTGGTGGTCGGTAGCCTGATTGCCGGTGCTGCCCAGGCGCGCACCCTGGAGACCGCTTATGGCGAGGTCGAGGTCAACGACCACCCCGAGCGTGTGGTCACCCTTTACGAGGGGGCGCTGGATGCCTCGCTGGCCGCAGGCCTTCTGCCAGTGGGCGCCGTGACCACCCGGGGCGGTGACAACGTGGCAGAGTATGTGGAAGCCTACCTGGGCGAAGAGCGCCCGGCCATCGTCGGCGTCGTGCGCGAGATCAACATCGAAGCCGTGCTGGCGCAGCAGCCTGATCTGATTCTGGCGGCACCGCAGCTTCCCGAGGCCCAGTACCAGCTGCTGTCGCGTATTGCGCCTACCATCGTGCCTCACACCCAGCCGCTGGCGGCCGATAACTGGGAAGCCGAAGCCCGCCTGTATGGCCAGGCGCTCAACCGCGAAGCGCAGATCGACGAGGCCATTGCCGCCGTGGAGCAGCGCGCCGCAGAGCTGACCAGTGCCATTGCTGAAGCGGGAGTAGGCGGCACGGCCGTGCTGGCCCGTTGGATGCCCAGCGGCCCCATGGTGATGTCGAAGGACCTGATTGCCACGGGCCTGCTGGATAGCGTGGGCCTGGAGGTGCAGGACGCCGGGCTGATCAAGCCAGACAGCGCCCACAGCGACGTACTCAGCCTGGAAAACCTGTCTCAGGTAGACGGTGACTGGCTATTTCTGGCGACCCTCAACGCCGATGGCCAGGCCGCGCTGGATGCCGCCCGCCAGAGCCCGGCATTTACACGCTTGAACGTCGTCGAAAACGACCGGGTCGTGCCGGTCAACGGCCAGCTCTGGAGCAGCGCCAACGGCCCGCTGGCGGCCCAGGCCATCCTGGATGACATCGAGAACGCGTTGTTGCCGTGATGTTTGCTGCTTTTATAGGGAGCAGCGCCGCCCGGCGCTGCTCCGCAACGACCTGGATGCTGATACTGCTCACCGCCTTGCTGGCGGTGTGTGTCGTTAGCCTTGTGATTGGCGCGGGCCAGGTGGGCCCTGCGCGCGTATTGGGGCTGCTGCAAGGCGTGGACGACAGCGAAGCGCTGTTCGTGGTGCAGGAGCTGCGCGCCCCCCGCACCCTGATCGGCCTGACCGTAGGCGTAGCCCT
>NZ_LFGS01000004.1:273292-283089 GCF_002078135.1 Halomonas sp. BC1 | reverse complement strand
AGCGGGCCGCCAGCGGCCTGGGGCATCGCCCCGGGCTGATTCGCTGGCTGGCGATTGGCTGTGTGGCGCTGCTGGTGGGGGCGGCCACGGCCATTGCCGGGCCGATTGCCTTCGTCGGGCTGGTGGTGCCGTTCGTGGCCCGTGCCATTGCCGGGCCGGACATTCGCCGCACGCTCTGGTTCTGCCTGCCGATAGGCCCGTTGATCGTACTCACCGCCGATATCATCTCCCGGGTCATCGTGGCGCCTTCCGAACTGCCGCTGGGCGTGCTCACGGCGCTGTGTGGCGCACCGGTGCTGATTGCCGTGGTGCGCGCTCGCCGTTTACCCATGCTGTGACCCTCTCTTCATGCTGTGCAAGCCCGCTGCTTGCCTGGACGCTGACGCTATGAAAATGACGGCAAAATCGACGTTGGGTGCAAGGCCGATGTGGCCGATGACGACCCCCGCCCCCTTGGCCACGCCCGCTGCTACCCCGGCGGGCTATTGGCGTTTGCAGAGCACGGCAGGGCACTACCATGTGTTGCTGGAGAAGCGTGCCGTGGCGGTGAATGCGGGGTTGCTGCTGGCGCTGATGGCCGCCAGCCTGCTTTATTTGAGCCTGGGCAACGTGGCGCTGGCCCCTCGTGCGGTGCTGGCGGCGCTGGCCGGGCAGGGGGAGATGATGGCTACCTTCATGATCCGCGAGCTGCGCCTGCCGCGCCTGCTGGCGGCGTGCTATACCGGGGCTGCCTTCGCCCTGGCCGGGGTGCTGATGCAGACCCTGGCCCGCAACCGGCTGGCCACGCCGGGCATCATCGGGATCGACAACGGCGCCACTGCCTTTGCCGTGGCCTCGGTAGTGGGGTTGGGGGTCGGCATTGCCCCGCCTGCCATGGCGCTGGCCGGGGCCACCACGGCGGCCGTGCTGACGTTCGGCCTGGCGGCGGGTAGCGGTACCCAGGGCTATCGGTTCATCGTGGCCGGAATTGGGGTGGGGGCCGTGTTTGGCGCCATTACTCAACTGCTGCTGGCGCGAGTGGCCATCGATACCGCCAACGCCGCTTACCCGTGGACGGTCGGCTCGCTCAATGCACGGCCCAGCGGTAGCGTTCAACTGTTGGGCGTGGGGCTGCTACTGGGCCTGGTGGCGGCCATGGCGCTGGCTCGCTCCCTGACCGTGCTGCGCTTCAAGGACGCCACGGCCAGCGGCCTGGGGGTCAGCGTCACCGCCCGCCGCTTTCAGGTGCTGATGCTCTCGGTGGTGTTGACCGCCTTCGCCGTTGCCGTGGCGGGGCCGGTGGGCATGGTGGCGCTGATTGGGCCTGAAATTGCTCGCTCACTCTCCAGCGCTCGCCATGTGCCGATTCTGGCCGCCACCCTGGCCGGGGCGCTGGTGATGGTGCTGGCCGACCTGGCCGGGCGAACCCTGTTTGCGCCCATCGAGATTCCGGTGGGCATCGTCACGGCCGTGGTCGGTGGCCCCTGGTTATTATGGATTTTAATGCGCCCGCAGCGGAGTCGCCCATGAGCACTGCCCCCGGTTTACCCACCCTGGCCACCGACGCGCTCAGCATGAGTTATGGCCAACGCCAGGTGATCAAGGAGCTGGGCGTCGAGCTGCCCAGCGGCAAGGTAACGGCCATCGTTGGCCCCAATGGCTGTGGTAAATCCACGCTGCTCTCGGGGCTTGCCCGGCTGCATAAACCCGACGGCGGCGCCGTACTGCTCGGTGGCCACGACATTCAGCGCCTGCCCACGCGCCAGCTCGCCACCCAACTGGCGCTGCTGCCCCAGGAAGCCGTGGCCCCCGAAGGGCTCACTGTCACCGAGCTGATTCGCTTTGGCCGCCAGCCCCACCAGGGGTGGCTACGCCAATGGTCGGCGGAAGACCAGCAGGTCGTGCAGCACGCGCTGACCGCCGCAGGCCTGGAAGCGCTGGCCGACCGGCCGCTGGAAGCCCTCTCGGGCGGGCAGCGCCAGCGCGCCTGGATTGCCATGACCATTGCCCAGCAAACGCCGCTGCTGCTGCTGGACGAGCCCACCTCTGCGTTAGACCTGGGCCACCAGATCGAAGTCTTCGAGCTGGTGCGCACGCTGGCCTGCCATGGCCGCACCGTGGTGATGGTGCTGCACGACCTGGCCAGCGCCTGCCGCTACGCCGACCACCTGATTGCCATGCGCGATGGCCAGATCGTCGCTCAAGGTGCGCCAGCCGATGTGGTGACGCCAGCCTTGGTGCGCGCGCTCTATCAGGTAGAATGCACGCTGTTGCTGGACCCGGATACCGGCAGCCCGCTGCTCGCCAACGTGCGCCGCGCCGAACGTTCTGAATGAGCGGAGCCCCGCGCAGGGGTTCCAGGCCAAAAATACATGACAACACGCTAAAAGGAACCCTCGTGGCCGCTTCAACGCCCAGTTCATCCGCCAGTTCTGCCAACCAAAGTTTTCAGGCGTTGGTCAGGCTGCTGCGCTACGCCAAGGGGTATCGTCGGCGGATTACCGCTGCCACGATCTGCTCCATCATCAACAAGCTGTTCGATATTGCCCCGGAAATTCTCATCGGTGTCGCCATCGATGTGGTGGTCAACCAGGAGAACAGCTTCGTGGCCCGCCTGGGGTTCGAAACCCCGCACGAGCAGATCGCCATCCTCGCGGTGCTGACCTTCTTTATCTGGGCGGGGGAGTCGCTATTCGAGTACCTGTACCAGGTGCTGTGGCGCAACCTGGCCCAGCGGCTCCAGGCCGACCTGCGCCAGGATGCCTATGAACACGCCCAGCGGCTCGACATGGCGTTTTTTGAATCGAAGAGCTCAGGTCAGCTGGTGGCCACCATGAACGATGACGTCAACCAGCTGGAGCGCTTTCTGGACGGCGGCGCCAATGCGCTGATTCAGGTGGGAGTGACCGTGGTGGCGGTGGGGGCCGTATTCTTCGTGCTTTCCCCGCTGATTGCGCTGCTGGCTTTCACGCCTATCCCGCTGATCATCTGGGGAGCGTTCTTCTTCCAGCGCAAGGCAGGGCCGCTCTACAGCGAGGTGCGTGAAAAAGTGGGCGACCTTTCCAGCCGGCTCTCCAACAACCTGAGCGGCATTGCCACCATCAAGAGCTTCACCAGTGAAGCCCGTGAGGCCGAACGCCTGCGCAGCGCCAGTGAAGCCTATGTAGATGCCAACCGTCAGGCGATCAGGGTCAGTTCGGCGTTTATTCCGGTCATCCGCATGGCCATTCTGGCGGGCTTTTTGGCCACCTTCACCGTGGGTGGCATGATGGCGCTCAACGGCAGCCTCAATGTAGGCGCCTACGGCGTGCTGGTGTTCCTGACCCAGCGCCTGCTCTGGCCGCTGACCGGGCTGGCCCAGGTCATCGACCTGTTCGAACGCGCCATGGCCAGCACCAAACGTATCCTGGACTTGCTGGAAGTCCCCATTACGGTGAAAGACGACAGCCCCCAGGCCTTGGCCGCACCGGTGAAAGGCGAGGTGCGCTTCGAAGCGGTGAGCTTCCAGTACGAAGCCAGCCAGGTAGGCGTGAACGGGGTAGACCTGCACGTTCCGGCGGGCACCACGCTGGCCCTGGTGGGGGCCACGGGGTCGGGTAAGTCGACGTTGATCAAGCTGCTGCTGCGCTTCTACGACCCAGCCAGTGGCCGCGTGCTGGTCGATGGCCAGCCCATTACCGAGGTCAGCATGCATTCGCTGCGGCAGGCTATCGGCCTGGTCAGCCAGGACGTGTACCTGTTCGAGGGCAGTATTCGCGACAACATCGCCTACGGCATGCCCGATGCCGACGAAGCCGCCATCATCGAGGCTGCCAAAACCGCAGAAGCCTGGAGCTTTATCGAGACGCTGCCCCAGGGGCTGGACACCCCGGTGGGGGAGCGGGGCGTGCGCCTTTCCGGCGGCCAACGCCAGCGCCTTTCCCTGGCCCGGGCGCTGCTCAAGAACCCGCCCATTCTGGTGCTGGACGAAGCCACCAGCGCCGTGGACAACGAAACCGAAGCGGCGATCCAGCGCTCGCTGAAGCGCATTGCCCACGGGCGTACGGTGATCATGATTGCCCACCGGCTGTCGACCATCGTGCATGCCGATGAAATCGTCGTGATCGAGAAAGGCCAGGTAGCGGAGCGCGGCAGCCATGCCAGCCTGCTACAGGCCGATGGCCACTACGCCGCCCAGTGGCGGGTACAAACCGGAGCCGCCCAGGCGGGCGATGTGGAAGTGCTGGGCCGTTAGGCCTTCACGTGCCACGTACTCAAGCGCCGCCCCATGGGCGGCGCTTGGCGTTTAGCGGTTCACCAACAGCGCGTTCAGGGTCACCGGCACATGCTCATCGATCTGCTGATAGCCCAGCAGGGAAAGCACCGTTCGCAGCGTGCTGTTGGCCATCAGGGCATTGCCATCCAGCGCCATCGGTTCGGCATGGGTGACACGCACTTCGTTCAGCCCGACGCGGGTAAAGCGCAGCGGCACCGCTTCCTCCTGGGTCAGCCGGTCGGTTTGGACTCGAAAAGTCAGGGTTTCCACCAGCTCCTCGCCCATGTCCAGGCGGTCCAGGCGCTCGGGTGGCATCTGCGCCACCAGCGTCACCAGCGGCGTATTGGTCAGCAGGCCCACCCACGGCGGCAGGTCACCCAAACGTTGCAACACGTCGGTCTGGCTCAGCCGGAGCGGCAGGCGCAGCGTGCCATCGGGGGAGATATCGCCCTGCAAATTGCTCACGTGATGATGATGAGTTTGCGGCGCGCTACCGTCCAACTGGGTAATGGACGCCCGCACCTGCGATTGGGCAGGGTCCAACTGCCAGTCGGCCTGAACGGGCAGCGCTAGCAGCAGCGGAAAAAGAGCAATCAAGGCTTTCACAGCGTGTCTCCATAGAAGCAGTCATCAGCAGACCCCGGCCGCGCCGATTAGTGCCCGAAGGCCCGCGGGCAACCGCATCGCGTCCGGTATCGCAGCCTGCCCGAAAAAGTGCCGCCCCACCACAAGATAGCGCCCCAAGGGGTAGCCGTGCCCCCACACATTCGCTATGATATGCACGCTTTTCGGGCCTATAGCTCAGTTGGTTAGAGCAGGGGACTCATAATCCCTTGGTCGTAGGTTCAAGTCCTACTGGGCCCACCATTAAAATCAGTAACTTAGCAATTGTCTCTGGTGAGTCCCCTAGTCCAAGGGTACAGTTTCGGTACACTGCCGATCCTTCAGCCCCCTGGAGATTTTCGTGGCCACCATCGTCAAGACCCCCTCTGGTAGCTGGAAAGCCGTCATCCGCAAGACAGGCTGGCCAACTACTGCCAAGACTTTCCGCACGAAGCGCGATGCCCAGGACTGGGCACGCCGCACCGAAGACGAAATGGTGCGCGGTGTCTATATCCAGCGCAGCGCCTCGGAGCGCATGACGCTCGAGGCCGCCCTCAAGCGCTACCTGGCTGATGTCACCCCCACCAAGAAGCCCAGCACTCAGAAAAGTGAACGCCAGAAGGCCAACACGCTGGTCGAGGATCTTGGCAAATACTCCCTCGCAGCCCTCACGCCGGAGTTGATCGCCAACTACCGCGACACGCGGCTCAATACCCTGGGGCGACGGGGGCAGCCTATCAGCCCCAATACCGTGCGCCTGGAGCTGGCCCTGCTTGGCCATCTCTACACAGTGGCTATCCAGGAGTGGGGGCTGGGCCTGGCTTACAACCCGGTTCAAAATATCCGCAAGCCCAGCCCAGGAGAGGGGCGCAACCGTCGCCTAAGTGTCGACGAGGAAAAGCGCCTGTTCGCCGTGCTTCGACAGCGCAGCAACCCTATGCTGGCGTGGATCGCCAGAATCGCCCTGGAGACGGGCATGCGCTCGTCGGAGATCCTGACCCTCACTCGCTCCCAGGTCGACGTGAAACGCCGCGTGGTGCGCCTCACAGGCACCAAGAACAACGAAGCCCGCTTGGTACCGCTGACCCAAGCGGCTACCGAGGTGTTCAAGCAGGCGTTGAACAACCCGGTGCGGCCGCTCGACTGTGGCTTGGTGTTCTTCGGTGAGCCTGGCAGGGACGGCAAGCGCGGCCCCTATGCCTACACCAAGCTCTGGAACCAGGCGAAGAAGAAGGCAGGGCTCGATGACTTCCGCTTTCATGATCTGCGCCACGAGGCCGTCAGCCGGCTGGTGGAGGCGGGGCTGTCTGACCAAGAGGTCGCCGCGATCAGTGGCCACAAGTCAATGCAGATGCTGCGGCGATATACGCTTAAAGCTACTATAAGGTCAATAGAGTAAAGAATCCGTTGGGGAGGAGGCTGAGCGGGTTCCTAATAATGAAAACTAATCAAGGATTTGATAATGAAATATCCACTAACCCTGATAGCTGCTGCCATCGCTGCTGCTGTTACTGGCACAAGCTATGCGGCCCCGCTGCTTAGCGATCAGGCTCTGCTTGTTGATAGCCCGGAGCACATTAGCGCCAATGCCTGGGTAGAGATCTCTCAATCTGCTTTCGAAGGTAACGTTCGTGGTGTTCAGGAGTTACTGGGGGAAGAAGCGGAGCTCTGCGCCATCATGAAAGCGGATGCTTATGGCCATGGCATTGCTAACTTGATGCCTTCTGTCATTGCGTTAGGTATTCCCTGCATTGGTGTGGCGAGCAATGAGGAAGCTCGCGTGGTTAGGGCAAGCGGCTTCGAGGGACGATTAATGCGGGTACGCAATGCCACACCTGCAGAGATTCGTGGTGCATTTGATTACGAGATGGAAGAGCTATTCGGTGACATAACTGCTGCACGGCAGGCTTCAGAGGACGCGGCTGAAGCGGGTGTTACGCTGCGCTACCATTTAGGCCTAAATGCTGGGGGCATGGGGCGTAATGGCATGGCACTTGAGAGCGAATCAGGGCGCCAGGAAGCCTTAGAGCTTCAAGAGTTAGCGTCGTTGGAGCTGGTAGGCATCATGACCCACTTTGCCTTTGAAGAGGAGGAGTTTGTTCGCCAAGGGCTGGAGCTTTTCCATGAGCAGAGTGCTTGGCTAATCGAGGCCGCTAATCTGGATCGTGATGGATTAATTCTTCATGCGGCTAACTCGTTTGCCACCATGGAAGTGCCCGAGGCGCGGCTGGATATGGTAAGGCCGGGTGGCCTGTTGTACGGTGATTTGCCGCATTATGAGCAATTTAAGCCAGTGATGTCTTTCCGAACGCGTGTTGCATCGGTGAATGATTATGCTCAGGGCAGCGGCGTGGGGTATGACCATGTAAGGGTGTTAGAGCGTGATAGCCTGCTGGCCAATTTACCCGTTGGCTACTCTGATGGTTACCGGCGTGTGTTTACCGATGCTGCCTTTGTGCTGATTAACGGTGAGCGGGTGCCGGTATTAGGTAAAGTGTCAATGAACACGACCATGGTGGACGTTACCGATTTAGAAGGCGTGTCTCCTGGTGATGAGGTGGTGCTCTACGGACTTCAAGGTGAGGAGCGTATTACCATTGAAGAGCTTGAGGAGCTCAACGACGCACTATTAGCCGATCTTTATACGGTATGGGGGAACTCCAACCCCAAGGTATTACGCCCAAGCGATAGTGGGATGAATAGCGATAGCGAGTGATTTTGCTAACAAAGACTGTTGCCTATTAACCTCTGTATTGCGAACCCACTCCGCTCGAATGAGCGGGGTGGGTTCGTGGTGGGGAAAGACTTGGAGGAGATCTTCTGCTAATTTCTCCATACCTATTCACCGGCAGCCAGCGCAATGGCCAGCTGCCGGTCATCAAAGCCAAGCAGATCCTTTGCCACTTCCTGGAGTACCTTCAGTTCCTCCTTGTCGATGTTGGATCGCTCGTTCTTGCTGAAGCCTTAGAGGAAGAACCAGCGCCCTACCATTTTCGTAGCGACGATGTTTCTAACCCCACCACGCTTGCCCTGACCAGGCAGCGCGACTTGCTTCTTCACAACATCGCCACCCATATCCGCATTCACCACGAGCCTCTAGCTCATTTCGCCGACAGCAGCACATTCTACGTAGCTCTCCCGAGCATATCTCATCGCTGCGCCTTACTCCGAGCTTCGAAAAGAACATTGCTGACCGCGCCAGGGTAAGTACTGATGCCGTTCTCGCGCAAAAACTGCGCGCACTGTGCATAGGTGTACCCCTGTTCGCGGAGCTGTAGGAGCTGTGGGACGTAGGGCCTCAAACGTTCGTATAGGGTGGGGCCTTTCACTGGCGGCTTTACGCTCTGCATGAATTTTTCGACGCTCACACTGATGGCGTCGGGATCGCCATCCGTTGTCTCAAGACTAGCTTGGTAGGCGAACTGGTGACGACGTAGTGCATACGGCTGTGCTTCGAAGAGTGCGGCAACCTGGTGCGCCAAGTGGCGCACGGACGTGGCCATCGCATCGAGTGCCTCACTTTCCGGCGATTCCGCCCCTTGTGAGACTCGGATATTCGACATCACGTCGACCACCCCTTCGAGCAGCTCGCCTTGAACATCCGTGCCTACCCGTTCCAAGTCCGCGCAAACTCCGGCACAAACGTCGTCGATTAATGCGTAGCCTGTCGCTTGAGTATCGGCTAGGTTGCCGGACTGGCAGGCAGCCGGGAAGCCAAACATCTCATGCAGTGCATCGTGGTTCCCGTCAGCCGCCAGCATGTCGCGCCCGAAAACCTTACATGCTGCGATGAAGCGGCCAATCAATTGGCGCTGCAATGGGTTGAGCTCACCGCGAACTGAGTGCATGAGCGCCAAAGCGGAATCCAGCTCTTCGAAGATAGTGGCGCACATCGCCGTTGATACTTTGGTTGGGTGATCAACCGATGGAAGGAACTTGCTCGACACGTCTAGGCCTCCCACTGACATTCGAATCTCATCGGTTCGGCCGGCGTCTCGTCGCGGAGCTGGTCAAAATACTCCGCTTCAGCGTCGGTCAGCCCTCCCGCTTCGCGGGCAATTGACTGCAACAATGAACCAAGCTTGATGCGCTCGTCCGGCTGGACAATAGCATCGTCATGTATTCGCTCTTTCATTGCAGCGCCTCCCACGGATTGAGGATGGTTACTCCTGTAGGCTCGAAATCGGCCACATTGCGAGTGACTACCGTCATACCATGTACAAGGGCCGTTGCCGCGATGAGCGCGTCACGCTCGCCCCGCTTGTCGGGGACGTGCAGCCGGGCGCAGCGTTGTGCCACGGCTGTATCAACTGGCAATGTTCGCCCTGAGAACTCCGGCAGTACGTGTTGCTCTAGCCACGAGCGCAGCACGGCCCCTTGCGTGGCGTCCTTGCGCTCAATCGACAACACGCCCAGCTCCAGCTCCATGATGGTGATGGCGGACACAAAAAGCTCGGCGGCATCAACGCTTTCAGTCCATGCCGAAACGTTTGGATCAGCTTTGCCTGCTCGAACCTTTCGCAGTTCGGACACTACGTTGGTGTCGAGAACGAACATCATGATAAATCAGCCGGCTGGGTGCCGATGGTCACACGCGGCGGTTCAAACTCGATGTCCGCAACGTCTGGCATGCCCAGAGAGTCAGCAATGTTGCGACGTTGCCTTGTAAGCCGCTGGTATTCCTCAATGCTCAACAGCACATGAGCAGGCTTGCCGCGATCCGTGATGAATACGGGACCGCTCTTGGTTGCCTTCTTTGCGCGGGTAACGTCTTGGTTAAGCTCTCGACTGGATAGGGTCGTGATGGTCATAGCAACACCTCCTACATGAATCACCTGTGTAGGTATGTTACTACATCGATGGTAGACTGTCCATAAGCGGCTGGCAAGCTATCGTGAGAGGGACAACCGGACGGTACAGTAGGGGTACATTCATTAGATCTGTCCTATTTCTCCAAACT
>NZ_LFGS01000004.1:262973-272945 GCF_002078135.1 Halomonas sp. BC1 | reverse complement strand
GTGCTTTGTGCTTGTTTGGATTACGTTCGCCTACGCTTGATTTTTCTAGGCATAGAGCTTTGGCGGCAAACTCATAATCCCTTGGTCGTAGGTTCAAGTCCTACTGGGCCCACCATTTCTAAAGGTTTTGCTTTTCCTCGATAGTGATTTATTGATTTCTGGCTCCTTTTGCCATGTTTTGGCTCCCTTCTATTTATATCTTCTCTCATTTTTATTACTGTCTAACGGAAATGAATATTTAGTGCGTTAGTGGGCGTGACGAATAGTCGCCGATGTCTCGAAATCGACCCATACGGTGAAGACAGTGGAAATGATCGACAACATCAACCGTCTCTTGGGCGACGACCTCAAAGCGACCGTCACCCCAGGTGCCAGGCTGAAGATCGCCGCCTCCTGCTTCTCCATCTATGCCTTCGAAGCGCTGAAAAAAGAGCTGACTGGGGTGGAGAGCCTGCAGTTCATCTTCACCGCCCCTACCTTCGTACCCAACGAAGTCACGGACCGCTTGAAAAAAGAACGCCGGGAGTTCTTCATCCCGAAGTCCCAGCGCGAAAGTGGGCTATATGGCACCGAATTTGAGATTCAGCTTCGCAACAAGCTAACTCAGCGGGCGGTCGCACGCGAATGCGCGCAATGGATACGCCAAAAGGCCAGGTTCCGGTCTAACAAGACCAAGGCCCCCATGCAGCCCTTTGTGCATGTTGCCAACCGTGACCAGGCGACTGCCTATATGCCGGTCAATGGCTTCACTGCTGTAGATCTTGGTTACCAGCAAGGCAATGCGGTCTCGAACTTCGTCAATCGCATGGACGAGCCAGCCCATGCGCAGATGTACCTGCAACTGTTCGACCAGATCTGGGACGATCCGGAGAAGGTGGAGGACGTTACCGCTGCAATTTGCGACCATATCGAGTCGGTCTATCAGGAGAACTCCCCCGAGCGCATCTACTTCATCATGCTCTACAACATCTTCCGGGACTTTTTGGAAGATGTTGACGAAGACGTGCTGCCAAATGACCTCACTGGCTATCGCGATACGCTGGTGTGGAACAAGCTGTTCAACTACCAGAAGGACGCCGCCACCGGCATCATCAACAAGCTGGAAACTTATAACGGCTGCATCCTGGCCGATAGCGTAGGCCTCGGCAAAACCTTCACTGCCCTGGCCGTGGTCAAGTATTACGAGCTGCGCAACAAGTCAGTCCTGGTGCTATGCCCGAAGAAGTTGGCGGACAACTGGCGCAACTACAACAGCAACCTGACCACCAATATCTTCGCCAAGGACCGCTTCAACTATGACGTGCTCTGCCATACGGATCTGTCCCGCACCTCCGGAGAGTCCTTTGGCATCCCGTTGAACCGGGTCAACTGGGGCAACTATGACCTGGTGGTAATCGACGAGTCCCACAACTTTCGCAACAACGACGTCTACAAGGACCGCGAAACCCGTTACCAGAAGCTGATGAACAAGGTTATCCGCGCCGGGGTCAAAACCAAGGTGCTGATGCTGTCTGCCACGCCGGTCAATAACCGCTTTGTCGATCTGCGCAATCAGTTGGCGCTGGCCTACGAGGGGGAGTCCGATGCCCTGGGCAAGCACCTGAAAACCAACACCAGCGTAGAAGAGATTTTCCGCCGGGCACAGAAGGCCTTCAATACCTGGTCAGACTTGCCCCCGGAACAGCGCACAGCGGCGTCCATCCTCAAAGCCCTGGACTTCGACTTCTTCGAGCTGCTGGACTCGGTCACTATTGCCCGCTCGCGTAAGCATATCCAGACCTTTTACGACACCACCGACATTGGTCACTTCCCCGAGCGCCGCAAACCACTGTCGTTCCATTGCCCGATTACTGAACGTCAGGATGTGGCCGACCTCAACGAGATATTCAGCCAGTTATCGGTGCTCAAGCTCTCCGTCTACGCCCCCATCAGTTACATCCTGCCCAGCCGGTTGCGTAAGTACGAAGAGCTGTACGATACTCAGGTAGAAGGCGGCAGAGGCAAGCTGCGGCAGGTAGACCGTGAGCGAAGCCTGCAGGCCCTGATGACCACCAACCTGCTCAAACGTCTGGAAAGCTCAGTGGCCGCCTTCCGCCTGACACTGGCGTCGCTCAGCGGCAACATTACTCGCACGCTGGAAGCAATCGACGCCTTCGAGTCCAGCGGCAAAGCCGGTCAAGTGGGTGACTATCTGGACGATATCGACGCCTTTGACGGCGACGATGAAAGTTTCTCGGGGCTGGACGAATTTACCGTAGGCAAAAAAGTCCAGATCAGCCTGGCGGATATGGACCTGCCTTCCTGGCGTCACGACCTGGCAGCAGACCTGGCCTTGATCGACAACCTGTTGGAGTCCATGCGCCAGGTAACTCCAGCGGATGACAGCAAGCTGCAACACCTGCTCAAACTGATCAATGACAAGATCGACCAGCCGCTGAACCCCGGCAACCGCAAGGTCCTTATCTTCACTGCTTTTGCCGATACGGCCAATTACTTGTATGACAACCTTGCCCCGATGGCATTGAAGCGTGGGTTGCATGTCGGCAAGGTGACTGGCTCTGATGCACCCAAGTCGACGCTGCGCAAAGGCTATGACTTTCAGAGTCTGCTGACCCTGTTCTCGCCCCGCTCCAAGGAAAAGGCGATAGCGTTACCGGATGAGCCCAGCGAGCTGGATATCCTGATTGGCACCGACTGTATCTCCGAGGGCCAGAACCTGCAGGACTGCGACTACCTGATCAACTACGACATTCACTGGAACCCCGTGCGCATCATCCAGCGTTTCGGACGTATCGACCGTATCGGATCGCCCAACCAGCAGATCCAGCTGGTCAACTACTGGCCGGACATCAGCCTGGATGAATACATCAACCTCAAGGAGCGGGTAGAAAACCGCATGGTAATCGCCGATGTCACTGCCACCGGTGATGACAACGTGCTCACCGCCAAGTCCAGTGACATTGCCTACCGCAAGGAGCAGCTCAAACGTCTGCAGGATGAAGTCATTGAGCTGGAAGACGTCAAGGCCGGCATCTCGATTACCGACCTGGGTCTGAACGACTTCCGTATGGACCTGCTGAACTATGTGAAAGCCAACGGCGAGCTGGATAACGTGCCCTTCGGCATGCACGCCATCGTTCCAGCGCAACCAGACGTCGGCCTACTGCCTGGCGTTATTTTCGCCCTGAAAAACATCCACGACAGCGTCAACGTCAACCAGCAGAACCGCCTGCACCCCTACTACCTGGTGTATATCGGCACTGATGGTGAAGTCATTGCCGACCATACCGAGGTCAAGCGCTTGCTCGACCTGATCCGCAGTAGTTGCAAGGGCGAGGATGAACCCATCCGCGCCCTGTGCCAGCTGTTCAATGAGCGGACCCAGGACGGGCGCAATATGCAGCCCTACTCCGACCTGCTCAGCCAGGCCATTCGCAGCATGATTGAGGTGAAGGAAGAAAAGGACATCGACAGCCTGTTTGGCGGCGGCCGGACCACTGCACTGACCACCACGATACAGGGACTGGGTGATTTTGAGCTGATTGCGTTTTTGGTAATTATGAAGGATGAAGGATGAAGGATGAAGGAGAGGGCTGAAGGATGAGGGATGAAAAACCGGTGAGCGACTTGCGGGAGCGGACCAAGGCATTTGCGTTGCGGGTAGTGCGATTGTATGGAGCCTTGCCCAAGACAACTGAAGCGCAGGTGATGGGGAAGCAGGTGTTGCGTTCGGGTACGTCTGTCGGTGCACATTACCGAGAAGCCTGTCGTGCGCGCTCGGATGCCGAGTTTATCAGCAAGATAGAAGGCGGTTTGCAGGAACTCGAAGAAACCACCTATTGGCTGGAACTGCTGGTGGAAAGCAGTATCGTTTCCAAAGAGAGACTCAGCGATCTTATGGCCGAAGCCAACGAGCTCACGGCCATACTTGTCACCTGCGCCAAAAAAACCAAACAGCGGAGGACTGGATGACATCATCCTTCATCCCTCAGCCCTCAGCCTTATTATTCGCCTGGCCGAAACAGGCGGCCTTTGGCCGGGTGGTGCCCAAGAGCAAGATATACGAGCATGCTGCCGTCAGTGCCGCCCTCAAGGAACGCTTTGTCCAGCAGGTAGAGCAGATCAACTGGGCCTACAAACTGGCCCCGGAAACGGTCAATCTGCCAGCCACGCCTGCAGTGGCAGAAATCCAGGTGTTTCGCCTCAACCTCAAGGGGGCTAGTCTGGACCAGGACGTACTCAAGGCCATCGACCGTGCCATTCCATTTCCGCTGATCTTTGAGCTGGTACAGGGTGGACGTATAAAACTGGTTGCAGCTTATAAGCGACCCGCGCAGAACCCAAAAAGTGCCGCGGACAGTAGCCGCTGGGTCATGGGAAGCTACTTCGAAACGGACTGGCAGCCAGAGACCTCGCCACGCCAGCAGCTTCCGGTGGCACTGGATATGGCCGGGCTTTATGAGCAATTACTCAGCCCCCTGATTTTTGGGAAGGATGAAGGCGGAGGGCTGAGGGATGAAAAAACACCACACCTTAGCGATGTCACAGCAGCGCCCTATATGGTGGGCGCGCAAGGACTGCAAACCGGGCGGTTGACACTGGAACAGCGTATTGAGCTTGCCGAGGCCATCGCCAGCCAGCAGAAACAAGTCGAACGGATCAAAACGCGGCTGGGCCGTGAGAAACAATTCAACAAGCGCGTAGCCATCAATGCCGAGCTGCGCGATGCCAAACAGGAGCTGCAGCGGCTGATACAACAGCAGGCTGCCACACAGAGTCATTGAGAGAAAGATGATGGAAAAACTGAAAATGCACAGCCCGGATCTGAGCCAAGACAATATTGCAAAGATTCAGGAGTTATTCCCTAGCTGTGTAACGGAGGCACGAGATGAAGCCACTGGCAAGCTACGTCTGGCAGTGGACTTTGATCAGTTGCGTCAGGAGCTGAGCGACTCGATTGTGGAGGGGCCGCAGGAACGGTATCGATTGGATTGGCCGGGTAAGCGAGAGGCCCTCTCGGTTGCCAATGCTCCTATAGCTCGAACCTTGCGACCGAGCCCAGGAGAGAGTGTAGATTTCGAGCTGACAAAGAATCTATTCATTGACGGTGACAATCTTGAGGCGCTGAAGCTACTGCAACAGAGCTTTCTCGGTAAGATCAAAATGATCTATATAGATCCACCTTACAACACAGGGAATGACTTTGTTTACGCCGATAACTTTGCAGAGTCGATGCATGGTTTCTTGGAACGGTCAATGCAGTCTGATGAGAAAGGGAATCGACTGATCGCAAACACAGAAGCCAATGGAAGGTTCCATTCAGATTGGCTATCCCTAATTTATCCGCGTTTAAGGCTTGCACGAAACCTTCTGTCCGATGACGGTTTAATCTTCATTTCTATTGACGATGTTGAACTCGCGAATCTCAATAAGCTTTGCGATGAAATTTTTGGAAGCGAGAATTTCATTGGGAATTTCATCTGGGAGAAGCGTACCAATAGAGAAAATCGAAAAATTGTTTCATCCCGACATGATTATATCGTTTGCTACACGAAGTCTCGAAAGCCAGCCGTTCGACCAATAGCCCAACTTCCAATGTCGGAAAAGGCACTTGCAAACTACAAAAATCCTGACAATGATCCCCGGGGAGACTGGAAATCTGATCCCGCAACCGCTCAAGCAGGACACGGTACAAAGTCTCAGTTTTATACTCTTGAGGCGCCCAACGGAAAAAAACACGAGCTTGAAAGCGGAAGATGCTGGGTTTATACGAAACCCGAAATGGACAAGGCGATTGCAGAAGGTCGCATTTGGTTTGGCAAGGACGGGAATGGAGTGCCCCGTATCAAAACTTACCTTAACGCCAAAGAGCGTGGTTTAACTCCCGAGACAATTATATTCGCTGAGGATGCAAGCACGAATGAAGTCGCAAAGAATGCACTCAAGAATATGTTCGACGGAAAGGCGGTTTTTGAGACACCAAAGCCCGTAAACCTCCTGAAGCTCTTACTGCAAATGAGTTGTAAAGAGGGGACTGTGCTCGACTTCTTTGCCGGTTCGGGCTCTCTAGCACATGCTGTCATGGAGCTTTCCGCAACAGATGGGAAAAAGCGACAGTGTATTTCCGTGCAGCTTCCTGAGGTGACGCCTAGTGATTCAGAGGCTAGAAAAGCTGGGTACAAAACTATCTCAGCAATTGCAAAAGAGCGCATTCGGCGCGCTGGCACAAGAGCACTAGCAGGCGATTGCCACCCCGAGTGGAACCGCGATGTCGGCTTTCGCGTGCTCAAGGTCGACACCTCAAATATGAAGGACATCTACTACCGTCCTGATGAGCTGTCTCAGAGTGACCTGTTGGAAGCGGTGGACAACGTCAAACCCGACCGAACGCCGGAAGATCTCCTGTTTCAGGTGCTGGTGGACTGGGGTGTGGATCTGACCCTGCCGATTCGCCGCGAAACCCTGCAAGACAAAACCGTGTTCTTCGTCGATGACAACGCTCTGGTCGCCTGCTTCGATACTGGTATTACCGAAGAGCTGGTCAAGGAATTGGCCAAGCATGAACCTCTGCGCGTGGTGTTCCGCGACAATGGCTTTGTCTCTGATGCAGTAAAAATCAACGTCGAGCAGATCTTCCGCCAATTGTCGCCCAGCACTGAAGTGCGCTCCCTGTGACGGTAGTGATTGCTTAGCGATTGGTCCATTAGCAACTCACAGGGAAAACTTGTGAGTTGCTGCAATTGATGCCATGAGCTTGTTATAGAAGATCAGATGCTTTCTGCGCGACGGCGTGCAGAAAGCCTTGCAGAAAGAATGCAGAAAGAGAATGCCATGAAGCTGAAGTTTAAAACCCAGGCCTACCAGACCCACGCCGTGGAGTCCGTGGTCGACTGCTTTGCCGGTCAGCCCCTGCTCGACGGTTTGACCTACCGGATCGATCCGGGTCAGCGCGCGCAATCCAGCGCCTTTGACGAGGATGGCTTCAGGAATGCCGACATTGCCCTAAGCGAAGCACAGGTGTTGGAAAACATCCAGACGGTCCAACGACGCCAAAACCTGCCAGTTGCAACGTCGCTGACCGAGTTCACGACCTACGACAACAAGGGCAATCGGGTGCCCGTCAAGGCGGCTTATAAAAAGGACGCTCTGGCGGCTACGCGCATCCACCTCGACGTAGAGATGGAGACCGGCACCGGTAAGACCTACTGCTACATCAAGACGATCTTTGAGATGAACAAGCGCTATGGCTGGAGCAAGTTCATCATCATGGTGCCGTCCATTGCCATCCGCGAAGGGGTTTACAAATCCCTGCAGATCACGGCTGAGCACTTCACCGAGAGCTATGGCAAGAAGGCGCGATTCTTCATCTACAACTCCAAGCGACTGCATGAATTGGAAAGCTTCTCGTCGGATGCCGGTATCAATGTGATGGTGATGAACATCCAGGCGTTCAACGCCCGAGGCGCAGACAACCGGCGTATCTACGACGAGCTGGATGACTTTCAATCTCGCAAGCCCATCGATGTGATCGCCGCCAACCGCCCCATCCTGATTCTGGATGAACCGCAGAAGATGGAAGGCAAAGCCACCATGGAAGCTTTGCCCCAGTTCAAGCCGCTGATGATTCTGCGGTATTCGGCCACTCACCGAACCCAGCACAACCGTATTCACCGCCTGGATGCGCTGGATGCCTACAACCAGAAGCTGGTCAAGAAGATCGCCGTGCGTGGCATCCAGACGCGGGGGCTGGCTGGCACCAATGCTTATCTGTATCTGGAAGGCATCGATATATCCAGGCAGGCGCCAGTTGCCCGTATCGAGCTGGAGGTGAAACTCAAGTCCGGTGAGATCAAGCGTCAGCTACGCCGCTTGCAGTTTCGCAATGATCTGTTTGCCGAGTCCGGCGAGCTGGATCAATATCGTGACGGCTTCACCATCAGTCAGATCGACGCCACCACCGACACTGTGGAGTTCACCAATGGCCTGGTATTGAAGGCCGGTGAAGCCAGCGGCGATGTGTCCGAGCGAGATATCCGACGTATTCAGATTCGTGAAACCATCAAGGCCCATCTGGATCGGGAAAAACAGTTGTTTGCCCAGGGCATCAAGGTGCTGTCGCTGTTTTTTATCGACGAGGTAGCCAAGTACCGCGACTATGATAAGCCTGATGAGCGAGGCGAGTATGCACGAATTTTCGAAGAAGAATATGAGCAGCTGAAGGACGAATATCTGTCTGAGCTGGCAATCGATAATGAAGCCTACCGGCAGTACCTTGACGATATCAACCCAGCAGCCACACACAACGGTTATTTCTCCATCGATAAGAAGACCAATCGTCTGAAAGACCCTAAAGTTGGAGCGCGATCGGTTGATTCTGACGATGTGGATGCTTATGACCTGATTCTGAAGGACAAAGAGAGCCTTTTGGCGCTCCATACAGGAGCAGATGATGCAGAAACCAGAGCTAAACGAAAGGTCAGATTTATCTTCTCCCACTCGGCCCTGCGCGAGGGCTGGGACAATCCCAACGTCTTTGTCATGTGCATGCTCAAGCACAGCGACAACACCATCTCACGACGCCAGGAAGTGGGGCGCGGGTTACGCTTGTCGGTGGATCAGCACGGTGACCGCATGGATAACCCCGCCGTGGTTCACACCATCAACGTGCTGACCGTGATTGCCAGTGAGAGCTACAAGGATTTTGTCGCCGGTTTACAACAGGAGATAAGTGAAACCTTGAGCGCACGGCCGCGCCAGGCAACCGAAGCCTATTTCACCGGCAAGCAGCTGACGACCGAGCAAGGGCCGGTGGACGTCACCCCCGCTATGGCCAAGCAGATATACCGCTACCTGGTGAAGAACGACTACACCGATGAAACCGACCAAATAGCGCCGACTTACCACCAGGCTAAAGAGCAAGGCGCCTTAGCCGACTTGCCTGATGACCTGAAGCCCTATGCCGATCAAGTATTTGAGCTGATCGACAGCGTATTCAGCGACGCCCAACTGCCTAAAATCGAGGATGGCCGCAAGCCGAAAACCAACCCCCTAAACGCCAACTTCGACAAAAAGGAGTTCCAGGCGTTGTGGCAAAGGATCAATCGCAAAGCGGTGTACCGTGTCGACTTCGACTCGGATGAGCTGGTCCGCAAGTGCATCGCAGCCCTGGACAAGAACCTGCGTGTCACCCCGCTTCAATACACCGTGCAAAAGGGCATCCAGCATGATGGTCTGACAGATGAGCAACTGAAGCAGGGCGATGGCTTCAAGGTCGAGGAAACCGCGACGGAATACGGCGACTCAATCCACTCGCGGGTCCGCTATGACCTGCTCGGCAAGGTAGCCGAAAACGCCCAGCTGACCCGCCAGACAGCAGCCAGGATACTGCAAGGTATACAACCCGCTGTATTCCAGCAGTTCCGGCAAAACCCTGAACACTTCATCGCCGAGGCATCCCGGTTGATCACCGAACAGAAGGCCGCGATGGTCATCGAGCGTTTGGCCTACGATGAAGTGGACGAGCGTTACGATGTGGATATCTTCACCGCCAACCAAACCGGACAAGACTTCTCCCGGGCCACGCAAAAGCTCAAGAACCACATCTACGACTACGCCATCACCGATTCGGAGATCGAGCGTCGTTTTGTCACCGAACTCGATACCAGCAGTGAGGTAGTGGTTTATGCCAAGCTGCCAAGGGGCTTCCTGATCCCAACGCCGGTGGGCGACTACAACCCCGACTGGGCCATCTCTTTCCGTGCCGGCAGTGTGAAGCACATCTACTTCGTTGCTGAGACCAAAGGCACTATGTCATCCATGAAGCTGCGCGAGATCGAACAGAAAAAGATCGACTGCGCCCGCAAGTTCTTCGACGAGATCAGCCAGCAGGTGACCGAGGATAAGGTGAAATACGATGTGGTGACCGACTATGCCAAGTTGATGGATGTGGTAGGTCCGTAAGCTGCTCGAGGG
>NZ_LFGS01000004.1:252610-262013 GCF_002078135.1 Halomonas sp. BC1 | reverse complement strand
ATTCGGCTACCGGAAGGTTCGCTACAAGGGACTGGCCAGGAACCAGGCGCAGCTGTTCACCCTGTTCGCCCTCGGCAATTTGGTGCTGGCTGGACGATGCCAGGGCCATGCTGACGGGGCCAGTGTGTCTTGAATCTGGCCTGGCAGCCGGATAACCCGGCTGCCAGGGTAAAAAGGCCACCTTCCGTGGCCAGAAAGTGACCGTTGACGCGGTGAATATGCCGCCCTGAGCGCTTCAGCCGCACAGGGGCGAATTGATCAGCGGTTCCCTAGGAAAATCAAGCGTATACAATCGTAATCAAAATAAGTAGAAAGTACTTATGCGTCAGTGGTTTAGCGTATTTATGCGCAGATGGCCAAAACTGATGTATGTACCGCTACTGTACCGCTGGACATGGCAAATTCCGGTGCAGATCACCCGCTGGTATGGGCATCAATCTCATAGAGACATTCAGGGTGTCGTGCTACACTGCACACTGCATGTAACACATGAGGATGGTGCCATGGGTGATGCCACTTTTACTTTTCGAGTCGATGACAGTCTGAAGGCTGAGTTTGCCAATGCCGCCAAAGCCCATGACCGCACCGGAGCCCAGCTTCTTCGCGACTTCATGCGCAGTTACGTGGCCCAGCAGGAAGAGGCACAGCAATACGATGCTTGGCTGGCAAAGAAGGTCGCGCAGTCGCGGACCTCTGCGGAGGTGGGCAATCTGATTCCCGCGTCTGATGTTGAAGCCCGTTTTGCTGCTCGCCGCGCAGCAACCCGCGCCCGTATGGCTGCTCCTGAATGATGGAGCTGCTATGGACGCCTGAAGCCGTCAGGGATCGTGAAGACATTTACGACTACATTGAGGAAGACAACCCTCTTGCTGCCCTGGCACTTGATGATCTGATAGCAGAAAGAACAGCAGTGCTTCAGGATTTTCCAAGAATGGGCCGGGGCGGGAGGGTGCCGGGCACCTTTGAGCTGGCCGTCCACAGCAGCTATATGGTCGTATATGACATCGTAGAAACGCAGGTGCGAATCCTGAATATCGTGCATACGGCGCGGCAGTGGCCACCGCTCGAAGAATGAACCGCCAAAAACGAGAAGCAGCTTGCTCTCACGGCGTGCGGTGGTTGAGTTCATATTGGTGAAACAGCCTTCATATCGACCAGCGCCCTAAGGAAACGCTGCATAAATCCCGTCGGAGCTGCCTCATAGCCACCGACGAGGTAAAATCTGACCTGTCGTCCAACACCCGCTGACAGAGCCACTCCGATGAAACAGATCTCATTCGCCCAGGCTGAGCACCAGAACAAGAAGAAGGTCACCCGCCGCGAGCGGTGTCTTGCCAGGATGGAGGAGCTGGTGCCGTGGCAACGGCTGATCGTAGCACTGTCGCCGTCCTACTTCCCGAATTCAGCGGGCAAGCGAGGCCGACCACCCATTGGCCTGGAGCGCATGCTGCGCATTTACTTTCTGCGGCAGTGGTATGCCCTGGCCGATGAAGCAGACCCGGAAGGGTAAGCAGTATTACTTCGGTATGAAGGCCCATGTCGGTGTCGATGCGGTCACCGGACTGACCCACAGTGTCGCCGCCAGGCGCAGCACTATCAAGAAGATGGAAGACAGTCCCATGAAAGCGCTGCTGCTGGAATTCGAGAAGGCCAAGGCCACGGGAGCAGTCACCGGCTAACCCTGTAGGGTTGCGGCGTTTGGTTTCCCAGCTTTTGATGGTGTCTACACTGGTGCCCATCGCCTCGGCAAACTTAGCGTGCCACACGGTGCTATCTGTCTAGCCCAGGAGGGCGAGTCCTACTTCCACCACCCCAAACACCGCGACCCCCGCCGCCACTGGCCAGCCCAGGGAGCGCAGGCGCCGCCATACCAGCAGCGTCACGCTCAGTCCGATGGCCGTGGCGAGCCACGAGGTCGGGCTGGGGTTGACGGGAACGATGGAAACCCCCAGCACGCCTGCAATCATCAGCGGGCCGAGGATCACCAGCCACTGTGGCATGGCATTGAGGCCGGTGTCGCTACCCAGGCGGCGCTGCATCCAAAGGAAGGGCACCACCCGCATCAATAGCGTGCCCAGCGCGCATATCACCACGGCAACCCACAGCGATGCGCTCATGGCGTGTGCTCCTGGCTGCGAAAGGTCAGGATGTAGAAACACAAGGCGCCGCAGGCCGCCGCCAGCGGAATGGCCACATTGCTCCAGCCTGCCAGGGTCAAGCCCAGTGCGGCCAGCACGGTACAAGTGGTGGCGGCCGCCCAGCGTTTGCTGGTAAAGCGCGGTGCCACCATGGTGAGGAAGAGCGCAGGCAGGGCAAAGGGCATGATTTCTCCCAGCAATGGCCAGCGGGCGGTGACGGCTTCGCCACCGCTGGCTCCGGCGATGGTACCCAGGACCCACACCCCCCCAGGCCAGCAGCGACGCGCCCACGAACCAGGCAAAGCGCTTGGCCTCGGGGAGCTGCGGCAGGCGGGTGAGCGCCAGGGCAAATACCTGGTCGGTCAGGCCGTGCATCAGCCAGGGCCAGTGGCGGCTACGGGGTAGCAAAGGCGCCAGATTTGGCCCATACACCACATGGCGCACGTTGATCAGCAGGGTCAGCGCCACCACCAGCCACAGCGGCGCGCCAGCCGCGATCATGCCCACGAACAGAAACTGCGAGGCGCCAGCGTAGATCAGGGCCGAAATGATCGCGGCTTCCCAGGTCGTGAAGCCCGCCTGGGTTGCGACCAGGCCAAACGATAGCGAAACGGGCACATAGCCACCCAGCAAAGGGATGGCTTCGCGAACGCCCTGAAAGCCTGCGCGCAGGGCGGAATGCTGACTCGTATCGGCTGGCTCGATCGACTGGTTCACGATGGCATACTCCCTTGGCCGTCAGTAGGAAACGTTAGCCTGGCAATTATTATGACCTTCTGTCAGGGGCGTGTCATGTGTAGAGAAGATTTCCAGTGGCATCTTGCATGCATGGTCTGTAGCGAGTCTGCTACGAGGAAGCGCGATGTATTCATTAGCCATGCTCCATCCCGTTAAATCGATACTGCGCAGTGTGGCACTGCTGTTGCTGGGCAACGGCCTGCTCAACACGCTGCTTACCCTGCGAGGCACGGCGGAAGGTTTCTCCAGCGCGGTGCTGGGGATCATCATGTCCGGCTATTTTGTCGGGTTTATCTGCGGCACCTGGGTAAGCGGGCGCTTGAAACATCTAGCGGGTAGTACGAGAGCGTCGTAGAGCAAATCGTGGGTAACCTTCGTGGGAGGGCGTGCGGGGGAGCGGCGGTGGTCAGCCGCCACTCCCCCAGGCAAACGCCTACGCGCGCCTCGCCTCTTGCGCCCGGCAGGCGGCAGCCGTAAACAGCACGTCGGTGGACGAATTGAGCGCCGTCTCGGTGGAGTCCTGCACCACGCTGATGACGAAGCCAATGGCCACGGCCTGCATGGCGACTTCGGTAGGAATGCCGAACAGGCTTGCCGCCATGGGAATCAGCATCAACGACCCACCGGCCACGCCAGACACGCCGCAGGCTGCCAGGGCCGACACCACGCACAGCAGCAGAGCAGTGGGGAAGTCCACGGCAATGCCCAGCGTATGCGCCGTTGCCAGAGTAATGACGGTAATGGTGATGGCGGCGCCGCACATGTTGATGGTGGCGCCCAGCGGAATGGAGATGGAGTAGGTATCGGCATCCAGCTTGAGGCGACGGCACAGTTCCAGGTTCACCGGGATATTGGCCGCCGAGCTGCGTGTGAAGAAGGCGGTAATGGCACTGCCGCGCAGGCAGGTGAACACCAGCGGGTAAGGATTCTGGCGAGTGACCAGATAGACCAGCAAGGGGTTGCTCACCAGGGCGACGAACAGCATGCAGCCCACGATGACCCCCAGCAATTGGGCATAGTTGAGCAGCGCTTGCATACCGGATTCAGCCAACGTACCCGCCACCAGGCCAAAAATGCCAATGGGGGCCAGCCGAATCACCAGCGTCACGATGCGGGTAATGGCGTTGGAGAGGTCTTGCAGCGCCTGGCGCGTGGTATCGGCCGCCTGGCGCAGCGCCAGACCCAGCGCAATGGCCCAGGCCAGAATGGCGATGAAGTTGCCTTCCATCAGCGCGCTGACCGGGTTGGTAATCGCGTTCAGCAGCAAATCACGCAGTACGCTGAAAATGTCGCTGGGTGGGTTGCCGTCTACCTGGCCGGCATCCAGCGTCAGTTCGGTTGGTAGCAGGAAGCTGGCGGCCACTGCAATCAGCGCCGCGATCAGCGTTCCACATATATATAAAAGCAGCACCGCACGAATGTGCGTAGGTTGCCCTTGGCGATGTGCCGCGATAGCCGCAGCCACCAGTACGAATACCAGAATGGGGGCGACGGCCTGCAGGGCGGCAATGAACAGTTGGCCCAGCAGGGCAATATCGCTGGCGACCGTAGGGGCGAGCAGCGCCAGCAGCACCCCCGCAATGATCCCCATCACGATCTGGGGTACGAGCCCCCATTGTAACAGTGGTCGGAAGAGGGCAGTGGCGGTAGCTATCATGACGCAACTCTCAGGTAGTGGGTGCAGTAGTCGGTGGAGCCGCGAGCTGGCAAGCCGCCAACCCGTGCCTGAAAGGGGCGGTATTCTATCAGCTACGAAGAGGCCGTGGGGGACCAGCAAAAAAGCGCCTAAGGCTATCTCGAAAATGGCGGGCCGGAGATATACTGCTATTAGGCTTTGCACGAAAACTGCCTACGCTCGCCCATACGGCGTTAAAAATCGGCTCGTGCGCGAGTCCGATCAAAGTACTCATTTACACCTTGTAAACTCCGTCTTTTCGCCGATTTTTGCCTTGTCTGGCCATCGCTCGCCGACTTTTCGTACAAAGCCTAGCGCCTAGGTTCGGTGTCAGCAGACCTGGTGCGCTACCGTGGTTTCCTCCAAAAAAAACATCAGGGATATACCCATGCGTATCAAAGTGTGGCTCTTCTCTTTATTGCTGCTGTGCAGCTCGTCGCTCGTGATGGCGGACGATTACTATGTGGATATCACCAATCGTACCGGCTACACCATCTATTACATGTACGTGAGCCCAGCATCGTCTTCCCGCTGGGAAGAGGACGTGCTTGGGAGCGATGTGTTGATGAATGGTGATACCCAGCGGGTGACGTTGACGGGCTATCGCAGCCCTTACTTCGATATTCGCCTGGTCGATGAGGATGACGATAGCTATACCTTCTGGAACATCGACGTTTCGCGCCAGGATATCGTGGTCACGTTGGAGCATCTGGACTAAAAAAACGGCTTGCGCTCAGGGAGCGCAAGCCGAAGTAAGCCTTTCAGGAAACTGGGTAAGAGTGGTTCAGGCGACGGCCGCTGGGGCCTGCGAGGCTGTGTTCATCGCTTGATTGGCCACCATCGGAGACTCGGCGTGCTGTGCGGTAGCGCTTTGTCAGTGCTTGTTGTCACACTGTGTTCTGTCTTGAAAGCACCTTGATTCTCTGCGGGCAACATCTTAGCCACTGCTAATAATTACGACCAAAGTGTTTAGACTTTGGTCGTAATTGCCGTCAATTTACTGGACTAATGGCTTATGGCAGTGAATAAAGGGCACCTCAAAAAAGCCAGACGCGCTGGCACATTTGTCCTTGGGTTGGCCCGTACGGCGCCCATTCGTTCACCCTGACTGCGAGCGGTACTTCATAATGCGCAGAACTGCCACGATGACGCTCTGGGACTCCCTTTGGCATTCCCACGACCAAGCAAAAAACCTCCTCATGTGTGCGCTGCCCACTTCTGGCACGGGCAGCACTGGGCGAGGTGGTTCCTCTGACGCACAGCCAGGCAATCAGCCTCCGCGTCCGCCTGCCTTCAATACGGCGCAAAAAATTGGCCTGGTACTCGGGCCAGCTCTCTTTGCCTTTGTTTTGCTGTTTTTCCATCCGGCCGACCTGAGCTTCGAAGGGCGCATGGTGCTGGCTACCACGCTGTGGGTTGCCGTCTGGTGGATCACCGAAGCGATTCCGATCCCGGTCACCTCGTTACTGCCCATCATCCTGCTGCCGATTACCGGCGCCCTGGATGGCAATACGGTGACGGCGGCCTACGGTAACCCGATCATCTTCCTGTTCCTTGGCGGCTTCATGATCGCTCTGGCCATGGAAAAATGGGATCTGCACAAGCGCATTGCGCTGTCGATCATTTCCATTCTGGGCACCAGCATCAATAGCATCGTCTTTGGCTTCATGGCGGCCACCGGCTTCTTGTCCATGTGGGTATCCAATACCGCAGCGGTCATGATGATGCTGCCGATTGGTACTGCCATTGTCTTCCAGGTAACGGAAGAGCTGAAAAAGAGCTCGGAAGACCACAGTGCCGAAATCGACAAGTTCAGCAAGTCGTTGATTTTTGGTGTGGGTTACGGTGGCACCATCGGCGGTCTGGGCACCTTGATCGGCACGCCGCCCAACATCATTCTGGCCGCTATCGTCAGCGAGCTGTTTGGCGTCGAAATTTCCTTTGCGGGCTGGCTGATGTTTGCCTTCCCGGTGGTGGTGATCCTGCTGTTCATCGGCTGGGTCATGCTGACGCGCTTCATCTATCCCATCAAGCTGGCCAAGCTGCCGGGTGGCCGTGCGCTGATTCGCAAGGAGAAAGAGGCGCTGGGCAAGATATCTTTCGAAGAGAAAGCCGTACTGGGCGTTTTCCTGTTCGCGGCATTCTTCTGGATCACCCGCTCGTTCCTGTGGCAGGGGCAGATCATCAACATCCCTGGCATCAACGACACCATGATCGCGATTGCCGCGGCCATTGCGCTGTTCCTGATTCCTTCGCCTTCCAAAGGCGGCTGCCTGCTGGACTGGAGCGTGGCCAAAGACGTGCCTTGGGGCATTCTGCTGCTGTTCGGGGGCGGTTTGGCCATCGCGGCGGGCTTCGGCTCTTCGGGCCTGGCGTCCTGGATTGGCGGTCAGATGAGCGTTCTGGAAGGCGTCAATTTCATGCTGGTGATTCTGCTGGCCACGGGCATGGTGCTGTTCCTCACGGAAATCACCTCGAACACGGCCACGGCCACGATGATTCTGCCGGTACTGGCGTCGCTGGCGCTGGCGTTGAATATCCATCCCTTCGTGTTGATGGTACCTGCGGCCATGGCGGCCAACTGTGCCTTCATGCTGCCGGTGGGCACGCCGCCCAACGCGATCATCTTTGCCACGGGCAAGATCACCATCATGGAGATGGTGCGCAACGGCTTCTGGCTGAACATCATTTCCATGTTCCTGATTGCCGCGGCGGTCTACTTCATGTTGCCAGTACTCTGGGGTGTGGATTTGACCACATACCCGGACGCGTTCCGCAACTAACCCGGTGTGTCGCCGCTGGCTCCTGTGGTGGGCCAGCGGGAAGCCACCAGGCTCCGGCCCCGCCCTCGTGCGGGGCTTTTTGTGCTCGGCTTTTGTGCGTCGTTGGCCATCGGGTTGGTATGATGCGCTCATACTTTCTGGATCGAGCCTGTCATGCGACTACTTCATACCGCCGACTGGCATTTGGGTCGGCTGTTTCACAATCTCTCGCTGCTGGACGACCAGTGTCATGTCCTGCAGCAGCTGCTGACGATCATCGACCGTGAGCGCGTGGATGCGGTGCTGATTGCTGGTGACATCTACGACCGCTCGGTGCCTCCGGCAGCGGCGGTGACCCTGCTGGATGAGATACTGGCCGAGCTGTGCGAGAAACGTGGCCTGCCGGTCATCATGATCTCTGGCAACCACGATGGCGCTGCGCGGCTCGGGTTTGGGGCGCGTCACCTGCGCCAGGCCGGGTTACACATCCTCACCGATTTGGCCACCTGCGATCAGCCGGTGACGCTTGCCGTCAATGGCGTGACGGTGGATGTTTTCGGCATTCCCTACGCCGACCCGGAGTACGTGCGCAGCGCGTTTGGCGCCGACGTGCGCGATTTCGATGCCGCCCACCGCTACCTGCTGGAGCGTATTCACGCCCAGCGCCATCCCGCGCGCCCGGCGCTGCTCATGAGCCATTGCTTCGTGGAGGGCGGGGCGGCCAGCGAGTCCGAACGCCCGCTCACCCTGGGCGGTGCGGAAAGCGTTGCCTGGGAACCCATGCAGGGTTTCGATTACGTGGCGCTGGGGCACCTCCATGGCCCCCAGTACCGCGGGAGCGAGCACATCCGCTATAGCGGCTCGCTGCTGAAATACAGCTTCTCCGAGGCGACGCAGCGCAAGGGCGTCACCCTGGTGGAGATGGGCAGCGAAGGCCTGGTGAGCATCACTCAGCATCCGTTGACGCCCAGGCGCGACGTGCGCGTGCTAGAGGGAGAGTTGGCGCAGCTGCTGGCCATGGGGAGCGAAGACCCCCGTGCCGATGACTACCTGCTGGTGCGCCTCACCGACCGGCACGCCATTCTCGACCCCATGGGCAAGCTGCGGGCGGTGTATCCCAACGTCCTGCATCTGGAAAAGCCCGGCATGCTGGAAACGGCAGGTCGCCAGTCGCTGAGCCGTGAACGTCTCGCTTTCAGCGCGCTGGACATGTTCAGCGATTTCTTCACCCAGACCAGCGGCGAGCCCATGAATGACGAGCAGGCCCGCGCCATGGGCGAGCTGATCGCCGCCCTTGACCGCGAGCAGGAGGGGCCAGCATGACGCCTTTGACACTGACCCTGCAGGCCTTTGGCCCGTTTGCACGGCGTGACACCATTGACTTCACCGTGCTGGGCAAAAGCCCGCTGTTCCTGATCAATGGCCCCACCGGTGCTGGCAAAAGCTCGATACTCGATGCCATCTGCTTCGCACTTTACGGCCAAACCACCGGCAATGAACGGGATGCTGGCCAGATGCGCTGCGACCAGGCTGCGCCAGACCTGCTCACCGAAGTCACCCTCACGTTTCGCCTGCGGGAAAGCACCTATCGGGTGCGTCGCGTGCCCCAACAGGAGCGTCCCAAAGCCAATGGCGAGGGTACCACCAGCCAGGCTGCCGAAGCCCAGCTGTGGCGGCTGACCCCAGAAGGCCAGGAGGACGAATGCCTGGTGGCGCGCAAGGTCACCGATGCCAACGGCCAGCTGCAGCAGTTGCTGGGGCTGGATGCTCGGCAGTTCCGCCAGGTGATGGTGCTGCCCCAGGGCAAGTTCCGCGAGCTGTTGCTGGCAGGCTCCAAGGAACGCGAGGAGATTTTTGCCCAGCTGTTTCAGACCCAGATCTTCCAGCGCATCGAACAGCGCCTGGCGGACCAGGCCAAGCACATCGTGCGTGAGATGAACGACCATCGCCAGCGTGTACAAGGCATGCTGGCGGCCAGCGATGTCGAGAGCGAAGCCGCCCTGGAAGCTGCCCTCGCTGCGCTGGCCCCTGACCACCAGACCGCCAGGCACGACCTGGCCCTGGCCGCCGAGCAGCGGGAGCAGGCCGTG
>NZ_LFGS01000004.1:250499-252301 GCF_002078135.1 Halomonas sp. BC1 | reverse complement strand
AAGCCGCGCTGCTGGTGCAGCAGCCGGCCGTGCAGCGTGCCCAGCAGCAGCTGCGGCAGCATGAGCAGACCCAGGCCCTGGCAACACCGTTTTATGCCCAGCAAAGCGCCCAGCAAAACGCCACGGCGGCCCAGCGCGAGTGGGCCGCCGCCGAACAGGCCATTGCCCCGCGCCAAGCGGCTCACCAGCAGGCTCAGGAAACGCTCGAGGCGGCCAATGCCCAATATGAACAGCTGCCCGCCCTGCAACGCCAGGCCTATGCGCTAGAGCAATCCCTCGCTCAGTGTCAGGCATTGGCCACGCTGGAGAAACAGCAGCAAGCGCTTGCCCAGCAAGTGGCCCGGGCGCGCGAAAATGCACAGCAGAAGCAGCGTGCGGCCACCCAACAGGAGCAGCACGCCATCGAGCAGGAGATGCGCTGGCACCAGGGTCAGGCGGCTCTGCTCGCTGAGCAGCTGGAGGGTGGCCAGCCTTGTCCGGTGTGTGGCAGCCGTGAGCATCCCGCGCCTGCCTCGACGGCCCAGCTACTGGTCACGCAAGAGGAGGTGAAGCAGGCGCGCAGCGCCCATGAGCGCGCTCGACAGGCATGGGTGAGCGCCCAACAAGACGCCCAGCGCCTGGAGCAGCAGGCCGAGCACGTCGGTGAGCAGTGCCAGAAGCTGCGTGAACAGCTGGGCGATAGCGCATCGCTGGAGAGCGTGAATGCCTCGTTAGCGGCCGTGAAGCGTGAGATGGACACCTGCGAGCGGAGCTGGAAAGCCGCCCAGAGCCAGGCCCAGACCGCCCACACGGCGTTCACCCAGGCGCAAACCACGCTCACTCAGGCAACCCAGCGCCAGGCCGAGGCGCAGCGGACGCTGGAAGCGGCCCAGGCCGAGTGGCAAACGGCCCTGCAGGGTAGCCCCTTTGAGGATGAGCAGGCATTTATCACCGCTCGCCTGGACACCGCCGAACAGCAGCGGCTGAGTGACGACGTGGCGCGCTTTCAACGGGAACTGGCCAGGCTGGAAGGGCAGCTCGAAGCCAGTGCGCCGCTGCTGGAAGGCAAGACGCCGCCCGACGTTGCTGCCCTCGATGCCCAGGCTGACAACAGCAAGGCCCGGGAGGAGGCGTGCCGACAGCATTACCAGCGGCTGAGCGCACGGGTAGACCAGCTCACCGCCACCCGACAGCGGTTGGCAGAGGCGCGCAATGTGGAGGCGGCCCTGGACGAGCAGTACAAACTGTGGGGTACGCTCAGCGAAGTGGCCAACGGGCGCACTGGGAATCGCATCAGCTTGCAGCGCTTCGTGCTGGGCGTGCTGCTGGACGATGTGCTGATTCAAGCCTCCGCGCGCCTGGTGCGCATGAGCCGCGGGCGCTATCAGTTGGTGCGCCGGGAAGACCCTTCCAAAGGCAATAAAGCCTCTGGCCTGGAGCTGGACGTGGCCGATACCTATACCGGCAAGAATCGCCCGGTGGCGACGCTCTCCGGCGGCGAGTCGTTCATGGCTGCGCTGTCACTGGCGCTAGGGCTTTCCGATGTGGTGCAAGCCTATGCAGGCGGTATTCAGCTGGATACGCTATTCATAGATGAAGGCTTTGGCAGCCTCGACCAGGACGCGCTGGACCAGGCCATCGCCATGCTCAGCGAGCTGCAGATGAGCGGGCGTATGATCGGCATCATTTCGCATGTCAGCGAACTCAAGGAGCAGATGCCGATTCGTATCGACGTGCTGCCCAGCCGTCAGGGCAGCACGGTCGTGGTGAAGGGGGAAGGGTGACGAGCCCGGCGGTTCACGTTACGTTCATGTTCGATGCTT
>NZ_LFGS01000004.1:246430-249468 GCF_002078135.1 Halomonas sp. BC1 | reverse complement strand
AACCAGAACCGATCAATTCACGATGATGACCCGAAGGGGGAGCAAGGATGAATGCGAGCAAGATTCTCCAGCAATTGATGAATCAGGCCAGTGGTGGCAAAGGCGGCCGTGGTGGCATGGACGTGCAGGGCATCATGGATGGGTTGTCGCGGCAGTTGGGCGGCAGTGGCAGCCAAGCGGCGCGCTCCGGCGGCAGCTCGGGCGGGTTCGACATGAAGAGCCTGCTGGGTGGCGGGGCCATGGGCATGCTGATTGGCTCCAAGCGAGGCCGCAGCATGGGGGGCAAAGCGCTGAAGTATGGGGCCATTGCCGGGGTTGGCGTGTTGGCCTGGAAAGCCTGGCAACGCTCCCAGGCCAACGGCGGTGCCACGGCGGCGTCGGCAGAAGGGGAGCGTGTCGAGGTACTCAGCGGTGAGTACCAGGAGCGCCGCAGCCTGGAGCTGTTGCAAGCCATGATCATGGCAGCCCGCGCCGATGGCCATATCGATGAACAGGAACAGGCGCTGATCACTCAGCAGATCGATGCGCTGGGTGCCGACGAAGAGATGCACCGCTGGGTAGAGCAGCAGCTGCGCGCCCCGTTGGACGCCAGGGCGCTGGCTCGCGAAGCGGACTCCCCCCAGGCCGCCCGTGAAATGTACCTGATCAGCGTGGCGGTGACCGACGACCAGAACCCCATGGAACGCGCCTGGCTGGACCAGTTGGCCAGCGCCCTGAACCTGTCGCCCGATATGGTGGCAGAGCTGGAGCATCAGGCCCAGCAGGCCAGCTGATGCTCGATATCGTTGGCACTGCCAACTTGTGGTTAGCCACCGGTTTTGGGCTGGGGCTGATGCCCGTGGCCCCAGGCACGTTTGGTTCCTTGCTTGGCCTGCCGTTGGCCTGGTGGCTGTCAGGTCGCTCGACCCGTCAGCAGGTGGTCATCATCACGCTGATGCTGTTGGCCGCCGTGCCGGTGTGCCACATGGCGTCCCTGCATTTTGATGGACAGGATCATGGCAGTATCGTCGCCGATGAATATGTGGCTTTCCCCTTGGCAGTGCTGGGGCTAAAAGCTGCCCGCCATCCGCTGGTGTTGGCCTTGGCGTTCGGCGTCTACCGCTTCTTTGATGGCCTGAAACCACCGCCTATTCATCTGGCGGAACATGTTACCGGGGGAGTGGGGATCGTGCTGGATGACGTGATTGCTGCGCTGGTAAGTTGGTTGGTGGTCGCGTTGCTGGTGACACTATGGCAGCGTCGGCAGCAAAAACTCGCCTAACGCCACTGTTAAAATGCGCCACTCATAAAGACGCCGCAGGTCGAGAAAACGACACTGCGGCGTTTTTATGGGTTAGCCCATCGTGAGCCGATGGGCTTGGTGATGTTAGCTTTGCACCACAATCACCGATTTAGCGTTGACGAACTCGTGCATGCCAAAGCCGCCGTGCTCACGACCGTAGCCTGAATCCTTCACGCCGCCAAACGGCATCTCGGGCGTTGCCACACCAAAGCCGTTGATGAACACCATGCCGGTATCGAAATACTTGCTGGCCAGCTCGGTGGCACGTTTCACGTCCCTGGAGATGATGCCGCCGCCCAGGCCGTAGCGGCTGTCGTTGGCGATGCGCATGGCGTCGTCGTCATCCTTGGCGCGAATCAGCGCCGCCACCGGGCCAAACAGCTCGTCGTCGTAGGCGGGCTGACCGGGGGTAACGTCATCCAGCACCGTGACCGGGTAGAACGCGCCTTTGCCTTCCGGCTTTTCACCGCCGCAGAGGATTTTTGCGCCCTTGCGCACGCTCTCTTCCACCTGCTCGTGAAGGGTATCGCGCAGATCCACGCGGGCCATGGGGCCCAGGTCGCTGTCTTGCTGGGTTGGGTCGCCCGCTTTCAGGTCCTTCATGCGCGCCACGTAGCGCTCCTTGAACGCTTCGTAGTTCTTCTCGGTGACCACGAAGCGTTTGGCGGCCACGCAGGTCTGGCCGCCGTTGAATACGCGACCGGTCACGCAGGTGTCGATGGCCACGTCCAGGTCGGCGTCGTCCAGCACCAGATAAGCGTCGTTGGAGCCCAGCTCCAGCACGGTTTTTTTCAGGTGCTCGGCGGCCTTGGCGGCCACTTTACGGCCAGCGCCGTCGCTGCCGGTCAGGGTCACGCCTCGCACGGCCTTGTGGGCAATGACGTTGTCGGACACTTCATGGGAAATCACCAGCACCCGGAATACGTTTTCCGGCAGGCCCGCTTCACGATAGATCTTTTCCAGCAGCAGGCCGCTACCGGTGACGTTTTCGGCGTGTTTCAGCAGCACGCCGTTGCCCGCCATGAGGTTATCGATGGAGTAGCGCACTACCTGATAGGCAGGGAAATTCCAGGGCTGAATGCCGTAAATCACGCCCATGGGCGAGTAGGTGACAAAACCGCGCTCGCCATTACCGGGCTGGCGCTCTTCATCGGCCAGCTTGGTGGGGCCGTGCTCGGCGGTGTAGTCACAAATGCCCACGCACAGATCCACTTCCTGACGGGCCTGCTCCGGCAGCTTGCCCATCTCTTTCACCATGAGCTGGGCCAGGTCTTCCCGATGCGCTTTCAGCGCCTGGCCAATGGCCTTGATGACGCGAGCGCGCTCATCCAGAGAGGTCAGCCGCCAATCGAGAAAGGCCTCATGACAGGCCTCGACGACCTGCTGAGCCTGCTGGTCATCCATCAGTGTGTAGGATTCGAGGGTATCACCCGTGGTGGGATTGACGGTCTTGATCGTGTTGCTCATAAGATCTCCTATTTTAGATCAACGGGACGTGAGGGGGTAGACCATACAGTGGCTAATCGTTCCTTTAGGCCGACTGGTCTATTCACGCTGATTTTCCACTTTAGTAGAAAAATCCCCATTTGCCCAAATTTTGCGGTCTGTTCACCCGCTCAGCCTCTGGCGCTTTTTATGGCGCCAGGGAAGGGCGGTGGGCCCACACGGTATCCAGGGTGTCCAGCGCTGCCTTGATGGTGGGCTCGATGGCGCGATCCTGTCGCCAGATCAGGCTCAAGGCGCAGGGCAGGCGAAC
>NZ_LFGS01000004.1:194117-246019 GCF_002078135.1 Halomonas sp. BC1 | reverse complement strand
CGATCCAGGGGAGGCTGGCCAGCGCTTCCCAGCGGGTGTCGGCCAGCTTGGCCTCCCAGCCCGGGGGCGCCACCACGTGGTAATGAAAGTGGGTCAGCTCACGCCAGGCCAGGGCGTCATGGGCTGGGCCTTCACCGGGCGGTGCCAGAAAGAAGCCCACATCCAGCTCGCTGTGCACCACGTCTTCCAGCACGCTGCCGCTCATGCCGTGGTGCAGCTCCGTTTCCAGCTGGGGCGCGCGGGCCATCAGGCGGCTCAAAAAATCGCCCAGGCGGATGAATTCAGGGTCCACGATGGTGCCGATGCGCAGCTTGCCACGCAGGGTGCTGTGCAGGGCACTGGCGCTTTGTTCGAATGCCAGCGCACTGGCCAGGGCGTTTTCGGCGGCGGGCAGCAGGGCATAGCCATCGGCAGTGAGGCGCAAGCCCTGAGGGCGCCGGGTGAACAGCGTCAGGCCAAGGTGTTGTTGAAGCTGCTTCAACTTTAGGCTGACGGCAGGCTGAGTGAGGTGAAGCTGTTCAGCGGCGCGAGACACGCTGCCGGTATGGGCAACGGCCACAAAGGCCCGTAGCGTGGCGTACTCCTGCATGGTCGATGACCTTCGTTGTCATGTTATTAGCAGAGCTTATATCCGGGTTAAAAATTACTCAATTGCTTGGCCTGTGGCGCCGGGTAGTCTAGGGCAGATTCTCCTCGTCACTTAAACGATGTTTATAAAGGTAGCGACAATGACAACTCACGCCATTCACCACTTCATCAACGGCCAGCGCAGCGAAGGCACCTCCGGTACTGCCCAGGACGTTTTCAATCCGGCCACGGGTCAGGTCACCGGCCGCGTGGCACTGGCGTCGGCGGCGGATGTGGACACGGCCGTGCAGGCGGCCCAGGCGGCCTTCCCTGCCTGGGCCGACACGCCCCCCATTCGCCGCGCTCGGGTGATGTTCAAGTTTCTGGAGCTGCTCAATACACACAAGGATGCGCTGGCCGAAGCGATCACCAAAGAGCACGGCAAGGTGTTCACCGACGCCCAGGGGGAAGTGGCGCGTGGCATCGATATCGTCGAGTTTGCCTGTGGCATCCCTCAGCTGTTGAAGGGTGACTATACCGAGCAGGTGAGTACCGGCATCGACAACTGGACCGTGCGACAGCCGCTGGGCGTGGTGGCGGGGATCACCCCGTTCAACTTCCCGGCCATGGTGCCCATGTGGATGTTCCCCATCGCGATTGCCGCCGGGAATACGTTCATTCTCAAGCCCAGCCCGCTGGACCCCAGCGCTTCGCTGATGATTGCCGACCTGTTGCAGCAGGCGGGCCTGCCGGATGGCGTGTTCAACGTGGTGCAGGGCGACAAGGACTCCGTGGAAGCGCTGATCGATCATCCGGAGGTGAAGGCGCTGTCGTTCGTCGGTTCCACCCCCATTGCCAACCTGATTTACGAGCGCGGCGCGAAGCACGGCAAGCGAGTGCAGGCGCTGGGCGGCGCCAAGAACCACATGGTGGTGATGCCCGATGCCCACCTGGACAAGGCCGTCGATGCGCTGATCGGTGCCGCCTACGGCAGCGCCGGTGAGCGCTGTATGGCCATCAGCGTGGCCGTGCTGGTGGGCGACGTTGCCGATAAAGTCGTGCCGATGCTCACCGAGCGAGCCCAGGCGCTGAAGGTCAAGGATGGCATGCAGCTGGATGCCGAAATGGGCCCCATCGTGACCCGTCAGGCCCATCAGCGCATTACCGGTTACATCGAAAAGGGCGTGGCCGAGGGTGCACGGCTGATCGTCGATGGCCGTGAATTCGACGGCGCCAACGCGGGAGAAGGCTGTGCCGAGGGGTTCTGGATGGGCGGCACGCTGTTCGATCACGTGACCCCCGACATGACGATCTATAAAGAAGAGATCTTCGGCCCGGTGCTGGTGTGCGTGCGCGTGCCGGACGTGGCCACCGCCATTCAGCTGATCAACGACCATGAGTTTGGTAACGGCGTGAGCTGCTTCACCGAAAGCGGTAGCGTTGCCCGTGAGTTTGGCCGCCGTATCCAGGTGGGCATGGTCGGTATCAACGTGCCGATTCCCGTGCCCATGGCGTGGCATGGTTTCGGCGGCTGGAAGCGCTCTCTGTTTGGCGATACCCATGCCTATGGCGAAGAGGGCGTGCGCTTCTATACCAAGCAGAAGTCGATCATGCAGCGCTGGTCTGACTCCATCGACGCCGGTGCCGAATTCGTGATGCCCACGGCGAAGTAACGCCCGCTCTTCACCGGAGTCACCCGCATGTCCAACAATACAACTACCCCCATGGCGGCTCATGCCGCCATGCAATGCTTTGACTATATCGTGGTAGGCGCAGGCACCGCAGGGTGCCTGATGGCCAACCGACTGAGCGCCGACCCGAACAATCGGGTGCTGCTGATCGAAGCCGGTGGCCGAGACAACTACCACTGGATTCATATACCCGTCGGGTACCTGTATTGCATCAACAACCCGCGCACCGACTGGCTGTTTCGCACGGAGCCCGACCAGGGGTTGAACGGTCGCTCGCTGATCTATCCGCGCGGCAAGACCCTGGGCGGCTGCTCCAGTATCAACGGCATGATCTACATGCGCGGCCAGGCGCGAGATTACGACCACTGGGCGGAAGTGACCGGTAGCGATGCCTGGCGCTGGGAGAACTGCCTGCCGGACTTTATCAAACACGAAAACCACTACCGATTGGATAAAGGCAGCGACGGTGATGACACTCACCGCGCGTTTCATGGCCACGGCGGCGAGTGGCGGGTGGAGAAGCAGCGCCTGAAGTGGCAGGTGCTGGATGACTTTGCCGAAGCTGCCGTTCAGGCCGGTATTCCTCGAACCGAGGACTTCAATCGAGGCAGTAACGAAGGCGTTGCCTATTTCGAAGTCAACCAGCGCGACGGCTGGCGCTGGAACACGGTCAAGGCGTTCTTGCGCTCGGCCTTGAAGCGGGGCAACCTGACGCTGTGGCACTCCACCCAGGTGAACCGGCTCTGCTTCGAGCGTGATCAGGCCGTCCCGCGCTGCGAAGGAGTCGAAGTGGTGCGAGCAGGCAAGACTCTGCGTGTGCAGGCCAGCAAGGAAGTCGTGCTGTGTGCCGGCGCGATTGGCTCGCCCCACCTGCTGCAGTTATCGGGCATCGGTCCCGCCGAGCACCTTGCCGAGCACGACATCGAGGTCGTGCACGACTTGCCGGGGGTGGGTGAGAACCTGCAAGATCACCTCCAGATACGTTCGGTGTATCGTGTCAGCAATGCCAAAACGCTGAACGCCATGGCCAGCACGTTATGGGGCAAAGCCGGCATCGGATGGGAGTACCTCACGCGGCGCACGGGGCCCATGAGCATGGCGCCGTCGCAGTTGGGCGCCTTCACGCGTAGTTCCGACGACCAGCCGTATCCCAATATCCAGTACCACGTGCAGCCGTTGAGTCTCGAAGCCTTTGGGCAGCCTCTGCACCCGTACCCTGCGATCACCGCCAGCGTATGCAACTTGAACCCCACCAGCCGAGGCACCGTGCGCCTGAAAAGCGCCGACCCGCGCCAGCCACCGGCGATCGCGCCGAACTATCTGAGCACGCCCGAGGACCGCAAGGTGGCCGCCGATTCGCTGCGGGTGACGCGACGCATCGCCGAGCAGCCCGCCTTTGCCAGATACGCCCCGGAGGAGATCAAGCCGGGCGTGGAGTACCAGACCGACGAGGAACTGGCCCGCTTGGCCGGGGATATTGGCACGACGATTTTCCATCCGGTCGGCACCACGCGGATGGGAAAAGACGACGACCCCATGGCCGTGGTGGATGCGCAATTGCGGGTTCGCGGGGTGTCTGGACTGCGGGTGGCCGACGCGGGAGTGATGCCCACCATCACCAGTGGCAACACCAATTCGCCGACGCTGATGATCGCCGAAAAGGCCGCTGGATGGATTTTGGAAGAAAAGTCATTGCACTGACATTTTTTTCCATCATAGTGTTGACGTGCAGCGTCGTTAAGCGCATGCTGCATGCAGTTGGTTAGCAAGTCGAACGTAGTCAGCAGTATCGAAACGCTCTCGCGTTGAGTCTGGTGAAAGTTTCTTGTTCTACCCACTGCAACTCGGGTATTACCCGGCTCTTCATTAAGCTACATCGAGGATTTCGATCATGGCAACTGGTACCGTTAAGTGGTTTAACGACACTAAAGGCTTCGGCTTCATTTCTCCGGACGACAATGGCGACGACCTGTTCGCGCACTTCTCCGAAATTCAAGCTGACGGCTTCAAAACTCTGCAAGACGGCCAGAAGGTTTCCTTCGACGTCACCCAGGGTAAAAAAGGCCTTCAGGCTTCCAACATCAAAGTTCTGTAATCTGAACGAATGATGTTGTCAGGTGACCTACGGGTCAGCCTGTAAAAAAACCCCGCCTTCGTGCGGGGTTTTTTGTTTGTCACGATTTTCCCCTCACCCCTCATGGGTATATTCTATTTTGTTCTTACTGTGTTTCTAAAAATAACTTTTTAGAATATTGAGCAGGCGGCACAATATCCCCAGGTTCGTTTATCAAGGATATGGGTTTATGTCGCTGGATGCCTGGATTGCCGTTGGGGTGGTACTGACGATTTTCCCCCTCATGGCGCTGTCGCGCCTGGGCCCCGATATCATTCTAATGGGGGCCGTGGTGGTATTGCTGACCCTGGGGGTCATCGACCCGCAGCAGGCGCTGGGGGGCTTCTCCAACAGCGGCCTGTTCACCGTAGCGTTCATGTACGTGCTGGTGGCCAGCATCCGTGAAACCGGCGGCATCGATTTGATCATTCGCTATGTGCTGGGCCGCCCGGGCACCGAGCGGGGCGCCCTGACCCGGCTGCTGCTGCCGGTGGCAACGCTGAGCGGCTTCCTCAACAATACCCCGGTGGTGGCCACCTATATCCCTGCGGTGATGAGCTGGAGCCGCCGTTTGAAGCTGTCTCCCCAGCGGCTGCTGATGCCGCTGAGCTTTGCCTCCATCCTGGGCGGGACCATCACGCTGATCGGCACCAGCACCAATCTGGTGGTGCATGGGCTGCTGGTGGAGCGCTACCCGGAGCTGGCCATGGGACTGTTCGACCTGGCCTGGGTTGGCCTGCCGGTGGCTCTGGCCGGGCTTACCTACCTGATCGTGCTGGGTCCGCGCATCCTGCCTGCCCGTAAAGGCGTCGCCAATGCTTTTGCCAACCCGAGGGAGTTTACCATCGAGATGGAGGTGGACCCCACCGGCGTGCTGGTGAACCGCACCGTGGAGGAGGCGGGGCTGCGGCATCTTCAGGAGCTGTTTCTGGTCGAGATCGAGCGTGACGGTAACGTGGTCAGCGTGGTGGGGCCGGGCGAGCAGCTCAAGGGCGGTGACCGGCTGGTGTTCGTGGGCACGTCGGCGGCGGCCGTGGAGCTGCAGCAGATCCGGGGGCTGATTCCCTCTCGGGATGGTGCCTCCAGCCTGGAGAAGGAGTTCAAGGAGCGACGGTTGGTAGAAGCCGTGGTCTCCAGCCAGTGCCAGTTCATTGGCCAGCGCATTCGCGACGGCCGCTTTCGAACCCTGTACGGAGCGGCGGTGTTGGCGATTTGCCGCGGCGGCGAGCGGGTGACCGGCAACCTCGGGCAGGTACGCCTGCAGCCAGCGGACGTTCTGCTGCTGGAGGCTCGCCCGCCGTTCATCGAGCGCCATCGCCAGTCCAGAGATTTCCTGCTGATCAGTGAGCTCAACGGTGCGGCCAGGCCGGTGCATGAAAAGGCACCGCTGGCCTGGGCGATCCTGCTGGGGGCGGTGATGCTGGCGACCTTTGGCGTGCTCAGCATGCTCAATGCCGCCATGCTGGGCGCTGCCATGGTGCTGCTGACCGGTTGCTGTACGGTAGGCGCGGCCAAGCGGGGTCTGGATACTCAGGTCCTGCTGACCATTGCCGCCTCGTTCGGGGTGGGGGCGGCGCTGCAAACCTCTGGAGCAGCCGACGTACTGGCGGGCGGTATTCTCTCGCTGGTGGCAGGCAACCCCTGGCTACTGCTGTTGGGCACCTACTGCGTGGTGGCGCTGCTCACCGAGATGGTGACCAATAACGCGGCGGCGGTGATCATCTTTCCGGTGGTAATGGCGGCGGCCGAAAGCCTGGGCGTCAATCCCATGCCCTACGTGGTGGCCGTCATGTTTGCTGCGTCGGCCAGTTTCCTGACCCCCATTGGCTACCAGACCAATCTGATGGTGCATGGCCCAGGGGGGTATCGGCTGGGGGACTTTCTGCGCGTAGGAGGTGGATTGAACCTGCTGACCGGGGCCATTGCGGTGACGTTGATTCCGTGGGTGTGGCCGTTTTAAGCGGGGAAGGACTCGCCCAACGCGCCGCTTTACGCTAGGGTGGCGCTTTTGATAGCCACCAAGGAATGCGACATGACAGCTCCAGGCGAACTGATTATCGAGCCGCAACATGGTCAACCCGCCGATGCGTGCGTGTTCATCATTCATGGACTCGGTGCCGACGGGCACGATTTCGAGCCGCTGGTGCCTGCGCTGGCCTTGCCGGAAAGCGCCCATGTGCGCTTCATCATGCCCCATGCGCCGCGCCTGCCGGTGACCATCAATGGGGGCATGGTGATGCCCGCCTGGTACGACATTCTGGCCATGGACCTGGGGCGCCGGGTGGACGAAGTGCAGCTTAAAACCTCCGCTGAGCGTATTCAGGCGCTGATTCAGGAGCAGATCGATCAAGGCATCGATAGCCAGCGCATCATCGTGGCGGGGTTCTCTCAGGGCGGCGCCGTGGCTTATCAGGCAGCCCTCTCGTTTCCCCAGCCATTGGGCGGATTGCTGGCGATGTCGACCTACTTTGCCACCGCCGACAGCATTGAACTGGCCGAGGCCAACCGCCATATCCCCCTTGAGGTGCATCATGGTAACTTTGACCCCATCGTGCCTGAAACGCTTGGCCGCTCTGGCGTCGAGCGTCTCAAGGCACTCGGTTACTCGGTGAACTATCGTCAATATCCCATGGCCCACGCGCTCTGCCCGCAGCAGGTCAACGATATTGGCAGGTGGTTGAGCGAACGGCTCGCATAGCACGGCCTCCTTTTCGCTGGCCAATGCACAGGATAGGCGGGGGCACTTCATGATGTCGGTGGATATATTGGAAGCTGGGCTGGCGCTCTGCCTGGTGGCAGTGGCGCTTGACTGTCTGTTGGACCGCCACCTGCTGCGGACCTGTCGGCTGTTTTTGCTGTTTACGCTGCTGATGAGTCTGGCCTGGTGGCAGTGGCAGGCGCCCTGGCTGGGGCTGATGGAGCTGGTGCTGGGCGGCGCGCTCACCGGCGGCAGCTTCTTCTATGCCCTGAAGGCATTTCCCTCGGCTCACCCGGAGGCTGCCCACTACGACCGAGTGCAGCACGGGGCCGGGCATGTCATTAGCCGTGGGCTGCTGGCGCTGGCGTGGAGCGTGATGATCGGCGCCGCGCTGCGCTATCTCTTGCCCGACATGGCCTACTCGTTGAGCGAACACCCCTTGATGCTGGCGGCGGTGGTCATGGTCTCGGCGGCCATGGGGGCTTTTGCACTGCATCGACATTGGCTGCGTCGGCTGATGGCCTTCAACGTTCTGGGGTCGGGTGTGTTTCTGCTGTTGGCAGGCATGGCGGGCCCCTTGCCCAATGCCCAGGCGCTGATTGGCGTGGGCTTGCTGATTGCCTGGCTGGGCACCCTGCTGGGCGTGCTGTTGATACGACATCTGCTGCAGCTGGAAGGGGTGTCGGCGCTGGTCGATGAGCCGTCAGACTCCCAGGCAACCCGTGAGGCTTCACAATGAGCTGGCGTTTTGGCTTGTATGACAGCGCTCTGGACCCGTTGTGGTCAAGCCACTGGGCGCTGCTGGTCGTTCTGCTGCTACCTACCCTGATAGGCCTGCTGGGGGCCTGGTTGCGTCCCGCGCGCATGGTGCCCATCCTGCTGGCCTGTACGCCGGTGCTGGTGGCGGGCCTGTGGCTGGTCATGGATGCCCAGCAGGCGGGCGTGTTGCGCTGGCAGTGGCAGCTGGCAGGGGTGGATCTGGCGCTGCGCTTCAGTGGCGTGAGCGGTTTCATGCTGCTGATTACCCAATGGGTCGCGCTGGCCGCCGCGCTGTATACCCCCGGGCACCTGGCGCTTTCCCGGCCTGGCCCTCAGGGGCGATGGCTGTGGCCGCTCATGGGCGTTCTGGTGAGCACGCTGTCGTTGATCTGGATGGCGGCCGATTTGCTGACGCTCTACGCCGCCTTGGAGCTAATGGGGCTGGCCGCCGTCGGCATGCTGTTGCTGTCGGGCAAGGGCAGTGCGCTCAAGGCCGGTATGCGCTACCTGCTGCTGGCCCTGGTGGGGTCGTTGGCGTTCCTGCTGGGCATTGCCCTGCTGCTGGGGTACTGGGGGGAACTGACGCTGATGGGCCTGGCCCAGGTGGTCGAGCCAGGCCCGGTGAGCTGGATTGCGGCGGCGCTGATAGGCGCGGGGCTGGCGCTGAAGGCGGCGCTGTTTCCGCTACATGGCTGGCTGACCCCGGTGCACGAAAACGCTTGGACGCCGGTGAGTGCACTGCACGCGGCGCTGGTCATCAAGGCCTCGCTGTTCATTCTGCTGATGGTGTGGAGCGTGCTGCTGCCCGATACCCGGCTGGCCCCGCAGCTGGTGGGCTGGCTGGGGATGGCGGCCATCCTGTGGGGCGGGCTGGTGGCATGGCGGGCAGCGTCGCTGAAAACCCTGATCGCCTCGTCCACGGTGGGCCAGCTGGGCTATTTGATGGTGGCATTTCCGCTACTGCTGGGGCCGCAAACCTCGCCACTGCCCCAGGCGCTGGCCTGGGAGGGGTTCTGGCTACAGCTGATGGGGCACTCGCTGGCCAAGGCGGCGATGTTCCTGGCGGCCGGCAATCTGCTGCTGGCCACCGGCAAGAGCGCTCTGCAGGCGCTGGCGGGCACCAGCCGCCGACTGCCGCTCTCGCTGCTGACGTTCGGCATCGCGTCCATCACGCTGATGGGCCTGCCACCCAGCAGCGGTTTCACGGCCAAGTGGCTGCTGCTGCAGGCCATGGTGCTCACTCAGCAGTGGCTTGCCGTTGCCGCCCTGTTGGTGGGCACCCTGCTGACCGCGGCCTATGTGTTCAGGGTCTTTCGCTACTCGTTCGATGAAACCGCACCGCGCCATGACTACCAGCCGTTGGCACCGGGCATGGATGCGGTGGCACTGGCGCTCGCCCTGGCCGCGCTGCTGCTGGGTCTGTTGGCCCACTGGCCGTTGGCCCTGCTACAAGGAGGTGGCGCATGAACGCAGCCTGGTTACCGCTGACCACACTGGCGACCTCTCTGCTGGCCGCCGTGGCCATCTTTGCGCTACCCGAAGAGGCGCGGCGCTGGCGTACCGGCATCAACCTGCTGGCGGCGGTCAGCAAGATCGTGCTGGTCGTGCTGATGGTCGGGCGCGTGGCGGAAGGCTACGAGGACACGTTCAGCTTCCAGATTGTCGAAGGCGTCGATTTCGTGCTGCGCGCCGATGCGCTGGGCGTGATGTTTGCCGGGCTCTCATCGCTGCTTTGGCTGTGCACCACGGTGTATGCCATTGGCTACCTGGAGCATGCGGCCAACCGCAAGCGCTTCTTTGGCTTTTTCAGCCTCTGCGTGGCCAGCACGCTGGGCATTGCGCTCTCCGGTAACCTGTTTACCTTCCTGATCTTCTATGAACTGTTGACGCTGTCGACTTACCCGCTGGTAGTGCATTCGGGCACCGCCAAGGCGCTGGCGGCAGGGCGCGTGTATTTGCGTTACACCCTGACCGGCGGGGTCGTGCTGTTGTTGGGGGTCGTGCTGCTGTATAGCCTGACAGGCGACCACTCCTTTGCCTCCGAGCGGGGGCTGTCGCCTTACCTGACCGACCACCGTGGCCTACTGACGCTGATCTTCGCGCTGCTGGTCGGCGGCCTGGCGGTCAAGGCGGCCATGGTGCCGCTGCATGGCTGGCTGCCCAGAGCCATGGTGGCGCCTGCGCCGGTGAGCGCGCTGTTGCATGCCGTGGCGGTGGTCAAGGCGGGGGCCTTCGGCATTCTCCGCGTGATCTATGACCTCTACGGTATCGAGCTGAGCGTCGAACTGGGGGTGACCACGGCCTTGGCCATCGCGGCCTCCATCACCATCATCTACGGCTCGCTGAGGGCCATCGCCCAGCAGGAGCTCAAGCCACGACTGGCCTTCTCGACCATCAGTCAGGTGTCGTATGTGATTCTGGGGGTCAGCCTGTTTGGGCCTTTCGGCACTATCGGTGCGCTCGCCCATCTGCTCCACCAGGGGCTGATGAAGGTCACGCTGTTTTTCTGCGCGGGCAACTACGCCGAAGAGCTGGGCATTCACCGCATCGATGAGATGGACGGTGCTGGCAAGCGCATGCCGCTGACCAGTCTGGCCTTTACCGTGGGGGCACTGGGCATGATCGGGCTGCCGCCCATTGCGGGGTTCATCACCAAGTGGTACCTGGGCATTGGCGCCATTCAGGCCGAGATGTATTGGGTGGTGGCGGTACTGGTGACCAGCAGCACGCTGAACGCCATTTACTTCCTGCCGATCCTGCATCGACTCTGGTTCCGGCAAGGGCCCGGTCACGGGGTGGGTGCGTGGCCCAACGAGCAGCGTCTGGGGCGCCTGGAAACCCATGGCTGGCTGTTGTGGCCAGCCGTGTTTACCGCGCTGGCCAGCCTGGGGGCCGGGTTGCTGGCAGGCTTGCCGTTTAGCCCCCTGGACTGGGCAACGCGGGTGGCGGTAGGGGAGTATCTACCATGATGACGACACTGCTGCTGGTCGTGGCCTTGCTCTGGCCGCTGTGCGTGGCTGCCGGGGCGGTATGGCATGCCTACCGCACCCCGTCAGCGCAGCGGCGCTACTGTTCGTGGCTGTGGGTCAGCGCCGCCTGGCCTGCGTTACTGCTGGCTTATATGGGTGAAGGCCGTTGGGTGCTGGAAGCCTGGATGCTGGGGGGCTGGTGGGAGCTGAATGCGCTCAGCCGCCCCTGGCTGGCCTTCAGCGCGCTGCTATGGAGCCTGGCAGCGCTGCATGCCCGGGGCTACTTTGCCGCCGAAGAAGCCTTGGCCCGAGGGGGCGATGACGACGCCCAGCGGCGCTTGCAGCGGTTGACGCTGCTGTGGCCATTGGCCCTGCTGGGCAACGTCCTGCTGATCCTTGCCCAGGACATTGCCAGTTTTTACCTGGGCTTTGCGCTCATGACCTTTGCCGCTTACGCGCTGGTGGTGCATAGCGGCAGCGCCGAGGCACGGCTGGGGGCTCGAGCCTACCTGATCCTCGCCGTGCTGGGCGAAGGGCTGATTCTGGGGGGGCTGCTATGGGCGGCTGGCTCCATCGACACCTTGACCCTGGAGGGCGTTCGCGAGGCCATTGCCCGCTCGGAGCACGGTGCCTGGATGGCACTGCTGCTATGGCTGGGGTTTGGCGTCAAGGCCGGGGTGGTGGGGCTGCATGTGTGGCTTCCGCTGGCCCACCCGGTCGCCCCTGCGCCTGCCAGCGCGGTGCTCAGCGGTGCCATGATCAAGGCCGGGCTATTGGGCTGGCTGAACGTGCTGCCCTTGGGCGAGTCGGGTCTGGCACCTGAACTGGTACTGCTGGGCCAGACCATGATGGCGCTGGGGCTGGCCGCCGCGTTCGGGGCTGCCCTGTATGGTGTGTGGCAGCGTCACCCCAAGGCCGTGCTGGCCTATTCGAGTATCAGCCAGATGGGTATGCTGACGGCGTTGGTAGGCACCGGGTTGACGGTGCCTCAGGCGTGGCTACTGCTGCTGCCCGGGCTGGTGCTGTTTGCGGCCCATCATGCGCTGGCCAAAGGGGCGCTGTTCATGGGGACCAGCGTCAGCGAACACATGCCCCGCTGGCGCGTACCACTTGTGTTTGCGCTGATGGCGCTGCCGGGCGTATCGCTGACAGGTGCCCTGGCTGCCGGGCTGGTCAGCAAGTGGGGAGTCAAGTCAGTACTTTACGATGCCCAACTGACCACGCTGGTGCTGTTGCTGACCTGGGCGGCCGTGGGCACCTCGCTGCTGGTGAGCGTTTGCCTGTGGCGGCAGTGGCAGCTGCGCAAGAGCGGGGGCAGCCACCCCATGCAGTGGGGCGCCTGGTTGGCCGCCGTGGTGGCCGCGCTGGCCACCCCGCTGTGGCTGCCGCTGCACGGTGCCGAGGTGCCGCCGTTGGCCGAGTGGGCCGGGATCGTCTGGCCTTTCCCGGTGGGTCTGTTGGCGTTGGTGGTAGCACTTTCCCTGCGCCAGCGTGTGAAAGTTTCTCCACCGCCAGCGGGCGATCTATGGTGGCTATACGCGCCGCTGGCAGGCTATGCCCTGCAGGGCTGTCAGCGCTTCAGTGATACGCTGGGGCGCGTCAAAGCTGCGTCGGTGGCGCGCGGTCTGGCTTTCGAGCGCGCTGTCATGCAACTGCTCAGGCGAAGCCTGGATGCAGAGCCCTGGCTGCGCCAGCACGGCAGCGGGTTGATGATGGCCATGGCCGTGCTGCTGGCGCTACTGTTGATGTGGGAGGGGCTGGCATGAGCAAGCCGCAGACGGGGTCGCAAGCATACCAGGAAGACCGAGGGCGTCAGGCCGTGACGCCGGATGACATACCCCGACAGGGCTGGCTGGATATCGGCTGGCGCGTGTTGAGGGCGGCCCGCCGAGACCGGGTGACCATGTACGCTGCCTGCGTGGCGTTCTACGCCTTGCTGGCGCTGTTCCCCACCATCGCCGCCGTGATTTCCATCTGGGGGCTGCTGTTCGACCCGGTAGAAGCAGGGCGGCAGCTTTATGAAATCAGCCGTTTCATGCCGCCCGATGCGGCCAACCTGATCGACCAGCAGGCCCAGGAGGTGGTGGAAAGTGCCCAGCGTGGCAACGTCATGGCCGCCCTGGCTGGGTTGCTGGTGGCCATGTACATCGCTTCCAAAGGAGTGTCGGCGCTGGTGGTGGGGCTCAACGTGGTTTACGGCGAGCGTGAGAAGCGGCCCGCACTGTTGCGCCTGGTCGTGCTGGTGGCGCTGACGTTCGGGCTCATCGGCATGACGCTGGTGTCGCTTGGGTTCATTGCCGTGGTGCCCATGCTGGTGGAGTGGCTGATGGTGGAACCGCCCTTTGACAGGCTACTGCAGTGGCTGCGCTGGCCAGCGCTGCTGGTGCTGATGAGCCTGCTGATTGCGCTGCTGTATCGCTTTGCACCGTACCGTCGCGCGGCCAAGTGGCGCTGGCTGAGCTACGGCACGCTGCTGGCTACCGCTACGTGGCTGCTGGGATCTGGGGGGTTGTCGCTTTACGTGCGCTACTTCTCCACGTTCAGCGAGCTCTACGGTTCACTGGGCGCCGTAGTGGCGCTGATGCTGTGGTTCTGGATGTCGGCTTTCGTGGTGCTGCTGGGGGCCGAGATCAACTGCGAAATGGAGCGCCAGACCTACCAGGACACCACCACTGGCGAGCCGCGCCCGCTGGGTGAAAGAGACGCCTTTGCCGCGGATACGGTGGGCGTGAAGACCCCCTGGCAGGATCGCGACTCTCAGGATTGAGCAGCGGCGACCGCCCAGCCAGGCTGGGCGGTCGTGGGTTGGAGGGTGGGTGGGGACGTTAGCGGCTGTTCAAAGCAGCTCTTCTGCTGCCAGTGCCAGCCGTGAGCGCTCGACGCTTTTCAGCGTTATGTGACCTGCATGGGGCCAATCCCGGAACCGCTCCACCACGGCGGCCATGCCGCAGGTATTGGCGGTCAGGTAGGGGGTGTCGATCTGTCCCACGTTGCCGAGGCAGACGATCTTGGTGTTACGCCCTGCTCGCGTCACCAGCGACTTGAGCTGCTTGGGCGTAAAGTTTTGCGCCTCGTCGATGATCAGAAACGTATCGTTGAGCGTGCGCCCGCGCATGAAACTGGGCGAGCGGATCTGCACTCGCGAGCCGATCAGCTGCCGCGTGGCACCGTTGTCCCAGCTCGACTCTCCCTCCTCGTTGCGCAGCAGGTTATCCATATTGTCATGGAAGGCCCCCATCCACGGCGACATCTTTTCCTCTTCCGTGCCCGGCAGAAAGCCGATGTCTTCGCCCATGGGAATGGGGGCTCGAGTGAACACGATGCGCTCGAAGTGTTTGCTGTCCAGGGTCTGCTGAAACGCGGCGGCCAGGGTCATGAAGGTTTTACCGGTGCCCGCATTACCGGCAATGGTCACCAGGTCGATCTCGGGGTCCATGAGCAGGTTGAGGGTGAAGTTCTGGCGGCTGTCATGGGCGTGCACCCCCCAGACGCCCGCGTGGTGGCGGTAGTTGGTAAGCAGCTGCAAGCGGGCAGAGGAGGGCGATAGCTCCCGAACGATGGCTTCGAATTCCGCGCCGTTTTCGCTATCCGACACCAGCATGCCCACATGCCAGTCCCGGGGCATGGTGCCGCTGAGCTGGTAGAAAGTGTGGTGCGCGACGCGCTCGACATTGACCTCCACGTTGAGACTTTCCCAAAGCGAGGCACCGCCCAGGCCTGCGGCCTCGTACACCTTGGCCCCTTCGATCATCGCATCGCTATCGGAGAAGGCGCGGTCGTTGAGGTAGTCCTCGACGGGCACTTTCAGCGCGGCAGCCTTGACGCGAAGATTGATGTCCTTGGTGATCAGAATCACCGAGGCATCCGGGCGCTCGTCACGCAGGCGGCAGGTCTCTGCCAGGATGCGGTTGTCGGGACTGTCATCCAGCGCGTCGAACGGCTTCAGGTCGTTGTAGCATAAAAAGTGCAGCCGACCGGACTCCCCGCTGATACGCGGAATGGGGATGCCTTTCTGGATTTCATCGAAGGTGACCTGATTGGTCAGGTCGGACAGGGTGCGGCTGATCTGGCGAGCGGTGCGGGCAATTTCACGGATGCCGTTCTTGTGCTTGTCCAGCTCTTCAAGCACGGTCATGGGGATGACCACATCGTGCTCATCGAAATGATAGAGCGCGGCGGGGTCGTGAATCAGGACGTTGGTATCTAGCACATACAGCCTGGTGGCTTTCTTATCGAGTCGTACCATCGCGGAAACTACTCCTTGGTTGACGGCAATACCGACACTGGCAGATGCTCTTTACGCTTGGATGACACTTACCTGTGCCGCTTCGCTAGCGTGTCCTGCTCCTCCTTGTTAAGTACTTGCTTATAGCGTGGAAGGCTTTGGCCATTTTCGCCACAGCGTTATTTCAACGCAGTCATTGATCCATATTGCGATGACGTTCGAGGCCTAGCGGGTCGCGCTCAGAAAACGCGTAACGCTGGTCAATAGCGCGGTGGCTACCACGCCAAGGCTTTCTCCCTCCACGTAGCGGTAGTAGTGGCTCTCCAGCGCCAGGTCATGATTGAGCGCGCAGAGCTGGCCGTTGGCCAATGCTTCTTTGACCAACGGGTAGGGCAGGAGTGCCCAGCCGGTGCCGTTGATCGCCGCATCACGGATCACCTCGAACATCGTCAACCCCAGGTAGTTGGTCGAAAACAGCGCTTCGCTGACCAGCCTGTCGCCCTGGTCGAAGGTCAGGCACACCTGCGTGTACTGGGCCAGATCATCTCGAGTGACGCTGGGCAGGCGGCTGAGCGGGTGATCGGCAGCGGCCACCAGGCTCATGCTGACCGGTGCCAGATGATTGGCCTTCACCGTGGTGCCCTCGGCGGTATACAGGCCGAAAGCGATGTCCACGGTTTGGCGCACCACGAACTGCGGGTGCTCTTGCGGGGGCAGCAGGTACACCGAAATGGCGGTCAGCGGGTAGCGCTGCTTCAGTTCGTGCATGACCTGACGCCAGAAGGCTTCGGGCAGCGCATCGTCGCGGGCAATGCACAGCTGGCTCTCGACGCCTTGCAAATGCTGCTGGCAATGCTTCTTGATCCGGCTGGCACTGGTCAGCAGGCGGTAGCAGTCCGGCAGCACGCTTTCGCCCACCGCCGTGAGCTGCAGGCTGTTGCCCGAGCGTTCGAACAGCGCCACCCCCAGGCTATCTTCCAGGGCGTTCACGGCCGCACTGAGCGTGCTGCGTTTCATGCCGGTATGCCGAGCCGCCGCCGCAAAGGAGCCGTGTTCGGTCACTTCGATAAACGCTTCCACCTGTTCTGCGCGCATGATGTTGCCTTCCTGGGTGCCAATAATATTGGCGCTGAGCGATTGGTTTAACGTAGCAGGTCTCCCTATGATACCCCGCGCTATACCTACTTTTCATGGAGCAATTCGCGTGACCCCCTTCATCGCAGAGCGCCGTGCGCTCAGATTTTCCGCTATTTCTGCCAGTCTGTTCGCGTTTACCGGCCTTGCGCTCGGTCTGGCCAGTGGCTCGATCACGATACTCTTCGACAGCGGCTATTCGCTATTAAGTTTAGTGCTGGCCTCGCTGTCGCTGTTTGCCCTTCAGCAGGCGCGCAAGCCCGCTGATGATCACTACCCCTTTGGGCGGCTGACGGTAGAGCCGTTGGCAGTGCTGCTCAAAGGCGTGGTGATTGCCCTGGTCTGTCTGTTTTCGCTGGTCTCGGCGCTGTGGAGCCTGGCTCAGGGAGGTCGCCTGGTGACCCTGGACCTGGCTCTGATCTTTGGGGTGGTCAACGTCACGGGGTGTCTGGTGACGTGGTGGTGGCTGGCGCGTCATGCGCGGGTTGCCCAGTCTTCGCTATTGAATGCCGAGCTTCGTCAGTGGCAGATGGATACCTGGCTGAGTGCCGCCGTGATGCTGGGGTTCGCGCTGACCTGGGGGCTGACGTTGACGCCCTGGGCGCATCTGGCACGCTTCGCCGACCCGGTCATGGTGCTGATTATCGCGGGCTATTTCCTGCCCATGCCGATTCGCATGGTCAAGGATGCCTTGCGTGAGCTGATGTTCGGTGAGCCCGTGGGCAGCGTGCGTCAGGAAGTGATTCAGGAAGTGGCGGATTTCGATATTGCCGACGACGATGTGCGCCTGGCCCAGGTGGGCAGTTTCCTGATGGTGGATATCCAACTGGACAAGCAGCAGATCGATGACGCCGAAGAGATCGTGGAAAGCGTCGAACAGCACTGCAAGCAGCGTAATTTGCGCCCGGTCATGAGCATTACACTGGTGACCTGAGCCCGCATCAAAAAAGATTGACGGTGGCGCTGGGCGAGTGGTATCTAGCGCTACCGACAACTGGTGTCGGTTTATCACTGCTTGTGAGGGTTGTAAAAACATGCCATTGCGCCGCTGTTTGCCCGTACTGCTGGCTACCGTCCTGGTGGCTGGCTGTGCCAGTAATACCGTTGCCCCCCGTTACACCACGGATAACCCGGACGTCATGCGTATCGGTGGCGAGCGCCCCGCCAGCGCTGACCCGCGCACGGAAGATGCAGGCTCCTACTGCCTGGAAACCACCGAGCGCTGGAACGAGCACGGCCGCACGCCGGATGGCCAGACGCTATGGGCCAAGGATACCCTGCGTCGCGTGGTGCCTTGCCCCTGAGCGAAGGCACCTAAAGCCTCGCGCCAGCCTGCGTGCTGGCGCGGTACTCACGCTTCGCGTTTTTGTGGTTTCCCCTTGCGTGGCGTGCCTGCCTGTCGGTTGACTGCCAAAGCGTTGGCACGCTATTAAGTTTGGCAGTAGACGATGAGATGTCCACCGCTTCAACTCACGAGACCTCCATGACCCCGGCCATCAATAGTGCACGGCAAGCAGGCATTGCCTTTCAGGTACACGACTATCCACATGATGCAGCGGCCACGTCCTACGGCCTGGAAGCCGCCGAAAAGCTGGGTGTTTCACCGGCACAAGTGTTCAAGACGCTGGTGGTCAGCCTGGATGGCAAGCAGCTGGCCGTGGGGATCGTACCGGTCGATTGCCAGCTGGGGCTGAAGCAGATTGCCAAGGCCGCAGGGGCCAAGAAGGCGGCGATGGCAGCGCCGGAAGCAGTGGAGCGCAGCACCGGTTACGTGCTGGGCGGCGTCAGCCCGCTGGGCCAGAAAAAGCGTTTACCCACCTTCATCGATGCCTCTGCAAAGGCGTGGCCCACGCTGTATGTCAGTGCCGGGCGCCGCGGGCTGGAGATCGAGCTCTCCCCCGATGACCTGGCGGCCTTGAGCCAAGGGCAATTCGCGGCGCTCTCCGCCTAGGCTTTGTACGAAAACTGCCTACGCTCGCCCATACGGCGTTAAAAATCGGCTCGTGCGCGAGTCCGATCAAAGTACTCATTTACACCTTGTAAACTCCGTCTTTTCGCCGATTTTTGCCTTGTCTGGCCATCGCTCGCCGACTTTTCGTACAAAGCCTGACGCCATGCCAAGGGCGGCCCGCTCCCAGTCAGGCAGGGCAGGGCGCTTTCTGGTATGGTGCTTCACATTATCGAATCGCTGGGCCTTATGCCCCTTCAGGAATTTCTTGTGTCAGATACCTCTTTTGCATCTCTTGCGCTGTCGCCTGCGCTGCTTGCCACGCTGGACTCCCTTGGCTATCACCAGATGACGCCGGTTCAGGCGCAGAGCCTGCCGCCCATGCTGGCGGGCCGCGACGTGATGGCCCAGGCCAGGACCGGCTCGGGTAAGACCGCCGCGTTTGGCCTGGCGCTGCTCTCTCAGCTCCGGGTGGAAGCGTTCAGCGTGCAAGGGCTGGTGCTGTGCCCGACCCGGGAGCTGGCAGACCAGGTAGCCGAAGAGCTGCGCCGTCTGGCGCGCGGCATGGCCAACGTGAAAGTGCTGACGCTGTGTGGCGGCGCCGCCTTTGGCCCGCAACTGGCCTCCCTGGAGCACGGTGCGCATATCGTGGTGGGCACGCCGGGGCGCATTGACGAGCACTTGCGCAGAGGCTCGCTGACGCTGGGGTCACTGACCACCCTGGTGCTGGACGAAGCCGACCGCATGCTCGATATGGGCTTTCAAGCCACCATCGACGACATCATTGCCGACACGCCTGCCGACCGCCAGACGCTGCTGTTCAGCGCCACCTTCCCGGACGAGCAGTCGACCGAAGGCCTGGCCATCATGACACGGGGTGTCATGCGCGACCCGGTCAGCGTCAAGGTGGAAGAGACCCACGATGCCACCACCATCGAGCAGCACTTCTACGCCGTGGCCAACGACGACGCACGCTTTGCGGCGCTGAAACAGCTGCTGCTGGCCACGCGCCCCACCACCAGCGTGGTGTTCTGCAACACCAAGCGCGAAACCCAGGCGGTGGCCGATAGCCTGGTCGATGCGGGTTTCAGTGCGGTGGCCCTGCACGGCGACCTGGAGCAGAAGGATCGTGATCGGTTGCTGGTGCTGTTCGCCAACCAGAGTGCGTCGATTCTGGTTGCCACGGACGTGGCCGCCCGTGGACTGGACATCGCCCAGCTGGATGCCGTCTTCAACTACCAGATCGCCCGCGAGCTGGAGGTTCATGTTCACCGGGTCGGGCGCACCGGGCGTGCCGGTGCCAGCGGTATCGCCTGCACGCTGGTGACCCCGCAGGAGCAGTATCGCCTCGAACGCCTTGCGGAGCTGCTGGGCGAGCCGCTGACCACCGAGCCGCTGCCCAAAGCGTCCGACAGCACTCCGTTCGAGCCACCCATGGCCACGCTACAGCTGGCAGGTGGCAAAAAAGACAAGCTGCGCCCTGGCGACATTCTGGGCGCCTTGACCAGTGAAGGCGGCCTGCGGGGTGATCAGGTGGGCAAGATCAAGGTACTGGCCCGCAGCGCTTACGTGGCGGTGGAGCGCGGTGCCGTTCAACGCGCCCAGGCCAAGCTGGAGCGGGATAAACTCAAGGGGCGTGCTTTCCGAGTGCGCCGCATTCGTCACTAACAGGATCAGCGCAGCAAGCCATGAAAACACCCAAACGATTACAGCCCCTGGTCGACGATGGCCTGATCGATGAGGTGCTGATGCAGTTGATGAGCGGCAAGGAAGCGCAGGTGTACGTCGTACGCTGTGGTGACGAGACGCGCTGCGCCAAGGTCTTCAAGGAGGCCAAGCAGCGCAGCTTCAAGCAGGCGGTGCAGTATCAGGAAGGGCGCAAGGAGCGCAACAGCCGCCGCGCGAGGGCCATGGCCAAGAAGACCCGCTACGGTCAGAAAGAGCAGGAACAGGCGTGGCTCACCGCCGAGGTGGACGCGCTGTATCGTCTGGCCGCTGCCGACGTGCGGGTTCCCAAGCCCTATGGTTTCGTGGATGGCGTGCTGCTGATGGAGATGATCACCGACGCCGCAGGCGACGTGGCCCCGCGCCTTGACGATGTCACCCTGACCCACGAGCAGGCGCTGCGCTATCACGCCAAAGTGATCCAGGACGTGGTGCGTATGCTGTGTGCCGGTCTCATCCACGGCGATTTATCCGAGTTCAACGTGCTGGTGGATGCCGACGGCCCGGTCATCATCGACCTGCCCCAGGCGGTGGATGCCGCAGGTAACAACAGCGCCGCCGCCATGCTCGAGCGCGACGTCAACAACATGCGCGCCTATTTTGGCCGTTTTGCTCCGGAGCTGCTGGACACCCACTACGGCAAGGAGATGTGGGCGCTCTATGAGTCCGGCGAGCTGCACCCCGAAAGCCAGCTGACCGGCCACTTCGAGTTCGACAGCCACATTGCCAACGTGGCAGAGCTGATGGAAGTCATTGACGACGCCAAGGAAGAAGAAGCCGAACGCCTGGCGCGCCTGCGCGGTGATGACGACGAAGACTAGCCGCCGATATCGTGTACACTAGGCTATCCATTAGCAGGGTAACGACATGCGCGGGTGTCGGCGGCCAGTCGCCGGTGCTTGAGTAGGTCACGTTTCAGGGAGGGGCGCGTGAAGGGAAGTCGTTTCAGTGCAGCAAGTGCCAGAGCGCTGGCTGTGTCGCTGGGTGTCGGCGCCCTGGGCGGCCTGCTGTTTCAACTGCTGAACCTTCCCCTGGCCTGGATGCTGGGCCCGCTGGTGGCCAATCTGCTGGCCTCCGCCAAGGGCGCCAGCGTTGCAGTGCCCGAGCCGCTGCGCAACGTGTTCCTGGCCGTCATGGGGCTGGTGCTGGGCAGCCAGGTAACGCCGGAGCTGGCACATCGTGTGCTGGACTGGCCGCTGTCGGCGGCGCTGCTGCTGCTCGGGGTGGCCGCCTCCACGGCGGTGGCCTCGGCCTGGTACCGGCGCTGCGGGTTCGACCCGGTGAGCGCCTGGTTTGGTGCCGCTCCGGGCGCGATGACGGCAATGATTCTGCTGGGCGAAAAGTGTGGTGGTGACCCTCAGCGCATCGCCGTTGCCCAGTCGCTGCGCATTATTCTGGTCATTCTCTTCCTGCCACCGCTGTTCTGGGCCTTTGAAGGGGGCGAAGGCTCGTTGGGGCCAGCCGCTTCGTCGCTGGAACACGGCTGGATGCTGCTGACCATTCCCCTGCTGATACCGCTGGGCCGCTGGCTGCGCATCCCCAGCTCGGCGCTGCTGACTCCCTTGCTCATGGCCGCCCTGCTGTCGGGGCTGGACATGGCCAGCCTGGCGCTGCCCCAGTGGGGCATGAACCTGATGCTGTGGGTACTGGGCAGTGCCATTGGCTCGCGTTTCCAGGGCATGACCCGCAGGTTGCTGGGCCGCTACCTGTGGCAATCGGGCGTGGCGACCCTGCTGGCCCTGATGGCCCTGGCGGTATTCGCCGAACTCATTCATCGTACCGTGGGGGTGGGCCGAGATGTGGCGCTGCTGGCGCTGGCCCCTGGCGGCATCGGTGAAATGGCGATTCTGGCCGTTGCCCTGGATATCGACCCGGTCTTCGTGGCATTTCATCACCTGCTGCGCATGATTACTCTGATGGTGTTCGCGCCGTTCTGGGCGCGCTGGCTGTTGAGCCGCCGCCGAGCGCACTGACAGACGCCATTCGGCTCTCTTCAAAGGCTCCTTCGTCAAGGACTTCCCATGTTGTCACGCCTGCTGTTGCCGCTGTTCCAGTTTTTTGAACGCCGCGTAAACCCCTACCCGGAAGGTGAGGTGTCGACGCCTCCCCACGGGCTGCTGCCGTTTATCTGGCACTTTTCGCGGCCAGTCTGGCCCTGGCTGCTGCTGATGTCGCTGATGACTGCCGTGGTGTCAGCCGCCGAGGTGATGTTCTTCAGCTACATGGGCGAGCTGGTGGATTGGCTGGGCCGGGTCGAGCGGGCCGACTTCTGGGCGCAGCACGGGCTGTGGCTGGCGGGCGTCGGGCTGGCGGTAGTGGTCGGGCTGCCCCTGCTGGTGCTGGGCCAGTCGCTGATCACCCACCAGAGCATTTTTGGCAACTACCCAATGATCGGCCGCTGGCTCTCGCATCGCCACATGCTGAGCCAGAGTCTGGCGTTCTATCAGGACGAGTTTGCCGGGCGCGTGTCGCAGAAAGTGATGCAGACGGCGCTGGCCGTGCGGGAGACCGTCACCAAGGTCATGGACCTGATGGTCTACGCCATCGTCTACTTTACCGGCGCGGCGATTCTGCTGGGGCGGGCCGACCCCTGGCTGCTGCTGCCGCTGGGTGCCTGGCTGGTGGGCTATCTGGGCATCATGCGCTACTTCGTGCCGCGCCTGCGGGACGTTTCCATGGCCCAGGCGGATGCCCGTGCGCAGATGACCGGCCGGGTCGTCGATAGTTATAGCAACATTCAGACCATCAAGCTGTTTGCCGACACCCAGCGCGAAGAGCGCTACGCCAAGGATGCCATGGAAGGCTTCATGATCACCGTACACCGTCAGATGCGGCTGGTCACGGTGATGAGTGTCTGCCTGACGCTGCTCAATACGCTGCTGCTGGTCGGCACCGCCGGTATGGCCATTGCGGCCTGGTTCCTGGAGGCGATCTCGCTGGGGGTGTTGGCCATTGCCATTGCGCTGGTGATGCGTATCCGCTTCATGTCGGACTGGATTCTCTGGGAGGTCGCCGGGCTGTTCGAGAATATCGGTACGGTGCAGGATGGCATGAACACCATCGCCCAGCAGCCGACGGTCAAGGATGCCCCCAACGCCAAGGCGCTGAGCGTGCCCAAAGGCGAAATCGTCTTCGACGCCCTGCGCTTCCAGTATGCTCAGGCCAAGGGGCAGAGCCGACACGTGTTCGACGGGCTGAGCCTGACCATTCGGCCCGGCGAGAAGATCGGCCTGATTGGCCGCTCCGGGGCGGGTAAGTCGACCCTGGCGAACCTGCTGCTGCGTTTTTACGACCTGCAGGGAGGGCGCATTCTGATCGATGGTCAGAACATTGCCGAGGTCACCCAAACGTCGCTGCGCCACCAGATCGGCATGGTCACCCAGGACACGTCACTGCTGCATCGCTCATTGCGCGACAACATTCGTTACGGCAGCCCGCAGGCCAGCGACGACGATGTGTGGCAGGCGGTGTGCCGCGCCCATGCCGATACGTTCGTTCATGATCTGGTCGACCCGCAGGGGCGCCGGGGCCTGGATGCCCATGTGGGCGAGCGGGGCGTCAAGCTCTCCGGGGGCCAGCGTCAGCGCATCGCCATTGCTCGGGTACTGCTCAAGAATGCGCCTATTCTGGTGCTGGACGAAGCCACCTCGGCGCTGGACTCCGAAGTGGAGGCCGCCATTCAGGAGCAGCTGGATGCTCTGATGGAAGGCAAGACCGTCATCGCCATTGCCCATCGGCTTTCGACCATTGCCATGCTGGATCGCTTGATCGTGGTGGATGAAGGCCGCCTGGTAGAGAGCGGCACCCATCAGGAACTGCTGGCCCGCAACGGCATTTACGCCGGCCTGTGGCAGCGCCAGTCGGGCGGTTTTTTGGGCAATGACCTTGATTCTGAACAGGCGACCCCCATGTAGCCGTAGAGAGTCAATACTAGACCGGTCGCCTATTTTTGGCGCATGCAAAGGAGATAATGATGCAAGCCATACAGCTACGCGCCCCCGGTGGGCTGGACCACCTCGATGTCGTCGACCTCGCTGCGCCCGGCGAGCCCGGCCCAGGCGAGATCAAGGTGCGCCTGCACGCCAGCTCGCTGAACTTCCATGACTATGCCGTGGTGGCGGGGATGATCCCTGCCGCTGATGGCCGTATCCCCATGTCGGATGGGGCCGGGGTCGTGGAGGCCGTGGGCGAGGGAGTAGAGGAGTTTGCCGTCGGTGATGCAGTGGTCTCGACGTTCTTCCCCGATTGGCTGGAAGGCCCCGCTCGGGTAGGCGATTTTGCCACCACACCCGGCGATGGCGTCGATGGCTATGCCCGTGAGCAGGTGGTGCGTCCGGCCAACTGGTTCACCCACCAGCCGAAGGGTTACAGCCATGCCGAGTCCGCCACGCTGACCACGGCGGGGTTGACCGCCTGGCGTTCACTGGTGGTAGACGGCGGGCTGAAAGCGGGCGATAGCGTGATGGTGCTGGGCACCGGGGGCGTCTCCATCTTTGCTCTGCAGTTTGCCAAGCTGATGGGCGCCCGGGTCATCGCCACCTCGTCGTCCGATGCCAAGCTGGAGCGCCTGCGTGAACTGGGCGCCGAGCACACCATCAACTATCGTGACACGCCGGAGTGGGGCAAGCGCGTGCTGGAGTTGACCCACGGTGAAGGGGTCGATCACGTGGTGGAAGTCGGTGGGCCGGGCACCTTGCCGCAATCCATCGACGCCGTGAAAATCGGCGGGCACATTTCGCTGATCGGCGTGCTGACCGGCCGTGAAGGCGAGGTGCCCACGGCAAAGCTGATGGCCAAGCAGGCACGTTTGCAGGGGCTGATCGTGGGCAGCCGCCGCCATCAGATGGAGATGATCAAGGCGATCGAGGCAGCCAATCTGAAGCCGGTGATCGACCGGGAGTTTGCGCTGGCCGATATCGCGGATGCGTTTCGTCATCAGGAGTCTGGCAAGCACTTCGGTAAAATCTGCCTCAGCTATTGATCGGGTGACCGCTTGATCGAAGGCAAAGTGATCGAACCCGAGCAGATCAAGCCCGTGTCAGATAGCGACAAGCACAACGCCCGCCACTATGGCGGGCGTTGGTGGCGGGCGTTGTGTTTCATACCAGCGAAAAGGGAATGACGCTGAACGGGCTCGCTACGCTTTGCAGCTGAATACCACGCCCTTGACCTCGAGCTCCCAGATATCATCGTAGGGCACGGTGACACCATCTATATCCCCGGGGTCACCGGTGCTGTTCTTGATGAAGGTCTCCGGGATCACTTTGACCCCCGTCATACCCACATGCTGTATGCGCGCGCTGAACCGATTACCGTCTTGTTCGATCAGCACCCGCTCCCCAGCAATGCACTTCGCAAGCTTCTCGTGTAGCTCTTCCCTGGTGACGTCAACCACGCTCATCGTTGCCTCCTGCGCATCGCTCATCAATGTATTGGCCTTATCCTAACGACTTTATTCTAGACGATAAGTTCGGCTATCTGCGTGGTCGTACGTGGGGCATGCTAATCTTGATCTACTTTACCGGCGCGAGGCGCGATATGGATCAAGGCCCGACGAATGCAGCGCCAGCTCCGTGGGAAGTAGTGGAACTGGAAGCCTTTCAAACACCGCAGCATACCCAGGCCAGCCAGTGGCAGCGCAGTTGGCGCGTGGCCACTGCCTGGATGCTGGGAAACCGTGCTGACAGGCGTCAGGCGGCACTGGAGAGTGAGCTGCGCGCCTTGCCGGAAGTGAAACTCGCCCACTGGGCGCCTCCGGTGGATTGGACGCCTGCCGCGATGAGCTTGCATCGGGCGCTGGCCGCCTATCAAGAGGCACCGCTGGTGCTGTTCGTGTCGCCTCCCCACGGTGGGCATGCGGATATCGTTGGCCACTGGGCGGGCCAGCACGGCATCGAGTGCCTGGAGGTGCCTACCTTTGCCGAGCGCATGGCTGGAGAGCTGGCGTGGGTAACGGCGGCTGCCCCGGCAAAGCGCTGGGCCATTCCGGCGCTGGAGCGGCATTTCCTGCGTCATGCCTACGGTTTGCAGGGCGTGCGCGCGCTGGTGGAGCGTGCCCAGGGCGGGCGGCTGGGGCAGGGCGTGTTGGGGTGTGATAGCTGGAGTTACGCCTTTCTGAAGCAGGCCGTTGGGCTGGAAGGGGTTCCCGTGTTGGCGCTGCAAGGGCTAGAAGGCGCACAGCTGGCGGACTATTTTTCCCAGGCTGCAGGCCAGTGCCCGCCCGTTTACAGCACCCGTACTCGCCAGCCCGTGCTGGAGGACTCCCCCAAACAAAAGGGCGTGTTCAAGGAGCTCCAGCAGTTGGCGGCCCATAGTCGCGGCCACCTGGGAATTGCCTGGCACTATTGGCGTGAGCGCCTGCGTGAACCGGCCGAGGACGCCCGCGCTCACTCGGGCAACCGTTCCGATCATGGCGAAACATCGCTATGGCTGCTGGATACGCTGGCGGATGCGGAGCTCCCCGCCGACACCGGCGATCTGGCCACCCTGCTGCTGCACACCCTGTTGATCCATGGGGGGCTGGAGGATCAGGCGTTGGCCCACGTGCTGCCTTTCTCGGAACACGAGATAGTGAGCGTTCGGTTCGCGCTGGCCAGTCGCGGCATGCTGCACTGCCATCAGGGGCGGTGGCAGGTAGCACCCTTGAGCTACGCCAGCGTTCGGCAACTGCTGGAATCGAGACACTACCTGGTAGACCCGCTTTAGGAGCCCCCATGGACGATCACGAACAGTATGCCCGCCTGTTTAACGAACTCGACAGCGAAGCCTTCATCACGCTGGGGCTGCTGCTGGCAGGTGCCATCGTGCTGATCATTGCCAGCCAGCGGGGGCTCAACTGGCTGGCCAATCGGTTGCATGGCCCGATCAGGTTTCGGGTTTTTGCGCTGGTGCCACTGACGCGTCTGCTGATCCTGATCACGGTCCTGGCCGTTGCGGTGCCCATCGTCATCGAGCCCTCTTTACGCAACATGGTGACGCTGTTGGGGGCCATAGGCCTGGCCATCGGTTTTGCCCTGAAGGAGTATGTCAGCAGCCTGATTGCGGGCGTGGTCTCTGCCGTCGAGCTGCCCTATCGGCCCGGAGATTGGGTCAATATCGAAGGCACCTACGGAGAGGTCAAGCATGTGGGGATGCGTACGGTAGAGATTCAAACGCCGGACGATGATCTGGTGGCCGTGCCGCACTTGAAGCTTTGGGATTCGGCCATCTACAACGCCAACAATGGCGGCGCCAGCCTCCAGTGTGTGGCCAGCTTCTACCTGCACCCCGAGCACGAAGGCGGCTGGGTGCGCCAGGCGCTGCGCGACGTGGCGTTGACCAGCGCCTACCTGACGTTCGACAAGCCCATCATCGTCGTGGCCGAGGAGAAACCCTGGGGAACGCACTATCGCATCCGTGCTTATCCCGTCGATCCGCGTCAGCAGTTCCTGTTCGTGACCGATTTGACGGTACGCGGCAAGGCGATTCTGAGCGATGCCGGTATTCGTCCCGCGCTACTGTCCCCTGAGATGCTGATGGATGCCCAGGGCGCGGGGCGGACATGAAGGCGCAGGACGAGAAGCTCTACATCGGCTGGGACGTGGGCGGCTGGAATTGCGACCATAACCCGGCCAGCCGAGATGCGCTGGTGGTACTCGATGCGTCACTGACCCTGGTGGGAGCGCCCTGGCGGGGCAATCTGCGCGAGACGCTCAATGACGCCGCCTCGCCTGGTGATCTGATCACGCGCCTGTTGGGGCTCTGCCAGCACATGGCGGACGGTGGTGAACGGGTCTTCATGGCGGTGGATACACCACTGGCGCTGCCGCAGGCACTGCTGGCCCTGGCCAGAGGGGAAGCCGTCGCGGCACTGGGCCGCTCTCAGGAAAATCCCTATCTCTACCGACACACCGAGCGTTGGCTGTTCGAACGTGGCGTCACGCCGCTATCGCCCATCAAAGACATGATTGGCAGCCAGGCCACCAAAGGCATGCACGTGCTGGCGCGTTTTGCGCCGCATAGCGTGGCGTGCGGTCAGTGGCAGAGCGAGCAGGGGGAGCTGACTGTCGTGGAGGGGTATCCATCCCCCGCCAAACGCTCCAAGGGCTTTGCCGCTTTGCGCCAGCGCTGCGTGATCCCGGCCCAATGGCAGGCGGTGCTGCACCAGCCCACCCCCCGCCAGCAGGACATGCACGATGCATGGCAGTGTGCGTTGCTGGCCTGGGCACTGGAGCATGCGCCCCAGCAGGTTGCCTGGCCGCCAGCGGAGATGCCGACGGCCGAAGGGTGGATTTTCGTTCCTGATGATGCGCTGAAGGGCTAGCCGCTCAGGCGTTCTCTTCCGGCAGTTCGGCGCTGTGAAAGACGTTCTGCACGTCGTCCAGCTCGTTGAGCATGTTCAGCAGCTTTTCGAACATGGCGGCGTCGTCACCTTCCACCGGCGTGGTGTTCTGTGGCAGGAACTGGATTTCATCCACTTCGAAGTCGATCTCGCCAAAGGCGTCCAGCAGTGCCTGCTTGGCCTTGGCGTAATCGGTGTTCGGAGCAAATACCGTGATACGACCGTCTTCCTGCTCGATGTCGGTGACGTCCACGTCGGCTTCCATCAACGCTTCCAGCACGGCTTCTTCATCGCCACCGGTAAACGAGAAGATCGCGCAGTGATCGAACATGTGGCTCACACTGCCCGGCGTGCCGATCTTGCTCTTGGTCTTGGTAAAGCAGCCGCGCACATCGCCAAAGGTGCGGTTGGGGTTGTCGGTGAGGCAGTCGACGATGACCATGGCATTGCCGGGGCCGAAGCCCTCGTAACGAGCGGGCGAGAAGTCCTCGCCTCCGGCACCGCTGGCCTTGTCGAGGGCCTTGTCGATGACGTGGGATGGCACCTGATCTTTCTTGGCACGCTCCATCAGGCCGCGCAGCGCAAGGTTGCCATTGGGGTCGGTGCCCCCTGCTTTGGCGCAGACGTAGATTTCACGCCCGTACTTGCTGTACACCTTGGTTTTCGCAGCGGCCGTCTTGGCCATGGATTCCTTACGGTTCTGAAACGCCCTACCCATATTGAAGTCCTTTATTAACCATGAACTGCCTGCACGGCAGGCGTCATTGATCGGCGTTGCCGAACGTTCTGAAAAAGGAAAATTTTACCCAACAGCGTACCATGCTAACAGCGTTATTTAAGGCCGTATTCAAGGCCGGGGGAGGATTCCACGACGCGCAGCCCAGGCAGCCACCCGACTGCGCTTGAGCTGGCGTATACTGGTGCGCTGATCAACCGCTGGACTCATGGAGAAACGCATGCCGCTGACGCTCTGGTTATCGCTGGCCGCCATCTGTGCCATGGGGGCCATGTCCCCGGGGCCAAGCCTTGCGCTGGTACTGCGCCACACCCTGGGGGGCGGGCGGCTGCCCGGCGTGACCGCGGCGGTGTTCCATGCCCTGGGCGTGGGTTTTTATGCCCTGTTGACCGTGCTGGGGCTGGGCGCGCTGGTGGTACGCCACCCCGAGGTCTTTCAGCTGATCACCTGGGGTGGGGCCGCCTACCTGGCGTGGCTGGGGATCAAAGCCTTGCGGGCCGGGCGCGCCAGCTCGCTGGCGGCCAATGCGGTGGCCACCACGCCAGGCCAGGCGGCCCGAGAAGCGGTGCTGGTGGCTCTGGGCAATCCCAAGCTGATCATCTTTTTCGTGGCCCTGCTCAGTCAGTTCGTGACGCCGGACATGAGCCCGTTGGCCAAGGGCATCATCGTGGCCACGGCGATGGTCATCGATGGCGGCTGGTACGTGCTGGTGGCCGTGGGGCTGTCGCACTCGCGGGTGCTGCCTTGGCTGCAGCGCCACGCCCACTGGGTCAACCGTGTTACCGGTGTGCTGCTGATCGCGCTGGCGCTGAGGGTCGTGGCGGGGCCACTGCTATAAGCGGCCATGGTGGAAAATTCGCGCAGGCGTGAGCCGCCGGGCTGGTGCTGGCAGGCCGCCTCGTGGCAAGGTAGCGTCAGACGATAGCAAGAGGGTGTGTGATGAGCATTTACGAACAGGATTGCTACACCCATCAGGGCCAGCCCTTCAATCTGCGTGCGCTGCGCGGCCAGGTGCTGTTGGTGGTCAACGTCGCCAGTCAGTGTGGCTTTACCCCCCAGCTCAAGGAGCTGGAAAGCCTTTACCAACGCTACCGTGACCGTGGCTTTACCGTGCTGGGTTTTCCCTGCAACCAGTTTGGGCGGCAGTCGCCCGAAAGCGCCGAAGCATTCTGCACCTTCGGGGAGCAGCAGTTCGGGGTCAGCTTTCCGCTCATGGAGAAGGTGAACGTCAACGGGGGCAACGCGCATCCGCTCTTTACGCTGCTCAAGCAGGGAGCGCCAGGCGTGCTGGGCACGCGGGCCATCAAGTGGAACTTCACCAAGTTTCTGGTCGCCAGAGACGGGCAAGTGCTGGCGCGTTTTGGCCCACGAGACCACGGCCCGCGCCTTCGCCTGGCCGTGGAGGCGGCGCTGGACAAGGCGTGAAGGGGCTAGAGTTCGCCCCGGCTGACCATCAACCGCTGCATCAGGTCGTTCCAACGGTGGCGTACCATCATGGTGGTCAAGCCCGAAAACAGCGCCCAGGTTTTGCGCCGCCAACCCTTCAGGCGCAGGTTGTGATTGACCAGCTGCTTCATCAGCTTGTAATCATCGAACTTGCGCCACTCGCTGGCCACCGACAGTTGATGGCGTGACAGCACCGGGGCCAGCTCGATACGGAACACCCACTCGAGCTCCTTGAGCGGTAGCCCGTGCTGTTCGATGACCTCGATCATGCGGGCGTAGTCGCGCTCGGTGGGTTCGCGGTCCAGCCAAAGCGGGGCGAGCGCCAACCAGAGGTCGCCGCGTTCATCGACTAGCTGCTGTGCATTCATCACGGTTCTCATCGGCAGGAAGTGGGCAGGGCGCTATCCTGCCGTGAATCCCCCATAACCTCAAGAGCGGACAGGGCGCGCCGAGACCGCTAGAATAGCGCCTACTGGCAAGTGAGCACGAGGGTGCTCCGATGATACTCATCCGATGAAGGGGTCCAATGTGATCATTAAACCGAAAGTTCGGGGCTTTATCTGCACCACTACTCACCCTAAAGGCTGCGAACAGAACGTTCTCGAACAGATCGAAGCGACCCGCGCCCGTGGTTTGGACAAGCACCAGGGCCCGAAGAAAGTGCTGGTGATCGGGGCTTCCAGCGGCTACGGCCTGGCGGCGCGTATCACGGCGGCCTTCGGCTACGGTGCCGATACCCTGGGCGTGTTCTTCGAAAAGCCCGGCAGCGAGAAGAAGCCCGGCACGGCGGGCTGGTACAACAGCGCGGCCTTCGACAAGTTTGCCAAGCAGGAAGGGCTGTACAGCAAGTCCATCAACGGCGATGCGTTCTCCCATGAAGCTCGCGAGAAAGCCATCGAGCTGATCAAGCAGGACATGGGCGAGATCGACCTGGTGGTTTACTCACTGGCCTCGCCGGTGCGCAAGATGCCCGATACCGGCGAGCTCAAGCGCTCCAGCCTGAAGCCCATCGGTGAGACCTACCGCGCCACGGCCATCGATACCAACAAGGACGTGATCATCGAAGCCGAGGTGGAGCCGGCGACGCAGCAAGAGATCGACGACACCATCACCGTGATGGGCGGCGAAGACTGGGAGCTGTGGATGAGCGCTCTGGCAGACGCAGGCGTGCTGGCCAAAGGTGCCCGCAGCGTGGCGTTCAGCTATATCGGCACCGAAATCACCTGGCCGATCTACTGGCACGGTGCCCTGGGGAAAGCCAAGGAAGACCTGGACCGCGCAGCGGCGGCCATCGATGCCAAGCTGCAAGAGAGCGGCGGCGGTGCCAACGTGGCGGTGCTGAAATCCGTCGTTACCCAGGCCAGCGCGGCGATTCCGGTGATGCCGCTGTACATCGCCATGGTGTACCGCATCATGAAAGAGCAGGGCCTGCACGAAGGCACCATCGACCAGTTGAACCGTCTGTTCGGCGAGCGCCTCTACTCAGGTCAGCCCGGTGAGATGGCCACCGACGAGCAGGGCCGTCTGCGTCTGGACGACTGGGAGCTGCGTGACGACGTTCAAAAAGCCTGTCAGGACCTGTGGCCAAACGTCACCACCGAGAACCTGTTCGACATTACCGACTATGCTGGTTACAAGCATGAGTTCCTGAAGCTGTTTGGCTTCGAACGTGACGATGTGGACTACGATGCCGATGTGAACCCCGATGTGGCGTTCGATGTCGTAACCTTGTAACGCTTGGGGCGACGGAGTGAGCGCCGCGCTGTTTCATCTAACCGGTCAGGAAGAGGTGGCGTATGGATACCAGAGAGAGCAAGACCCCGGAAGAAGAGAAAGAGCACGTACTGAACCAGCGGTTGCCCGAAGATTTCGACAAGGCGGCGCCCCATAAACAGCCGGAAGCCAAAAAGCCCCCCAGCGGCATGCACAAGCTGCTGCCCGTGGTGATCATTGGCCTGGGCCTGGTGGTGGCGGCCTTCGTGATCTTTGGCATGGGCAACAGCGGCGGTTGACGCAGCACCTTCGTTTGCCGGGCCAGTGGCCCGGCAATTTGCATTTATCGTGTTTTTGTTCCTGCGGTCATGGCGCTGCCTTCCGCGCCGCAATTGGGTAAGATGACGTTTGATTTGAACACGTTATCTCGACAGCCAGCGGCGGTTTCCATGCAGTGCCTCTCACCTTGTCACATCTTCACATGCCCACTCGGCCGTTGACGCCTTCCCCCGATCAGCGTCGGCGGGTTGCCTTTGTGCTGCTTCCCGGGTTTTCGTTATTGGCCCATGCCAGCGCCATCGAGCCACTGCAGATGGCCAATCAGCTCAGTGGCCAGATGCTGTATCACACGCTGACGCTCAGCCTGGATGACGAGCCCGTGCGCAGTGCAGCGCAGCTTTCGCTGCTGGCCCAGCACTCGTTGGAAGCCGCTCTTGGGCCGCTGGACATGCTGCTGGTCTGTGCACCGACACCGCTACCCTACGTACTGCCCGCCAGGCTTCACGAGTGGCTGCGCGGTCATCAGGGCAGGGGCGTGGCGCTAGGCGGCCTGGCCGGGGGCACCGAAGTGCTGGCCCGCTGCGGGTTGCTGGAAGGCTATCGCGCGACGCTGCCCTGGCAGCGCTTCGACGCATTTGCCCAGGCGTACCCCCAGGTCACGCTTTCCCAGCAGCTGTTCGAGATCGACCGTGACCGTCTGACCTGCGCGGGCGGCACCGCCGCCATGGACATGATGCTGACGCTGATCGGCAAGCATCACGGCCCACGGCTGGCAGAGCAGGTCTCGGAGCAGTTCGTGTGCGATCGCATTCGCCTTGCCGATGAGCGCCAGCACGTCCCCCTGCGCCACCGCCTGGGCCACGCCCCACAAAGCCTGGTGGATGCGGTCACGCTGATGGAAGCCAATATCGAAGAGCCGCTTTCGACCCTGGAACTGGCCGAACACCTGGGCATTTCCCGGCGTCAGTTGGAGCGGCTGTTCAAGAAGTTCCTGCAGGCGGTGCCCAGCCGTTATTATCTGGACTTGCGGCTGCAGGAAGCCCGCAAACAGCTCAGAGAGAGCGACCGTCCCGTGGGCGACATTGCCCTGATGACCGGTTTCTCCTCGGGCGCGCACTTTTCCACTGCCTACCGTAACCACTTTGGGATCACCCCGCGGGAAGAGCGGCTGGGGTAGGCGCAGCTTTTCATAATTTAGCGTCCCAATCGTGAAAGCAGGGCGGCCACCGCCCCTCGTATACTGATGTCATCGCTGACTCCACCGGAGGATTTGTTTCATGAGCCACACCCCAAGTCGCCAGGATTTCGACCACTACATGATGCCCAACTACTCACCGCAACAGAGCATTCCGGTGCGTGGTGAAGGCAGCCGCCTGTGGGATCAGCAAGGCCGTGAATACATCGATTTTGCCGGGGGGATTGCGGTGAACTCGCTGGGCCACTGCCACCCGGTACTGGTCAATGCGCTGAAAGAGCAGGGCGAAAAGCTCTGGCACTTGTCCAACGTGTTCACCAACGAGCCTGCGCTCAAGCTGGCCAGGACGCTCACCGAGCGCACCTTCGCCGACAAGGTATTCCTGTGCTCTTCCGGCGGTGAAGCCAACGAGGCGGCGCTGAAGCTGGCGCGCCGCTGGGCGGTGGATCACCACGGCGAGCACAAGGACAAGATCATCTCGTTCTACCAGTCGTTCCATGGCCGCACCTTCTTCACCGTGAGCGTGGGCGGGCAGCCAAAATACTCCCAGGGCTTTGGCCCGGTGCCCGGCGGCATTCTGCACGCCAACTTCAACGACCTGGAGAGCGTGCGCAAGCTGGTGGGCGATGACACCTGCGCCATCATGGTCGAGCCCATGCAGGGGGAGGGCGGCATCGTGCCTGCCACCCAGGAGTTCCTGCAGGGCCTGCGCGATCTGTGCGACGAGCACAGCGCGCTGCTGATTTTCGATGAAGTGCAAACCGGCGTGGGCCGCAGCGGCGAGCTGTACGCCTACAAGAACTTCGGTATCACTCCGGACATTCTCACCAGCGCCAAATCGCTGGGCGGTGGCTTCCCGATCGGCGCCACCTTGACCACCGACGCCATTGCCAAGTCGCTGGTGATCGGTACCCATGGCTCCACTTACGGCGGCAACGCGCTGGCATCGGCGGTGGCCCTGGCGGCGGTCGAGTTCATCGACACCCCCGAAGTGCTGCAAGGGGTCAAGCAGCGTCACGACCTGTTCCGTGAGCACCTGGAAACCATCAACCGCAAGCACGGCGTGTTCAAGGAAATCCGCGGCATGGGCCTGTTGATGGGCGCACAGATGTCCGATGCCTTCGAAGGTCGCGCCAAGGATATCCTGCCGCTGGCCATGGAAGAGGGCGTGATGGCGCTGATCGCAGGTCCCAATGTGCTGCGCATGGCGCCGTCGCTGGTGATCCCCGAGGCCGACATCGCCGAAGGCATGGCGCGTCTCGAACGAGCCATCGAGCGCCTTGTTGCCAGCGCATGAGCAGGCCGCAAACGTTACCAGAAGGAGCGTTGAGCATGCTGGTTATCCGTCCGGTCACTCTGGCCGACCTGCCTGCCCTGGAACAGCTGGCCGAGCACGCCGTTCCTCGGCTGACCAACCTGCCCGCCAACCGAGAGCGGTTAGAGGAGCGCATCCTGCGCTCCCAGGAGGCGTTTGGCAGCGAGGTCGATTTTCCGGGTAACGAGCAGTACATGTTCGTGCTGGCGGACGATCATCGTCATGAAGTGCTCGGTACCGCCACCATCCGCGCCCAGGCGGGGGCCGCCGAGGCCTATTACACCTACCGCCAGGAGACGCTGATCCACGCCTCGCAGCAGCTCAACGTGCGCCGGGAAGTACAGACCCTGGCGCTGTCCCACGAAGTCTCGGACGCCACGCTGCTCTGTGCGCTGTCGCTCAACCCGCGTTACAAGGGCACCAGCGCCGAGAGCCTGCTGCGGCGGGCGCGGCTGATGTTCATTGCCCAGTACCCGGAGCGCTTCTCGCGGATTCTCGCCGTGGCGTTTCCGGGGTACCTGGATCGCCAGAATGAATCGCCCTTCTGGGAGAGCGTGGGCCGCCACTTCTTTGCCCGCGGCTTCCAGGAGATGAACCACATGGCCGGGGTGCGCTCGAAAAGCTTCATTGCCGAGGTGATGCCCCAGTTTCCGCTCTACCTGCCGCTATTGACGCCGCCTGCCAGGGCAGCCATAGGCCGTGAACATCCGGCCCATGAAGCAGCGCTGGCGGAAATGCTGGCGGAAGGCTTTGTCCGTTCCCGGCATGTGGATATTTTCGATGCCGGGCCCATCGTCAAGGCCGAGCGCGAACGGCTGGAAACCTGTCGTCGTGCTGCCTGGCACCCGGTGCGGGTGCGCCCGGAGCATGCCTTGCCGGATGCCGAACCGGCGATGATCGCCAACCAGACGCTGAGCGATTTTCGCTGCATCGTGGCGCGCTATGCACTTTCGCCCACCGGACAGCTGATGCTTTCCCCGCAGCATGCGCAGCGTCTGGGGGTGGAAGAGGGGCGCGCCGTACTGGCAGCGCCGTTAGCCCTGCCCAGCGCCGTCGATGCGCTCGATGAAGGAGAGATGTAATGCGCATTCGCCCCATTGCCCGTGATGATCTGGATGGGCTCCAGGCGCTGGCGCAGCAGGCAGGCGTTGGCTTTACCTCGCTGCCGGATAACCGTGAGTTCCTGGCGGGCAAGATCGACGCCGCCGCCCGTGCGTTCGAAGAGCGCACGCCAGTGGACGACCGGCTCTACTTTTTTGTACTGGAAGATGAGTCCAACGGCGAGCTGGCAGGCTGCTGCGCCATTGAAGGTCAGGTGGGGCGCGAGGTGCCGTTCTACAACTACCGGCTTGGCACCCTGGCCCACTCTTCGGTACAGCTCGACCTGCATCGCACCATCGACACGCTGTTTTTGAGCTCGGACCATACCGGCGATGCCGAGGTGTGCTCGCTGTTCCTGCGCCCGGAGTACCGTGGCGAGGCCAACAAGCATTTGCGCAACGGTGCGCTGCTTTCCAAGGCGCGCTGGCTGTTCATGGCTCAGTTCCGCGACCGTTTTCCCGAGAAGGTGCTTGCCGAAATGCGCGGCGTGTTCGATGAAAACAACGTCAGCCCGTTCTGGCAGAGCCTGGGCAAGCACTTCTTCCCCATGGATTTCAGCGAGGCAGACCGGCTGACTGGCCTGGGGCAGAAAAGCTTCATTGGCGAGCTGATGCCCAAGTTTCCCATTTACACCACGTTCATGTCGGAAGAGGCGCGGGCCTGTATTGGTCAGGTACATCGCCACACCCGCCCGGCGCTGGAGATGCTCAAGAAAGAGGGGCTGCGCTGGGAAGGCTACATCGACATCTTCGACGGCGGCCCCACGGTGGAAGCCTATATCGATGATGTGCGGGCGATCCGCAATTCACGCTGCTATCAGGTGGAGGTGTCGCCCGACGCTGCCGCAGAAAGCGTCAGCCGCTGGCTGGCGGCCACCACTCAGATGCAGCACTTTACCGCTGGCTGGATTGGCCGAGGCCCCGCCGACGAAAGCACCGTCGTCCTGACCCCTCAGGAGGCCGAGCGGCTGGGCGTCGCCACGGGCGACACGCTGCGTCTGCTGGAAACCTGATCTGCCCACATACCCGACTACCCGGCTCAGCAAAGGAGAGCGTCATGCATAACCCGAACGCACGCACCCCGCGTATGCCCGCCCAACAGCAGCAGTTGATCGATGGGGCCTGGGTGGTCGGCGAGGCCGCCCCCGTGACCAAGCACGACCCCGTGGCAGGCACGCTGCTCTGGCAAGGGGCTTCGGCGTCGCAGCCCCAGGTGGGGCGGGCAGTCGAGGCCGCCAGGGCCGCCTTCCCCGGTTGGGCGCGCACGTCCCTTTGCCGAGCGTCAGGCGCTGGTGGAGCGGTTCGTCGAGGTGCTCAAGGCGCGCCAGGAAGACCTGGCCGTGGCGATTGCCACAGAAACCGGCAAGCCGCTATGGGAAGCGCGTACCGAAGTCGGAGCCATGGTGGGCAAGGTGGCGCTCTCCATCAAGGCGTACCACGAGCGCACCGGCGAACGTGAAAAAGAGGTGGGTACCGCCAGGGCGGTCCTGCGCCACCGGCCCCACGGGGTGATGGCCGTGTTCGGCCCCTATAACTTCCCTGGGCACCTGCCCAACGGCCACATGGTGCCCGCGCTGTTGGCGGGTAACACGGTGGTGTTCAAGCCCAGCGACCAGACCCCGCTCACCGCGGATTTGACCCTGCAGTGCTGGCTGGAAGCCGGCTTGCCCGCCGGGGTGATCAACCTGGTACAAGGCGGTGTGGCCGTGGGGCAGGCGCTCTCTGCCCACCCGGGTATCGATGGCTTGCTGTTTACCGGCAGCGCCAAAGTGGGCGGCCTGTTGCAGCAGCAGTTTGCCGGGCAGCTGGATAAAATCCTCGCGCTGGAGCTGGGGGGCAACAACCCGCTGGTGGTCAAGGAGGTGGATGACCAGCGCGCAGCCGTCCTGACCATTTTGCAGTCGGCGTTTCTTTCCGGCGGCCAGCGCTGCACCTGCGCCCGTCGTCTGATGATTCCCCAGGGGGAGGCGGGAGATCGTCTCATCGACGCGCTCTCAGAGGCGATTGCCAAACTGCACGTGGCCGGGCAGTTCGACGAGGAGCCCGCGCCGTTCTATGGCGGCCTGGTGAGCGTGGCCGCGGCCGATGGCCTGCTCAAGGCGCAGGACGAACTGGAAGCCATGGGCGGCACGGTGATCAACCGTATGCAGCGCCTGGCAGAGAACACCAGCCTGCTCAGCCCCGCGCTGATCGACGTGACCGGCCTGGAGGTGCCCGATGAAGAGCACTTTGGCCCGCTGCTGAAAATCCATCGCTATGCCGATTGGGACGAGGCGCTGGCACTGGCCAACGACACCCGCTATGGCCTTTCGGCGGGGCTGATCGGTGGCGAACCGGCGGATTGGGACGACTTCCTGCTGCGTATTCGCGCAGGCATCGTGAACTGGAACCGCCAGACCACGGGGGCATCGGGGGACGCGCCCTTCGGCGGCGTAGGCGATAGCGGCAATCACCGCCCCAGCGCTTTTTATGCCGCCGACTACTGCGCCTACCCCGTTGCCTCCATGGAAGCCGACAGTCTGGAAATGCCCGAAACCCTGCCACCGGGAGTCACCCTATGAGCGTTCACAGCATTCGGGAAGTCAACTTCGACGGTCTGGTCGGGCTGACCCACAACTACTCGGGACTGGCCCACGGTAATGTGGCCTCCATGAGCCACGGGGGCCTGGTTTCCAACCCCCGAGAGGGCGCGCTGCAGGGGCTGGCCAAGATGAAGTCGCTGATGGACGCAGGCTACGCCCAGGGTGTTCTGCCCCCGCAGCAGCGGCCGGACCTGGGCGCGCTGCGCGACTTGGGCTTCAGCGGCAGCAACCGCGAGATCCTCGCTCAAGCGGCGCAGCAAGCGCCACAGCTGCTGCGGGCGGTGTGCTCGGCGTCCAGCATGTGGACCGCCAACGCGGGCACCATTACGCCCGGCGTGGATGCGCCGGATGGAAGGGTGCACTTTACCCCGGCCAACCTGCAGTCGAGCTTCCACCGCTACCTGGAGCCGCGCACCACGGGGCGCGTACTCCAGGCGATTTTCCGCGATGAGCAGCACTTCGCCCACCACCCGGTGCTGCCCGCCACCCCCGCGTTTTCCGATGAGGGGGCGGCCAACCACACCCGGCTATGCGGTGAGTACGGCGAGCCCGGCGTGCACCTGTTCGTGTATGGCCGCCAGGCGTTTGGCGGCGGGCGCAGCGAGCCCAAGCGCTATCCCGCCCGGCAAACGCTGGAAGCCAGCCAGGCGGTGGCACGCCAGCACGGGCTGAGCGACGCCCAGACCGTGTTCGCCCAGCAGCACCCGGAGGCCATCGATGCGGGCGTGTTCCACAACGATGTGATTGCCGTGGGCAACGGCCCGGTGCTGCTCTACCACGAAATGGCGTTTCTGGACGAGGCGCGGACCCTGGACGAGCTACGCGCCAAAATGAGTACGCCGCTGATTCCCATTCGGGTCTCGGCGGAAGCGGTGAGCATGGAAGACGCGGTGGCGTCGTACCTGTTCAACTCCCAGCTGCTTTCCAACCCGGATGGCACCATGACCCTGGTGGTGCCCAGCGAGTGTCAGGAGCGGGAAGCCGTGTGGCGCACGCTGCAGGATTTCATCCTGGCAGGCAATAACCCCATTGGCGAAGTGATCGTCAAGGACGTGAAGCAGAGCATGCGCAACGGCGGCGGCCCCGCCTGCCTGCGCCTGCGCGTGGTACTCAGCGACGCCGAGCGCGCAGCCCTCAGCGGTCGCGTGCTGCTCGACGATGCGCTCTATAACGACCTCACCGCCTGGGTGAGCCGCCACTACCGCGACCGCCTCGCCACCGACGACCTGGCCGACCCGCAGCTCACCACGGAAGTCCTCATCGCGCTGGATGAGCTGACGCAGCTGCTGAACATTGGCTCGGTGTATCCGTTTCAACAGGGGTAAGCGCCCTGCCACACAGCCCATCATGAGATTCTCTCATGATGAGTTGAATTAATGTCGCTTTTCATTCATGTGGTGGTCTGGCATAAAGAACACATCCTCTTCGATGACGTGGCGCTAACGCCCGTGTATCGAAACGTCACATATGGCATCGAGCGCTGAGCTGCATTGCGGCGCCGTCGCCAATCTCGACCAACAGGGTGTTTGTTCGCGATGAGCTACGACTTTACCTTCGATATCAAGAGCGTCCGGTTCGACGAAAACTACCGTCCTGCCGAGAGCACGCGTACCACGACCAACTTCGCCAATCTGGCGAGAGGCGAGCGCTGCCAGGAAAACCTGCGCAATGCGCTGACCATGATCAACAACCGCTTCAATACCCTGGCGCATTGGGATAACCCCAGGGCAGATCGCTACGCCGTCGAGCTGGATATCATCACCGGCGAGCTGAACATGGCAAACGCGAGCGATGCCTTCCCCGCGATTGAAATGCTGAAGACGACCATCATCGATCAGCATCTCGACAAGCGCATCGAGGGCATGATGGGGAACAATTTCTCTTCCTATGTTCGCGACTACGACTTCAGCGTGTGGCTAGCCGAGCACAATCAGGGGCGCTCGGAGTTTGGCATCCCGGAAGGGTTTGGCGACCTGCATGGCAAGCTGTTCAAGCGTTTCATTCATTCCGACGCCTACCGCGCATCGTTCAGCAAGGCGCCGGTCATCTGCCTGAGCGTGTCCCACAGCAAGGTGTATCGTCAGACGGAAAATTGCCACCCCGTGCTGGGCGTCGAGTACGTCAACGACGAGCCGTCGCTCACGGATTTCTACTTCGCCAAGATGGGCCTGCAGGTGCGCTACTTCATGCCGCCCCATAGCGTGGCGCCATTGGCATTCTATTTCTCCGGCGACCTGCTGGCCGATTACACGGATCTCGAACTGATCAGCGCCATCAGCACCATGGAGACGTTTCAGAAGATTTACCGCCCCGAGATCTATAACGCCAACTCGGCGGCAGGCAAGCTCTATCAGCCTAGCCTGAAGCACCAGGACTACTCGCTGACGCGCATCGTGTACGACCGTGAAGAGCGCAGCCAACTGGCCATCGAGCAGGGGCGCTTTACCGAGCAATATTTCATCAAGCCCTTCCGCCAAATACTCGACAAGTGGTCGGCCGATTACGCCCTTTGATCCCCTCATCATGAAGGTTATTTCTTATGAAGACACTGTTGCCCACCTCGACCGCTGGTAGTTTGCCCAAGCCCGCCTGGCTGGCCGAGCCCGAGACGCTCTGGTCCCCCTGGAAACTGCAGGGCGACGAGCTGGTGGAAGGCAAGCAGGATGCGCTGCGGGCGTGCCTGCACGATCAGCGTCAGGCAGGCATCGACATCGTCAGCGACGGCGAGCAAACCCGCCAGCACTTCGTGACAACGTTCATCGAGCACCTCGATGGTGTCGATTTCGAGCAGCGCAAGACGGTCAAGATCCGTGATCGCTACGAGGCCAGCGTGCCTTCGGTGCTGGGCCCTGTCTCGCGGGAAAAACCGGTCTTCGTCGACGATGCCAAATTCCTGCGTCAGCAGACCGACCAGCCCATCAAGTGGGCGCTGCCAGGCCCCATGACCATGGTCGACACTCTCTATGACGGCCACTACAAGAGCCGTGAAAAACTCGCCTGGGAATTTGCCAGGATCCTCAACCAGGAAGCCCGTGATCTGGCGGCGGCGGGGGTAGACATCATTCAGTTCGATGAGCCCGCCTTCAATGTCTTCTTCGATGAGGTCAACGACTGGGGCATCGCCGCCTTGGAAAAAGCCATCGAAGGTGTCACCTGCGAGACTGGCGTGCATATCTGCTACGGCTACGGCATCAAGGCCAATACCGATTGGAAGAAGACGCTGGGGTCCGAGTGGCGCCAGTACGAGGAAATCTTCCCCAAACTGCAGGCCTCGAACATCGACATCGTCTCGCTGGAGTGCCAGAATTCCCACGTGCCCATGGAGCTGATCGAGTTGACTCGCGGCAAGAAGGTGATGGTCGGGGCCATCGACGTGGCCACCCACACCGTCGAAACCCCGGAACAAGTCGCCGATACCCTGCGCAAGGCGCTACGTTTTGTGGACGCCGACAAGCTCTACCCCTGCACCAACTGCGGCATGACGCCCCTGCCGCGCAAAGTGGCGCAAGGCAAGCTGAAGGCATTGAGCGCAGGTGCCGACATCGTGCGCCAGGAGCTCTCTCGATAACAGGCTTCTCGATAACCAGGCGCTTGGATAACCAGACTCGATAGCCTTGCCCGATAAACAAGCCAAATCCTTATCGAAACACCTGTGCCGCACGCCATTGGGGTGCCATAGGCAAGTCACCGGCTCTCTCGCGCCTCGCCGACGAGGCGCATCAAGCCGCCGTGGTGGCCCAAGAGGTTAATGCGAGGTTATTGGCCGCTTGCCGCACCCCCCACGATGCCACTGCGGAAGCCGCCCTGGCGAGCGTTGGCGTGATCCAGATGGTTGGCCACGGCGTCTTCCGGGGTGCCCGCCATTTCGCGGAACATGCCCATGGAGCCCAGCAGCGCCGAGGATTCGTAGGGCACGAAGACGCGCTCGCCGTCCTTGGCCATGGTGGGCAGCACCTTGATGTAACTCTGGCCGAGCAGGTAGCCCACTACCGTACGCTTGTGCTCGTCGCTGTCGCCAATGGCGCTGAGCACCAGCTTGATCGACTCCTGCTCGCCCTGGGCACGCAGAATGGCCGACTCTTTATCGCCCTGGGCGTTGAGGATGGCAGACTCACGCTGGCCTTGGGCCATGGCAATGGCTGCTGATTTTTCGCCTTCGGCTTCGGTGACCGTTGCACGACGCTTACGCTCGGCAGCCATTTGCAGGCGCATGGCCGACTCCACCTCTTCCGGCATGGCGATGTCCTGAACTTCGACCCGGGAGATCTTGACCCCCCACTTGGAAGCAGGCTCTTCCATGGCAGCCTGAATCTCGTTGTTCACCTCGGCCCGGGATTCGAACAGCTTATCCAGCTCCATCTTGCCGACCACCGAACGCAGCGTGGTCTTGGCCAGTACCTCCACGGCCTGGCTCATGTTCTCGACTTCATAGACTGCTCGCTTGGGGTCGATGATCTGATAGTAGAGCGCGCCGTTGATCCGCACCGTGACGTTGTCGGTGGTCACGACCGGCTGGCCCGGAAAGTCCATGACGGTTTCCCGACGGTCGATACGAATTTCATCGCTGGTGATGGGGTGATACTCCTCGCCCATCTTCTTGTAGCGAATCATGGTGATGGCGCGGGGCTGCTCGATAAAGGGAATGATGATGTTGATGCCGCTCTCCAGCACCCGGTGAAACGAGCCTAGTCGCTCGATCACCATGACTTCCGATTGGCGAACGATCACCAAGCCCTTGGAAATGATCAGAATACCGATGACCACGATGATCAGGCTGATCAACAGGCCTGGGCTGATGGGTAGATCCATGGTTAAAGCTCCTTGTGTTGCGAATGGTCGTCCTGGGGAACCGGGTTGCTGGCAGGGGCCAGCATGACCAGGGCGGTGGTGCCCTCGAAACGTTTGAACACCACCGGAGTGCCGGAGGGCAGCTCGGTGGCTCCGCTCTCCAGCACGCGTAGTCGATAGAAGTCGCCATTGACCTTGATGCCGGTGGCATTATCGAAGTCGCGGGTCAGGGTGACATAGTGTTGGTTCTTTTCCACACCGGTACCGGTGGTGCCGTAGGCGACCCCCTTGGGCGAAAAGCGCGGGCGAATCACCATCACGCCCACGGGCACCAGAATACCCGCGAAGATGCCCATGCTGAGCAGTTGCCAGGGCAGTGTCAGCCCCAGCGCGGTGACGGCGGCGGTCAAGGCGGCGGCGATGCCCAGCGCCAGGAGGACCATGGCGCCAGAGGTCAGCTCGCCGAGACTGAGCAGCAGCGCGATGACTAGCCAGGTGTAGGCCGGATTCCAATCCATGAGCACTCCTTATCAAGTGGACTCCCCCAAGGGTAACGTACCTTAGGCCTAGCGTCTCCCCACTTTTCCACAGGTGGTGCTGTAACTGCCTGAATAGCGTTGAAAATTTCAGTGCTATCAACGAGATCGGGGCTTTCCCGCCGGTATCATGTTGTTACCCCTAACACCATGAACCAAAAGGAAAGCCCCGATGCTTCAAGATGCCAAAGACCGCGCCAAATGGAAAGCTCGCCTGATCGACTGGTGTGACGACCTGTCGGATCACCTCGCTCGACCCGTCGTGAAGCTGGCGGCAGAAACGCTCTTTGGCATCCTGGCCAGCGGTAGTTTGCGCCAGGCCGAGATCGCCCGCGCCTTGAAGGAACCCTGTCGGCTACACCACACGCAGAAGCGGTTGTCGCGCATGCTGTCCCGGCACAGCGAGCTTGCCTGGGCCGCGGAGCAACTGCAGCTCCAGCGGATCACGCCCTATATCACCGATGACATGGTGCTGGCCATCGATCCGGGCGACCTGAACCGGGATGGCGCCCCGACCAGTGAATACCGAACCCGCGTTCGCGACGGTGATACCGGCGAGATCGTCGGCGGTTATCCGCTGATCAGCGTGGTGGCACGCGACCTGAAGCGGGGCACCACCTGGCCACTGCTCACGCGGCTGCTATCGCCGGCTCGCGGCGGCTACCGCAGTGAAAACACCGATATCCTGAGCGTGATGGATACCGTGCAGCGCCATGTGGAGGGCCGGCCACTGTGGGTCATCGATCGTGGCGGCGATCGAGGGCGGCTGTGGGATGCCTGGCTGCGCGCCGAGCGTCATGTGCTGGTCCGGGCCGCCAATCAGCGCTTCTGGCAGTGGCGAGATACCGCCAAGACGTCGCAGCAGATTGCCCGAGATCTGCCACTGAAGCACCGCGGCCACTTGCGCCGTGGGCAGCATATCCCGGTGCGGTTCGGCATCACCAAGGTCACACTGCGGGAGCATCCGGAGACGCCGCTGTGGATGATCGTTGTCGATCATGAGAAGTCGGAGCGCCTGGTGCTGGTGACGACGCGCCCGGTGCGTGGTCGCCGCCAAGGCGAGCGGATGATTCAGGCTTACCTGGATCGCTGGGCCTGCGAGGAGGGGTACCGGTTCACCAAGCAGGGGTTCGACCTAGAGGGTGTCCAGGCACGCCGTTTCACGACGCTGCAGAACCTGGTGGCGCTGGCCAGCCTGGCCTGGGCACTGCTTGTCATTTTCAGCAATTAGTGCGACCCTCAGGGCGTAATATCGGGCTATTATGGTAGTCTGTACAGGATTGAGTGCGACAGAATTAATAGCAATTGATGCGACAGGTCTTGTTTTATTCAACATTTGGTGCGACTGCCCATGCCACTGCCTACATCCGTTCGTAAAATCGGCCCTACCCGACGAAGTGTGTCTGGCTACTATGCCTTTCGCGGGGAGGAGTCTATTGCGTTCGAGTCGACGCTCGAACGTGATTTCCTCATCAAGGCTGACTTTGATGTGAGCGTCCTTGGTGTGATATCCCAGCCGTGCGAGATCCCGTTTCATCATCCCGTGACCGGTAGGCGCTACACCTACACACCTGACTATTTGGTTTATTACCGTCTCGGTAACCGTCATTACAGGGATTACCCAAAACCTCTCCTGGTGGAGGTCAAACCACGGGAAAAGTGGCAAGCACATTGGCGTGAATGGTCGCCTAAATGGAAGGCGGCGATACGGCATGCCAACAATGAGGGCTGGGCGTTTCGCATTCATGATGAAAGCCGCATTCGTGATAAGACCTTGGACAACATTACCTTCCTAGCGCGCTACAAGCGGATGGTGTTTCCCTCTGTCGAAAGCCAGGCAGTCCTCAACACGGTGAGGGAAATGGGGGTGGCGACCTTGGATTACCTGCTTTCTCGGCACTTTATGGGCGATATTTACCGGGCAGAGGGGATTGCGCATTTATGGCATCTACTGGCGACTCGGCAGTTAGATTGCGATATGGCCCAATCCTTCAGTCCTCTATCGGAGGTATGGGTACCCGATTATGAATAACCATCGTGGCAGCGCAACTGAACCCAATAACGGCGTCGCCCAAACACGCCAACACTTGCAGATTATGGTGGGTGAGCAGGTTCAGAAAGATGGCACCGTTTACCGAATTTCCCAGGTGCTCGATTTTGAGACAGTCATTGGCATTGCCGTTGAGTCCGGGCGTAGTTGCCCGCTTCGCATCAAAGAACTAGCGCCTCTCAATAGCGGGTCCGTATCCCCTGAGCAGGATATGTCCGAGATTGGGGATGCCGATTGGCGGGAGGCCGAGCATCGCTTTTCCATCATTAAGCCCTTGGTGGATCGCCATACGGTGGGGCGGGATGCAGCGGAGGAGCGTGCGAAACAAACGGGGGTTGATACGGCTACGATCTACCGTTGGTTGAAGCGGTATAAAGCGACGGGCTCGGTGCTCGCATTGATTCCTCAAAAGCCAGGGTGGAAGAAGGGAAAGTCGCGTATTCCCGCGCATGCCGAGGCAGTGATTCAGGAAGTCATCAAAGAGGTGTATTTGACGCTGCAGCGTCCGTCCGCACAAAAAGCGGTACAGGAAGTCATGCGGCGCTGCCATGAACGGCGCATCGACCCGCCGAGCCCTGGTACCGTTCGTGCTCGTCTGCGTGATATCCCAGAGCGTGACCGGTTGCGTGGCCATGGTTTTAGAGACAAAGCCATTAACAAGTTCCAGCCGGCTGCCGGAAAATTTCCCAATGCGGACTATCCGTTAGCCGTTATGCAGATTGACCACACGCCTGCCGATATTATTTTGGTCGATGACGTGTATCGCAAGCCGATTGGTCGCCCATGGATTACGTTGGCCATGGACGTGTTTACTCGCATGGTCACGGGGTATTACTTGTCGTTTGACCCGCCCTCTGAAACATCTGTCGGCATGTGTGTGGCGCACTCCATGCTTCCTAAAGATGAGTGGTTGCTACTGCATAATGTGGAGGCTGAGTGGCCGGTATGGGGCACACCCGCCACGATTCATGTCGATAACGGCCCAGATTTTCGCTCTGAGACGTTTCGGCGCTCATGCCTAGCCTATGGGGTCAACCTTGAGTTTCGGCCTGTTAAGCAGCCTCGTTATGGTGGCCACATTGAGCGGGTACTGGGCTCTCTTCTAAAGGAAATCCATAACCTGCCTGGGACGACCTTCTCCTCCATTAAAGAGAAAGAGGGATACGATCCAGAGAAGCACGCGGCCATGACGAAAAGCGAGTTTGAAGAGTGGCTGGTGACGTTGATTTGCAAGGTTTACCACCAGCGCCTTCATTCTGGGATTGGTATGTCGCCGATGAAAAAGTGGGAAATTGGTGTGTTTGGCAATGCGGATGTGCAGGGAGTGGGATTAGCGCCGAGGCCTGCTGACAGGCTCTCTGTATTGCTCGATTTTTTGCCCAGCTTTCAGCGTACGATCCAGACCTTTGGTGTGACCATCGATGGCATAAACTATTACGATGAAGCGCTAAGACCTTGGATCAATGCCAAAGATCCAGACATGCCAGACAAGAAACGCACCTTTGTTTTCCGGCGCGACCCTCGCGACATTAGTGTCATTTGGTTCAAAGACCCGGAGCTCGGGCACTATTTTCGCGTGCCCTTTGCCAATCTTGCCCTCCCCTCGATGAGTGTTTGGGAGTATGCCCAAGCTAAAGCGCGCCTTCGGCAGGAAGGAAGAAACTCGGTCAATGAGACTGAAATTCTACGCGCTATTAGTGAGCTGCGAACCCATGTGGAGGAGTCGCAAGCACGTACTAAGCGAAGTCGCCGTCAGGCACAACGACGTAAAGAGCATGAGAAGAAGGTGACGCCTGCAGATCCCCTTTTACATGCGCCCTCAACTGCGGCCCCTAAAGAGACACCCGCTCAAGGGGACGGTCTTTTAACGGGTGATATCGATGTGAACTGGGACATAGCATGAGCACACACCTTCATCCTGATCTTCGTCACGTCTTGGGGCTGTCCGCTAAAGAGCGAATGGAGTTTATGGATCAACCGCGCTGGTTGGGCTATCCATTGGCCAATCGTGTCATTGAGGTCATGCGTGGGTTGATGGAGAAGCCCAGTCGTCCTCGTATGCCTAACCTCTTGCTCGTGGGTGACTCCAACAACGGAAAGACAAGTTTCGTAAGCAGTACGGTGAAGGCTACGTGAATGAAGACGTAGAGCCCGTGAAGCCTGTTGTTGTCACTCAGGCTCCCCCGAGTGCCGATGAGAAAAGTCTGTATATCGCAGTGCTAGAGAGTTTCTGGGCTCCCTACCGGCCTACAGATCCTGTTCCCAAGCTGCGCTACCAGGTGATTCATCAACTGCGTGCTTGCCATACGCGCTTACTGATCATCGATGAGTTTCACTCTCTGTTAACCGGTGGTGCTGTTAAGCAGCGCGAAACGATGAATGCCATTAAGCTTTTATGCAATGAGCTAATGATTCCCATCGTTGGTGTGGGGACGCAAGATGCTGTGCGTGTGCTGCATTCAGACCCACAGCATGCGAGTCGCTTTGATGTGGTCGCGTTACCAAAGTGGGAGCTCAATCAGGAGTTTCAGAAGCTGCTCGCTGGCTTTGAGAAGATATTACCTCTCAAACATCCTTCCCAACTGCATGAGCCCCAATTGGCGACCCAGCTCCACGCGATTTCTGGCGGTAATTTGGGTGACCTGCACCGGCTGCTGATTGAGTGTGCAAATGCCGCTATTTTGTCTGGAGCTGAGTGCATCGATGAGAAAATTATTCAGAGTAAATCATGGGTGCGGCCCACCCGTGGCATTAGGGAAGTGATGCTGTAATGACCTGGGCGCTGAGTGTGCCCCTGCTGCCTGAGGAGTCCCTTTCATCATGGCTCGTTCGGGCGGCGTTGCGACAGGGGTGTGATCCTTTGTCGCTCACCGGGGCTATTTGGCCAACATGGCGTATATGGACGAGGGACATTGATAGGGAAATACCCCTCGCAAGAATGCGCCCATTAGTGAATGCCTCGGGGATATCTTCCGCTAAGTTTCAGAAAGCGGGGATGCGGGACGATTGTGAGAAAGTGGTCGGTTACTCGTTACCGGAAACCCGGACTTGGCCCTGGTTGTTGGCACTCGGCAGCCGAAATCGAACCCGCCATGGAGGACAACAGGTATGCACGTTGTGCTTGGCAGAGGACTCAACCCCCTACTTGCGCCGGCACTGGCGATTCGCTTGGCACACTGGGTGCCGCTTTCATGGGGTGCAGCTGGTAGATGAGTGCCCAGCATGCAAGGCCCCTATAGAGCCCCATCGCCTGACAGCGGAAGATCAACATTTAGCTCAATGCAGCCGGTGTCATAACGATTTTAGAAAGGCGGTATGCACGTCGCCTTTACCTGAAGCGTTCAGTGTTCAAGTGATGGCTGATCGTGTGTTAGAACAGGATAAGGTGACGTTTAGGCAGGCCTCTATCGCACCCGCCGATTGGTTTTCTATGGTGGCCTTTTTTATTGGCGTTATACGGCGTGCAAGTCGGCGGCCTGTGTCACCCCTGGCCGATGCGCTTCTTTCATTGGGCATTTCGGTTACGGATTGCCGAATGCCTGTGTCTGGCCTGGCGTTTGAGCTGCTGGCTGTCAGCGAGCGTAGTGCCTTATTGGTAGCGTTGGAACGCTTGCTCAGTATGGGCCTTGAAGAAACGTTCAGCGTTCTGGTCGCGTGCAATGTCAAAACGAGCGCGCTTCATGATCCCCGAAGGTCGCCCCCCGTTGTGTTGTTGCCGCTGCTATCACGGTTATCTCACCACCCTCATGGGCCGCATCGCCGCCGTGTTCCCCCGGCTTGTCGCCCCATGTCGGAACGCGCTGTTAGAGCCTCATGGGCGCGTTTAAAACGCAGAATGAAAGCGGAGCCAACCTCTTGAATCAACACCAAACGGTCGACTGCGATGAGTGTGGCCGAGAAGTCTCCAAATTGTGGCGACGCCATAAAGGGCACGGCTACTGTTCAACTTGCTATGCTCGTGTGTTTAAGCGGCGGATGTGCCCACGATGTGGTGAGTTAGCCCGTCTGCCTAAGAATGACCCAGACGCCGTCTGTCGTCAGTGCAACGTTGACAAACCGTGTGCACGATGTGGAAAAGCCAGTTCAGACTACAACATCGGCAAGGTCACTCCCTACGGCCCTGTCTGTATCGCCTGCGCTCCCTATTTCAAAGAACCAGAGCCCTGCGAGGCGTGTGGGAAAGCATCTCAACGTCTTACCCGAGTGGCGCGTATGGGGCATGATCATCGCTTATGTCCACGCTGTTCGACAGCAGACCACGGTACCTGTTCTGCATGTCGTCGACATCGTTTATTGGTGGTGGCACCCAACGGGGATGCGTTGTGCAAAGCCTGTAATGAGCAAGGGGAAATTGCCTGCCCATCGTGTGGTAATCCCATGCCAGCGGGTCGAGGTGATGCCTGTGAGCCCTGCTATTGGACGCGAACATGCCGTAAACGCATCACCATTGGCCAAGCCGGTATCACTACCAAAGCGTTAAGTGAGGCCTTTGGGGAATTTGGTGAATGGCTGATTCGTATCACTGGGCCGCATAAGGCTGCCCTCAAGATCAATCATTTCTTCTCGTTCTTCCTTGAGCTCGACCAGGCATGGTCACGGATACCGAGCTATTCGGAGCTACTTCATCACTTCGGGGCGGAGGGCTTGCGGCGTGTGAGGCTTCCCATGCGATGGTTGCATGAAGAGCAAGGGGTAGAGCCGGATCACCAAGCAAAGCGGATCGACTCAGAGAAAAGACGTATTCAAGCGTGTCTCAGTTCTATGCCGTTCGCTTCGCTATCAGACCAAGTGCTGCAAGCCTATTGGCTGCAATTGGAAACCCGTATAGAGGCGGGCAAAACGTCCCACACCTCCGCACGACTTGCACTAAGAGCGGCAGCCGCATTGCTACTCGCTACTGACCGGGAGGGGCAGCGACTGCCTCAACAGGGCGATGTGGACAACTATTTGCATGCGGTGCCCGGACAAGCAGCCTCGGTCACGGGGTTTACTAATTTCTTAAATCGCCAACATGCCACCACGTTGGCTCCTCGGGTGGATGTAAAACGGGCAAGAAAGCGGCGAAAAGAAACACTAGCCCGCACCCTGATGACGATGGCCCGGTGTGCTGATCAAGGAGAGGCCTGGAGGGAGGCATGGATCGTTGCTGCCATGGAGTATTTCCATGACACAAAATTAACGCAGAAAATGCTTCGACAACAGACCGTAGAGCGGACGACAGACGGGATACAGGTGGTAGTGGGTGGCGTTACCTACTGGCTGCCTCTGGATATTGAGTGCTAAGACACTGATAGCGCGCAGTCACTTGGAGGGCCCCGCGACTCTGTAGGCGAATGTCGCCCCGCCGTTTGGACGGGGCTATGGCTCTCTACCTATATGCCAGGGCTCAACGGGGTGCCAAAAGGCGTGTCATGACCGTTGAGATGACGTCAAAACCAGGTCTTCATAAATGCCCTTGATAGCCTTCTCTTCTGGGCTGTGGCGCTGTGGCTCCTGTTCCTGCTTTGGATGTAGTGGGGTTATAAGCCCGTTAGAGAGTGACAGGACATCGCTGAGCTGCTCGTAATCGAGGTTTACGTTATCGACATTGTATTGGTTAAGGCGTGTCATGGTCTCTGTGAGTGCGGTCATACTGTGCTCTTCTTCTCCAAGCGGCGGAAAGGCTTGAATCAGCGGCTGACCGCCTTCCCAACCTATCTTGATCGGCTGATTGATGATGTTGACTTGGGTGCCGGGTGGAATGCGGTCAAATATAGATTCGATGTCTTTGGGTAACATGCGGATACAACCTCGGCTTGCGCGCATGCCAATGCCATCGGGCTGGTTGGTGCCGTGAATCAAATAGCCATCGAAGCCTAGGATGATGGCATGGTCTCCTAGCGGGTTATCGGGGCCGGGCGGTACAACGCTTGGTGCGGTTTCGCCGCGTGCTTCCGCTTCACGTTTTACCGACTCAGGCGGGTACCATGCGGGGTTTTTAATGTTCATGGTGGTCTCGGTCACACCAAGGGGT
>NZ_LFGS01000004.1:192928-193639 GCF_002078135.1 Halomonas sp. BC1 | reverse complement strand
CGACCGATGCCGATAGGATAGGTCTCAACGCGCGGTGTCTCACCGGTTTTGACATCTGGGTAGTAGTAAAGCCGCAGCTCGGCGATATTGATGACGACCCCAGTACGCTCGACATTCGGCAGGATGAAGCGTCCTGGAATGGTTACTTCAGTACCCACTCCGGGCACCCAAATACTGACCTCTGGGTTAGCACGTACAATCTCCTGGTAGCCAAGGTTGTGACGTCTGGCAATATCAATCAGAGTATCCTCGTAATTCTTCACGATGAAGGTGTCAGCCTCTCCGATAATATTGCCTTCCTCAGGTAGCGGGTAATGCCCCTTGGGCCATTCCGTCTCCTGGGCAGTGGAAGGTTGTGCCGCCATGGCGACAGGGAGCCATGCCAGAAACGAAACCATCACACTCACGATGAAGCCGATCTGCATTGGCCATGGGAGGAATCTCTTAAGTATTGCTGCGTTCTTTGCCAAGAGCATCGCTAGGTTCCTTTTTCATCTAATGCGTCGTTTTTTGATCGAGATAAGTTCAGTTGTAACCCGAGCAGTGTCAGCACCGCAGCGAGTATCCAAGCGGGGCCACTACCGGTGCGTGTGAAAGGAGTTAGGCCCTGCATCGGGGTCACCTCGCCCGTTAAACTGGCCTGTTCAAACTGTGGGGCACGGGCTGTGACGTGACCTTGTGAATCGATGATGGCCGTCACGCCATTACTGG
>NZ_LFGS01000004.1:175405-191335 GCF_002078135.1 Halomonas sp. BC1 | reverse complement strand
CTGGTAGCTCGAAGTAGGTGACGACCATTTTCTAAGGCACGTAGACGCGCCATTTGAAGATGTTGGTGTGGGCCAATGGAGCGCCCAAACCACGTATCGTTGGAAACCGTTAATAGCAGCTCGGCATTACGCGCCTGTTGGGCGACATGGTCGGCAAAAATGATTTCGTAACAAATGGCATTGCCAATGGTGGCTCCAGCCACGTGTAACGGAGCCTGTTCGCCTGACCCTGGGGTCAGGCGAGGTACTGGCAAGTCGAAAAAAGCAAGGGTGCCAGCGAGGAGACTTTGGAATGGCAAATACTCGCCAAAGGGCACCAAGTGCGCCTTCTGGTATTCGCCCTGCACATCATTTAGCCCTATGACGCTGTTATAAGAGCGCCCTTCACTGTCGCGTTGCAAAATGCCGGTCAACAAGGCGGTGTCAGGCCCCAGGTCGGACGCTACTTGCTCAAGTATTTGCTGTGCTTCCTGCTCAAGCATGGGAAGGGCTGCCTCAGGCCAAACGATGAGATCGATATCCCTTGCTTGCTCCCGTGTCATCGTCGTGTAGATACTGATCGCTTCGCGCTGCCCTTGGGCAGTCCACTTAATGCGCTGGTCAAGATTCCCTTGCAGCAATGCCACCCGGATGGGCTTGCCAGCCGGGGTTGTCCATTGGGCGGGCAATAGGAATGGAACGATCCACAAGGCGGCCATTGGGACAAGGAAACTCCAGCGGCGACGCAGTACCTCTACCCCTAACGTACCTGTCAGCGCGGTCATGAGTGACAGCAAGTACACACCACCAACGGGCGCCCATGGGGCTAGTGGAGAATCAATCTGAGAGGTGCCCAGCAATAACCAGGGAAAGCCGGTGAGCATCCAAGTGCGTAGCCATTCGCTCACCACCCACATACCGGCAAAGCTAAGAAAGGCGAACCGTGGCCCCGTGATGCGTCGATAGAGCCCAAAGGGGACTGCAAAGAAGAGCGCCAGGACGCTGACAAAAAGAGTGGTGAGGAGCATCGCCACCAAGGCCCCGGTGCCACTGAAATCGTGAATAGCAACGAAGACCCACGACGTGCCTGAACCGAACAGGCCTACCCCATAGCACCACCCACGCAGGGTGGCCATGGCGGGCGTTAGCGACGCTATTCTCCAATAGACCAGTGCCACGCTCACTGGGCCAAGCCACCATAGGGAAAAGGGGGCGGCACTCAAGGTGGTCAGCACCCCAGCGGCGAGCGCTACAACGCAATCGACTATTGGTGAGGAGCGCCCAGCAAAAAGCGTATATTCTTTATCTTTATCGACCACATCCATAGCGTTACTCAGAGCGCTTAAAAGCAGGACTTTCACGCCATAACGCCACCGCGAACATCAATACACCGGCAAATAGCGCGATATCGGCCATGTTAAAGGCGGGCCAATGCCATTCGCCCCAGTAAATGTCCAGATAGTCGACGACGTACCCTCGCGCTAAGCGATCAACAGTATTACCGAGCGCGCCGCCAAGAATCAGGCTGTACGCACAGGCCTCCAAGCGCGACAGGGGTTTGCATAGCTGCACAACCAATACGACGACCACCACCAACGCTAAACCAAGAAAGAGGTAGCGCTGCCAACCCCCTGCTTCTGCGAGAAAGCTGAAAGCGGCTCCTGTGTTCCCGGTATAAACCCAGTTAAAAAACGGCGTTAGCGGAATGACTTGGCCAAACGACATCTGGGCATGCACAATTTCCTTGACCAGTTGATCGGCTAGAGCCATCACGCAAGCTAATGTGAACCATGGCCAGCGACGTGAAGGGCTATCGTTTGGCGCTGTTCTCATGACGTTGTTTTTCCTTGTGACAGGCCTGTCATTGCGGTACTGGGCGAAAAGCGGTAACCCAGCAGTCGCATGGCGTTCAACGTCACCAGGACGGTAGCACCGGTATCGGCCATCACCGCAATCCACATGCCGGTAATACCCAGCGCCGTTGTAACTAGGAAAATGGCTTTTAAGCCAAGGGCGAGAACAACGTTGGTTTTCACATTGCGCAGCGTGGCACGAGAGAGGTCTATCAGCTCAGCGATGCCGGTAACGCGGTTCTTGAGCAAGGCTGCATCGGCGGTTTCCAACGCCACATCCGTGCCACCCCCCATCGCGATACCCACATCTGCTGCCGCGAGTGCCGGTGCATCGTTGATGCCATCACCTACTTTACCGATGGGGCCACGGCCTGCCGCTTGCCAGTCTCGAACATACGCTGCCTTGTCTTCAGGCATTAGTTCGCCGTACGCTTCAATGCCTAAGCGACCCCCCGTGGCAGCGACGGTGCGGGCATTATCACCGCTGAGCATGACCGCCTGTACGCCTAAACGGGATAGCGCCGCTAGGCCTTCAATGGCATCTTCGCGTGGCTCATCGCGAACCGCGATCAAGCCCAGTAAACGCTCGCCTTCGACGAGGAGAGCGAGGCTCTTACCGGCTTCTTCTAACGCGACAATTCGAGCACTGAGACTTTCCTCAAGGATGACTTTCTCGTGAAGGTGACGAGGCGTCATTAAGCTCAGCTCGCGACCCTCCACCTGGCCGGAAACACCGCGCCCCGCCAGAGCGCGGCTGCCAGTGACGGTGGGGAGGTTGATGCCCGACTGTCTGGCATGCTCAACGATAGCCGTGGCGATAGGGTGACTGGAATCCCGCTCTATTGCGGCGGCGAGCCGCAATACGCTGTTATCGTCTTCCTCAGCAATCCAAGACTCCACATCTGTGACTCTTGGGGTACCCGCAGTGAGGGTGCCCGTTTTATCTAATGCCACCAAGCGAAGCTTACCTAACTGTTCAAGAACGGCTCCCCCTTTGATCAGTAGTCCGCGCCGAGCGCCCGCCGAGAGACCTGCGGCGATGGCGGCTGGGGTAGAAATGACCAACGCGCAGGGGCATGCGATTAACAGCAATGCTAACGCACGGTAAATCGACTCCGACCATGCCATGGTCGATACCAGCGGTGGCACTATCGCCATCAGTAGGGCGAGTAAGACGACGGCGGGCATATAGTAATACGCAAAACGATCAATAAAGCGTGCTATCGGTGCCTTGGCGGCCTGTGCTTCTTCAACCAGACGAATAACGCGAGCGATCGTATTGTCATCAGCGCCTCGTGTTACCTCCACCTCCAGGGCGGCATCAAGATTCACTGTGCCAGCAAAAATGTCATCACCAGGCGCTCGCGAACGGGGTATGGACTCGCCGTTTACCGGCGACTCGTCAATGTCGGAGGTGCCCACCAGGATGCGTCCATCGCAGGGTACGCGATCACCGGGCCGCACCAGCACACGCTGCCCGGGTTTAAGTGACTCCGCCGAGACGTCACGCAGCTGGCCATTGTCCATCAGCCTCGCCGTTGAGGGTGTTAAATTTGCCAAGGCTGAGATACTGCGGCGCGCTCGTGAAGCAGCTACCCCTTCGAGTAGCTCACCTACGGCGAACAAGAACACGACCATCGCAGCTTCAGCGGCAGCATTGATGGCCAATGCGCCAAGCGCAGCGATGCACATCAGCATCTCGATGGTAAAGGGATTGCGCATTTTGAGGGCGCCCCAGGCACTCTGCGCAATGGGTATTAAGCCGACTAGCGTGGCCAAAATGAAAGGCATATTACCCAGCGCAGGCCATGCTAAACGAAGCGCGAAGGCCACTATCAGCAGATTTCCTGTGATAATGACCAAGCGCCCTTTAGCGGTTTGCCACCAAGAGGATGAAGCACCAGATGCGCGTGTTTGGCCATCATGGGAAGCCACTTGATAGCCTAGTTCGTTCAGGATGCCCTCAATGGTCTTTCGCGAGGGGGCCCCGTGATCGTGGTGGTGAATCTTCACTGATCCCGTGACCGAGCTTGCCGTGACTTCCTCAATGCCTTCCAGTCGCTCTAGCGCCGATACAACCTTGCGCTCACAACCGCCGCAGTCCATGCCTTCAACACGCAGCGTCAAGGTGGTAGGCGCTGTTGTCGGCGTTGATGTTTTCATGGTGCCTCTCCTGCCAATGGGCTATGGTTTTTAAGTGTAAACCTTGTAGCAACTACAGCTTCAAGCCCTGCCTAAGGAGTTTTACCATGTCGATGATCGGCCAAAGTATCAGCATTGGTGAGTTAGCACGACGAGCCGATTGCAAACCTGAAACGGTTCGCTATTACGAGCGTATTGGGCTGTTGCGCGATGCGACACGAACCGGTGGGGGGCAGCGCCGCTATGGAGACGACGCTGTGCGGCGCTTGACCTTTATTCGTCATGCCCGAGACTTTGGCTTTTCGGTGGAGTCAGTGCGAGAGCTTTTGGCCATGTCAGATCAACCTGATATGCCTTGCCAAGAAGTCGATGCCATCGCCACGCATCACCTAAAGAAAGTGGAGTCCCGCCTTCAACGACTGTCCATACTGCGTGAGGAGCTTCAACGGATGGTCACGCAGTGTGCCGGTGGTAAAGTGGAAAGCTGCCGAATCATTGAGGTCATCAGTGATCATCAGCTCTGTATCACTGAAAAATCGCACGGAGGGGCTCACGACTTAGGTTAGCACTAACGCTACGCCCCACGCCCAATGGTTAGCCCAGCGAAACATCCAAAAACAGCATGAGTACCAATCCGATAGAGAGGCCCAGCGTGGCCTTTTTTTGGTGCCCGCTTCGATGAGTTTCGGGAATAATCTCATGACTGATCACATACAACATCGCCCCCGCTGCAAAGGCCAACCCCCAGGGCAGTAGCGCTTGTGACATGCTGATGACTCCAGCGCCTAATAAGCCACCCAACGGCTCAACAAGCCCCGTAAGGGCGGCAATCGTCCATGACCGCCAACGTGAATAGCCCACGCCTAGCAGTGATACTGCTACGGCCAGTCCTTCTGGGGCATTCTGAAGTCCAATGCCAATCGCTAGTGGAATGCCTCCTTCGCTTCCCCCTGCGCCGAAGGCCACGCCAACGGCCAGCCCTTCTGGCAGGTTGTGTATCGTAATGGCAATAATAAACAACCAGATACGACGTAGTGAGGCAGCCTCTGGCCCTTCTCGCCCCTGTTCGAAGTGCTCATGAGGTAAGAGTTCGTTCAGTAGTGCGACCATTCCAATCCCTAGCAAGATGGCCGCACAGGCAATGGCAGCAGGTACCACGCTACCTCCGTAACGCAGCTCCGAGGCTTCTAAGGAGGGTATGATCAGTGAGAAGAAAGAGGCCGCTAGCATGACGCCAGCGGCGAACCCCAACGCTAAATCGCGAACACCACGATTCGGTCTTTTGGTAAACAAGACAGGAAGCGCCCCGACAGCCGTCATCAAGCCCGCGGCAAGGCTTCCCAATACCCCCATGGTGACGAGAGAAACCTCTTCCATACCGATTACCTGTCTTGTGGTAGATGAGTGATCACAGCGCTAGGATTCCATAACGAGGCAAGCACACGTTCACGTTACTAACAATCCATGCAACGTTGCTAAGCACGGGTGGTTACGGCTCGTTAAACGAGATCAAGTCATAAATGGACGCCGTGCCGATAGCTTGTTCCAAGCGATCTCTTGCCTCGTAAAGTGACGCTTGATATTCACCTTGAGTCGGCTGCTCACCCAACATGATGCGTTGACCTTGACCAAGGGGATCAACAGGCTGGTTATTGACTCTCACTTCGTAATGCAGGTTGGGGCCCGTGGCGACCCCGGAGGAACCTACCTCTCCGAGCGACTCTCCCGCATTGACTAAATCCCCAACCACTAGCTGTGGGGAGAATCGGCTAAGGTGTGTGTAGCGACTAATGGCCCCTGTGTCGTGCTCCACCTCGATCACCTGCCCATATCCCCCTTGGCGACCCATAAAGAATACGCGCCCAGGTGCGGTGGCAATGACCGGCGTTCCTGTCGGCGCAGCCAAGTCAATTCCATTATGAGGACGCATCCCTCCATACACAGGATGTCGCCGATTCCCAAAGCGAGACGTTAAGCGGGCACTAAGCACGGGCAACCGCAACGTGCCTAGCAGTGTGTCGCTTTTGAAAAGAGCTACGTCCCCCTTTTGGGTGACCGGCCATATGACCTCCAAGGGCTCTGCCTGATCAGGCAGAGCGGCATAACTGAGGCGTGGTGGCCCAACACGGGCGCCGTCCTGGCGTCGATCTTCCTCCCACACTAATTGAATACGTTCACTGCCAGAAAACTCCAGCGGCGCTGCTATAAACTCGCTGAGCAGTGTTTCCAGTTTAGTGGCGAAACGCGTTGGGACACCTTCTGCTGCCAAGGCCTCGTAGAGAGTGGTATTAATGACGACATCACGCCCAAAGGTTAGGGTATCAACGCTATCGAGCGGTAATGTGCCTTCTTGCTCGCTAGCCGCCTGTAACTTGACAGGGCTAAGTTCAGACGGAGGCAATGACAGATGCGTTTGCCAATTGGCTTCGGCTAGCAAGGGGTAAAAGCCCACCAAGCCTAGTAACCACCAGCGCTGCATCACTGGCCATCCTCTTCCCCAGAGATCTCCGCTACTTCACTCTCGACGGCATCAATCAGCTCTTGCATACCAAAGGGGTCTAAAGGCTCGCCATTGACAAAAAAGGTAGGTGTTTGGCGAATCTGATTGGCTCTGACATCCGCCATGTCTTGGTCAATCACCGCCTGCACCTCAGCAGAAGTCAGTTGCTCTTCGGCAGCCGCTAAATCAAGGCCTCCTTGGCTCGCGATATCGAGGATAGCGGATTCATCAAAACTGCCATGTGAAGCCCATTGATCCTGGCGAGCCAGCAGCCTCTCCAGTACCGGTTCAAAGACGCCCTGACGACGAGCAACTTCTAATACCCGAATGGCCTTGTCCGATACGTCGCCGTGGAAAGGAGTGTAGCGCACGATGAGCCGCACTTTTTCTGGGTAGGTTTCCAGAATACTTTTTGTCAGGGGATAGAAAGCACGGCAGGCTTCGCAAGCCGGATCGAAGAATTCCACAATCGTCACCGGCGCGTCTTCTCGTCCCAAGATGGGGGAGTGTGAACGCACCAAGGAGTCCTCGGCCTGGACACCGCTCTCTTTTGCTGCCTGAGCTTGCATGTCTAAGAGGGCAGGCTTCGATACGGCGACGATCGCAGCGGTCAGCATTAACGTACCGGCCAATATAAAAGACGCTTTTTTGAACATGTTTCTCTCTCTGTCTCAACGATGGGGTGGAAAAGTAGGGTTGAAAAATAAGCCAATCGCTATGGGAGTAAGCTGCTCGCTATCTACCTGAGCTGGGAGCCGGCCTCGGTCTGTCACTCATGCCCATATAGATTGGCATTTTGATGCGCGTGGTCACTATGCTCAAACTCTAGGCTGGAATGAGCAATACTGAAGCGCATTTATAAGCTGCTCCTTGATCTCTGCTTTGACGGATTCAAGCTGCTGCCAGCCGGTTTCTGTCAGAACCACGTGGCAGTCAAGGGCTGCCATGTTTTCCTGCATCTGCCATAGATGCACATGGTGAATATCCTGGACTCCCTCGATATCTCGTACGGTCTCAACGACTGCCTGCCCGTCAATGTCCGGGGGAGATCCCAGCATTAGCGTACGGATAGGGCCGCCAATTTCAGAGAAGGCTAGGTAAAGAATATATAGCGCAATCCCTATCGTGATCGCGGGGTCTACCCAGCGCATGTCGTACAGTAAAATAAGCGAACCACCGATAATCACGGCGATGGAGGCAAACGCATCCGATAAGTTATGCAGAAAAAGGGCGCGGATATTGACACTCTCTTTTTGCATTGACCACGTGAGCATGGCGGTAAGGGCATCGACGACGAGCGCGACGCCACCAATAATCACGATCGTCCATCCCTCTATCTCAGGGGGATCGACCATCCGCATAGCGCCTTCGTAAATCAGGTAGACACCGACAATAATGAGGGTGGTGTAATTGATGAGTGCTGCCACTATCTCGATGCGGCCATAGCCAAAGGTCATATGCACATCGGCAGGCCGTCTGGCGATTTTACGAGCAGCAAAGGCAATGACTAATGCTGCCATGTCAGAAAAGTTATGTAACGCATCAGCGATCAGCGATAGGCTCCCCGCCATAATGCCACCGACGATTTGAGCGATGGTTAAGAGCCCATTGGCCCAAATGGAGATGCTGACGCGCCGGTCGCCAGAGGCAGGATCAATGTGGGGATGATCATGATGATGTCCCATCTGTTACCTTCTCTCGAATTATCTGTTCTTGGTACTATAAAACCTCTAGCAACTAAAGCTTCAACCCTTGAGCATTATCTATTTGCATCGCTGGATTGGGAAGCACGTCCCTAGCTACCAAGCGAGCCATGGCGCGCTGGGCCGAAGGTGATCATGTTTTAGGTGCGGGGCTCAATCCACTTCAACCGGTAACGTCTAATCCACCATGGGTAGATTCATTTATTTTGTCGAGGCGCACCTTGTCTGGTTTGTAATCGTCGTCGCGGGGGGAGGCTTACTCTTTCCGGCCACCGGAATAATGCTTAAGTTCGCGATTGGGCCATTACTGGCATTACTGATGTTGATTATCAGCCTCACATTCGATGCGCATGCAGTGCGCATCGTGTTCCGAAAGCCGTCACGGCAGTTGTTGGCATTGGGGCTGGTCTATGGGCCTATGTCGATTGCCGGGTGGCTAACGGGCCGTCTATTTTTTGGAAGCGGCCCGCTGGCTGCTGGCCAAACCTTGCTCGGCACGCTGCCGACAGATGTGTCCTCTCCTCTTTTGGTACTGATGGCAAAAGGCAATGTGGCGCTTGCCGCTGTTTTCAACGCAGTCAACACCGCGTTATGTCCGTTTATTGTTCCCTTCCTGTTTTTATGGCTCACCGGCCTTCAGTTAGACGTGCCGCTTGGATCAATTATTCTTGAATTAACACTAATCGTGCTTCTTCCTACCGTGATTGGGGTCAGCTTGCGTACAAAGTTCTCGGCTTTCTTTGCACGGCATGATTCAGCGTATGCAGGGATAGGGTCGATTCTGTATCTGCTGATCCTACTCGCCGTGGTCGGGCCGAATGCCACCACGATCATTGGCTATGGCTGGTATGCGTTTGTGATTGCGGGCGCGGCCCTGTGCCTCAATTTGATTGGGTACCTGGTAGGTATGTCCTCACGGTTACTCACCTCTGATCGCAAAGAGGTGATTACCTATCTTTTCACGGTCAGTAAAAAGGAATTCAGCATCGCTGCAGCGTTTGTCGCTGTTTCCGGCTTGCCATCAGAGATCGCGATTCCAGCCGCTTTTTTTGCCGTGATTCAAATGATCACTTCGCCCATCGCAGCGAAGATCCTCGCCCGCCACTGAAGGGATGGCCGTATCGGCTCTTCGTCAGAAGAGCAACCTGCACACGGGGTGTACAGGTTGCTCTTAGCGACAAAACAGACACCGCTACTCATAAAGGTGGCAAATAGTACCTATGCTAAGTCACTGCGACCAATACTGACCTTGCTAAAAGCATTTAACACAGAGGCTTCGCAGGGTATCTGTTCCTTTTTGGATTTAGGGTGCTTGAACGTATCGGCGAATCCTGGGCAGTGACCAACTAGTTTTTGGACAACACCTTCTACGTGCCGCACGTTAGACAGCACTTGGCGTAACCACTGCTCGAAGCTGCCTTGGTGGCTCAGCGTGAAGACTAAACCTTTATAGGAAGGAGGCTTGGATGCCTCCTCGCTACCGCCAGCTCTGGGTTTTGGAGGGCGTCGTTGGATCTCCATGAGATAGAGCGTTTGATCTAACACATGCACCCGAACGACGAGCACCCCGCGAGGTACCTTGGTCTGAGTATCAATGTAAACCCAATTAGCGACTGACGTTTCCACCTCCTCGTCTATTTCGAAAGGTTCGAGGCTGATCAACCGAGGGTCGGGGGAAGTGCTAAAGCCGTCTTCAAAGGTAAACCAGCTAACGCCACGAATCGTTTCGGGATAGGCCGATTGCAAATAGAGAAGCGCATTCCACATATCACGTAGAAAGCCCTGTGATTCCAGTGTAATAGGAGCATGAATAGAGGCCTGTCCGACCCCTTTTCCTGATCCATGCGGCTCCCCAGTGGAGAAAATAGTTTCGTCACCCGGAACGGGGACGCCTCGTGTATCGGGCACATTTTTTCGAGTATATCGTTTATCCAAGACGGCGCGAGGCTTACCTAAAATAACGAATTCGTCCTCAGGAAGGTCTAGCCAAGAAGAGCCATGGTCGGGCTCTTCATCATCCGTCAGGTCAATGACATCGGGGATGTCTTGAAGCTGATGATAGGGAAATTGAGTGGGAGCATCATCGCCATCGGTGGCTGGTACTGTCGTTGACTTCTCTCTTTCGCGGTGGATCGTGGCACCATCGGGCTGCGTACAGCCTAATATCTGCAAGCCTAGGAATGTGTTGCCACCATCAATTGGAACGCCAGAAACAGAGATTTCCCCGCTGCCTTGAAACCATGGGGTGGCTTTTAAAAGCATCTCATCTGGCGTGGAGCTGGTTTCAAATTGTGAATATATATATTTTGCAGCGCGCTTGGCATACGGATCGTACAACATATGCGCGAGCAAAATGGCATCGTGTTTATGAACATGATAGGTAAATTTGACAGGCCACGTACCTGGGGATGCAGGCGCATCAAGCTGTCGATAAAGACGTTTTTTGACTTCTTCCCAAGGGTAAGTGGCGAGCACTCGCTTGATTTCAGAAGATCGGCCGTAAACGCGAATAAAAAATTCTGTGCAAGGGATGAGCAAGTGTTTGCCATCTGGAAGGTCAAATTCAATCAGGTATGTTTTGTGCTGATTTTTCTGGGGTAAGTAGTTCGAGTCATGAAAAGCGGTATAGAGGCTTCGTCCTGATTGTCGTAAATCATCTAAGGTGACAATTCGCCAGCCGCCTGGAGAAAAAGAAACGGAGAATTTTCTTTCCTCGTAGGCAATACGCGAGCTACTCACGCCCTTTTCCCATACTGACCCTATTCTCAATAGCCCAAGATGCGTTAAGACAGTCTCACGTCTCATCACGCCTCCTAAGTTATTTTCATGGTCGATGGTTCTTAAGAAGATATGGATTTTAGGGACGCTTCGTAAGCGATTGTTCTTAAATATAGGCCCGTACCACCAAACGACCAAGCGCTCTGCCTCGTTTTTTAGGGTGCCATCATGGAAGCTAAAGGTTCTGGATTGTTTAAGAGAAACGGTCACAAAGGCGCACTCTATGTAAACTCAACATAGAGATTGTCGCAGCAATTATTGTTTAGTCGCAACAATTGTTGGAAATGACACTGCTTGCGGCCTATCAGGACCGAGCGCCGGAGTTGGTGCGGCACGCGCAACGTCAGAAGCGACACCGCCGGCTGATATTCCCGTTCTATAGCCTGCAGCGGGGCTGGCAACGGCTGTTTGCTCAAGGCCGAAGTGTTTTCTATCCCCTCTGGAGAAGAGCGCCAGACGCCGAGGCACGAATACCAGACTTGTTCACCTCCTCAGGAGGACTATGCCGATGACACGCCGGAAAATGGGGAGACCCTAGACCTTAGGCCTCTTGACCTCTGTGCTGCCCCAGGGTTTTAGACTTTTAATCTATCATGACGATAGCGTCCTGCCTGACAGAGGCAGGCAAAGCCAATCAGCCATTGAGGAGCACACTGATGTCCAACGTTTGCCAAAGTGTCACCCAGAGCCTTCTACCCGCCATGCGCAGGCCGTACTGGGTAGGTGCCATGATGCTCGCAGGGGCGCTGATCGCGCCGCTCAGCCATGCGCATCATCACTCATCAGACAGCGACGCCCATGGGCAGGCCGCATCACCTTCAGAGAATCCGGCCGTCGCCGCTTTTCAGGCGGCCAATGACCGTATGCATGAAGATATGAACATGGCCTTCAGCGGAGACCCCGACGTGGACTTTGCCAAGGGCATGATTCCGCACCATGAAGGCGCCATTGCGATGGCCGAGATCGTGCTCGAATATGGCGATGACCCAGAGATTCGCCAGCTCGCCGAGGAGATTATCGCGGCTCAAGAGAGTGAAATTGCGTTTCTGCGCGAGTGGCTCGAGCGTCAGGAACATTAACGTCACCTTGCCCGCATAATCCGCTACGCACCGGCCGCAACAGTGATATTCTGCCCGCCTCTTCAGGGTCGCATCAAAGGAGCGCTGCGTGTCGGGGGTAATTTACGGGTTGGATTTGGCGGGGGTGATCGTGTTTGCCCTGTCGGGAGTCATTTTGGCCTGCCGTTCGCGGATGGACCCGTTTGGCATGCTGGTGCTGGCAGCGGTGACCGGGGTCGGCGGCGGCACCTTGAGGGATCTGGTGCTGGGTGTCCGGCCGGTGTTCTGGGTCACCGACCCCACGTATCTGTGGGTCATCCTCGCCACGGTGGGCGTGTCGTTGGTGGGATTTCACTATATCCATCGTCTGTCTCGGGGGTTTTTACCCATCGCGGATGCCTTCGGCCTGGCGCTGTTTACCGTGATCGGTACCCACAAGGCGTTGCTGCTGGGCACGTCGGGGGTGGTGGCGGTACTCATGGGCATGATGACCGGTGTGGCGGGAGGCATGATTCGTGACGTGTTGGCTCAGCGGGTGCCCATGGTGCTGCGCGAAGAGATCTATGCCACCGCCGCCATGGCGGGTGGAATCGTCTATGTGGTGCTCCAATCCTTGCAGGCACCGCTGACGCTTGCCATTGCGGCTGCCTTGAGTGCCACCCTGGGGCTGCGCTTGGCGGCGATTCATTGGCACCTGGCGCTGCCGGTGTTCGCCTGGGTGACCGTACCGCCAAAACCCAGCGAAACCGACCACACGGCCGAGCCACACACCACCTCGCTCTCGACGCCCCAGAAGGCCAAGGAGCGGGTGCGCATGATTCGCCGCGAGCGTCGTCGCTAAGCGCCTGCCGGTACTTATGGGCGTTGGGTGGCGCGCCATTGATCGAACCAGCGCCGAGGCTGAATGACGCGCAGGGTTGGCTCGCTCTCCACCAGCTCGACACCGATACCCAGCGCCCCCAGGCGGGCATACAGCGCGCCATTGGCCTGCTGATGGGCCAGGGTGATATCCGACAGTAGCAACAGGGGGCCACCTGTCAGCGCCAGGTTGGCCAGCCGAATCTGTTCGCCGTCGATGTTCAGTTCAGCGCTGCCCTCGATGGGCTGTACGTCGAGCAGCCGCCCCAGCCAGTCGCGCTCTCGGGCGCGGGCTAAAAAAAGTCGCGCCAACAAGCCGGAGTCGCGCATCCCCAAGCGCAGCTGGCTGGTCAGCTGCAGCGGGTCGCCCCACACCAACCGTGCCTGCTGCAGGTCGAGCTGCACCCACCAGCCCGCGTCCTGAGCCCCTTCCTCGCTTTGGCGGAACATGTTCTCCAGCCGCACATAGGAGTCGCTGGCGGTGAAATGGCGAGCATCGAGGTCGCCGTCGGTGAGCCGTAGCTGTATTGCGATATCCCCACGCAGCCGCTGGTCCAGCAGGGCCAGCTCGGTCTCGAAAGCGCGCAGGGTAATCTCCCCTTGTGCCTGCAGCCCTTCCAGCAGCCATTCGCTGCTCAGGCTGGCGTGGCCGGAGAGCAGCTCCACCCCGGCATCGTCAGGAAGAAAACGGTTGTAGCGGGTCATGTCCGGCACTTCGGTGATGGGCAGCACGATGCGGGTCACGAAGTGCTCCGGGGCGGCGGCTTCCAGCACCTCACTGAAGCGGTCTGTCTGCGTGGTCAGCGCCAGGTGGCGGCCTTGAAGATGGGGGCGATCGTCGTCCTGATGGCTCAGGGCAAACTGGGGGATGCCGAGTGAAAGCCGCGCCTGTTCGGGGCTGTCCAACTGCGCGGTCAGCTCTCCACGCCCTGTGGCGAGATAGTCCAGAAAGGTCACGGCCAGCTCATTGGCGTTGACCCTCAGGCGTGTGGGGGCCTGGAACTGGTCGTCACGAAACGCCCCCTGCAAGAAGAGCTGGCCTTCGCCCGAGAGGCTGATGCCATGGGCATCCGGTAAAAAAGCGTTGAGAAAACTGAGCCGTTGAACGCTGCCGTCGACGCTGAACTGCCCGCTGGGCACGCCTGCCCGGCGCTGAAACTGCCCATCACGAAGCACGATGATGCTCTCCAGCGGCTCCTCCAGGGCGTGCTCGTCGGCCACCTGCCAGCGCAGCCGTGAGCCACTGATATCCAGCGCCGTGCCGTCCAGCGCGGCCTGGCGTATCGTCAGCTGCAACTGCGCGTTGCTGACCAGGGTGCCGCGCTGATCGCCCCGCTGCCAGCCGGTGGTCAGCTGATTGCCTGCCAGGTGCAGCTCACCCTGCACGGCCTGTGTGTCGAACTCCAGTTGTCCCCGGCTGGTGGCGCTGCCGCGCTGTAGTGTCAACGGGGCGGGAGAGGGCAGTAGGCCTGCCAGGTAGGGTTGCAGTACGCCCAGGTCGGGAAGCGTGGCCTCTGCCCAGCTCAGCCGTGCCGTGGCCTGCTGCCTGGCCTGTTCGGGATCGAGGGGGCTGGTGGCGTCCAGGGTCAGCTGCGCGTTGGCCATCAGTTGGCGCGTCTGGTGATACAGCTCGGCATCACGCAGTGCCAGCGTGGCGTGCAGCTGCTCATCTTCGTTCAATTGCGCGTTCAAGGTGCCTCGGCCCTGGGTGGTGAAGTCCAACAGCGCTGCACCCAGCGCTGGGGCCTCGATGGCCAGCTCGGCCTGGTAGGGGCGTGCGTCGCGCAGGGCAAGCTGGGCATCGATACTCCCCTCGCCAGTGAGCCTGATGCCCTGGCCTTCCAGCGCGGTGGCCAGGTAGCGGTCCAGCATGTCCAGCCTAGTGACCTGGCCAGAGAGGGCCAGCGTGGCATGGGTAGGGAGCGCCAGCTGGTCCAGGCGCTGGTTGGGAAGCTCGGTGGCCAGGGTCAGTTGGGTATCGGTGGCATAGGGGCGGGTGTCGGAAGGGGTGGCTTCTGCCAGCGTCACCTGTGCCAGACGGGTGGAAAAGCGCAGTTGCTGCTCTTCCACCGCAAGACGTACCTGGCCTTCGCCGGTGGCGGTGTGGCGTGGGGGCGAGGCATCTGCGAGCAGCCAGCGGCGTGCTTCATCGCGGCGCGCCAGGCGCTGCTCATCCAGCGCAAGCTCCAGGACGGGCGCGGTCAGTACCAGCTCGCTGTCGGGCTGTAGTTCGCCTGCCACCAGCGCAAGGTCACCCTGCAGCTCACCGCGGCCCGCCAGGCTGAGCCACGGCAACGCTTCCAGATAGGGCATGAACACGTCCCAGGCATCGGCCTGGGCGGTCAGCGACAGCCGCGCATCCAGGGCGCTCAAGAGCGCTTCTTCGAGGGCCTCCCCCCGTAACGCCTGGGTAGCGGTCTCGGCCAGCGACGCCGTACTGCGCAGGTCGATCTGCTGGATCAAGGTGGTCTGATCACTGAGCCGCACCAGGCTGCCCTGGGTAATGTCCAGCGAGACATGCGGCAAGGCCAGCCGATCCTGACTAAGCTGGGTATCCATGACCTGCAGCTGGCCTTCGGCCTCCAGCGCCAGATCGCCAACCGTCAGGCGGCGAATGCCGTCGGCATTCAGGGCGTGAAGGTAGAGTTCGCCACGCAGCAGGGCCAGTAGCGAGAGCGACAAGGTGGCCCGTTCGGCTTCTACCGAGAGGGGCAGGGCGGCATCGTCCCGGGCCAAGTAGAGGTTTTCGACTTCCCAGCGGCCGGGGTGCAGGCTCTGGGCACTCGACCAGCGCACCTCTACGCCGTCGATGGTGGAGATCTGGCGCGGCAACCACTGGCTATTGAGCAGCCAGTAGCTGCCCGCCAGCCACACTAGAGCAACCAGGATCACGGCCACCAAGGCATAGATCAAGGGGGGACAGCGGCGCGGCGTGGGGGGCGTCTCGTTGGTCATACAAGCATCCTGGCAGATGACTCCTGTTGGCGCGTGTTTTATGGCATTATGCGCGACGTAGGGCAGTTATGGGTTTTCGATTTCAACGCTAGCAGCCTGTCGGT
>NZ_LFGS01000004.1:170692-173831 GCF_002078135.1 Halomonas sp. BC1 | reverse complement strand
ACTGCTAGGCAGGCAGCAAAGCCATGTTCAAGGATTTTTACGCGCAGCGCGGAGAGTACGTGGTGATCTCCGCCGAGCAGGCCAGTCGCTTCGCCAAGGGCGTGGCCGGCGATTACAACCCGATTCACAACCCGGACGCACGGCGTTTCTGTGTGCCCGGAGACTTGTTGTTCACGCTGGTACTGGTGAAGTTCGGGCTGTCGCGACAAATGGAATTTCGCTTCACCAATATGGTAGGCGCTGATACACCGCTCAAGTTTAGCGAAGCCGACAACGGCGATATCCATGTCTGCGACGAGAGCGGAAAGTGCTATTTGCAGGTGGTACGCCGAGGGGAAGTCACCCGTGACGAAGCGGCCGTGGAAGCCTTCGCGCGTTGCTACGTGGCCTTCTCGGGCAAGAATTTCCCGCACTATCTGAAGCCCTTGATGGAGCAGCACGGGGTGATGTTCAACCCCAAGCGCCCGCTGGTGATCTACGACAGCATGGGCTTCTGTCTGGACCGGCTGGATGCGCTGTCACCGGATCTCGCCTTGACCCAGTCGTCTCTCGAAGTCCAGGGCAAGCGTGCCGATGCGCTGCTGGAGTTCTCCATTCAGTCCTCTGGCCAGCCCGTGGGCGTGGGCTCCAAGAAACTGGTGGTCAGCGGCCTGTGCAACTACGACGACAGCGAGATGGCGGCCATCGTGGCTGAGTTCTATCGTCTCAAGGCCGCTTACGAAGCCGCCTGAAGCGCGATGTCAAAGCCCCCATGGCGGTGTGACGCCATGGGGGCGCTGCTCTCAAGTTTCCGGTGGCTGCGTGGCCAGCTGTAGCGCCACGGTGGTAACGCGCTCCCCCAGAATTCCTTCGACGCTCAGCGTCATGCCGTCCAGCTGCAGCGTGTCGCCCGCTCTCAAGGGCTCGTCGAGCGCTTTGTGAAACGGCGTGTCCAGCGCCCTCTCATCGGGATCAAGTGTATGCAGCTGGTGGAAAACGGTGGCGCGCGGTGTACGGAGTGGGTCGGCATGGCTTCGTCCTGATGGCAGCGGAACCTTTACCGCTTGCGGGCTTGCCGTACGCTTATTCGAAGTTGATGACTCGCCACAGCGGGGCGAATTACAGCGCGTTAACTGCCAACATTGCCGCCACTGGCTCGACAGACACCATTCAACACAAGACTAAACGAAAGCAGGGGCACGCAATGGCGAAAACAAGAGCCAAAAAGTGATACGTCGCTTGGGTAGGTCGGACCCCCGGGATCTACACGACCTGGGCTGAGTGTGAGCGCCAGGTTAAAGGGTTCCCCTCCGCACGCTATAAGTCTTTCCAAAGTGAAGAGGCCGCCCACTAGGCGTTTGCCAGAACGGCCAAGGCGCCAGCTCACAAAGCAAGTGGCAGCCGCTCCACCAAGAAAACGGCCGCGAAAACGCCAAAGGCTCCGACTCAGAAGACCCTGAGCGCCGTCGATGTCGAGATTTTCTGTGATGGGGCGTGCGACCCTAACCCTGGCCCCTCCGGCTCCGGCGTGGTGGTTTACCGGCAAGGCATGCTGAGCGACCTGTACTACGGCCACTTTGCCCCGATGGGAACCAACAACACCGCCGAGCTGTTGGCGCTGCAAGAGTCGCTATTCCTTGCCAAAACGGCCCTTTCCGAAAGTAAGAGCGTGCGTATCCGCCCCGACTCGCAGTATGCAATCAAGTGTATCAGCCAATGGGCGAGCGGGTGGAAAAAGCGTGGTTGGCGTCGGCCCAACAATGAGCCGGTCAAGAATCAGGCCATTGTAGAAGCCGCCTATAACCTCTACAACGAAATTGGTCACGCCATCGAATTGGTGCACGTCAAAGCCCATGTGGGGATCGAGGGTAACGAGTTGGCCGATCGCATGGCGATGAAAGCTTCTGTCGAACGCCAGGGCGCGTTTGTTAAATACCAGGGTACTCTGGACACCCAAGAGATCCTTCGCTTGGAGCGGGGGTAAGGAGAGACAGATGGAATTTTGCTCACGGTGCGATGGTGGGGCTATTCACGCGCCAAACTGCCCGATGTGTGGAGGTTCCGGTTTTGTCGATAGCCAGAAGGGGGCTAGTGCGTCAGCTTATAGCGTGCCGTCTCCGTTCCATAACAACGCCAGCGCGGCCCGCCTCGCACGAGAGGAAGAAAAACGACGCTCGGTGAAAGTCTACAGGGCTAAGGGCAGCCCCCAAAAGGAATCAAGACTTGGCCCGAAGACTGAAGCCGTTCCCGCGATAGCGCCTAACCCGCACTCTCATGCGAAACAGGCGAAGACTAGGCAGCCCCAGCCAAAATCGGGCAAGGCAAAGGAAGCATCTGGAGCCAGGATCACCAACACCGCATTGGCCGATCAGTTGAGCGCTTTAAAATCGGAGCTAGTGCTGGCACCGGCGAAACCGGCTAAAAAGCGCAAAAAGAAACGACGCTCTCCCAAAAGTCGAGAGAACCCGGTCCTATCGGCTCCCCGGTTATCACGGCCCAAGCCCCGCAAGAACATCCCTTTCATTCCTGTAGTGAATGGCAAGGTATCGGTACTGGTGGGGGTGCGTGAAAAGAGCGAATCACGATTTGCGACCAGTGTTGGGCCCATGCGTGCCGCGGGAGCCTTCAAAAGTGATCTTCCTTTTAATACGGCGCGCGACGAAGATGAGCCGCAAGGCACAAGCCGTGCTTTTCAAGAGCATCACCAGGAAGAAGATGGTAGCCGCTATATGGGCCATAGCTTTCGTGAAGAAAGCGGTCGCTTTGGCTCACTGCCGCTGCACGACAACCTGGACGAAATAGACGATTATTAATTTCTTCAAATGGCAAACAGCCCATTATGGGCCCGACACAAAGAGGTATATATGAACCATCTTCATGCTGACAATGCTGGATTCAGCGCCAACGAAGAAACACAGGCTGCTGGCGCTCACAAGGATAATGTCGCTCCGTTTCAGCTGCCCGCAGATCACGTCGAGTATCCCGCTGCCTCTTTGGAGGAGATCGCACCGCGGGTAGACGATATCCTGGAGGCCGCCAAATCACTGGCTTCTGCGGCCAAGAAGCTGGAGAAAAACCGTCAAGAAGAAGAAGAGGCAGAACAGAGCGCAAGAGCGCTTCAACAAGAAGCCAATGAGGCTTTTGACGCTCGCCTAGCAGT
>NZ_LFGS01000004.1:162398-169701 GCF_002078135.1 Halomonas sp. BC1 | reverse complement strand
GCTAGCAAAGCGAGAAGCACCGGAGGCACGCTCTTTTGAGGATGTACAGAAAGACTTGTTGAAAGCGATCAAGCGACTCGACAAGGCCGTGGAGAGTGCCAGCGAGGAAACAGGGAAAGCACAGGGGGCCTATAGAGAATTGCTCAGCATCATTACGCCATCCCACTGATTGTTAAACGGCATCGGAGTGAATCATGCATAACAGCGTCTCAAGTGATGGTGTGATTAGCCTGCCGCAGGCCTTGGCGAACTACAAAAGGATTCTGTCAGCCGCCCAAAGGCTGTCGTCGTCAGTCAACAAAGCTGAGCGTAAGCGCGCTGAGGAGGCGCGGGCCAGGGAGCGGGCGAGTCGCCTCCGCGATGAATCCAAAGCCGCTTATAAGGCCTTAGCCGATGGAGACTTTTCAGGACAGCTCCGTATCGAAAAGACCATCCAGAGGGATCTTCAAAAGGCCAACAATGAGGTCGATCGTGCCATAGAGGGAGCAAACAAAGAGGCAGAGAAATCCGAACAAGCCTACGCAGATCTTTTGTCGATTCTCCGAGGTGTATAGATAGCGCCACCCAAAACCCAGCCAGTCGGCTGGGTTTGGGTCTTGGACAGCGGGCTAGGGCGACGTATGCTGGAATTTCTGGTAAAGCGCATCAAGTCGAGTGAAATTGACCTCTTCTCCCAATAAGCCGTTCTTTTCCACTAAGTGATAGCGGTCTTTGTCTTTGGTAATAAAAACAACATCGCCATATTTACGTGGGGTATGTAAGCTCTTATTCCGAATGTCCTTAATGTCGTGCTTGGTTTCCACAAGCCGCTGCAAGGGGTTATCTCCGGGCAAGTGAGAAACGCAAACTACGAAGTCAGGATAGAAGTTATTGCGATGCTCGCCGCGTACTAACCGTACGCTAAACGGCTTACGGTCTGGATTGCGGAACCACCATGCTACAAAGTCGGCACGATCTAGCGCTTCAGCAAAGGCTTTCTCATCTTTATTCAGGAAAAAGTCATTATCCATCAAGATGCTGCGAACGACGCTGGCGCCTATGGTCCAATGACGATTTCTGGCGAATTGGCGTGACTCATAATCCAACAACTGCTCTATGTCGCCGGCAACGTCTTTCTGTGGTGGCATGATGCCGTACAGATGTTTAGTGGATGGGTTAAGACCTACCTCAGTGGGAAAAAGGTAACCATCAGGCAACGGCTCACTCGGCACTAATTTGGAGTGTTGAGCGACCTCTTCCCATAAGCCTTCTTCTAGCGCTGCACGGTGTGTGCAAACAACCCAGTGAGCGGCATAGCGAGCTAACCGCTGTACCTGGGCGCTGTCCAGCTCATCGGCGTCACCGTCGCTATCGAGTAACGCTTGCTCAATCGGAGGTGTTAGGCGTTTGGCGAGCGTATTGATAAGGTTTTTCCTGTCGTCGTCCTCTAGCATGGGGAGTCCGGCCATTTGAATGGCGGCTTCCCGTGCTAGGGCGTTTCGATCAAGTGCAATAGAGACCTTTCTTTCTTCGATGCTATCCGGGCGGGTAAGCTCAATACGTCGTTCCGACTCGCGGTGTTTGCCACACGCTAACCTTATCGCCTGCTGTTGGTCGTCGTTCGAGATTGGCAGTCGAGTGGCCACCTTCACGATCAGCGAAGCCATATCCAGCGCATCAGGCCTTGCCTCGCTCTCTAGTGCATCAGGTACTTCGGGGAAATGACGGCGAAGAGGGTAGACGCTAATGCCGTGTTCATTCAGATGGCTCACCCATTCGTCCCAGCTTTCCGCTGCATGAGGAGAAGGGCGCTTCGGTGTGTTGTCACTTTGCACTTCGTCTAGGTCGTCACCGCCAATGAGGTCTAGGCCTCCTTGCCTGCTTAAAGGGGGAGTGTCAGGTCCTGTGCCTGTAGGCTCTGTGTGACGTGTATTGGTATCTGAATGCTGTCCCGTCGAGCGCTGTTGGTCATCACTGTTTCTGGGCGCTGAAGGCGGGAAGTTATGGCTTATTTCCCCTTGCGGTGTTGGGCGGTTAGTGAATGTGCGAGCACCGCTACGGGTGGCTCGCTCCTGCATTTTTTCGACTTGCCCTTCTAATTGGCTCTTAACTGCCATGGTCGTTTTTACGGCCGCTTGGAATCCAGCCTGTGCGTCTGCATCCCCCAGGTAAACATACGCTGTATTCAAGTTATCGGGGATATCTTGTGCGGTGGCGAACGCCTCACGAATAGGCTTAGCCACGCGCATTACGCGGCCAATAAACTGCATGGCAAAGTCAGCGTCGCTAACAGGTTTAAGCGATGCGAGAACGAAGGCACGCGGCGCATCGAACCCTGTTCCTGCGGATTGTTTAAAAATCAGAACTTCGATATTGGGGTCATTGGCGATAGCGCCCATCATCGTGGGGTTTGGTTCGTCAGCAGAGTGCTTGCCAATAACATGGGGTGAAACGCCTATGTGACGTATCAAGAGCGTTTCGGCCTCTTCAATGGTACCGGCACCATTGGCAACCTGAACCAGTAGCAGCGGCGTCATGTTCGTGATCCCTGCGTCGCTTAGCTGGTTTTTCAGCCATTGGTTCCGTTTCCAGGCTTGGCGTAGCAGCGTTAGCTTTAAGTCAGCTACTTGTTTGATTTGTGCGCTTAGGTCGTAAACAACCGCCTGGACGTAGGCTTTGTTTAGCCGAGCTTCTATTACATCATCCCGGCTGACATTAAATGACTCAAAGCTTGAGCGGCCAGAATGGTGTAGGAAGGTGTTTATGCGGTCGCTCTTTGGCGTCGCGGTGGCCATGGCTAAGTAGTCAGGCGCCAGCCAGTGCACAAAGCGGCCAAACTCCGTGGCGTTATCAAGGGCAATATGTGCTTCATCAACTACCACGCCGATGCGAAGTTGGTTTGCTTTAGCGCGTGTTTTAAATTGCGCCAGCGTTAGCTTCTCCTCGCTTCCGCCTTCGTCGTAGTCCGCTCGACGCCACATGCTACGTGAGACGCCTTGAGTCGTTGAAATAAGCGCTTGTCCTGCTTGAGGCTCCTGGTTGAGTCCATCCGTCAGTAAGACGGGAGCGAGCCCCGGCGCAGTGCTTTTAAGCGCATCCATGGTTTGCATGACCAAGTTGCTAAAGGGCACGAACCATAGCCATATAACGTTGGCGTTGGGGGATTGCCCTATTTGCTGCATGCACTGTGACAGCATGAACGTTTTGCCCGATCCCGTCGGGGCTCGCAGTAAGCACGGTGGTTCGCGCTCACTCAAGAGTGCCTGTGATATGTTGGCAATCAGGGTGCTTTGAAAGGCTTCTGGTACAAGCAAGGAACCACGGCCTACGGTGAGACCTTCCGCTAAGTTGACGGTCTTCATTAGCAGGCCTCCGCTGTGCTGGTGGTTGGCTTGACATAATCAAACACATCGCTCAATGCGCGACTTTCTATGTGGCTGCCATAGGGCAGGGCGTCAGACAGTGTTTGTGGTCGTCCGCTGTACACAATCACGCGCTTGGCAGGCCATTCCTTTAATTGGCGAATGACAGCTTCATCCATTTTACGACAAACGAGAATGGTCACATGGGCATCGCCCCCCACCGGCAATATATGGGTATCGCTGGCGGAGCCGGGGAGGTGAAGCTGCGTGGTATCGCGCATTGAAAGCAGGGCTTGTGCATGTTCTGGCGTCGCGTCTAGCTCCAGGTCGGCTTCTTCGATCAAGTCTAGGGTCAGGTACGCGAAGCTGCCGCCCAGGGCGTTATGATGGCGTGTTCCCGTCATAAACCTGCGTACGCGCTCGGCACAAATGTCGCGGCAAAGGTTTTTGTTCGGCTCTTTGTTTGTGGCTTCGGTATTGGAGCATAGGATGAAGCGGCGACTGCCTCCGTCTTCTTGATTTAACTCCATAACGGCTTGTGCGGTTGTTCCACTGCCAGCAAAAAAGTCTAATACCACATCTTCTTCTTTAGATGCTTGAGAGAGCAGTGATTTCATTAGCGTCACAGGCTTGGCGTGTTGGAACACTTTATTGCCAAACAGCGCTTTGATTTCATCATTGGCAACGCCTCCCCGCGTACTACGGACGTGCTCGATATCCTCTTCATCACCGACGGTTTCATTTTGTCCAGCGATCCAGCTGCTTAGCGGTGCACGACGGGCTTCTTCTGGCTTGGCATTCCAGTGATCTTTTCGTGAGGGGCGACCTGGGGCAATCGGCTTACCTACCCAAAAGTCCAGGTCGGGCAGATCAGCTCTTAGTAACGGGGTTTTCTTTTTCGGTGAAATAGGCCCCGCGCCTTTATCCAGTGCGTCCAGTAATGCGTCTTTTGAGTCGAACTGCATTACTTCACTGTCGTTGCAGTCTGGGAAGTAGATAAGCTTTTTGCTTATGAGTCCTTCGATGGTGTCACTGCGTAAGCCGTTTAACGCTGCTTGCACTTCGCTTTCATTGTCACAACGTTCACGTATTGCCTTTTCTGAGGCAAACCGCCACACACTATCTGGATCACAGGGATACCAGTACCCGGTTTCTGGGTTTTGGATAGGGTAATAGGTATTAGGTCGCTCATATAACGTCTTATTTGCTGTTAACGGCTGTGGTGCCCACTCACCCAAAGGGTCGCTGTCTCGATTTGCGTATTTAGTTTTGTCTACGGGACGCCCTGCAAACGTAAACCCGCTGTTGGCGTAAACTAGAATATGCTCATGCACTTGACTTAATCGTGCTGTGTTGTCGTTACCAGTGTCTTTCGTCCGCCACACCATGCTTCCCACGCGACGACCTGGCAGCACCTGGCTCATCAAAAGATCAAGATTAGAGCGGTTTTCATCGTTGATAGAGACAAGAATTACCCCATCCGAGGAAAGAAGGTCTCGCGCCAGCTCAAGACGCCGGTACATGAACTCAAGCCATGTTGACTGCCGGTATCTGTCGGTTTTGCTCATGATCTTGTCGTTATATACCCAAGCGCTGTTTCCAGTGTTATACGGCGGGTCGATGTAGATAACTCGGATTTTTCCCGCATGGGTTTTCCGCAACAGACGTAAGGCATCAAAATTATCGCCTTCGATGATCATATTGCCGGTACTTTCACCCGGTTCCAGATGTGAAAGCTCAGGTGACAATTTCGGAAGCACCGCATTGGCATTAAGCGCACGGTCATGGTCAATAGCATCGCGCTCCCAGACTAAGCCCAATGGCTTTTCCGTCAGCTGGTAGGCCAATTGTCGGCGAAGCTCTTGTTCGCTCATCGAATCGAGCCGCTTTAATAAATCAGTGTGTTTACTCGCCATTAACAGGTCTCCTTGGATGATATTTGATTGCCGTTGGGCGCTTTCTTTGGCTTGGGCCCAAAAACGAGTTGAAGTTGGATTGTCTTCTTTAGGTCCGGTTTAGCCATTCGGCCATACCACCATCCTCCAACGCGTAGGCGCCTCTGCCTGAACGCCATACAATCTCTTTTTCGCGCAAGCTTTCCAGCGCTTTCTGCACCTTTGTCGCCGTTGGGGCCTTGGCTTTTGGGTCAAGCTGACAAAGGTATCCGTTAATAATGCTAAGCGTACGTTCTTTAAACGGGGCGAAAGGCGACTTAGCGGTTGACTGTTCGGCCATCGCTTGAAGCACCGCCTTCTGCAAAGCAGGGAGAGCCTCAAAGGTTAACCGGTAGTCCATCCATAGCTCTTCCTGAAACGCATGGGCGTTCCTTTCCAATAGGTCACCTAGATTAGGCGCTTCACCCATTTCCAAGGCAACTCGTCGAACAATGCTGGCCAATAACTCCGGTCGATGGCCGACCAGGCAAAAGGCTTGATACATATCTTCTTTATCGAAGTGGTTTGTCTCGGCAAGCTTCGCGTTCAAGTCCTTGGTATAAGCCTCCACAAAATCCCGATCCAGCAAGGGGAAAGGGGTAATTTCAGCGCCAAAAAACGGTTGTTTGGTGTGCAGCACTAGCTGCGCTAGCTTGTCTCTACTGGAGCCGGTGAAAACGAGCCGTAGCCCCGGCCGCTTCCCTCCCTGGTTTAATGCATCGCGGGCAGCTTTAAGGGCAAACATGGCGTTGATACCAGCGTCGCTGTTGAGGGCGTGCTGGGCCTCGTCCACGATCAACACGACAAGCCTGCCGGTGGCAGCAGAAAGCAGCTGAAGTGCATCACTGAGCGTCGCGCCAGCAGGCAGTTTGCCTGTAGATAGATCCCAAGTGACCGAGCGTAGAATGGTGACCTGCGAGACGCCTGTAGACTTGAGCAGTTTCGTTACCTGGCTCTCATGGTCACTAAGCTTCGATACAATGGCGCTTTCGATTAATGTGGACGGATCGGCATCACGGTTTGACCATAGATCGACATAGACAGGCTCCCATCCGGCAGAGAGGCACGCTGGAATTAGGTCTTCTTTGAGGAAGGTGCTTTTTCCAGTGCGTCTTGGGGCTGTTAGGAACATGCCGCTGCTGAAGTCGATAATGCCAACGCCAGCCATGCCATCGACCAGAGAGGAGGCGAGTTTTTGCCGGTGGTACACAAAAGGGAGCTGCACTTTATCACCAATTATCTAAAATCATATAAATTACACTCTAGCAGATAATTCAGGATAAAAGTAATGTGGCTATGTGTTCTGGCCGAGGCCTGTACCGCCCCACCTCGTTAAGCTTGTCCCCACCCCAAAAGGTCATCCTATGCGTCCTGAAGCGCCTCTTGATCAAACTGCGCGTCAAACCTCGGCCTTCCAGGCCGGGGAAGGATAGCGCGAGGCGCGCAGCGCCTCCTGGTTGACAGGCTATATTTACCGCGCTAGATTCAAGTCATGATGACCGTACACCGCGCCTACCGTTATCGTTTTTATCCTACGCCTGAGCAAGCCGATCAGCTTGCCCGGACGTTTGGCTGTGTGCGGTACGTCTACAACCACTTCCTACGCCAGCGCACCGATGCCTGGTTCGAGCGTCAGGAGCGCATGGGCTACAACGCCACGGCCAAAGCGCTCACCAGCCTCAAGAAAGAGCCGGACACCGCCTTCCTGGCCGAGGTGTCCAACGTCTGCTTGCAACAGTCGCTCCGGCATCTGGATCGGGCCTTCAGCAACTTCTTCAAAGGCCAGGCGCGGTATCCCACCTTCAAGAAGAAGCAGCGCAAGCAATCGGCCACTTACATGGCCAACGGCTTTCGCTGGCGCGACGGCAAACTGTGGCTGGCCAAGCAAAAAGACCCGCTGGCTATCCGCTGGAGCCGGTCTTTTTCCGGCACGCCGAGCAGTATCACGGTGAGCTGTGACACCGCTGGCCGTTACCATGTCAGTTTTTTGGTGGAGGAAGCGGCCACACCACTGCCGGTCACCCCCAA
>NZ_LFGS01000004.1:132435-161691 GCF_002078135.1 Halomonas sp. BC1 | reverse complement strand
GAGCGCCTATCATCCTGTCTTTTGCGCCGGAGCGTCAAGCGGGATACCAAAAGCACGGGTGTTATCAACGAAGTAGCTGGGGTATTCTCAAGGCGCTAACGAAAATAACGCAAGACGCTGGTCTTGCCGCTGGGATCCCGAGAGGCTTTGCATGAAACGACTCAAAACGCTGACACTGGCCTGTGCGGCGGCTGCTTTGGCCGTCACTTCCCTGAGCGCCCAGGCGCGGGACTTTCGCTTGGGGCTGATCACGCCCGCCCAGCACCTCTGGTCGACGGAAGCCGAAGCCTTTGCGCAAACCGTGCACGAACGCTCGAACGGCGAGCACAGCATAAGCGTTTTTCCTGCCCAGCAGCTAGGCAATGAAGCGCAAATGGTGCAGCAGTTGCAGACCGGTGCCCTGGACATGGCATTTTTGACTATCGCCGAAATCTCCAACCGGATACCGGATTTTGGTGCACTGTATGCGCCCTATCTGGTGGATGACGTCAACCATGCCGCGCGCCTGCTGCGCTCCGAGGCGGCCGCCGAGCTGCTCGAGCTGATGCCGGAAGGCGTGGGCCTGGTAGGGCTGGGGTATGGCATGGTCGGTATGCGTCAAGTACTCAGCCGCAGCCCCATCGAGAGCGCCGCTGATTTTCGCGGCCAGCGCCTGCGCATCACGCCCTTCGAGCCAATCCGTGATTTCTACACGGCCACCGGCGCCGCGCCTGCGCCCATGCCGCTGCTGGAAGTCTACGATGCCCTGGCCAACGGTCAGGTCGATGCCATCGACATGGATTTCGATTCCATCCTGATCCTGAAATTTCATGAGCAGGCGCAAAACCTGCTGATCTCCAACCATATGATGTTCCCCATGGTCGGCGTGGTATCGGGGCGCGTGTGGCGTGAGCTGTCGGAACAGGATCGCGAGCTGTTCGAAACCGCCATGGCCGAGCATCTCGACAATGTGCTGAGCGGCTTCGAAGCCATGGACGCCGCCCAGGAAGAGGAAATTCGCGCCCTGGATATCAACATCGTGGAAGCGGATGCCGAGTTCTTTGCCGATGCCATCGCCCAGTGGGAGGGTATCTGGGCGCCCAAGGCTCCGATGCTGGAAACCCTGCGGGCGGAAGCTGACCGCTTGCGCGACGAGTAGCGCTGAACCAGAGGCTTTCGATGATCATGCTGCAGCGCCTCTCCCTCAGGCTTGCCCGTTACGAAGAGATGACCGCCGCTGCCTTGGCAGCGGCGGTCACGTGTCTCATCCTCGCCAACATTGCCTTTCGGGCGCTGGGCAATCCGCTTTACTGGGTCAGTGAACTGGCTATCTACGCCATGATCTGGATGACGTTCCTGATTGCCGGGGCGGTCTTGAAGCGCCGCCAGGGCATTGCCGTGACGCTGCTCAGCGATCTGTTGCCCTCCACGGGGCAGCGTGCCATTACCTTGGCGGTGGACGCCATGGTGCTGCTGTTTGCGCTGCTGTTGGCGTGGCTCTGCTGGCGCTGGTATCAACCCTGGGCGTTGGCCCAGGCCGGGTTCGATGTGCGCGCCTTCCAGGGCCAGACCTTCAATTTCATCTACGCCGAAAACACCTCCACGCTGGGCATCAAGAAATTCTGGGCGTGGCTGATCGTGCCCTGGTTTGCGCTGTCGCTCAGCCTGCACGGCGTGGCCAACCTGCTGCAATCCGTTCAGGGGCTGAGGGAACGCACATGACCGTTGTGGTATTTCTGATTCTGCTGCTGGGAGCGGTGCCGATTGCGCTGGTGCTGGCGCTCACGGCCATGTGGTATATCCAGGCATCGGGCAATGCGGTGCTGTTCGATTCGTACCCTCAGCAGCTGTTCAGCGCCATCGAGAGTTACGGACTGCTGGCCATTCCGCTGTTCATGCTGGCGGGCGAGCTGATGAACGAAGGCGGCCTGACCAAACGGCTGATCGCCCTGGCGCGGCTGCTGGTGGGCGGGTTTCGCGGTGGGCTGGCGTATATCAACCTGGTGGCCAACATGATGATGGCGGCGATCATTGGTTCTGCAGCGTCGCAAATCGCCATCATGTCGCGGGCCATGGTGCCCGCCATGGAGCAGGAGGGGTATGACAAGCCCTACAGCGCCGCGATTACCGCCGCCGGTGGTTTGCTATCGCCGATCATTCCGCCCTCGATGCTGTTCGTACTGTTTGGCGTCATGGCGCAGGTGCCGATCGCCGAAATGTTCATTGCCGGACTGCTGCCCGGGCTGCTGTTAGGGGCCAGCTTTTTCGTGGTCATTGCGCTGGTGGGGCTGGTCCAGCAGTACCCCAAGGGGGAGTGGCCCAGCCGCCAGCAGGCGCTGCACGACGCGCTCTGGGGGCTGCCCGCGCTGCTGATTCCGGTGATCATCATTGGCGGCATTCTGCTGGGCATTGCGACGCCCACGGAGTCGGCTGCCCTGGCATCGCTGGCGGCCCTGCTGATGGGGCGCTGGGTATATGGCGACCTGCGCCTGGGGCAGCTCCCGCAGGTGTTGGCACGTACGGCCATGAATGCAGGGCTGGTGATCATGCTGATTGCCGCCGCCGGGGTGTTTGGCTGGGTGGTGGTATACGAGCGCTTGCCGCAGATGGCCGCCGCGTGGATTGCTGCGCTGACCAGTGATCCTTTCGTGTTCCTGCTGCTGGTGATTGCGGCGCTGCTGCTGGTGGGCATGATCATCGATGGCATTGCCGCACTGATCCTGGTGGTGCCCATTCTGATGCCCATTGCGCAGAGTCAGTTTGCGATCAGCCCTTACCAGTTTGGCGTGGTGGTGTGCCTGACGCTGGTGATGGGGCTACTGACCCCGCCAGTGGGAGCGGGGCTGTTCATCGCCTCCTCCATGACCGGCGCGCCGCCGCTGAAAATTTTCCGCGCCTTGCTGCCGTTCCTGCTGGCCACATTGGCCACGCTGGTGCTGCTGGCCTGGCAGCCGTGGCTGACCAATGGCCTGATTCAGCGCTGACTTGCTGGCGTGCCGCCGACGGCCAGCGCAGGCGGTTCAGGCGACGCTGTGCTCGGTGAGCGGCATGACATCCACTTCCACTTCGAGCTGGTGCTCACCGCCGCCGTTCATGACCCCTTTCAGGGGGGCCACATCGGCGTAGTCGCGCCCCCAGGCCAGCACCGGGTGCTGTTCACCGGCCAGCGTACCGTTGGTCGGGTCCAGGGCTAGCCAGCCCCAATCGGGGATCCACACGGCCAGCCAGGCATGGGAAGCATCGGCGCCAATCAGGCGGGGCTGGCCGGGGGGAGGCTGGGTTTCCAGATAGCCGCTGACATAGCGGGCAGGCAGGCCCACCGAACGCAGTGCGCCAATGGCCAGGTGGGCAAAGTCCTGGCAGACGCCCCGGCGGTTGGCCAGTACATCACTCAAGGGGGTGGCCAGGGTGGTGAAACTGGGGTCGTATTCGAAGGTATCGTAGATGGTCTGGTTGAGGGCCATGGCGGCTTCTACCAGCGGGCGGCCGGGCGTGAAACAGGTGCGGGCAAAGTCGGCCAGCTCATCGTTGCGGCGGATGAATGGCGAATCCAGCCGATACAGCTGCATGTCGAAACGGCTGTCCTGGCGCAGTTGCGCTGCCACGCTTTCCCAACTGGGCGAACTGGCAGGCAGCGGCCCCAGAGGTTGAGTGTTCAAAGGCGTGACGACCGTCACGTCCAGCGTCTGGTGCACCTCTTCCATGGCGAAGTAAAGTACCCGATTGCCAAACACGTCCCGCCGCTCTGCCTGCACGTGAGGCATGGGGCTGATGGTCAGCTCGGAGGCCCCGCACTGCTGGTGCTGCGTCTTGCGAGGCAGCACGCGCGCCTCGCTGTGGCACAGGGTCACGGGCGCGCTGTAGTGGTAGCGCGTGGTGTGCCGCAGGGTGTAATTCATTCGTCGGGCTCCATGCTGACAAGTTGGCGCGGTCGCTCTACATGGCTGAAATGACTGTGGCTGATGGCGTCCGAAAGGGCGCTGAGCGGCGCAATCAGCTCATCCAGCAGCTGTTCCAACGCGGCCTGGGCATCGGGAGTGTCGGCCAGATGGCTCAGACGGTCGATGTCGGCCAGGTGCAGGGCGGCATTGGCCTGGATCAGCAGCCGCCGTTCGGCGTTGCGGTAGGGCGACGAGCTGCCGGGTAGGCGATCCATCTGCCGCTCCAGGCGCTTGAGCATGTAGCCCACCGAGCGAGGGTTGGTCTCGTCGAACAGCAGCAGGTCGAGAATGGCCTCGGGGTGCAGCTCGCTGCGGTAGCGGCGACGATAGGCGGTGAAGTTGTCCGTGGTGGCCAACACGACTTCCCAGAGCGCCAGCCCCGGCGAATGGGGCGCGTTCAGGGTCAGCTTGAGCAGCGATAGCAGCCCAAGCACGCGGTCCAGAAAGCGCCCGATGTCCATGAACCGCCAGCCGTAGTGATGGGGCATGGTTTCGTTGCACAGCCCAAAGAAAGCGGCAATTTGCGCCGATAATCCTTCACAGGCGCGCCGCGCCGCGCTGGCGCCCAGGCTGGGGCTGAACGTATCCACTCGCTGGCGTAGCTGATGCACCACCCGCCAGGAGTCGTCGCCCAGATGGTCACGCACGCTTCGAGCGTTACGTAGCAAATGAGCAAACAGCGGCTTGAGGGCCTGAGCGTCTTGCTCGTCGAACTGGGCCAGCAGCGCCGTGCGTTTTTGGGCAAAGCCCACCAGCGGGGGTTTGGCGCCTTCGCCGTCGCCGTTCAAGGTAGTGATTTCCAGCGCCAGCAGCAGCTCGTCCAGTAGCTGGTCGGCAATTTCGTCCTGGTCATACTCCATCAGACGCATCAAGGCTTCGCGTAGCAAACGGGCACGGGCATCCAGCCGTTCGCCGTAGCGACCCAGCCAGAACAGGCTTTCCGCTACCCGGCTGGGCAGGTCGGTGCCATCGCGGGTAGCCACCACGGGACCGCGTGCCTGACGCAGTTGACTGACGTGAGGCTGGGGCGTGTTGGCGGTCACCCAGACGTCCTTGACGATGGGGCTGCTGAGCGACGGCGAGCCGGGAGTGCCCACCCAGGCAAGCCCCCCCGGCATGACGTGATAATCGCTGGGCTGTTGGCTGCGGGTCGCGACGCTGCCCGGGGCTCTGGAAACGAAACAGCGCAGGTTCAGGGTGGTGGGCGACAGCCGCTGCATGTGCGGGTCGAACAGGGGGGCCGTGGCAGAAGGCGTCTGGGCATTGGCGCTGGGCAGTAGCAGTGCTTCCCCCAGCAGGTGCTGGCAGAGTGCTGGCAGGTAGTCAGCCAGCTCCGGCAGCTCCAAAGCGCCTACGCCTAGCGCATTCGACATGGCTACGCCGCTGGCCCGAGCGGCTTGCAGTAGGCCCGGGACGCCCAGCTGGGAGTCACCGCGTAGTTCCAGCGGGTCGCAGTAGGCGTCGTCGCAGTGGCGCAGCACCACGTCCACCGGCTGCAGGCCGCCCAGGGTACGTAACCAGAGCTGGCTATCGCGCACGACCATGTCCTGGCCTTCTGCCAGGTCGATGTTCAGGTAGTTGGCCAGGTAGGCATGCTCGAAATAGCGTGGGCTGCCCGGCCCCGGGGTCAACAGCACCACGGTCGGGTTGTCGCGGTGCTGGTAGGCCAGTGCGGTCAGCGTGCGGTGGTATTTATCCAGGAAACCCGCCAGGCGCTTCAGCGGCGCGTTGCGGTACATTTCAGGCAGCGCGCGGGCCATGAGAATGCGGTTTTCCAGCGTGAAACCGGTGCCGGAAGGCGCTTGCAGCCGGTCGCCAATGACGCGCCACTGCCCTTCGGCATCCTGGATGACGTCGATGCCGTGAAAGCTGATCGCAGGACGGTCGCTGGGCTGAGAGCCGTGGCAGGGCAGCAGGAAGTGGGGCGAGGCCAGCAGCGCCTGGGTGGGCAGCAGGCCCGCATCGAATAGCGTGCGCGGGCCGTACAGGTCGTCATACAGCGCATTGAATAGCCGCGTACGCTGGGTCAGGCCGATTTCCAGCGCTTGCCATTGCGCCTGGTCGATGACCCAGGGAAGCGGGTCCAGCCGCCAGGCGCGCCCTTGGGTGTCATCGTGCATATTGAAGATGACGCCGTTCTCGGCCAGCAGGCGCTGAAGCTCTTCATGCTGCTGATAGCGGCCCTCGGCACCCAGGCTTTCCAGAGCGCCAAGCAGGCCCTGCCAGCCGGGGCGCAGTTGGCCCTGACGGTCGAGCATCGCATCAAACGTGCCGGGCTGTCCCTTGCCTAGCTGATTCAAGTAGTCCTCGATGAGCCCGGCAGCGCCGAGCTCAAGCAGTGAGGGAGAGACAGGGGCAGTCATGATCCTGAGAGTCCTGAGCGAGTAAGGGGCGGATTATCCTGCAGCTAGCGCCGATAGGAAAGCATTACTACCTCATCGGCGCGGGCTCCAGCGTAGGTCAAGGGTACACGGCAGTTCCTGACTGAGGGCTTCTGGCATGGGCGCCTGGTAGCCATGGCCGTGGCCACTGTCGCTAAAGCGACCCAGGCGTCTGGCTTCGGCTTCGAAGGCATTGACCGGGAACGTCTCGAAACTGCGCCCCGTGGGATGCACGACGTGATAGGTGCAGCCCGCCACCGAACGCTGGTTCCAGGTGTCGATGACATCGAATACCAGCGGAGCGTGAACGGGAATCTGGGGGTGCAGGGCCGACGGCGGCTGCCAGGCCCGGTAGCGCACGCCTGCGACGGCTTCGCCGTTGCGTCCGGTGGGGGAGAGCGGTACCTGGCGGCCATTGCAGGTCACCACGTAGCGGTCGCCGCTCATGCCGTTGACCTTCACTTCCAGGCGTTCCACCGAGGAGTCCACATAGCGGGCGGTACCGCCTGCCGTGGCTTCTTCACCCAGCACGTGCCAGGGCTCGATGGCCTGGCGCAGCTCTATGGAGAGCATGGGAGTATGCAAGCGGCCATGCACCGGGAAGCGGAACTCCCGGAATGGCGCAAACCACTCCAACTCGAAATCGAACCCATGGTGACGCAGATCGTGCAGCACATCGTTCAGGTCTTCCCACAGGTAGTGGGGCAGCATCCAGCGGTCCTGCAGGGCACTGCCCCAGCGTACCGGGCGCGCACGGTAGGGCGTCTTCCAGCAGCGCGCCACCAGGGCGCGAATGAGCAGCGTCTGCATCAGGCCCATACGCGCGTGGGGAGGCATTTCAAAGCCGCGCAGCTCCAGCAGCCCCAACCGGCCGCTGTCGCTGTCCGGTGAGTAGAGCTTGTCGATACAGAACTCGGCGCGGTGGGTGTTGCCGGTCAGGTCGGTGAGCAGGTGGCGCAGCAGTCGGTCCACCAGCCAGGGCTGAACGACCTCGCCTTCGGGCATCTGTTGCAGGGCGATTTCCAGCTCGTAGAGCGCCTCGTGGCGGGCTTCATCCACTCGCGGGGCCTGACTGGTTGGGCCAATGAACAGCCCGGAAAACAGATACGACAGGCTCGGGTGGTGCTGCCAGTAGGTTACCAGACTGGCCAGCAGGTCCGGCCGACGTAGAAACGGGGAGTCCTCCGGTGTCAGGCCGCCCAGCGTGACATGGTTGCCGCCGCCGGTGCCGGTATGGCGGCCATCGACCATGAATTTTTCGGTGCCCAGCCGCGCCTGGCGGGCTTCATCGTAGAGCCGTTCGGTCTGGGCGACCAGCGCTGGCCAGCTGTCGGCCGGCATGATGTTGACCTCGATGACGCCGGGGTCCGGGGTGATCTGGAAACTGGACAGACGCGGGTCCCGGGGCGGCGCGTAGCCTTCGATCATGACTGGGCAAGCCAGCGCCTGGGCGGTTTCCTCGATGCTGCTCAACAGGTCGAGGTAGTGCTCCAGGTGAGTCAGCGGTGGCAGGAAGACATGCAGGCGGCCCTCACGAGGCTCGACGCACAGGCTGGTATGGATCACCTTGTGTTCGCGGTCGTCGGCGGCGCTTGGCTGCTGCTGAACGGCTTCGCCTTCCGGGTGGCTATGGCTGGGATGCAGGCTCTGGCCATGGCGCTCGGCGCTGGTGAAGCGATGCTGTTCGGCATTGCGGCGCGCCACTTCCCCGTGAATGTCGCCCAGCGCAGGTCGCGGTGCAAACAGCGACTGGGGCTGCGGCTGCTCTTCCGGGTCGGCCCAGGGGAGCGCCGACAGCGGCAGACGCAGGCCCATGGGGGAGTCGCCTGGCACCAGGAACAGGTGATCGCGTTTGAGCGGCCAACGGCCGCTTTCCCAGCGATGAGACTGGGAAATCGAGTGACGCAACGGGAGCGCATAGCCCACGACGGCGCCCAGGTCCTGCTCCAGCAGCCGTGCCAGGCGGCGGCGTTCGGCATCGTCTTTCAGGTCGGCATTACGCGGGTCGACGCTGACCGGTAGGGTCTGCTCTTTCCAAAGGTAGTAGTAGGCATCTTCGTAGGCGGGAATCCAGTGGCGCTGCGCCACGCCCAGGCGTTCGCCCAGCGTATGGATGAAGCGCTCTACCATGGCGTTGTCGACCTTGGCGTGGGGCGCGCCTTCGGTGCTGGCCAGCCACTTGGGGTCGCGCCACAGGGGCGCGCCATCCTTGCGCCAGTAACAGGCCAGCGCCCAGCGAGGCAGCGGTTCGCCAGGGTACCACTTGCCCTGTTGCTGCTGAATGACGCTACCGGCCGCGTAGGCTTCCTGCAGTCGGGTCAGCAGCGCCTCGGCGCGCTCACGCTTGTGCTCGCCCAGCGCTTCGGTGTTCCACTGGGGGCTCTCCATGTCGTCGATGGAAACGAAGGTCGGCTCGCCCCCCATGGTCAGGCGAACATCCTGCTGCTGGAGGACTTCATCCACCTGGTCGCCCAGCGCCAGAATGGCCTGCCACTGCTGATCGCTGTAGGGGCGGGTGACGCGCGGGTCTTCATGGATGCGCTCCACGCGCATCTCGACATCGAATTCCACTTCGCACTTGTCGGAAAAACCGGTAATGGCCGCGGCGCTGCCGGTGGTGGGGGTGGCGGCCAGCGGAATATGCCCTTCACCAGCGAACAGGCCGGAGGTGGGGTCCAGGCCCACCCAGCCTGCGCCCGGCAGGAAGACTTCGGTCCAGGCATGCAGGTCGGTAAAGTCAACCTCGGTACCGCTGGGGCCATCCAGCGCTTTGACGTCCGGGGCCAGCTGAATCAGATAGCCGGATACAAAGCGAGCCGCCAGCCCCAAATGGCGCAGGATCTGTACCAGTAACCAGGCGCTGTCGCGGCAGGAACCACTGGCCAGAGTTAGGGTTTCTTCACAGCTTTGTACGCCGGGCTCCATACGCACCAGGTAGCTGATGTCCTGTTGCAGACGCTGGTTGAGCGCCACCAGAAAATCGACGCTGGTGGTGGGCTCCCGAGGTACTTCCTTAAGCCATGCTTTTAGGCGCGGCCCTGCTTCGGTGACTTCCAGATAGGGGCCTAGCTCCTTGAGAAGCTCATCGGAATAATGGAACGGAATTTTTTGCGCGGCATCGTCGAGAAAAAAGTCGAAAGGGTTGATGACCGTCATGGGGGCCACCAGCTCGACGGCAATGGTGAGTTCCTTGCGTGGCTCTGGAAACACGATACGCGCATTAAAGTTGCCAAAGGGGTCTTGCTGCCAATTCAGAAAGTGGTCATCCCCTGAAATATTCAGCGAGTAGGCATCGATATGAGTACGGCAGTGGGGGGCCGGGCGCAGGCGGACGACATGGGGTGACAGTTTGACGGGGCGGTCAAATCGATAGGTTGTGCGGTGATGCAAGGCAACGCGAATGGTCATGAGCCACCCTCAAATAAAAGCGTAAATTCTCGCAGCTACTGATGAACTGCGACGCAACAAGACATTTACCCAAGAGTATCGTTGGAGTTGAACTTTTTTGCAGCTGCAATATGCCCAAGGGCGTTTAAGAAGTGTGGAAAATTGTGATCGCATCGCTTTTAATTAAATCTTGCACCAAATTGGTGCTTTTTTTCGAGAGTTTTTTTGTCAAGGCACAAGTTTGGTTCAGTGAGGGGGTGGGAAGGTATCGCGGCATTACAAAGTGGCCGCGTTTTATCAAACGTGGATGCCATAGCGTTGAAATATCGGGAAAGGTGGTACGAGTATTGCGTGGTTATATAGCTCAATAAATACGTCGATTGCACGCGGCAGGCCTACACTATTGTTCAAGGAAGTTGCCGCTTCCACCCCAGCGCCAGGAGAGCGCCCATGAGCCAAGTCAATTGGAACAACTATGCGTGCCGTGATTTTTACGATGAGTTGCTAGAAGCGCCAGGTAAACCCAGAGCTTCTGCCGATGAGCTTTGTAATATGCTGGCTCGGTTTAGCGCCGAAGAGTTAGCGGAAAGAAAAACCGCTGCGGAAATCGCCATTCGTACCATGGGGATTACGTTTACCGTGTATTCCGAAGGGGCAATGATCGACCGCGCCTGGCCATTCGATATTGTGCCCCGGATCATACCGGCCCATGAGTGGCGCAAGACGGAAGCCGGTTTAAAACAGCGCGTCCAAGCACTCAATCTCTTTATCGACGATCTTTATCACGATCAGAAAGTGGTCAAGGACAAAGTGCTGCCTGCGGAAGTGCTTGCTCAGTCGGCTAATTTTCGCCCGCAGTGTGTGGGCATTAACCCGCCCCATGGTATCTGGGCGCATATTTGTGGCTCTGATTTGGTACGCGGCGGCGATGGCACACTCTACGTGCTGGAGGATAATCTGCGGATTCCTTCCGGGGTCTCCTACATGCTGGAAAACCGCAACGTCACCAAACGGGTGCTACCTGAGCTGTTTGCGTCGGGCAAAATCCTGCCAGTAGACGACTACGTGGCGCAGCTGTATGACATGCTGGCGGCCATGTCTCCCCGTCCCGGCGATGACCCTCAGGTCGTGGTATTGACCCCCGGCATCTACAACTCGGCCTATTTCGAACACGCCTATCTTGCCCAGCAGATGGGGGTCGAGCTGGTGCAGGGTAGCGACATGCTGGTGGACGACGATGACGTGGTCTACATGCGTACGGTGGAGGGGCTGCGACGGGTGGATGTCATTTATCGTCGTGTGGATGACGAGTTTCTGGACCCTGAAGCCTTCAATCCGCATTCGATGCTGGGCGTGCCTGGGCTGATGCGCGCCTGGCGGGCGGGCAAGGTGGCGTTGGCCAATGCGCCAGGGGCAGGCGTGGCAGACGACAAGGTGGTCTACGCCTTCGTGCCCGAGTTGATTCGCTACTATCTGGATCAGGAGCCGCTGCTGCCCAACGTGCCCAGCTACCTGTGCATGTTCGATGACGACCGCAAGTACGTACTGGATCACCTCGACGAGCTGGTGGTGAAGCCTGCCAATGAGTCCGGGGGCTACGGCATGCTGATCGGGCCTCGCTCCACCAGGGAAACCCGCGACGAGTTTGCCCGCCTGATCAAGGAGAACCCGCGCAACTACATGGCCCAGCCTACGCTGGCGCTCTCCACCACGCCCACCCTGGCCAACGGCTTGCCGCAGCCGCGTCATGTGGACCTGCGCCCGTTCATTCTCTCCGGCCCCGAAACCCATGTCACCACGGGTGGTTTGACCCGCGTGGCACTGGTGGAGGGGTCGCTGGTGGTCAACTCGTCCCAGGGGGGCGGCAGCAAGGATACCTGGATCGTCGAGGTCGATGAGAACGCGGCTGATGCCGCCGAGCAGGAAGGAGTCTAACGCCATGCTGTCACGCGTAGCTGAAAACCTGTACTGGATGGCGCGCTACATCGAGCGGGCCGAAGACACCGCGCGGCTGCTGAGCGTCAATAGCCACCTGATGCTCGACCTGCCGCGCCACCTGCCGTTGGGCTGGGCGCCACTGATCGAAATGACCGGTACTCTGGATGCGTTTAACGAGCGCCACTCCAGCTTTGACGAGCGTAGCGTAGTGCATTTTTTGTGTGCCGATGCGCAGAATGGCAGTTCGATTCTTTCGGCGCTGGCCAGTGCTCGGGAAAACCTGCGCACTACCCGAGACGTGGTGCCCAGGGAGATCTGGGAGGAGGTCAACCAGCTCTATTTGAGCGTGGCCGACCATGCGGAAAACGGTGTCAGCCCGCGCCGTCGCGATGCCTTCCTGAAGAACGTGATTCGCGGCTGCCAGACGCTGACTGGCCTGATCGAAGGCACCTTGAGTCATGGCTCGGCACGCACCTTCATCCAGTTGGGAAGGCATCTGGAGCGGGCCGACATGACCACGCGTATTGTGGACGTACGTTCCGCGAGCCTGCTGCCCCAGAACCCCGAAGAGCTATTGCCGTTCGAAAACCTTCAGTGGATGAGCGTGCTCAAGTCGCTGACGGCCTATCAAATGTACCGTCAGGAAGTGCGGCTGAGAGTGCGGGGCCCCGATGTGCTGCGCTATCTGCTGCAGGACCCGAACCTGCCGCGCTCGATTGCCTGTAGCCTGGAAACGCTGGGCCATGAGCTACAGCTACTGCCCAGGCAGGACCGGGTGGCCGCCACGGTGTCGCTGGTGCGTGCCGATGTGGTCGATGCCGATATCCAGGCGTTGGCTCACTCCCCCAGCAAGTTGCATGCGTTCGTGGATGAGCTACAGATTGGCTTTGCCGCGATCCATGACACGCTCAGGGCAACGTACTTCGTGAATAGCGACAACGTGCCCAAGGTGACCCAGCGACAAAGTCAGGGCCACCTGGGGGATCATGATAACGATTGATCAAGTAGATCGAGCGTTAGCGCTGGCGTTGTGTACCAACTCATGAAGGTACGCCAGCTTGTCACGCACCGGGGGAGGCAGTACCCCCGGTGCCAGGTCCAGTAGCCCCATATCACGGTTGAGCTCATTGACGACCATCCCCACCTGATGAAATGCTCTCAACATGCTGTCCAGCGTGCCGTCATATTCGGCTCGTGAAATCCCCATGTGCAAAGCGGTGTCCAGCACGGCCACCATGTCCAGATAAAACGCAAAGGTTTCGGCGAAGTCCTCCCACGGGTGCATGGCGGCATAGGCAGAAATGAACCGTGTTGGCCAGTCGGCCGGCGCGCCTTGCTGATAGTAGGTTTCCAGCGCATCACCGTAGGTGGGGGCGTTATGGTCGCCAAACACTCGGACGCTGGCGGCCTCATCCTGATCCTTGACCAACAAGTCCCAGTAGTAATGCCCCACCTCATGGCGAAAATGACCGATCAGGGTGCGGTGCGACTCGTTCATGTCCACCCGCAGTCGCTCACGCTCGACGTCGTCGGCTTCCTTGACGTTGATGGTGATATGGCCGTTGGCATGGCCGGTATAGACTTTCTCCTGATTCGCCGTGGAGCGCCAGAGCCCTTTGTCAGGGAGGGCGTCGGCCATGAACGAGAAGCTCAAGGGGACGCGAATATCATCGCCCTGGGTTCCGTGGGGGAGCTTGAGAATCTCCAGGGTGTGGAACAGACGACGCTTGGCAGCTTCCAGTGCGGCCCAGCGCTCGCGGTGACCCTCTACGTTCAGGTCGGGAATCACATCGTTGTAGCGGCAGCAGTCGCACAGCGTGTCGGCTTCGCCTTCGGTCATGATCACCATGCGGTTGCATACGTTCTCTACCGCGTAATTATGGCACTTCATCAAGAGGGTGCCGCAGCCTTCGTGGGTGCAGCGGTATCCGCCGCCTTCCAAAGGGGCCAAGGCAACGATATTGCTGCAGGCCGGGCACCAGCCGACTTCCGACTCACAGGCAACACAATGGGTGTTCTCGAAGAACAGCGGGTTGCCGCACTGGCAATTGAACGCTTGCATGGATACCTCCTTGTGGAAAGCCACGTTATGCATCGTCGATAGGCAGGTTGAGAAGGCGCCCTGACAGCATAGCGAGGCTCTTTCCTTGAGGGAAAGGCTATTTCCCCAGTGCGGTGAATTTAGCTTTATCGAGTGGCTAATTGACGTTTACGTCAACTTGCTGATATACCCTAGGGGCTCCTTATTCAACCCCATAACAAACACAACCACGAGGAACGTCTGTATGTCCGTTCGCCAGATACCCATGTATATCGATGGCCAGCCGGTCGAGTCGCAAAGCCAGGAGTGGCGCGATGTCGTCAATCCGGCGACCCAGCAGGTCGTGGCCCGGGTGCCTTTCTGTACCCCTGACGAGGTAGAGCGTGCCATTGCCAGTGCCAAAACCGCGTTCAAGGAGTGGCGCAAGGTGCCGCTGGGCAAGCGCATGCGCATCATGCTGAAACTTCAGGCCCTGATTCGTGAGCATACCGCGGAACTCGCCGCGCTGATCACCGAAGAGCATGGCAAGACGCTGCCTGACGCAGAAGGCGAAGTAGGCCGCGGGCTGGAAGTGGTCGAGCACGCCTGCTCGATTGCGTCTCTGCAACTGGGTGAACTCGCCGAAAACGCGGCCAATGAGGTCGATGTGTATACCATGCATCAGCCGCTGGGCGTGGGCGCCGGGATCACGGCGTTCAACTTCCCCATCATGCTGCCTTGCTTCATGTTTCCGCTGGCCATTGCCACGGGCAATACGTTCGTTCTGAAGCCTTCCGAGCAGGACCCCAGCTCGACCATGCGGCTGGTGGAACTGGCCCATGAGGCGGGTATTCCGGCGGGCGTGCTCAACGTGGTGCATGGCGGGCCCGAAGTTGCCAACCAGATTGCCGACCATCAGGACATCAAGGCGCTGTCGTTCATTGGCTCTACCCATGTGGGATCGCTGCTGTATGGCCGTGCGGCGGCGGCAGGTAAGCGTATGCAGTCCATGATGGGGGCCAAGAACCACTGTGTGGTGATGCCGGATGCCAACCGTAGTCAGGCCATCGACAGCCTGCTGGGGTCGGCCTTTGGGGCAGCGGGTCAGCGCTGTATGGCCAACTCGGTGGTGGTGCTGGTAGGCGAGGCGCAGGAGTGGCTGAGCGATATCGAAGCAGGCGCCCGTAGCATGAAGGTCGGCCCCGGTACCCAGCGGGATGCCGACCTGGGGCCGCTGGTGTCTCCTCAGGCCAAGGAGCGTGTCGAGCGCTTGATCACCGCCGGTGAAAAAGAGGGGGCCACGCTGCTGGTGGATGGCCGAGGCTACACAGTAGAAGGGTATCCGGAGGGCAACTTCGTGGGGCCGACGCTGTTTGCCAACGTCACGCCGGAGATGACCATTTACCGGGAAGAAATATTCGGTCCGGTGCTATGCGTGGTGGGGGTCGAGACGCTGGATGATGCCATCGACTTCATCAACGCCAACCCGAACGGCAACGGCACGTCGATTTTCACCAACTCGGGCTGGGTGGCGCGCCGATTCGAAACCGATATCGACGTTGGTCAGATCGGTATCAACGTGCCGATTCCGGTGCCGGTGGCCTATTTCAGCTTCACCGGCTCTCGGGCTTCCAAACTGGGGGATTTGGGCCCCAACGGCAAGCAGGCCATCGCGTTCTGGACGCAAACCAAAACGGTGACCGCACGCTGGTTCGAGCCCGAAAACGTCTCCAGCGGCATCAATAGCACCATTGCGCTCTAGATATTTGGCGAACCGCTGACGCATCAGGGGCCCTCTGCCACGGCAGAGGGCCCCTGGGGATCAGACGGGTTCGAAAAGTGGCAGGCTGTCGCGCAGGAGCTGTTCTATAGGCTCCAGTTGGCTTTCATGCAGCACCAGCAGGTAAGGAGCATCCTGTTCATCGTTGAGTGGCGCAAGGAGTGCAAACTCGCCCTCTTCAAGATGGAACTCATGGATTTCTCGCAGCCCGTGGGGAGTTTCGCACTGAGAGCAGCGATAGGTGTCGTCTTCGCCGTACACCAGGCGGTGATACATCTTGAACAGCGTGTACAGCGCTAACCCCCCTTCGAACGCTTGCCAGCGAGCGGGTGTTTCTCGAATGTCTTCGTTCAAGACCAGACCTTCGGCCTCGGCATCGGCAATGGCGTCGGCCAGCGGTTCTGCCAGAATGGCGCTGCCATCGGCGGGCAGCGGTGCATTTTGCTGATTCGCCGCCGTAAAGCGCGCAGCAGCAGCATGAAAATCTGCCAGGCTGTTGAGATGGAAGTCCGCATGTTGCAGGTCGGCTGGCTCGAAACCGCCGTTCTCCCAGCCGTGAATGACACGTAGCGTAATTTGACCCCGGGCGATGGGGCGGGCCAATAAGGCATGAAGCATGATACGGATATGCAGCTGGCGTTCATCCGTGTCGTTTTCGAACGCACGGTAAGGGTCGGCGAACAATGCATGCAAACGCCCCGGCGTGTGCTCTCTTGCTTCAGAATAAGACATGGTGGTTTCCCTGTTACAGACGCCGTTTGCTCAACGCTGCCTTTTTTATGAAATACAGTCGATAAGAGTATGGCGAGCCTCAAGGTGTAATGAAAGTCTAATCCGTTAGCATTTTGTTAACCATGACCCCGTATCGCGCAAGGCGTTTATCAACACGACAAAAAAGAGGTAAGCATGTCTGCGTCATTACTCGGAGTTCTACCTGATGGGGCGCGTGCCCAAACCTGCCTAGGCAAGGGCGCATAACGCACGGCAGCGCTTTACCAGGGCGCTCCTTTCAGTGAAGATACCGCCTTCATTCACTGTCGCCAGGGGAGCCCTTCGTGGGCTGAGAATGCACGCCATGCAGACCCTGGAACCTGATCCGGATAGTACCGGCGGAGGAAGCGCGACATGCCGTACCTGACGTCTGCAGTGCTGGGCGCAGCGCTGTGCTGCTTTGCATTTTTAGGCCTTCGGGCGCGTTTTGGGGGAAGCTCGCTGGATGACTACGTCACGGCGCGCAACTCGCAAACGGCAACGACCCTGGGGTTCTCTTTTCTGGCCTCGGGAATGGGGGCCTGGATTCTCTTTGCGCCGCCTGAAATTGGCGCCTTCGTGGGGCCGGTGGCGCTGCTGGGCTATGCCGTGGGCTCGGCGCTGCCCTTCCTGGTGCTGGGGCTTTATGGCCCCAGAATACGTCGTGCGCTACCCGCCGGGCGCAGTATCGCCGAGTTTGCCGAAGCGTGTTATGGCAAGGGGGTCCGTCACTATGTCACGCTTGCCTCCGTGGCGTATATGGGGTGCTTTCTGGCAGCTGAGCTGACGGCCATCGGCGCCATTACCGCGCTACTGTCAGACGTTCCGCCTGCCTGGGTCATCATTGGTGTGGCGCTGACGACCCTCATCTATACCGTGCTCGGTGGCCTGCGCGCCAGTTTGGCCACCGACCGCTGGCAGGCCTGGCTGCTCTTGATACTGTTATGCGCCGTGGCGGGCGTCACGTTATGGCGCCTGCCTTCCATGCCCAGCGATGCGGCGCTACCGGACGTCCCCCTCGGGGCGTCGCTGAGCGTGGCGCTGACGCTGATCATTGCCGTGACCGCGGCCAATTTGTTTCACCAGGGCTACTGGCAGCGGCTCTGGGCGGCTCAGGATAGCGCCAGTCTTGGCCGTGGCGCGTGGCTGGGGGCCGTCATGACGGTGCTGGTGGTCATGGTGATTGGTGGTGTCGGCATGATGGCGGCACTCAGTGGGGTGAGCCTGGGCGAGCCACCGATGCCCTTTTTTGCCCTGTTGGCAGAGGCTCCTGTCTGGATCACACTCCCGGCTCTGGTGCTGGCCGTCACGCTGGTGACTTCCAGCGTGGATACGTTGCAAAACGGCATTGCCTCGCTGTGGGCAACGGGAGATCAACCAAAAGCGTTGCATGCAGCGCGCTGGATCACGGTGCTGCTGATGGTGCCGGTGATCCTCATCGCCTTGCAAGGGCTATCGGTACTGAGGCTGTTTTTGATAGCCGACTTGCTGTGTGCGGCCATCGTGGTGCCAGTGCTGCTGGGCCTGTGGCAACGCATGTCGCCGCTGGCGGCCATCAGCGGTGGCGTGGCGGGGCTGGTGGGGGCGGTATTGCCGGGCTGGCTGGGGCAAGGCTCCTTGATGGCGGGCATCATGGCCGCCACGTTTCCTGGCAGTATTCCTACTCTTGGTCCCTTCGTGGGGGCGCTGATGCTCTCGAGCCTGGTGAGTATCCTCGTGGCGTGGTGGCTCCCTTCGGGCAAGGTGTTAAAAAAATCAACGCGTTAGGCAGACTGTGTAGTTTCGCGCTATGATGTCGAAAGGGTTTGAAATACACAAAGGAGTGTTAACTATATATCGGGTGTAACCACCATGAGCCACCTGTTGCCATCCAATGAAGCGTCGCGCATTGCTGCTTTGCAAGAGCTGGCGTTACTGGACACCCCCAATGAGCCGGTATTCGACCGAGTGACTCGGTTGGTCACCGTGCTGTTGGGGGTACCACTTTCCACGGTGACGCTCGTGGATACCGACCGACAGTGGTTCAAGTCTCAGGTGGGGCTGGAGCTTTCGGAAACTCCTCGCGACGTGGCGTTTTGTGCCTATACCGTGCTGGCGGAAGCGCCGTTGGTCGTCAACGATGCACGCCTGGACCCCCGCTTTGCCAATAATCCTTACGTCGATAAGCCCGACGGCATCCGCTTCTACGTCGGCATCCCTCTGAAAACCACCCAGGGGCTGGTGTTGGGGTCACTGTGTGCCATGGATACCCGGCCCCGCGAACTAACCCCCCAGGAGTTCACCGCGCTACAGGACCTGGCCGATGTGGTGTCCGGTGAAATTCATTTGCGCGAGCGCTTGATTCAGCAAGAGAAGCGCAATGCCAGCTTCAAACGCGACCTTGCGGCGCTGCATCGTAGTCTGGAGCAGCAGATCGAGCGACGTACCCGCGAGCTCAACCTGGTCATCGAGTCGGCTTACGATGCCTACCTGAGTATCGATGATCGTGGTCGGGTGCTGGACTGGAATCGCGCCGCACAAGCCATGTTCGGCTGGTCGCGCAAGGAGGCGTTGGCCCGTCCCATTACCGACCTGATGTTTCCCGTAGGCGTGCCCGGGCAGGACGATCCTTCACCCATCGAATGGGAAGCCCGGCGTCGAGATGGTGGGCGCTTGCCGGTAGAGATTCGCCACCAGCGCTACGAACTCAGTGGGCGATGGCGGCGCAGCCTGTTTATCCACGACATTACCGAGCGCCAGCAGTTGGCGCGCCTGCGAGACCAGGAGGCCAGACAAGATGTCTTGACGGAGCTGCCTAACCGCCGCGCCCTCGACGAACGCTTGCCAGAGGCCATGGCGCGTACTCGGCGGAGTCTCGTACCGCTGGCGGTCATGTTTCTCGACCTGGATGGGTTCAAACGAATCAATGACCTGTATGGACATGCCATGGGCGATGAGCTGCTGCGCGACATCGCCAGACGCTTGCAAGCTGCGCTGCGTGAAACGGACTTCGTGGCCCGTTGGGCGGGGGATGAGTTTGTGCTGATACTGGAGAACATGGACAGCGACGCTATCGAACCGCTGGCGCAGAAGCTGATCCGCACCATTGAAGATCCGCTGACCATGGGCGACATAGTGCTCGAGGTCAGCACCAGTATCGGCGTGGCCGAGTATGTGCCTGGCGGAGAAGAAACCCCGCAAGAGTTGTTGAAGCGAGCCGATGTGGCGATGTATGAAGCCAAGCGGGCAGGCAAGGCGCAGGCGCGGCTAGCAAGCCCTGTGCTGCCGTCAACCAACGCCAGCGAAGTCAAGGAATGCACATGATTCGATGCCTGATGACCACCCCCGAGGGAGAAGTGCGCGAAGGCGACCTTTCGCTGATCGATGTCTGGAAACGCCTGGAGGGCGCGCATATCTGGGTGGACATGCAGGGTGAAAGCGAAGCCAGCGAGCGTGAGGTGCTCGAAGGGTTTGCGTGCCACCCCATGGCGATTCAGGATGCCCACAAGGTGCGTCATCCTCCCAAGATCGAGGAATTCGAAAACCATACGCTGATTATCTACCGAGGCATTTCCTCCTTCGATGCTCAGCTCAACTTCGTGCCTCAACCGATGTGCTTTTTCGTGGGCGAACGCTTTCTGGTCACGCTGCATCCTGGCCTTGCGCTGAGCATCGAACGGTTACTCAACGATCAGGGCGCGCGGCTGCTGTCGCGCTCTCCCGAGCAGGTTGCCTTGCGTGTCATGTATACCTCGGCGGGCTTTTATATCGACAGCCTGCTGGAGTTCGAGACCGAGCTGAGCGACCTGGAAGACGAGTTGTTGGAGAACGGCAATGACGTATTGATGCGCCGGATTACTGCGTATCGCTCGCGGTTGGTCAAGATGCGTCGGGTATTCAACTATCACAAGGGCATCACTCAAGAGCTGACGGCGTATGACTACGCACATCTCCCTCGCTGGGAGAGTGAAACGCTGCATGCCATCACCGATGTGGAAGAGCGTTTCGAGCGCCTGCATTCGCTGACCCAGATGTATTACGACATTTGTGGCGACTTGATAAATGGTTACATCTCGATTTCATCGCATCAGCTGAATATCACCATGCGTGTGTTGACCGTCATTACCGCCATTTTCGTGCCGCTGACCTTTATTGCCGGTATTTATGGCATGAACTTCGAATACATGCCCGAGCTTGCCTACCCGTATGGTTATTTCTTCGTACTGGGGTTCATGCTGGGCATTGGCGTTGTGCTGATCTGGTGGTTCAAACGTAAAGCCTGGTTCTAGACGTTGTCCGAAAATGGGCTGCGTTCGGCCTACGGCGTTAAGGATCGGCAGTAGACTGAGCCAGGATACGCAGGCGTAGCGTCAACAGACAAAGCCCAAGGCCAATCAACAGCCATAGCGAGGCTAGCAGCACGGGAAACGCGCCGGGCCCGGCGGTGTCCAGTAGTGGACCCGTCAGCGAAGGAATGATCAGTGCCCCGCAGCCCGCGGCCGTAAAGATGGCGCCGGTGGTGCGGCCCCGCATCACCATGGTGTGGTTGCACAGCGCAAACAGGGTGGGGAAAAAAGCCGAGGCGGAGAGGCCAAACAGCAGCGCGCCTGGGGCCAATGAAAGCACCCCTGCATGCCAGCCGCCAGCGGCGCTGAGCCCAATGGCCAGGCAGCCGACCAGTACTTGCCAGGGCGCGCACCTGCGCAGTAGCGGAATGGCCAGCAAGCGTCCTGCCGAGAGCGCCAGCCAGAACAGTGTCGCCAGCAGCGTGGCCTGCTCGCCGGACACTCCTGATAGCGCGCCATAGGCCGTCACCCAGCCAGCAAAGGTCACCTCGATGCCCACGTAGAGGGCGAACAACACCATGAAGATGCCCAGCAGCAACGGATCACGATGCTTGTGCTCGCCAATGCTGCTGCTCGGCGAGGAGGGAGCTGGCATGGTGGGGCTGGCAAAGCGTGATAACGGCCACAGCATCCCGGCGACGCAAAGCCCCACCACCCAGAAAGTCCAGTGAAACTGGCCGGTCAGCGACAGCGCTGCCACCATCACCAGCGGGGTCAGCATATTGCCAACGCTGAAGCAGAAGTGCAGCGCGCTCACGTTGGGGCCTGCGGCGTCTCGGTGCAGCCACAGCAATAGCGTATTGCCCCCGGCGTTCAGCGACACTTCAGAAAAGCCTAGCAGCATGAACAGCAGCGCCAGCAACACGAGTAGTGGGCTCAAGGGCGCCAGCGCCAACCCGGCCACGGTGAGTACGCCCATGATGAGCAGCACGCGATGCCCGTTGAAGCGGTCCATCAGCGCTCCGGTGACCAAAGCGCCGCTCATGTTACCTACAGCACGCGCCGTGAACAGCACGGCAATCTGGCTCATGGAAGAGCCGCTGGCGCTGGCCAGGTGGGGCAGGGCAGGCCCCAGCAGCCCGCCAGTCATACCGATAGCGATGAACAGTCCAAAATAGGTCCAGGTCAGGCGGCGATGATAGGCAGAGCTGAAATGAAGCATACCGTTCCTTGGCGGGGGCTGGGAGGTGCCCATGAGGGATGAGCTTGAACCTTTTGGGGGCTGATCACCATTGGCGAAAAGTTGACGCTGCGAGGCAAAGCAAGAGATTGGAGTGGTATGTAAGCGATCCCTCCGCACTGTTGAATCCCGTCGCAACAGGATATCTTGAACCTGGCCCGGCGTTTGTTATTGTCGTGGTATATGCACCGATCAGGAGCCAGCCCATGGCCAATACGGACCGCAGAACCTCACGTGTCACCAACGCTGCCAATGATTCCACCACTTCCTTTTCTATCCCCTCCAGCATGTCGGCCATGCTGCTGACCGGTCATGGCGATGTGGACATGTTGCACTACCGGCAGGACGTACCTACGCCTCAGCCTGGGGCCGGTCAGGTGCTGGTGCGCGTCACGGCGACAGCGAAAAACAACACCGACCGCAAAGCACGCGAAGGGCTCTATCCCACCAAGGGCAAGGAGGAGGTCACCTCGTTCGCCATGGGCGGTGCCCCCACCTTGAGCTTTCCGCGTATCCAGGGGGCCGATGTGGTGGGGCACATCGCGGCGGTGGGCGAGGGCGTCGATGCGCAGCGAGTGGGGGAACGTGGGCTATTGGATTTCAATCTCTACCCCGATGACCGTCGCGACATCAATCTGATGCCGGATTACTACGGACATGGTGCCGATGGGGGCTTCGCGGAATATATCGTGGTGCCTGCCGACCAGTTTCATCACATCGCCAACCCTGAGTTACCAGATGCCCCTCTGGCGGCCATGGGAATGTGCTCCTATCAGACCGCCTACCACATGATGACGGCGGCCAACGTGCGGGCTGGCGAGCGGGTGCTGGTCAGTGGGGCCAGCGGAGGTGTAGGGACGGCGCTGATTCAGCTGTGCCGGATCATCGGCGCCATCCCTTATGCCGTCAGCCAGCCCAGCAAGGCCGATGCCCTGCGCGGGCTGGGCGCGCAGGCGGTGATCGACCGAGGCGATTTGCCCACGTTCGTTGAGCGCGTGCTGCACGCCACCGAAGGGCGGCCCATCGATGCGGTCATGGACCTGGTGGGGGGCGACATGACCGACCTGTTCATCGACACCATGATCGGCGATATGTCGCAGCGCGCCACGTACCCGCGGCTGGCCATCGCAGGTGCCAGCGGTGGCAATCTCAGCGAAATCATGTGGACGCGCATCTACCTGTATCAGGTGCAAATCGTCGGGGTCTCCCATGGCACCCGTGAAGAGGCCGAACAGCTGATCGCGTGGATTCGCAGCGGCGAGCTGAAGCCGGTGCTGCACGGGACCTTCAAGCTGTCGCAGCTGCACGCGGCGGAGCGCTACTTCGTCAATCGCGGCAGCGACTATCTGGGCAAGATCGTGATCGTGCCCGATGCCCAGTGGGAGGCCCATGGGGAGCCGTTCGCGCTTCAGTCGGCTGATCTTCAATCTGCCGCTCTTCAATCGGAACGGGAGGCTCGCCAGTGAATACCGTGCATACCATCAAGCTGCTGGACACCCACGCGGGGGGCGACGTGAGCCGTATCGTCACCGCCGGGATCGATACGCTGCCGGGCAGCACGGTGCGTCAGCAAATGGAGTATCTGCGTGACGACGCCGATGGCCTCCGGCAGCTACTGCTGGGCGAGCCCTATGGCATTCCGGAAATGTCGGTCGACCTGCTGGTGCCTGCCACCCATCCTGAAGCGGTGGCGGGGTACATCATCATGGAAGTGATGGGCTACCCGATCTACTCAGGCTCCAACACCTTGTGCACGGCCACGGCCGTTCTGGAAATGGGTATCGTGCCCAAGCAGGAGGGGCTTCAGCGCTTCAAGCTGGAAGCCCCGGCAGGCCTGGTGCAGATCGAAGCGCGGGTGCGCAACGGCGTCGTCGAGTCGGTGACCTGTGAAGGCTTGCCCAGCTATATCGACAGCTATCGCGATACGATTCTGGTACCGGGCATTGGCGACGTCACCTACTCGGTTGCCTACAGCGGTGGCTTCTATGCGCTGGTCGATGCCGAGGCGCTGGGCTTCAAGCTGGTACGGGATGAAGAGGCCGCGTTGGCGGCCTGTGCCCACAAGATCATCGAGGCCATCCAGGCCCACCGAGGGTTTTCCCACTACACCCTAGGCGATGTGGGGCCGCTGCTCTTTCTACACTTCATGGGTCCTGAAGAGCAGGTGGCGCAGGGCTATGTGCGTTCGCGCTCTGCCACCTACGTACACCCCGGCGTGATTTGCCGCAGCACCACCGGCACCGGCACCTCGGCGCGGTTGGCGCTGATGCATCATGAAGGGCGGCTGGCGCCGGGCGACAAGCTGGAAACCGTCTCGTTGAGAGAAACCGGGTTTATCGGCACCTTTACAGGCACCCACCAGGAAGGTGCCTATCAGGTGGTGGAAAATACCATTACCGGGCGCAGCTATGTGCTGGCCGATTCCACCATCGTGATCAACTGCGACGACCCGATGGTCGCCTGTGGCGAGCTGCACCATATCTTGAGTGACCGGCACGCCCAGCCTGCGCCGGTCAAGGAGTAGCGTCATCGCCGATGTCCAGGTAACCGGCCTGTTCGATACGCGTCCAGACGGGCGCTTTCTCTGCATCGGTCATGCTGCCCCAGCAGGCAATCTCATCCAGAGTGCGCCCGCAGCCGCTGCACAGCGCCGTCTCGGGGTTGATCTGGCAAATATGGCGGCAGGGTGACACAGGGCGAGGCTGGTTGGGCATGGGCGTCGTGGTATCCAGTTCGAAATGGGGGAGGGTTCGCGGCGGGCGTCACAGCGGCACTTTACCACGCAGTGACTTGATCTTGCCCTTGCGGGTCTTGTGGTCCACCCGCCGCCGCTGGGAGCCTTTGGTGGGCTTGGTGGGGCGGCGCGTTTTCGGCGTACGGGCCACGCTTTGAATCAACGCCTGCAAGCGGTTCAAGGCGTCTTCCTTGTTCAGCTCCAGCGTGCGAAAGCTCTGCGCCTTGATGATGACCACGCCCTCTTTGCTGATCCGCTGGTCGGACAGCGCCATCAGCCGCTCCTTGTAGATAGGGGGCAGCGTCGAGCGCGGAATGTCGAAGCGCAGATGCACGGCAGAGGCGACTTTATTGACGTTCTGGCCGCCCGCTCCCTGGGCTCGAATCTGGCTGATATCGATTTCCCAATCGGCCAGCGTGACGCTATTGGAAATAGTGAGCATTCAATTCTCTGGTAACTTATGAACTTACAAGGCTAGCACACTTGACAGCCGCAAGGCTCCACGGCTTGGTAACAGGCGGTCCCTACGACAATGAATACCTCTTATGCAAAGAGAGGTGATTTTTTCTGATGAGTGAGTGGCTTTATGGGCAGCAACGCTGGTCCCATGGCCTGATAAGGAGTTTGCATGGATACCCTGCTGGAAACCTCGCCGCTAAGCGCCGGAACGCTCTATCGCCTGCTGTCGGGCAGTATTTGCCCCAGACCCATTGCCTGGGTGGCCACCCAGGATGGCCAGGGCAATGCCAACCTGGCGCCGTTCTCGTTTTTCAACGTGGCCAGTATCGACCCTCCCATTCTGGCTTTTGCACCGCTGCTGGATGGCAGCGCCCAGCCCAAGGACACCCTGCGCAACCTGGAAGACGTCGGCGAGTGCGTGGTGCATGTGGGCACCGAAGGCTTGATCGAGGCGCTCAATACCACCAGTGCCAGCCTGCCGCCCCAGGAAGACGAGTTTGCCTTGGCAGGGCTGGAAAAGGCTGCCATGCCCGGTGTGCGCGTGCCGCGTATTGCGGCGGCGCCCATCGCCTTTGGCTGCCAGCGAGTACAGGTGATCCGCTTCGGAGATCAGCCGCTGGCAGGCAGCCTGATCCTGGTGAAAGTGGTATCGATCCACACCGATGAGTCCGTCTGGGATGGCCGCCACGTGCATCTGGACACGCTCAAGCCGGTGGGGCGCCTGGCAGGTAGCGACTATGTCAGAGTTAGCGATCGCTTTGCCCTGGATCGGCCTGGCTAGAGGCCGAAAAACGCCCTCTTGGGCGATTAAAGTCGTAGCAGTTTGTGCCGATATTTGTCCAAATCAACCTGAGGATAAAGCAATGAACAAAATGAGAACGTGGCTTCTGGTAGCGGGCTTACTCACTTCCCCGCTTGCTCTGGCCGAGCTCAAGGTAGGCATCGTCGCGCCGCTGAGTGGTGCAGCCGCTCCCTTGGGGATCGGCATGCAGCAGGGTATCGAGGCCTACTTTGCCAAGGTAAATGCCGAAGGTGGCGTCAACGGGCAGTCGCTGGTACTGCAAGCCTTCGACGATCAATACTCGCCGCTGCCCGCCGCCGCGCATACCCGGCAGCTGGTCAGTGACAGCTCCCTGCTGGCGGCCATCGGTAACGTCGGTACGCCCACTGCCGCCGTGACCATCCCCATTCATAACCAGCACAACACGCTGCTGTACGGCGCCTTTACTGGCGCTGGTATCTTGCGCCGTTCGCCCCCCGACCGCTATGTGATCAACTACCGGGCAAGCTATGTGCAGGAAACCGCCGCCATGGTGGCGGGGCTATTGGAAGCAGGAATCCAGCCCGAAGAGATTGCCTTTTTCACGCAGAACGACAGCTTTGGTGATGCAGGTTACAATGGCGCGCTGCGCGCCTTGCACGAAGAGGGCTTTACCGACACCTCACAGCTGGCCCACGGCCGTTTTACACGCGGTACCCGCAATGTTCACCAAGGGCTGGCAACCATTCTTCAGGCACCTGTCGTGCCTCGTGCGGTGATCATTGTCGGCACCTTTGGCCCCGCTGCCGATTTTATCCGCGAAGCGCGTCAGGACCTGCCGGATAGCGTGTTTCTGAACGTCTCTTTCGTGGGTAGCCAAGCCCTGCTGGAGGCGCTGGGGCCACTGGCCGAAGGGGTGATCGTGACTCAGGTCGTGCCGCCACTGGATGCTGACCTGCCAGCGGTAGAAGAGTACCGCCAAGCGTTGGCAGCGCATGTGCCCGGCAGCGAGCCGGATTTCATCTCCCTGGAGGGGTATCTGGCTGCCAAGCTGTTCGTGGAGGGGGTGAAAGCCGCCGGAGAAAATCCGAATCGGCAAGCCATCGTGGAAGGCTTGCTGGGATTGGGCACCATCGATATTGGCGTAGGTGAGCCGCTGACCCTGAGGGAAGGAGACCATCAGGCCAGCGATGCCGTGTGGGCCACGGTCATTCGCAACGGCCAGTTCGAGCCGCTCGATTGGATGAGCGTCGCAGCATCATTTGAATAGCATAACCACTGACACAGCGAATACCCCTGATGAAAAAGACGATAAGCATACGAGCCATGCTCATTAGCCTATTCGCTGCCGCCGTTTTGGGCGCGGTGGTACTGGCAGGCACTGGCTGGATGACCAATCAGCGGTTGATCAACGTCCAGCACCTCATCACCAGCGATGTACTTCCTTTGCAGGATGCCAGCCGCAGCATGGTGCTGACCATGGGCGCGTTTGGTCAGCGCCATGCCGACCTGCTGGCGGCCGACAGCGTGGAAGAGCTGGACAGCGTAACGTCGCGTAGTGCGTTGAACGAACGCTTTGCCAGCGCCCGAGATGGATTGGAGCGCAGTAGCCAATCGGCGCTATCGAGCCAGCTCAGTGCACTGGATACTCACTACCAGAGCTTGCTGGCGGGTGATGAAACACTGGAAGAAGTACGCCGTGAAGCCTTGAATCTCTCGGCACAAATGGTCTCCCAGCTGCAACAAATGCAGACCGCCATCACCACGGTCATGCACAGTGCCGAAGACATCGCCGGTCGCACGGCGCTGGCGCAGGTGCGTGAAGAGCGCCGTCAGCGTGAGCTAATGGAAGCCTGGCGTGAGGAGAGTACGACCTCGCTACCGACCCAACTGCTGGACACCATGTTCGCTCCTCGGGTGGACATTGGACGGCTGAGCGGCAATGCCCGCATGGCCGTGGCGACGCTCTCCGACCTTGGGCGCCAGATGATGCAGGTGGAGAGCGTGGATGCGCTGGTCAACCTGCGTACCAATGAGATTGCCCAGCAGGTAACCCTGGCACGCCAGTCGCTGGCCGCCATCGCGGAGGCGCCGAGTACTACCGTCGAACAGCGTGCGCTAATCGGTGAGCTGGACTCGGTGATTGCCGACCTGAACGCGCTGATGGTGGAAGATTCCAACTCCGTTTACGCATTGCGTCAACAGCAGCTTGCCCAACGGGAGCAGGTACAGGCGGCTCTCACGAACGTTGCGCAAGCGTCCAACGAGATGCGCAACGTGCTGAACGATATCGAAACCTACACCGTCGAGCGTGCCGCCAGTGCCAGCAGTGAAGCGGAAACGCTGGCCAACGCCGGGCGCACGCTGCTGGTACTGGTCACGCTGGGCGTCATCGGCGTGCTGGCCATTTTTGGTTGGCGCACGATGGTGCGGGTACTGGGTCCGTTGGTCGCCATGCGCCGCCAAATGGAAAGCATCAGCGGTGCTGCGGGTGAAAATGCCGACCTCTCCATGCGTCTGGCCCTGGCCCACAATGATGAAGCTGGGCAAACCGCCCAGGCCTTCAATGAGATGATGGACACCTTCGAAGCCATGGTGGCGCAGATTCGTGAAAGTGCCGAAGCCATTGCTGCCAGTAGCCGCCAGATTGCTGCTGGCAACGAGAACCTGTCCCAGCGTACCGACCAGCAGGCGTCCTCGTTGGCGGAAACCGCGTCCAGCCTCGAACAGATTACCGCCACGGTCAAACAGACGGCGGACTACGCCGACCAGGCCAAGGATGCCAGTACCAACGTCGATGGCCGGGCGCGCTCAGCCGGGGATGTGGCCCAGCGTACCACTGCAGCCATGAGCGACATCCGCCAGGCCAGCGAGAAGATCACCTCGATCATCAAGGCCATCGACGATATCGCCTTCCAGACCAACCTGCTGGCCCTGAATGCGTCGGTCGAGGCGGCCCGCGCGGGAGAACAAGGGCGTGGGTTTGCGGTGGTCGCCCAGGAAGTGCGCAAGCTAGCGGGGCGTAGTGCCGAAGAGGCTGCCCAGATTCGCCATCTGGTCGATGACAGCGTGCAAAAAGTCAGTGAAGGCGAGCAGCTGGTGACGGCCTCCAGCCAGCACCTGCAAGAGATCATCGACAGCCTCACCGAGGTCACCCGTTATGTGACCGAGATCGCCGATGCCACCAAAGAGCAGTCAGCCGGCATCGATCAGATCAATCAGGCGATTTCGCAGCTGGATCAGGTGACTCACCAGAACGCGCGCCTGGTTCAGGAGGCCACCACGGCAAGCCACACGCTGGATGAGCGTGCGGGTGACATGCACTCCCTGGTCAGCCGCTTTCAGGTAAGCCACGATGCCGGGCGTCAGCCCGTAGCGCTGCCCTCGCAGTCTCGGTCTCAACTACAGCCACAGCCACAGCCCGCCCGCTTGAAATAGCCGGTTCTCCACGGCCCCTTCCTCGACAGCGAACGCCCCAGCGTTCGCTGTTTGCATGTCAAACGGTTGAACTTTAACGCGCTTGCCTACACTGATCAAATTGCGCGTCAAACCTCGGCCTTTTAGGCCGGGGAAGGATAGCGCGGCATCTCCTGGATGCCTTTGCTGACGTTTTGTACAGTGC
>NZ_LFGS01000004.1:97097-132193 GCF_002078135.1 Halomonas sp. BC1 | reverse complement strand
ATGTCAAAAGGAGTGACCAAAGACGAGGAGGCAAGATGACGACGCTAGTGATAGGTGCCAATGGCCAAATTGGTCAGCAGTTTTGTGCTCTGGCCAAACAGGCAGGCACGCCCATCAAGGCGATGATCCGTCATCAGGAGCAGGCGGCATGGTTCGAAGAGCGCGGCATTCCCACCGTTATCGCCGACCTGGAAGGTGAGCTGGAGCATGCCTTCGAAGGGTGCGACCAGGTCGTGTTCACCGCAGGATCCGGGCCGCATACCGGGCCGGACAAAACCCTGTTGATCGACCTGTTCGGCGCCATCCGCGCGGCGGATATCGCCAGCCAGCGCGGGCTGTCACGCTATATCATGGTCAGTGCGCTGCGCGCTGAAAAACCTCTGGAAGCCCCGCAGAACATGCGCCCCTATATGGCGGCCAAGTTCGCTGCCGATGCGCACCTGCGCCGTAGCAATATCTCCTACGTGATTCTCAAGCCGGGGCGGCTCACCGATGATGCCCCCAGCCACAAGTTTGCCAGTAGTGTCGAAGAAGCCGGTGATAATCGCATCTCGCGTGCCAATGTCGCCCATGCCCTGCTGAGAGTCGTGCAGACTCCCTCGATCATTGACCGCGACATCACCCTGCTGGATGGCAAGCGGCCCATCGATACGTTGCTATAGCGTGCCACCCAAGCGTTCACGCAGGTCGGCCATGAAGGTCTCGATGCGCAGTGCGTTGGTGCCCACGTCGCTGGCGCCCAGGCGAGAGGCCGAACGCATGTCCACTTGCGTGCCCGAAGCCAGTTCGGTCAAGCGAATCACCACATCGTCCTCGAAGCCAAACCAGCGAGTAGTGGCTGTGGCCTCCAGCCGGTCTGAGGAGATGTCGGCAATCTGCCAGCCCGCAGCCTCGACTTCCGCCTGTACCGCCGCCAGCACAGTAGTGGCGTCAGCCTCCACCTGCAGCGGCTGAATCTGAGGGTAGGCGGCCTGCTGCTGCCGTGCCGTGGCTTCGCCCGGGTAGTCGACAGCATTGGGGGCAGCCTCGCGGGCTTCACGAAGGGCCAAAAAAGCCGGTGGGTTCTGTGTATCGGTGGTGATGTCATGTATGACAGGTGCCTGCTGGGCACGTTGCCACTGCTGCCAAGGTAAATAAAGCAGTGCCGCCGTGGCCAGCAGGACGAGCAGTGCCGCGCTGGCGGTGCCTGCCCGTCTAGTGACGGCACTGATGAGCAGCGCCAGCACGCTCAAGGCCAGCGCGGCCATGGCCGTGAACACGCCATTGCGCAGCAACGTAAATGCCTCGCCCAGCCCTACCCATTGCCAGCGATATGCCGGGCCAGCGACGGCCATCATGGCCACGGCCGCCAACAGCGCCACCAGGCTCAGCCAGACCAGCGCGCTGGGCCAGCGGCTTTTGTTGCGTGTACGGTTGAATGATCTGGTGGATGTTCTTGTGAATGTTCTGGTCATCCCTTTCCCCTTGGCAACATGACGTGTCTGCCCAGCATAGCCAGCGATGTGGTAGCGTGGCTACTTTTCCCGCCTGATCCAGGATGCCGCCATGAGGGACGCTGACATGCACTCAACCAGACACTCTCCATCGGAGGTGACCGCCATGCAGGCAACGGCTTTGCTCGCCTGCCGAGTGCGCGCGCTGCTCGAGCAAGCGCCTCGGCAGGCCCTGCCCATGACCTACCAGCAAGTGGCGGCTGCCCTGGGGCTCACCCCGCCGGGCACCATTGCGCAAGTGGCCAATGCGCTTGAATGGCTCATGGAGGAGGACGTGGCGGCAGGGCGGCCTCTGGTCGCGGCGTTGGTCATCAGTCGGCGTGGCGAGGATCGTCCGGCCCGTGGATTTTTCGAAAAGGCCGTGGCGCTGGGTCGCTTTCCGCAGGACCCCGCGACCCATGCACAGCACTACCTGGCCGAGCGCGAGGAGGCCATGAATCGCCGTTGACTCACGCCTTGCGCAGCGGGTCGAGCAGGCCACTCAGGCCGTTATGGTCGATTTCATGCATCAAGTGCAGCAAGTGGCCAATCTCCCCGGTGGGAAAGCCCTCCCGGGCAAACCAGTTGAGGTAGGGGCCCGGTAAATCAGCTATCAGCCATCCTTCGTACTTACCAAAGGGCATTTTGCGTGAGACCAGCTTTTCGAGGTCTTCGGGTTTCATACGTTAATTCCTTTCATTCTCATTTAAGCGTTCTTTTATGTTTCCGCGCCCGCGGTTTTTTGTTAGACTTTCGTCGACAATATACCCCCCCTCGACGCTGGGCGCTCACTGCTCCGGCACGTCATTTCTGTATCGTCAGGGACATGACATGCAAAAACGTTTAAGTCTTTTACTCTGCTCGCCGCTGCTGGCGCTTGCAGCAATGCCCGTGTCGGCCGATGAACCGGTCGATGTCCTGCTGATTGGTGGCGGCATCATGAGCGCCACGCTGGGCACCTATCTCCAGGAGCTGGAGCCGGAGTGGAGCATACACCTCTACGAACGGCTGGACGAAGTCGCCGCTGAAAGCTCCAACGGCTGGAACAACGCCGGTACCGGGCACTCGGCTTTCTGCGAAATGAACTATACCCCCGAGCAACCTGACGGCAGCGTGGCCATCGAGCGTGCGGTCAACGTGACCGAACAGTTCGAGGTGTCTCGCCAGTTCTGGGCGCACCAGGTGGACCGTGGCATGCTCGGCGAGCCAGGCTCGTTCATCAACACCTCTCCCCATTTGAGCCTGGTATGGGGTGAAGACGACGTGGCGTTCCTGCGCGAGCGTCACGCCACCATGGTACAGAACCCACTCTACGCCGGGATGGAATACTCCGAAGATTGGCAGGAGCTGGCCGAGTGGATGCCGCTGGTCATGGCCGGTCGCGAGAACGACGGCACCCCGGTGGCAGCAACGCGCATGCAGATGGGCACCGAGGTGAACTACGGTGCACAAACGCGCCAGATGATCGAGTCTCTGGCCCAGGGCGACAACTTCACGCTGGGTCTGAACAGCGAAGTGCGCGGCTTCGAGCGCAATGACGACGATACCTGGCAGGTTCGTATCGCCGATTTGGCCAGCGGTGATGAGTTCACCGTCGATGCGCGTTTCGTCTTCATCGGTGCGGGCGGTGCGGCGCTGCCGCTGCTGCAGGAAACCGGCATTCCTGAAGTAGAGGGCTACGGCGGCTTCCCGGTGGGCGGCCAGTTCCTCTACACCACCAACCCGGACGTTGTGTCTCAGCACTTGGTGAAAGTGTATGGCAAGGCCGGTGAAGGCTCACCGCCCATGTCGGTGCCTCACCTGGACATCCGCTATCTGGACGGTGAACCCGCGCTGTTCTTTGGCCCGTTTGCCACGTTCTCCAGCAAGTTCCTGAAAGAGGGCTCCTGGACCGACCTGTTCGGCTCCATGACGCTGAACAACACCTGGCCGATGATGCAGGTCGGGGTCGATAACTTTGATCTCGTGCGCTATCTGGTCAGCCAGGTGATGATGTCGGAAGAAGATCGTTTCGAAGCCCTGCAGGACTTCTACCCGGAAGCCAACCCCGATGACTGGTCGCTGTGGACAGCGGGCCAACGCGTGCAGATCATTCGTGACGATGAAGAGCAGGGCGGTGTGCTGCAGTTTGGTACCGAAATCATCAGCTCTGCCGATGGCAGCATGTCGGCGCTGCTGGGTGCCTCGCCTGGCGCTTCCACCGCTCCGTCGATCATGCTGAACCTGCTGGGGCGTGTGTTCCCCGAACAGGTAGCTAGCGAGGAGTGGCAGTCTACCCTGACCGCTATCGTGCCGTCCTACGGCCAGAAACTGGCGGAAAATCCGGAGCTGCTGCGTGACGTGCGTGCCTATACGGCACAAACCCTGCAGCTTGACGAGCCCATGAACCTGCAGGCGGGTGATGCCGTCGAGGCCAGTGACGTCGAAGAGGCCGCTGACGAGGCGGAGCAGGAAGCCGAGCCCGCTGACGAAGCGGAAGCTCAGGACAGCGAGCAGGAAGAAGAGGTAACGCAGGCGTAAGTACAACGCCTGTCGTTGGTCGATACAACGCCAGCCTTCGGGCTGGCGTTGTGCGTTTTATTCAGCCCTGGGGTGCGTATTCCATCAGTAACACGGTCAGGGCGCGGGCGGCCTCGTGGCCTGGGCTATCGCCGCGATACACCACTCCGATGTCCCGGTGAAAGGTGTGCTCATCGAGGCTGACTGCCCTGATGCCGCTGGGCCAGTGGTCGAGGGCACGAGGCTCTGGCACCAGCGCCACGCCCACGCCGTTGGCCACCAGCCGAACGATGGCATCCAGCTCATCGACTTCACACACATCGCGCACCTGGCAGTGCTGATCGCGCAAGAAGCGCTCGACCTGCCGCCCCCCAAAGGATGTCCGGTCGTAACGCACGAACGGATGACGCTCCAGCAATGCTCGCCAATCGCTCCCTGACCAGCCCTGCGGTACCAACAGGCGAAAGGGTTCATGGGCCAGTGGCTGCCAGCGCAGGTCGCTATGCAGCGAGAAAGGCGGCCGAATGATCACGGCCATGTCGAGCTCTCCTGCGTCCACTTGGCTCATCAGCCCCAGTGACAGCCCAGGGACCACCCGGCTGCGGCAGTGGGGAAAGTGACGGTGAAAATGTGCCAGCACGTCCGGCAGCAGCGTACGTTGATACGAGGCAATGGCGCCTAGCGTGATGAACGTGCCGGGTGCCTGGTCGGTGCCTGCTGCTCCCAGCGTTCGGTACAGCGCCAGCAGGGCGCGGGCTTGCTGCAGGGTGGCCTGGCCCTGCGAGGTGAGGACGGCATTGCGACCGCTGCGCTCGAACAGTGTGACCCCCAGCTCCGCTTCCAGGCGCTTCATCTGGGCGCTGACGGCCGCCTGGGTCAGCCCGGTCTGCTGTCCGGCAGCGGCAAAAGTGCCGTGCTGGGCCACGGCGACAAGCGTTTTAAGCTCACGAATCATGATCGGTAACTCATCAATATTTTTTGTGAGTTTATCAAAAAACAATTGATTTTATTTTTGCATGGCGGCTTTTAGGATGGCTGAACCAACCCTAAACGCAGCACATCGCGGCATACCCGATAACAGGAGCTTCTCATGAGCCTTTCCCCTTTCCACCTGGCAATCCCCGTTTACGATGTGCCGCTGGCACGCGCTTTCTACAACGATGTCTTTGGTCTGGAAGAGGGGCGCTCCAGTGACCACTGGGTGGATTTCAACTTCTTTGGCCACCAGCTGGTGATTCACGGGCACCCCAAAACGCCTGGGCAGGAAAGCGCGCATACCAACCCGGTGGATGGTCACAACGTGCCGGTACCGCATTTTGGTGTCATCCTGGAGTGGGATGAGTGGGAAACGCTGGCCGAGCGCCTGAAAGCCCGCAATACCGATTTCGTGATCGAGCCCTATATCCGCTTCAAGGGAGAAGTGGGTGAACAGGCCACCATGTTCCTGCTCGACCCCTGCGGCAATGCGCTGGAGTTCAAGGCGTTCAAGGACAAGAGCCAAATTTTTGCCAAGTAAGTGCGCTTGTGTCGCCGACAGGGTGTGTGTCAGGCGCGCATGGCCTGCTCCTGTCGGCGATGCTGTAGCGGTGGCTCGCCAAAGTAACGCTTATAGTCGCGGCTGAACTGAGGCACGCTGCGGTAGCCGACGGCCAGGGCGGTCTGGTTGACGTTATGGCGGTCCTGCAGCAATAGCTGCTGAGCCTTCAGCAGCCGCAGCCGTTTCTCGTATTGCGCTGGGGAGGCCCGAGTGATCTGCTTGAAGTGCTGATGAAAGGTCGAGACGCTCATGTTGGCTTGACGAGCCAGCTGTTCCACCGAAAACGGATCGGCAAAATGAGCGTGCAGGTGGGAAAGCACCTGTACGATTCTCGCATAGTGGCCATGGCCGCTGACCAGCGCGCGTAGCGCTTGCCCCTGCTCCCCCTTGAGCGCTTCGAACACCACATCGCGTATACGCGCTGCCCCCATGGTGCGGCACTCCATCTCGTCGTGCAGAGTGTGGGCGAGCCGCAGAACCGCAGCCTGCATGCCTTCGTTCATGGCCACCGAGGCCATGGGTCTGGGGGTTTTTACAAGCGGCCCTTGATCGCCCATGGCCGTGACCAGCTCGTTTAGCAGTGCGGGGTCCAGAGAGACCGAAATACCCAACAGCGGCGCCTCTTCGGAACCGTGTGTTTCACACTCGAAAGGCAGCGGCAGGGTCTGAACGAGATAGTGGCCAGGATTGTAGTGAATCTCGCGGTCACCCAGGTAACCGATCTTTCGCCCTTGGGCAATGATCGTCAACCCCGGTTCGTACATGAGCGGGGTGCGCGGCTGATGCCGTTTCAGGTACAGCAGGCTGACCCGTGGCAGAGCCGAGGCGTTCATTCCTTCCCGTCGAATCAAGGGAAAAAGGCACTGAGCAAGGGCGTTGCCCGCAGCGGTGGTAGTGGCCATGGGGGCTCCAGAGGCGAGACTGTCATCAGTTCGTTTAGGACAATTGTGACTTTTTTGCGCGCATTTTTGTTATTTTATTACGCCTTTATGGAGAAATAGGCAAAAAAATCGGAGCTTCGTTCATCGCTAACCGCGGCGGTACGGCCAATAATGGAAGCTTCTCTCGCATGAGCGGGATGCCTTACCAAGGAGTTTCCATGAGCCAGGCAAAATCGTACGCCGCGTTTTCCGCCGACAAACCCCTCGCGCCGTTTACCTTTGAACGTCGTTCGCCCCGTGCCGACGACGTTGCCATCGAAATTCTCTACTGTGGCGTATGCCACAGCGACCTGCACTTTGCGCGTAACGACTGGGGCATGAGCCAATACCCCGTCGTGCCCGGCCACGAGATCGTCGGCCGCGTGACCGCCGTGGGCAGCGACGTCAGCCGCTTCCAGGTAGGCGATCTGGTAGGAGTGGGCTGTATGGTCGATTCCTGCCGTACCTGTTCGGCCTGCCAGGAGGGCGTAGAGCAATACTGCCTGGAAGGCTTCACCATGACCTACGGTAGCCCCGATCGTCAGGACGGCACCCTGACCCAAGGCGGCTATTCCGATGCCATCGTGGTGAGCGAGCATTTCGTGCTCAAGATGCCTGACGGTATCGATCTGGCCTCGGCTGCGCCTATCCTGTGCGCCGGTATCACTACCTACTCACCGCTGAAGCATTTCGGGGTAGGTAAAGGGCACAAGATCGGGGTGATTGGCATGGGTGGCCTGGGCCATATGGGCGTGAAGCTGGCCAAGGCGCTGGGCGCAGAAGTCACGGTATTTACCCGTTCCGACGCCAAGGTAGAGGAAGCCAAGCGAAACGGTGCTGACCACGTGGTGGTGTCCAGCGACCCGGCGCAAATGGAGGCCGTGGCAGAAACCTACGACTTCATGCTGGATACCGTGCCGGTACAGCATGACCTCAACCCCTATCTGGCCGCGCTCAAGTACAACGGGACGCATATCATCGTCGGGCTGCTGGAGCCCATCGAGCCGACCATCGAAGCGTTCAATCTGGTCTTCAAACGCCGCGTGGTGGCTGGTTCACTGATCGGCGGGATTGCCGAAACGGAAGAGCTTTTGCAGCTGTGTGCCGACCAGAACATCACCTGTGATATCGAAATGCTGGATATTAACGACATCAACGAAGGTTTCGAGCGCATGGAAAAAGGTGACGTGCGTTACCGCTTCGTGATCGATATGGCCACGTTGAAGAACACACCCGCTTAAGTGGCCTTCTCTGGATACAGCCCGCTCCTGTTGGAGTGGGCTTTTTTGTTTATCGCATAGATGAAAATGGTTGATACATAAGTCGTAGAGGTGCCGTTTTTTCACGTGGATTGTTTTACTCTGCGCTTGAGCAGCGCCATAACAAATAAGCACAAGGGAACTCACTCATGAAGCATCTCTCGATAAAATGGAGCCTGACGGCTGCCCTCGCGGTGCTGGTGGTGATGATTGGCCTGATCAGTGGGCTGGGTTTTTACGCCAATACCAACAGCGGCCAGGCACTTGCCGAAATCAACAATACCAACGTCAGGCTGGTCAATCTGGCCAACCGAATGCAGGTCAACGCGTTACGTGCGCAGACCTTTCTCGACCGTTCGGCCAGCTTCAGCACCATGGGCAACCCTGAAAGAGGCCAGGAAAGCCTGGAGCAGGCGGCCGAAGCAACGTTGGCGGCCCAGCGCTATTTTGAAGAATTCTCTGCCGTTGCCGTGGACCCAGCAAGCGAGCTGGCCCGCCACAGTGAAGCGGTGAGCGAAGCCTACCAGGCCTTTGTAGTGGAAGGGCTGGAGCCCTTATTGAATGCGCCGCCGTTCCAAATCCAGCGCCGCCAGGTCGCACTTGGCGAGCAGAGTGCGGCGCTGGACAGCGCCATGGGTAACTTTGTGGCCTATACCGAGTCGCGTGGTCAGCAGGTGATGCAGCAGGTGGAGCGCGTAGCGACCTGGGTCGGTGCCATTGCCATTGGCCTGCTGCTGTTCTCACTGGTAGCGGCGCTGGTCATTCGTATTGCCATGGTGCGAGGGGTGGTCACTCCGTTGCGCCAGGCGCTCGACCACTTTGCGCGTATTGCCGATGGCGACCTGACCGAGCGTATCGAAGACCGCGGCCGTAATGAGATTGGCCAGCTGTTCATGGGGCTGGCCGCCATGCAGGAAAAGCTCAGGACGCTGGTCCTCTCGTTGCGCAGCAGCAGTGAGCACGTCTATAGCGGGGCCAGCGAGATTTCCTCCGGCAGTCAGGACCTCTCCTCGCGTACCGAGCAGCAGGCCGCCGCGCTTCAGCAAACGGCTTCCAGCATGGAGCAGATGGCGACCACGGTGGGCGCCAATGCGGATATCGCCCAGCAGGCCGACCAGCTCTCCGTGGCGGCATCGCAGTCGGCAGAGCTGAGTGGCGACGAGGTCGAGCGAACCGTGCAACTGATGCGGGATATTGCGGCCAGCGCCGACAAGGTGAACGACATCATTGGCGTGATCGACTCGATTGCCTTCCAGACCAATATCCTGGCGCTGAATGCCTCCGTGGAAGCGGCCCGAGCCGGTGAGCAGGGGCGCGGCTTTGCCGTGGTGGCCAGCGAGGTGCGTTCTCTCGCTACCCGCAGTGCCGAGTCGGCCAAGGAGATTCGCGGCCTCATCGAGCAAACCACGACGCAAATCACCAGCGGTGCCAGTCAGGCCGAGCGCAGCGGGCAAACCATCCATCAGACGGTGGACGCCATTCGTCAGGTCACCACGCTGGTGGGTGAAATTTCCACGGCAACCCGTGAACAGAGAGGAGGGATCGAGCAGATCAATGCGGCGTTGACCGAAATGGATTCGGTGACCCAGCAGAACGCGGCGCTTGTGCAGGAAACCAGCGCGGCGGCCACGGCCCTGGAGGGCCAGGCCAGCGGTCTGGCAGAACTGATCTCCACCTTCCGGCTGGCTGCTGGCGAGCAATTGTCGCCTGCGCCGCAGGAGATAGCGCCCGCTCTTGGGCGACAAGTACCCGCCCCGATGCCCAAAGCCAAGTCTACCCAGACACAGCAGGACGAGTGGGACGAGTTCTAAAAAGGAAGGTCCAAGGAAGGTTACAGGACGCCCCCTGAGCGCACGACGTGCTCAGGGGGCGTTTTCTTTCAGGCGTGGGCCACCACGCGTAGGCGCACGTAGTCGGCGGTCCAGTTGCCGCGACCATCGCTCAGGCTATGCGCCAGCAGGTTGACGGTATGATCGAACACGGCATCTTTCAGATCATCATCCAGGCCGTGGAAGAACGGACTGGCAAAGGTGTCCAGCCAGTTGGCCATGCCTTTGGGCAGTGGCGTAGGGCGCGGGATGAGTTCGATGTTGTCGATTCGAAACCCCACGGTTTGCAGCAGGTTGGCGTAATCCTCTGCCGTCGGGAAATACCAGGGGTGACGCCCTTTGGAGCTGATCCCACGGAACTGCAGCGAGGCAATCAGCGCGGTGCAAATGGCCGCCACGTTACCGTGTCCACCAAACTCGGCCACAAAGCGCCCCCCGGGCTTGAGGGCCCGCTTGACGCCGGCCAGCACGGCCTGAGGGTCGAGCATCCAGTGCAGGGCGGCATTGCTGAAAACCGCATCGAACTCGTGGTCGAAAGGCAGCTGGTGACCATCGACTACCCTGGCCGTTACGCCGCGCTGCTGCGCTGCTTCGACCATTTCCGCCGACGCATCGACGCCCAGCACGGTCGCGCCCAGCTGCATGATGCGCTCGCTCAATACGCCATCACCGCAGCCCAGGTCCAGAATGCGCTCACCCGGCTGAGGAGAGAGCAGTTTGAGCACCTCGTGGCCCAGCTTGGGCACGAAAGGTGCGTTTTCCGCGTACTGGCTAGCATTCCATGCTTGCCCAGGCGGTGTATGTGAGGCGTTTGTCATGGCGGCATCCTGGCTTCGTTATTCAGTGGTACGATTATTCAGAGTGAAACACTCTATTAGAATAACGCTTCTTGCAGTATAGCCATCCGCTGGATAAACCCCAGCGGTGGGATATATTTCAACTGTCGATGATCCTTGTCCAACGACTCATAAACCACGAGGCACCATGAACGACGTTATCAAGCTCTTGCAGTCCCACCGTTCCATTCGTAAATTCACCGATCAGGAGATCCCTCGTGGGCTGCTCCTGGAGCTGATCAAGGCCGGGCAGGCGGCGGCGACCTCCAGCCATGTGCAGGCTTACAGCGTGATTCACGTGAAAGATGCAGCCAATCGGGAGCAGCTGGCCGAACTGTCGGGTGGCCAGGGCTATGTGGCCAGCAGTGCGGTGTTTCTGGTGTTCTGCGCCGACATGAAGCGTCCCACCGAAGCCTCGGCGCGCACCGGCGCCAACGTAGAGCGCGGCATGACCGAGCAACTGCTGGTGGCCACCGTGGACACGGCCCTGATGGCCCAAAACGTGGCCGTGGCCGCCGAGTCCGAAGGGCTGGGTATCTGCTACATCGGCGGGATTCGCAACAACCCCGAGGCCGTCAGCGAGCTGCTCAAACTGCCGCCCCATGTCTACCCGGTATTTGGCATGTGCCTGGGTTACCCGGACCATCAGCCGGAGGTCAAACCCAGGCTGCCCGTTGAGGCGATTCTGAAAGAGGACTACTACACTGAAGACAGTGATCAGGTCGTGGCCTTCGATGACACCATGCGGGCCTACTACCAATCACGCAGTAGCGGCAATAAAAATAGCGACTGGTCGCACAACCTCACCCCTCTGTTCGACAACAAGCTGCGCCCCCATATGCGTGACTTTCTAGTGAAGCGTGGCTTTACCATGAAATAAGGAGCCCCTCATGTCCCTACAGCGTGCCTACCTTCTGTTCGCCGGCCTTTACAGCCTGCTGCCTGTCATGGGCATCGTGGCCATTTTCTTCGGGGGTGGGACACCGCTGGCGCTGGTGCACCTCTCCTTTGGGGTGTTGGGCGTCGTGGGGCTGTGGGGGTACATGCTCAACCGGGGCGTCATGAATCAGCGCATGTGGCGGCCGCTGGCGCTGGTGTTTGCCGTAGGAAGCCTGGTGCAGATGGGGATCGTACTGAGTGTGCCGGTGGCGGGGGTAGCGTTGACCTGGATGCTCATCAGCAGCATTTTTGCCCTCATCCTGGCCGTGATGCTCTATCACTACGGCAATCGAGACCAGCCGCTGTGGGCCAGTGAAGAAGAGCGAGCCGCTGCGATGAAGCTGGCCCAGCTGCTGGAGCAGCAATCCAACGTCACGGCGTATCACCGTGAGCCCGGCCATGAGAACAGTGTCTGCGTCTCCAAAGTGGGCAATGCCTATCATGCCAGCGTTACCCGCCGCACCCCTAAGGGGCAGGAGACGTTCGAGCAGCGCTTTCGCCATCCTGAAACCCTGCTGTTTTTTGCCGAAAAGTTCGCGAGCGTCGCGCCGCAGGCGTTTACCGGCCAGGAGGAGCGAGGCTCACAGCTGGCGTGATGTCCCGCCATCTTGCAGCAACGGGCTCTTCGCCAACTGGCTGGCCAGTTGGCCCTTGATGAACTGATAGAGAGGCGTGAGGCGCTTGGGTAGCCGCTCCTCGGCCACGCGCTGATCGATGTAGTAGGCCGCGCGACTGCCACAGTAGTCGATGACGCCGCCCACCTGGTGAAACTGGAGACCGGAAGCCTTCAGCAAGCGACTGAAGCGTGGCTCCAGCATGGCGAACACATGATGGCGCTGACTAAGACCCACCAGTGCCGTGGCGGCAAGAAACAGGCTCAGGCTAAGCAGAGCGGGGCTCTCCTTGATGCTCTCGTAGGGGCTTTGTACTTCGCTTTGCTTGCGACGCACGGTGGGGTGAACGGCCAGGCGCGATACTTCGCATACCTGATGGGAAGCAAAATGGCGCGGGTGCGTGTTCGGCAAGAACAGGTGCGCTCCGTAGTAGGCTTCCAGTGGCAGGCTATGCAGCCCATGAGCGTTTTGCTCGTCGAACAGCACGACCCTCAGACATCCTACATCCAGCCCTGTCGCCTTATGGTGGAGCAGGCACAGCAGCGACTGTTGGTCATGGTCATCGTGTTCGATATTGAGCGCGCTGCTATTGCCAAGATCGTAACGCAGCTCTTCGATGAAGACCGCGTGGCGCAAGGTAAAGGCGCGCCGCTTTTCGGTGGGCGTCTGGGCAATCAGCAGAGAAAAGTGAGTATCAAAAAAGGCCGGTGTAAAGATATTTTCGACGAGTGTATCAGGGGTGGTGACGGAGGGGGCGATGGGTATGATCACCGTCGTTTATCCTTTCAGGAGCTGTGTTAAGGGAATGGGTTTACCCAAATAGAACCCTTGACCATAGGTAATGCCGTACTCTTCCAGAATAGGCGACAACGCTGCCTGATCGACAAACTCGGCGATGGTCTGTTTGCCGAACCCCTTGGCAATGTCAGCAATCGCCTTGACGATGGTGTGGCTGTCGGGATTGATCAACAGGCTACGGATGAAGGAGCCATCGATCTTGATGTAATCCACCGGCAGTTGGCCAAGATAATGGAAACTGCTGAAGCCGATGCCAAAATCGTCCAGTGCGGTGCGGCAGCCCAGATCTCTGAACGTTTGCAGGACGTTACGGGCGGTGGAAAAGTCGGTGATCGCTGCCGTTTCCGTGACTTCGAGAATCAGGTGATGCGGGTCGGCACCGCTGCTGCGCAGCTCGTCGGTGAGGTACTGCTTCAACCCCAGGTCGTGAAGCGACTGGCCCGACAGGTTCACGGCCAGTGAAACGCCGCGCTCCTGCAGCTTGCCCAGCGCCTGTAGGCTGTGCTTGATGACCCAGCGATCCAAAGCGACGACCAGGCCGCTCTGCTCGGCAACCGGTATGAAGTGCTGAGGCGCTATCAGGCTGCCATCGGGTTGACGCATGCGGATCAGCACTTCGTAATGTTTGATGTCGTGATCCTTGAGACGCACGATGGGCTGAGCCATTAGTTCGAACTGCTCGTGCTCCAGCGCGTTGTGCAGCTGTTCCACCCAATACACGCGATCCTGTAGCTCATCCTTGGCATTTTCGGCTTGGGACAGCAGATACCAGTCCTGGTGGCTGCTCTCCTTGGCCTTGTACATGGCCATGTCGGCACTGGCCAGCAGGTCGGCGGAGGTTTGCCCGTGGGCCGGGAACAGCGCGATGCCCATGCTGGCGGAAATATGATGCTTCCGGCCGGCAGCCTGAAAGCCAATGCGGCTCAGCAACTGGTTGATATAGTCGGCAACGCTGATGGCCTGCTCGCTGTTCACTCCCTCCAGTAACAGGGCGAATTCATCGCCGCCCAGCCTGGCAATCGTGCCTCGCTGCCCGAGATTGAGGAACAGAGTGTCGGCGACTTCGCGCAATAGCTGGTCGCCTACGGGGTGCCCGCTCAGCTCGTTGACTTCCTTGAACTGGTTGAGGTCGAGCAGCACGATGGCGCCTTCGCTCTGGCACAGCAGGGCGTGCTGAACCGCATCCTGGAAGTAGCGGCGGTTGTACAGCTCGGTGAGTGGGTCGTGCTCGGCCAACCAGGTCAAACGCTCCTCGGCGGCTTTGCGCTCGGTGATGTCCAGACCTACCGAGATACGCGCCACCTGCTTCTGGTGGCTACTGGTGAGCGGCGCATGGTACCAGGCCACGGTGGCGTAGCGCTTGTCCTGGGTATGCAGCGTTTTCTCTTCCTGCTGATGGCTGGTCAACTGTCCCGTGGGCGCTTCCCGATGAGTGTGATCCCCTTGTGGCGTGTGCGCCGTGCTGTCGAAGATGTCATAAAAATGGCGGCCTTCCAGATCCCGGTCACACAGCCCTAAACGGCTGCGGGTATACTCATTGACCCGCTGAATGCGCCCGGCAGCCGTTTGCACGACGATGAACACCTGGGCCGTATCCAGCAGACTATTGACGAAATCGCGCTCGCTGGCCAGCTCCTCGATACGCTCGGCCAGCTGGTCGCTGTGATCATGTACCGACGACTCCAGGCGCTCCAGCTGATCGGTCAAGGTGCGTGTGGCACTTTCCAGAATGTCGATCTCGTTGGAACGCCTGGGCGTGGTCTGGGGCAAATGAGCGCGCACACGCTGAAACTGCCCGTCCGACAGCGCCGGTAACAGGGCTGCCACCCGGCGCAGCCGCGCCATGGGGCCGAGCAGAATCGCCAACAGCAGCAGCTCCGCCGCCAGCCAGCCCGCAACGCCCAGTGCCAATAGCGTGTTGGTGGCCCGTTGGATGGCAGCGGTTTGCGTCGTGATGTCGGACACCAGCAGAAAATAGCTGGTGCTACGCCAATCGGCGTCGTCTTCCATGTAAACCGCGCTCAGCTCCAAGTGTCGCCCGGCATACTCCATACTGAAGGGTGTGTCTGCCAACTGATAGATAGGCGTGGCCAGTGAGGCCTGCTCCAACAGTGACAAGGTCGGCTCCCGGTTGGTGATGGCGACCAAGTGGCCGTTCCAGCCTGGCAGGTATCGCGATGGATCGTTGGCGTCGCTTTCGACCTGCCCCGTGACCATCAGCGCGACTTCGCTACCCGAGACCTCCTTGGCTTCACGGGTCACGTCGGCGAGTGAGCGAGACAGCATGACCATGCCAATGCTGTCACCCTCCACCAGAATGGGGACCGCTGCATATTGCTGGCAGCTGGTAGTACAGCGCAGCGTTTTGATGGGCACTTCCCGCGTCAGCAGATCGTCCACCCAGCCGCGAATGGGCAGCTCCATATCGGGAGCGCCCATCCCGGACTGCCCGTGCTGCTGCCCCTGACGATCGAAGACGAACACGCCATCTACCCCGGCTTCCAACTGCAGCGAAGGCCACTGGGCTGCCAGCACCGTGCGTAGGCCTTCATCATCGTTCTGAGCCAAGGCATTGCCCAGGTCGGGGGCGTTTGCTGTCAAGCCTGCCAACTGGCGCAGGTTATCGGCAGAGCGCTGCATGGCCAGGCGGATTTCTCGCTGTTGACGCTCGTGGTGCCCCTGGCGGCTCTGTTCGAGCTGCTGGGTCAGATGGTGATGGCCCAGCCAGACAAACAGCGCCACCAGCACCAGTAGCAGCAAGCTGCTGGGCGCAATGACGCGCCAGGCAAGGCTCGAACGACGCTTGACGGAGTGGCTGGACTGGTGCATCGAGACAGATCCCGGTGGCAGGGTTTAGAAGCGCAGTGAAAGTTGAAACAGCAGCATGTTCCAATGCTTGCGAGTCAGGCTGGCATCGGGGTTGTCCTGTCGAGGGAGCCAGCCGGTGCCATCCACATAGTGATACTCCCCGGACAGCATGAGCTGGGAGGTAGGCGTCCACTGCACGCCGAGGGTCATGTCATCGGCAAACTGCGAGTGCGCAGGCCCAAACCTGGCCCGTTCATAGGCATGCCCCGAGCGGTCGTCGGTATTATTGACCAGCCGGTCGAAGCGAATCAGGCCGCTCCAGTCGGGAGAGAAGCGCCGCTGATACTGTACGTACCAGCTTTCACCCGTGATATCGAAGGTGCGTGGCAGGTGATCACCGCTTAGGGACTGCTGGCGCAGTGCGTATTCGGCGGTCAGGCTCCAGTGCTCCTGGTTGTACTGCACAGAGGCTATCCAGGGCTGAAACTCGAAGTCGGCTTCCTGGCCCATCAGCGTCGCTTCCAGATTGACCGAGGCCGCGCTCAGCGCCGCTACCCACTGGCCGCTGTGATCTTCGAACAGCAGTTGCGCAATGGCCGAGGGCGCTGATGCTGAGACCCGCTGAGCAGTACCGCCAAACAGCTGGTCGGACAATGCTGACCCCGTTTGTGGGCGACCCAAACCGCCTCTCAAGCGCCATGTACCCGCAGAGGTATGCTCCTCGGCATACAGGCTAATGCCGTCCGCCGCCAGCCCCAGCGCGCGGGTGCGATCGAAGTAGATGGATTGAGGCAGCAGAATGCTCGGGCGCGTAAAGGCGACATCGCGCGTCTGGTTGTAGAGTCCAAACGGGTTCTTGAAACGGCCTACTTGCACCCCCAACGTGCGCGCGGGGCTGGCCAGCATCTGGTAGTCCACCACGCCATAGTCGAGAGTGGGGGCCGCATCGCTGGTATCGCCTCCTGCGCGGCGGCTGAGCAGTTGGCCTGCCACCAGTACCCGGCGGTGCGGGCGAAACGAGGCGTTCAACCCCAGCTCGGTATACTCCAGGCTGCCCTTGTCGCTACTGTTGCCAAAGAAGTCGTTATGGTCGGTAATGACCAGTGCCTGGCTGAGAAACCCGTGCACCTGAAGGGTATCGGCGGGGTGGTCATGGGCCATGCCTGCCACGGGCAGCCAGGCCAGCAAGCCCGCCAGGGCGCAGCGTTGCGTTAGGCGCTTACTCCATGGAGATGACACGGACGCTTTCATCCAGGTACTCCCGTTCAAGGTAGCCCAGCGCGCCGGGAGTGCGGGCAACTTGCTCGCGCATATCCACCTGGTCGCGTACACGGTGGGGAGCTTGCCCCATGCCAGAAAACACCATCCTGTCCCAGGCCAGCTGCAATTGATGCGGGTAGACGGCCAGCATCTCCTTGGCAAAGCGCGCATGGACAGTATCGCGATTGGGTAACACAAAGACCTGCATGGCCTGGCCGTTGGGCCAGGTGCGCTGGCGCATGGCAAACATGGCACGCAGAGCGTCGCGGGGCAGGGCCGAGTGCTCGATGTCGGGATGGGCCACCAGTACGATGACCGCGAGTGACTCTGCGGGCTCGGCCCTGGCCGTGGCAGGCATGAGCAGCAGCCAGCATAGCGCCAGCAGCCCATAGGCGCGCCAGTGGTTACGCGGCCTCACGCTAAGCCAATGCACCAGGAGTAGGCGCCATGTGTGTAAGAATGAGGGACCCCTCCCTACCATGTAAAAACGATGACCTGACAACGCTTTTTTATATCAGCAAGATAGCACGCTAAAGTGTGGCCGGGTAATCGTGATGAACGCTGGAAAAGCATGCCTATTCAACGATGAGTGCCTGTACACGATCCGGGTAATCCGAAAACAGCCCATCGACGCCCAGCCCCATCAGGCGCTCCATCTCCGAAGGCTCGTTAACGGTGTAAACGTGCACCGGCAGGCCGTTCTGCTGGGCCAGCTCGATAAAGTCAGCATCGATGACATCCTGCCCATCATGGCGTGCGTTGGTGCCGATACCGACCGCGTATTCGGCGATGCGCTGAAAGTCGCTGGCACGCATCTGGCCGGGGGCTGGTGTGGTGTCGTTCCACTCGACCAGGGGAGTGCCTTCGCCCTCGCTGGGGGAGTACCACAACAGTTGCACCAGTGGGATCTCAGGGTTGAGCGCCTGTATTTTCAGCAGGCTTTCCTGAGCAAACGACTGCACCAGAACACGCCCTTCCTCGACCATATCGTAGGCTTCCAGGCGCTCCACCAGTGCGGCTTCCAGGCCCGGGTTCAAGTGGGGTGACTTAGTTTCGATGTAATAGCGGGTGGTATGCCCGAAGTGATCGAACAGTTCCTCCAGCGTCAGCATGGGTAAACCGACAAAGTCTTCCGACGCTTGCTCGGGGTTTGCTTCGTTGAACCAGCTGCCGGTATCCAGCGCCTTCAGTTCGGCCAGCGTGTGCTCATGGATATGCCCTTCACCGTTACTGGTACGTTCCAGGGTGTTGTCATGAAAAATGACCACTTCGCCATCGGCGGTGAGCTGAGCGTCCAGCTCCAGATAGTCCACCCCCCACTCGTGAGCCAGCTCGTAGGCGGGCAGCGTGCTTTCGGGGGCATGGCCACTGGCCCCGCGATGTGCGATGACCTGAAAGTTTTCCAGCGCGTTCAACTGCTGAGCGAGTGGAGACTCGCTGGCGATTCCCACAGAAGCAACGGCCATGAGTGCCGTCAGTGCGGTAGCCGTACCCAAATAGCGCGACATGGCAACTCCATCTATAGGCAACATTTATCAAAACCATAACGTCTCTCTATCGAAAACGCACGCACTCGCTGAGCAGAGGCTTGCCTATCTTAACGCCCGGTGATGCAACACACTCAGCGAAGCCTACGGCAACTGATGTATGCTGATTTGAAAAGCCATTCAAAACGTGAAGGGGGCATCATGGGGTCTAAGCAGGGCTGGGGCAAAAAGGGCCGGGGAGCGCTGGCGCTACGCGTGCTGCTGGCGACGATCGTGGGCGTGGCGCTGGGCAGTGTCGTACAAACCCAACTGAACCTGGCTGAGCTGCAGGCGCTGGGCGTGGCCATTCCGCTGGGTACGCGGCTATCGACCACGGCTCAGGACTTGCTTCACTTTGCGCCTGTATACGCAGGGCTCTTTCTGGTGGGGTTTCTCATCTCCCAGGCCGTGGCGGGCTGGCTGGCTCGGCGGTGGCCTGCCAGCCTTCGCCGCCTGGCTTTTGCGCTGGCGGCCGTGGCTGGGCTATGGCTAACCTTCCGGTTGACCAACACGTTTGCGCCCATGCCCACACTGGTGGCTGCCACTCGTAGTGCCGGTGGGCTGGCCGCCATGCTGGCAACGGCCGCCGTGGCAGGCTGGCTGCTGGCCGTGTTGACATGCTCCGCGTCGAACAGACGGCGTAGCAACGCACCTTTGGCCATCGTGCTGTCTACTTTTATGCTGCCTGTGATTCAGCCCGCTGCCGAAGCCCAAACGGCTTATCAGATCGACACCCTGGCCGATGCGCTGGAGCACCCTTGGTCGCTGGCATTCTTGCCCGATGGCCGCTTTTTAGTGACCGAGCGCCCAGGACGCCTATTGCTGCTGGATGACAGCGGCCAGACGCTGGCCGACTTGGAGGGCGTGCCGGAGGTGTTTGCCTCTGGGCAGTCGGGGTTGTTCGATGTGCTGCTTTCTCCCCGGTTCGAGACCAATCAACAGCTCTACCTCAGCTACGTCTGTGGTACGGCCAGTGCCAACCATACCTGCCTGGCTCGAGCCACCCTGGGCGATGGGCGTTTGGAACAGGTGGAAGAGATTTTTCGGGTTCACCCCGCCAAGCGTGGCGATGCCCACTATGGGGGCCGCCTGGCATGGCTGCCGGATGACACGCTGATCCTCACTCTGGGCGATGGTTTCGATAACCGTGAAGATGCCCAACGGGTGAGCAGCCATATCGGCAGCATCGTGCGCCTGAATGCCGATGGCAGCGTGCCCGACGACAACCCCTTCCTGGCCCGGGCCGATGCACTGCCCGAGCTCTACAGCATTGGCCATCGCAACGTGCAGGGGCTGGTCTACGACGCTCAGCGCCAGCAGCTGATTGCCCACGAGCATGGCCCGCGAGGCGGAGATGAGCTCAACCTCATCCAACCCGGCAACAACTACGGCTGGCCGATTGCCACCGGCGGGCTGGATTACACCTGGGCCAGGGTCTCGCCGTTTACGGAATACCCCGGCATGCAGCCCCCGGTGCTGGAGTGGACGCCTTCTATTGCCCCTTCGGGGATGGCCGTCTATCGGGGCGAGCTGTTCCCCGAGTGGCAGGGCGACCTGCTGGTGGGGGCATTGGTCAATCGTGAAGTGCGTCGGGTACGCTGGCAGGAAGACGGCAGCGCCGAAGACGTAGAGGGGCTGTTTGGTGAGCTGGACGCGCGCATTCGTGACGTGCGAGTAGGCCCCGAGGGCGCGGTCTACCTGCTGACCGACAGCCCCCAGGGCAAACTGGTCAGAGTGACGCCAATCGAGCCACAATAAGTACGAGATAATAAGTACGAGACAATAAGCACGAGAAAGGCAACTCAGCGGCGCTGCGCCGCGCAATGAGGAGATAGCGCATGCTGGCTTACACAATGGTGGGAACCCAGGATCTGGAGCGTGCCCTGCAGTTCTACACGCCGCTGTTCAATGCCATGGGGCTGGAGATCTGCTGGCAGGATGACAGCTGTGTTTCCTTCGGTGACCCGGATGATGTCGAAGTGCCCCAGTTTTTCGTGGGCCTGCCGTTTGATGGTCATCCTGCGACGGTAGGCAATGGCACCATGACCGCCTTCCAGTTCAGCGACATCAAGGAAGTGGATACGCTGCATCAGCTGGCCCTGCAGAGCGGCGGCAGCGACGAAGGCGAACCAGGTTTTCGCCCTCAGTATGGCGACGGCTTCTACGCGGCTTACGTCCGCGACCCCGACGGCAACAAGCTCGCCTTCGTGGTGTATCCACACCGAGTTGGGCTCTGATCAGCCGCTGCGTCGAGAGAGATACTCGATCAGCCACTCTGCCTCGGCGGGGCGGGTCAAGCGCACCATCTGGATATGCCGATAGCGTGGGTCCAGCGCGTCGGCGAAATAGCGCTGTCGATTCGAGCGCCAGTTTTTCAGCATCCAGAGCAGGATGGAATTGCGGCTCATGAAGGTCTGACGAAAACTTTCGCGATTACCGGTACCTGGCCAGATCTCCTGGCGGCTTGCGATACGTTTGATGGCGCGTCTGAGGCTCTGGCCAAACACTCGCCAGAAACCGTAATCCAGCCAAACCACCATATCTACGTCCCGCCATTTGATATCGCGTGTACGGTTGAAATTACCATCCAGTACCCAGCCGCGTGTGGCGCTGTTCAACGCGTCTTCGAGTTTTGCTTCGAACTCATCATCCGGCGTTCCCTGCCAGTGGGGTTGCCAGAAAAGCTGATCCATTTGAATGTGCGGAGCGTCGAGCGCTGCAGCGAGCTTGCGGGCCAAGGTGCTTTTGCCGCTACCGCTGGTGCCGACCACATTGATGTTCATGATGAAAGCCTGCTAATGAATCGGCGCGTTAGCTTAAACAGAGCCTTCAACGCGTGCAAGGTGGCTTCATGCGAGCGTGTTAGCCCTCAACTCCCTGCGCAACCAGCTCGCCAGGGCTTCGCTGCGGCGGGCGTTGGTGTGTTTGGGTAGCCACAGGCAGAGCCTGGCCGAGGTTTCGATATAGCCCCAGGGGGCGACCAGCCGACCGCTTCTCAGGTCGTCTTCCACCAGTAGCCTGGGGGCAATGGCGACCCCGAGCCCTGCCACGGCGGCTTCCATCAGGTAGTAGAGGTGTGCAAACCCTTGGCCCTGCTGCAGGGCTGCTTTCAATGCGGCGGGTTCCAGACCTTGGGCGGCAGCCCACTGCGGCCACGCCTGTGGGCGTGATGCGGTATAGAGCAGCTTGCTGCCAAACAACGATGAGGGGTCTTCCACGTTGCAGGCCTCGGCCAGCCGGGGGCTGGCTACGGCGCAAATTTCCTCGGCTATCAGAGGAATGCGTTCGCCTTCCTCGGGCCAGGGTGGTTCGAAGAAGGCCAGCGTGGCGCTGGTCTCGGGCTTGCCCGGTTGTTCGGCATCGCTCACCACCACTTGCAGCTTCAGTTCGGGCAGCGCCTGGTTCAAGCGGTCCAGGCGGGGGATCAGCCAGCGGGCCAGCAGGCTGCCGGGGCAGGCCAGCGTAAAGGGCGCCTCTTCCACCTCATGCTTGAGCAACGTGCAACTATCCCTGAGTTTGGCGAAGGCCTCCCCGACGCCACTTTGCAACTGCTCACCGTGGTGGGTCAGCACCAGCCCGCGCCCGGCTTTCGTGAACAGCGCCACGCCAAAATGCTCATCCAGACTCTTGAGCTGTCGGCTTACCGCGCCGTGGGTCACGCTCAGCTCGTCAGCGGCCGCAGTGACACTGCCCAGCCGAGCAGTGGCTTCAAAGGCTCGCAAAGCGCTCAGCGGGGGCAGGCTGTGTTGCATGGGGTCTCCTGAAAAAGTTGCGAAAAAATCACAGGTGCTTGCCATCTTATCGATTTTTCTTCCGACCTGCCTGCGCTAACGTCGACACATTGCAAAAACGCCCCGAATCGCAGAGGTCGAGATGAACCAACCGTTAAACCTACCCGATGCCAACGGCATGTTTGGCAGCTTTGGTGGCCGCTTTGTGGCCGAAACCCTGATGCCGCTGATTCTCGAGCTTCAGGATGAGTACACCACGGCCAAAAACGACCCCGAATTCCAGCGCCAGCTCGCCTATTTTCAAGGCGACTACGTGGGGCGCCCCAATCCGCTCTACTTTGCCGAGCGCCTCACCGAGCACTTCGGCGGTGCCAGCATTTACCTCAAGCGTGAAGAGCTGAATCACACCGGCGCGCACAAGATCAACAACTGCATTGGCCAGGTACTGCTGGCCAAGCAGATGGGCAAGAAGCGCATCATCGCGGAAACCGGCGCAGGCATGCACGGCGTGGCCACCGCCACCGTGGCGGCCCGTTTTGGGTTGCCCTGCGTGATCTACATGGGCGCCACCGATATCGAGCGCCAGCAGCCCAACGTGTTCCGCATGAAGCTGCTGGGCGCGGAGATCGTGCCGGTCACTTCCGGTACCGGCACGCTCAAGGATGCCATGAACGAAGCGCTGCGCGACTGGGTCACCAACGTAGACGACACTTTCTACATCATCGGCACCGTGGCAGGCCCGCACCCGTACCCGGCCATGGTGCGCGATTTTCAGGCGGTGATTGGCCATGAAACCCGCGCCCAGATGCTCGAAAAGCAGGGCCGCCTGCCGGATTCACTGATTGCCTGTGTGGGCGGCGGCTCCAACGCCATGGGCTTGTTCTATCCGTTCATCAACGATGACAGCGTGCACATGGTCGGTGTGGAAGCGGGCGGTAAAGGCGTCAAGAGCGGCCTGCACGCTGCCAGCCTCAACGGCGGCACCCCCGGCGTATTGCACGGTAACCGTACCTACCTGCTGCAAAACGAAGATGGCCAGATTACCGACGCCCACTCCATTTCCGCAGGGCTCGACTACCCCGGCATTGGCCCCGAACACGCCTGGCTGCACGAGCAGGGGCGGGTCGAGTACGTCTCTGCCACTGATGACGAAGCGCTGGAAGCGTTCCAGATCTGCTGCCGCCAGGAGGGCATCATCCCCGCCCTGGAAACCGCCCACGCCCTGGCAGAAGTTGCCAAACGTGCGCCAACACTGCCCCGCGAGCACCTGATGGTGGTCAACCTCAGCGGACGTGGTGACAAGGACATGAACAGCGTGGCCCAGCATCTGGGCGACCGCTTCGGCATGAAACACTCATGAGCGCGATACAGGAGACTCCCATGCAACCTACCTTGCAACGTACTTCTCGGCTCGACAGCTGCTTTGCCGCGCTCAAACAGCAAAACCGCCCAGCGCTGGTCAGCTACCTCACTGCGGGCGACCCGGACCCCGAGACCTCCCGCCGCCTGCTGCACGGGCTGCCGGATGCCGGTGTGGATATCATCGAACTCGGCATGCCGTTCAGTGACCCCATGGCCGATGGCCCCGCCATTCAAAAGGCTGCCCTGCGCGCCCTGGAAAAAGGCCAGACCCAGGCCAAAACGCTGGCAATGGTGCGCCAGTTCCGGGAGCAGAACAGCACCACGCCCATCGTGCTGATGGGCTACTACAACCCGATTTACTGCTACGGCGTCGAGCGTTTTCTCAGTGACGCAGCCCAGGCAGGGGTAGACGGACTGATCGTGGTGGACCTGCCCCCCGAGCACGACGAAGAGCTGTGCCAGCCCGCCGCCCAGCACGGCATCGATTTCATTCGTCTGGCCACGCCCACCACCGATGCCAAGCGGCTACCCAAGGTGCTGGCCAACGCTTCCGGGTTCATCTACTACGTTTCCGTGGCGGGCGTGACCGGCGGCAGTGCCCCCACACCCGAGCGGCTGGAAGGCGCCGTGAACCAGCTGCGCGAACACACGCCGCTACCCATTGCCGTGGGCTTCGGCATTCGCACCGCCGAACAGGCCGCCACCATTGGCCGCTTCAGCGACGCCGTGGTAGTAGGCTCTGCCTTGGTAGATTGCATCGAACACGCCAGCAGCGGCGAAGAAGCCATCGCCCAGGTACACGGGCTGGTGAAAGCGCTGTCGGCCAGTGTGAGAGGGTGTCGAGAACCCCAGCAGGAGCGCGCGGGTTTGCCAGCCTGATGGGATGCACCATCACACCACAGAGCGGGCCATGGCCCGCTCTGTTTTTATTCTGAAACCACCACGCCCAGCTTGCCGCTGTTTCCAGAAAACAGGCATCATCCACGTTTGAGGGTGGCGGGATAACGTCACGTGTATTCAAACAGAGGAAAACCATGGGCAAGCTCTTTTCGTTGCTGGTACTGCTGGGACTCGGCTATGCGGGTATCTATTTCTATTACGGCGTGGTGATCGAAGGGGAGGTCGAGCAGCAGCTGGCATCCCGTGGCCTGACCTCGGTCAGCGTGGATAACGTCGAGTACGGCCTGCTGGCGCCGGTCAGCAACAGCGCCAATATCGCCGTCACCGTGGGGTATCGTGGTTCCCAGGCGGCGGTCAACGTGCGCGTGCAAGGCCACCCGCTGTGGTCCGATGAGGTCACGGTACAGCTGGATGGCCTGCAAGCCCTGCGTTTGGGAATTAGTTTCGGTCAATAAGCTTCTGAAAGGACACCCCATGTTTACCGGCCTGAGTGCGTTTCCGCTGACCCCCATGAACGAGCAGGGCATCAACGAGCAGGAGTTCATCCAGCTAGTGGCCCGGCTGGCCCACGCGAAGGTGGATTCCATCGGCGTGCTGGGCTCTACCGGCAGCTACGCCTACTTGAGCGTGGAGGAGCGGGCCCGCGTGGCCAAGCTGAGCGTGGAAAACGCCGCTGAGGTGCCAGTGGTGGTGGGCATTGGCGCGCTGCGCACCCGGGATGTACTGGCCAACGCCGAACATGCCCAGCAGGCCGGGGCAAGCGGCCTGTTGCTGGCGCCGGTGTCTTACCAGAAGCTCACCGATGACGACGTGTACAACCTGTTCAGTACCGTCAGCCGCGCCATCAGCGTGCCGCTGTGCGTGTACGACAACCCCGGCACCACCCACTTCACCTTCAGCGATGAGCTGCACGGGCGCATTGCCGAGTTGCCCCTGGTGCGCTCCATCAAGATTCCGCCAGTGTCTACTGACTTGGAAGATGCCAAAGCCCGCGTGGCGCGGCTACGGGCGCTGATTCCCGAGGACGTGACCATCGGCATCAGCGGCGACCCTGCCGCCGCCACGGGCCTGCTGGCCGGCTGCGAGGTATGGTACTCGGTATTCGGTGGGCTCTATCCGGAACATGCGCTGGCACTGACCCGCGCCGCTCAAGCGGGAGATGCCGAACAGACCCTGGCCCACTCCAACGCGCTGGCAGCGCTATGGACGCTTTACCATGAACATGGCGGCAGCCTGCGGGTGGCCGCGACCATGGCCGAACTCACTGGCCGCGTGAGCGCACCCTGCCTGCCCCAGCCGCTGAATACCCTGCAAGGGCAGGCACGCCAGCAGGTGAAGGCGGTGATCGAGGCGCTGGGGCTACGCTAAACCATACGGCTCACGTAGCGTAGCGTTGACCTACAGCCCCTGTGCGCCGCGGCGCAACCAGTCGTGGACGAACACCAGCTTGCGTAGCGTGACCTCGGAAAGCACAAACGGGTAAAGATCCGACAGCCCCATGGAACGGTTCACATGGTTTACGCCTGCCACCAAGGATGCCGCAATATGAATCAGCCGCTCAGAATCAGGTTCGGCGTAGGCATCCCAGTTGTGGTCGTCCGGTAGAACGGGCGAGGACATGCCCGACGACACAAAGCTGTCGGTGATATCCGTCAAGTGCAGCAGGTGCGAAGTCGTTTCCGCCCAATCCTCATGGGGGTGGGAAGAGGCGTAGGTGGAGAGAAAACGCGTTTGCCAATCCGCAGGTGGGCCATTCTGGTAGTGGCGCTGCAAGGCTGCCGGGTAATCCTCACGCTCATCGCCAAACGCCTCGCGGAATGCTTCTAAAAAATCTTCCCGCAGGCTAAGCCGCCACCACAGCATATGGGCTATTTCATGGCGCATATGGCCAATCATGGTGCGGTAGGGCTCATCCAGCGCCTCTTTGCGGGTGGTGCGCAGCACGGCATCCGCTTCGGCTACGCTAATCGTCACTACGCCGCCCACGTGCCCCATGGGCACTGGGGTATCGCCTTCGGCCAGCAGATGAAACACCGGAGGTGCGCCGGGGTCTTCCGGGCGAAACCAGTGCCAGCGGCCCAGGTTATCGATCACCCAGCGTTTGGCCGCCTCGGTTTGTGCCCAGTGGGGGATCGCATCGGTAATGGAAGGGTCGGGAGCCAGCGCCGTCATGGCGCAGGCGCGGCAGAACTCTCCCTGCCTGGGGGCTATCCAGTTGCAGCCAATGACGTCGCGGTTGGCACAGAAGGGCGTCAAGGAAATAAACGCCCGCGCCTGGGGGTCGTAGGCCACCGGCACGCCATCCGCCGTGAGCAGATTATCAAACCAGAGTGAACCGGCTCCGACCGGGTTGGCAAAAACACGCATAGGTCGGCTATCTCAAGAGAAACGAGGCTTCAGTCTAGGTGCGTCGCCCTGAGTACGCCAACGGGGATATCGGCGGTGCTATTTTCCATCAACGTCATATTGTCCGGCAGGCGTGCCGAGAATTGCCGCCGCCCCTGGAGCGCTCATGCCTACTCCGCGTTCTCCATTCTCCGCTTTGCCAGGCTGAGCGCGCCTGGCATTCGCCAAAGGTTCGCAGGCTCAGTATCATAAGCGGACGACACCAACTCAAAGAAGCCACTGCTCATGTCTTGCCCACCGTGCCCCCGCTGCCAATCCGAATTCGTCTACCAGGACCAACGCCTGTTCATCTGCCCCGAATGCGCCCACGAATGGAACCCTGAAGAAGCCGCCGCCGAAGAGGCCGTGAACGTGGCCGATGCCCACGGCACGCCGCTGGCGGAAGGCGACAAGGTCACGCTGATCAAGGACCTCAAGGTGAAAGGTAGCTCTCTGGTGCTCAAGATCGGCACCAAGGCCGTCATCAAGCGGCTAAAAGAGGGCAAAGACCACCAGCTGGACTGCAAGGTAGACGGCGCAGGCGACATGATGGTGACCGCGCAGTTTGTGAAGAAGGCTTGATGAAGCATTATGTGCTCTAAGCTGTACAGGTTGGCGTGCGGCCGCTAAACTTGTACCGTGAATGGTACAAGTGAGGTGTGTATGAAAATCGTGTCTTTTACAGAAGCGAGGAATGGCTTGAAAGCCGTGCTGGATGGCGTTGTGAATGATGCAGACACCACCGTGATCACGCGCAGGGATGCTGAAGATGCCGTTGTGATGTCACTGGATTATTACAATAGCCTCATGGAAACAGTGCACCTGCTTCGTTCACCTGGTAATGCTGAGCATCTTCACCGCTCAATAGCGCAATACCGTGCTGGCCAGACAAGCGCACGAGCGTTAATGGATGAGTAGCCAACGGCTATTGTGCTGGACAGATGAGGCCTGGAACGACTACGTCTATTGGCAAGGTCAGGATAAGAAAACCCTCAAGCGCATCAACAAGCTGATCAACGATGTAAAGCGCTCTCCCTTTGAGGGAATCGGTAAGCCAGAGCCCTTAAAAGAAAATCTGGCGGGCTTCTGGTCTCGACGCATCGATGACACCAATCGGCTTGTTTACGCCGTCGATCAACATGCCATCACGGTCATTTCATGCCGCTATCACTATTAGCCTGAAACTGACCTTGCCTCCGGGAGTCAGTCCGCCTTGCGGGAGGTGGCTTTAGCCCGCGACCATGCTAGCCGCCAGGCCGCCTTTAGCACCATGGCGCTTGCCCAACTGCCCATCGTAACCCCCTGAATTCTTCAGTCCACCTCACGATGCATTCAACTGAGGCTCATTCACCACCACCGCGTCACGCAACGTTTCAGCAAAGCTTGCCAGGGCGGGTGTCCAGGTTTCTGATTTGGGGGCGACAAAATAGGTATCGATATTGGCGATGGAGGTGGACAGTTCCAGCGTGTGAATCTCGAATCGGTGCTGGTGGGCTTCAACCGTGCCACGGGGGAGCACTGTGTAACCCATCCCGGCAGCAACGCAGCCCAGCATTGCATCCAGCGAACCGAGCTCGAAGATCCTGCCCGCATTAACACCCTGGGCGGCCAGCAAAAGCTCAATACGCTGGCGGTAGCTGCACCCCTGGCGAAACGCCAGGAAAGCAGACGTAAGCAGCGCTTGTGAAGAGGGCATCTGCGTCATCGGCGTAGAGCCGACTAAGACAAGCTGTTCGCTAAACGCTTTGAGCGAGTGGTAGTGGCCATGCTCGAGCCTCCCGGCCACGAAGATACAGTCCACCTGCCCATTAAGCAACAGCTCGACCAGCTCAGCCGTCGGCCCGGTTTTGATCTGGATATCAACGTCAGGCTGCGCTGCGTGATAAGCCGCCAGTATCGGCGGAAGGCGTAGCGCCGTCGTGGTCTCCATGGCACCTATGCGCAGCCGCCCACATGCCTTCACCTGGCCTTTAAACAGCGACACGGCTTCATCGTGGGCCGTTATCATGCGCTCAGCGTACTCCACCAGTGCCCACCCGGCACTGGTAGGACGAACTCGCCCCGCACGGTGAATCAGCTTTACGCTAAGCTCCTCCTCAAGCTTCTTAATGTGGGTAGTCACATTGGATTGAACCGTGTGTAGCCGTTTGGCCGCCGCCCCAAAGCTGCCGGTTTCGGCCACGGCCACCAGTAGCCGTAGCGATTTAAGTTGCACGTGCCATCTCCCAGTCAGGTTATCTATAAAAAAGATAGTATCGATCAAAACTAATCGTTTCCAGGAATGGCTACGCACGCGTAGCCTAAGAGGGTAACTACCTGCTGCTGACCTACCTGAGGTGGCTCCAAAGGGAACTGGCTTGATGAAGCGAACACTCACTACCGACGATCTGCCCGCGTTAATGACCGGCATCATGGCGACCCTGGCGGGGATAGGTATTGCTCGCTTTGCCTATACGCCGCTATTGCCTGCGATCATTCAGCAAGGGTGGTTTACCGCAAGCCAGGGCGCTTACCTGGGGGCGGCCAACCTGTTGGGGTATTTTATCGGCGCGCTTGCCGCCCACTCGCTGAGCGAGCGTTTTGCGCCGCGCTGGGTGTTGGCGGCAAGCTTTGCGGGTATCGGGCTCAGCTTCCTGCTTTGCGCCGGGGCGGGTGGTTTTCACTGGTTCTTCTTCTGGCGGCTGGTCTCGGGGGTGGGCGGGGGGATCTTGATGGTCGTGGGCCCCTCGCTGGCGCTGGCGGCCACGCCCCCGGAAAGGCGAACCCGTGTCGGTGCCCTGGTGTTTACCGGTATCGGGTTTGGGGCGCTGCTTTCCGCCCTCGTGGTGCCGTCACTGCTCGGGGTAAGCCTCTCGCTCACCTGGGGTGCGCTGGGGCTGCTCTGTTTGGTGGCAGGCCTGTCGTGCGACCGCGGCGTCACGCGCTTGCCCCCACGCCCTGTGGCAAGCCCAGTGGGTAATAGCCCTGTTGGGTATGCGAGGGTAAAGTGGGTGGTGGTGCTGGTCATCGGCGCTTACGCGCTGGATGCGGTGGGGTTCGTGCCCCACACCGTGTTCTGGGTGGACTACCTCGCCAGGGAGCATGCCCTGGGCCATCAAGCCGCTTCCCTGCAATGGGGAATCTTCGGGCTGGGTGCCCTGTGCGGGCCGTTCATGGTGGGAGCGCTGGCCCAGCGCGTGGGGTGGCAAGGGGGCTTGATGATCGCCTTTACGGCCAAGGCCGCTGCCGTCATGCTCCCGGTGTTCTCGCTTGCCCTGCTCAGCCAGTCGGTTTCTTCGTTCATGGTGGGGGCGATGATTCCCGGCATCGTGGCCCTTACCTCTGGCCGCCTGGCCGAGCTGGTCGGGCCCACCGCCCACAAGCAGCTCTGGGGGCGAGCCACGGCCGCTTTCGCCGCCGCCCAGGCAGGGGCAGGCTATGCCATGTCGGCGCTGTTTGGCATGTGGGGCAGCTACACGCCGCTCTTCATCATCAGCGGCATGGCGCTTGCCCTTGGCTTGTTGCTGGTACTGCTTAGCCGAGGCGTTCAGCAGCGCCGCATACATCCTTCTGCCCAATAACCTAACAAGCACTATTCAGACAAAGGGAGGCAACCATGGAGCTCTACCTGAACGCAACATCCCCCTATGCGCGGCTGGTGCGCATCGTGTTACTGGAAAAAGGCCTGATGGACGCCGTGACGCTCAAGTGGTGCGACCCCTGGGCCGACGATGCCGACCTTCTGAAGGCCAACCCCGCCGGGCGCATCCCCGCACTGGTGACGGAGGAGGGCACCACGCTCAGCGAATCCATGTTGATTGCCATGTACCTGGACAGCCTGGACAACGTAAAGCCCACCCCGCCCATGCTGCCCACCCCGTTGAGTGACGTGCTGCACCTGGCAGGCCTGGGCCAAAACCTCATGGATGCCGCATTCACCACCGTGATTGCCCGCAAGCACTATGGCCCCGAGATCGACCAAAGCGAGCTGGGCCAACGCCGGGCAAGGGCCATGCAGCGGCTGTTGGAGCAACTGAACAGCGAGCTGAGCGGCAACCCCACGGCCGCATCGATCCACCTGGGCGACATCGCCATCGCCGTCGCGCTGGAATACCTCGCCTTCCGGCTGCCAGAGATACGCTGGAAAGAAGCGCATCCCCAGCTTGCCGCGTGGCATGCGGCTGTAACAGCGCGAACAAGCTTCCAGCAAACCGCCTTCACCTAGCCCCCCGTGGGAGGCCGCTTCAGCCCGCGACCATTCCAGCACCCAGCCAGCCAAGGGAAATTTTTCGTTGCGGCTCCGCCAAAAGCTGATTCAACTAGAACCAATGGTTTTAACCCCCAACCCCACTAACCCTAACAACCTCACTCACCACCGCCTCGTTCAACACCCCGCGTTTGGTTTCCACCACCGTGAGCCATTCGCGGGCGCGGGTGATGCCGGTGTAGACCAGCTCGCGGGTCAGGATGGGGTTTAGCGTGGGCGGTAGCAGTAGGGCGGTGTGCAAAAACTCCGAGCCCTGGGATTTGTGCACCGTCATCGCAAACACGGTTTCCACCGCGTGGAGGCGGGAAGGCAGCACCCAGCGGATGGGCTTTTCGGGGTCGCTGGCGGCACTTGATGAAGGAAAGGCCACTCTCAATAACTTCTGCTGCGGGTTGCGCGGGTCGGGCACGGCCAGGGTGATGCCGATATCGCCGTTCATCAGTTTCAGGCCGTAGTCGTTTTGGGTCACCAGTACCGGGCGGCCCTCAAACCAGCCTTTCTCCAAGGTGTAGTCACTGCCGAACAGCAGCTTTTCGCCGCGCAGCGTGCTGGCGATGCGCTGGTTCAAGCCTTCTACGCCCCAAGGGCCTTTGCGCAGCGCGCACAGCAGTTGGAAATGGCTGTAGGCGCTGAGTACCTCGCTGGCCCAGGCGTTGTAGGCGGCGGGGCTCTCCTCGAAGGATTCCCCCCGTGGGCGCTGTACTTGCAGCACCTTGAGGTAGTGGCGGTAGCCCGTGGGCGGGGCGATGGGCTGGCCCTGGTGGTCGGTGCGGCCTTCGCCGTTACCCGCAAAGCCGCTGGGGCTGCCGTGAATCACCAGTTTGTCCAGCGCGGCGTCGTCACTCATCACCAAATGGTGAATATCCGGGTAGCCCTGGCGCAGCACGGCGGTGACGGCCTGCTGCTTTTCCCGTTCGCTTTGCGCATGGCCCGGTTGGTTGATGGCCTTGGCGAGCTGGCCGATGCCGCTGCGTTCATTGAAGCGGTGGCTGACCCGCAGCATGGTAATGGCCTGGTCCAGCGGTTGGCCTGCGGGGTCGATGAACTCCGCTGGCAGCGGTTGCCCGGTGGCCTGGGCCAGCCATTCGGCGGTGGCTGGGGTGTAGTGGGCGGCTTCCGCGCGGCGGCACAGGTCGCCGAGTACCGAGCCTGCCTCTACCGAGGCGAGCTGGTCTTTGTCCCCCAGCAGTATGCACTGGGCATGGGCGGCCAGGGCGCTGAGGGTGGCGGCCATCATTTCGATATCCACCATCGAGGCTTCGTCGATCACCAGTACGTCCAGGGCCAGCGGGTTGGCGGCGCTGTGGCGGAAGTGGCGGGTGTCGGGGCGTGCGCCGAGTAGTCTATGCAGAGTGGTCACTTCTGTGGGGATGGTGGCTGATAGTTGTTCTGTGGGTGAATCATCGCGAGCTGAAGCTCCCTCCCACAAAGTCTTCTCCAACACAGTTTCCTCACTCGAAGCTTCTGTCTGCTCGGCTCCTTTCAGCAACATGGTGAGGTCATTGAAGGGAAGTTTGGCGACTTGCCCGGCGATGGATTCGTTCAAGCGGGCGGCGGCTTTGCCGGTGGGGGCGGCCAGGCGGATGCGCAGCGGCTGGCTGGGGTGCTGGGCCAGTTGCAGGGTTTGCAGCAGGGCGAGCAGGCGCACCACGGTGGTGGTTTTGCCAGTGCCGGGGCCGCCGGTAATGATGCCGAAGCGGCTGCGGGCGGCCAGGGCGCAGGCGGTTTTTTGCCAGTCCAGGGCGTTGCTTGGCTTGAACAGAATGTTCAGGGCTTGGGGGAGTAACCCAGGGTGACTGGCGTCACCCATCGCCCAATGAATTGGCCTCCCACTTGTGCTTTCTGAGCCTGTGCCTTCCAGGCGGGCGGCGATGTGTTGGTGGAGGCTTTGTTCGTACTGCCAGTAGCGCCGCAGGTAGAGCCGGGTGCTGGGCGTGGCGCTGGCTGAGTGAGTGGTTACTACCACCAGCGGCGTGTTGCCGGGGCCTTCGCTGGTGAGCAGCGGGTGGTGTAGGGCGGCTTGCCATTCGCTGAGCGTGAGCGTGGCCAGCACGTCGCTGGGTAGTGGCGGCGGGTCGGTGAGGTCGTCGCCTTCGGGCGGTAGCGAAAGGGCGAAATCCGGCGCGTTGAGCGTGGCGTTGAGGTCCAGACACACGTGGCCCCGGCCTAGCTGGTGGCTGGCCAGCGCGGCGGCCAGTAGCAGCAGCGTGGGCGCATCCGGTGCTTCGCTGGCGAGAAAACGCACCAGGGCGCGGTCCAGGTCACGCAGCCAGCCGCGTGCTACCCAGCGTTCGCATAGGGCCAGCAGTTCCGGGGTGCTGCTGAGTGCAGGGTGAGCGCTGGCGGTGGGCGCATCGCCGAACATGTCGAAGGTGTGGGTGTCGTGCTGGCGGCTCATGCCGTGGCCTCCTGCTGGGTGGCGTGGGGCTCGCCTGCAAACAGGCTGTCCAGGGCTTCGATGAGTTCAACCGGGGCGGGTTCGCCCACTACGCCACGCCCAGGGCTGCGGCTGCCGCGCAGGAATACCGTCATCGAACCGCCCAAGTGCTGGTGCGGGTCGTAATCCGGCAGGCGCGCTTTGAGCAGCCGGTGCATGGCGAGCAGGTAGAGCGCAGCCTGCAGGTCGTAGCGTTTGGCGAGCAGCGCGTGGCGCAGGGCCTCGGGTTCGTAGGCGCTGTCGTTGGGGCCCAGGTAGTTCGATTTCCAGTCCAGCACGTAGAAGCGCCCTTGATGCTCGAAGGCCAGGTCGATGAAGCCTTTCAGCATGCCGTTAAGGGTGTCGGCATCCAGCGCGGGGCGTTCGATGCCTGGCAGTAAGTGCTTGCTCACCAGCGCGTCGATGGCCTGGGTGTTCACCCGCTTGGCGGCAAACCAGAACTCCAGCTCTACCTGGTAGCTTTCCAGCTCATTCAGCGCCACGCTTTTCGGGGTGGGCGCGGCCAGCGGTAGCGGCGTGGTGAGCAGGGCGCTTAGCCAGCCCGCCAGCGGCTCTTGCCATGCTTGCCAGCCGCGTAGCTGCACCCGCCGCCACAGCATGTCGTTGAGCGCGTCTCTATCCTTTGCGGCAGCATCGAAACCTTGCTTGCCCGCCCACTCCAGCAGCCCGTGTAGAAAGGTGCCGGGGCCGGGGCCACGGGGGAATTTGTGCAGGTGATACGCTTCCGGTTGGGATCGTTCTTGAGATAGTTCTTGAGATAGTTCTTGAGATAGTTCTTGAGGTTCATCCAGCACTTCGAAGGCGGTGGCTTCCTGGGCGGTGGTGGGCTCCAGCGGTGGCAGCACCGGGGCGGTGAGCGTGCCGGAAAGCCGCAGCGCGGAGTAGCTGGCAATCCACCAGTGCTCTTTGGCCGGGCGCGTGGGCGTGCGGGCGTGGCCCAGGGCGCTGCTTTCCGCCACGGACGTCACGCGATCAGCGGTGGGCTCGGGCGGCGTGCCGAGGTGGATGTCGCTGCCTTCCACCAGGGCATCGAGCGCCTTGGGGAGTGCATCGGGGGAAAGGGTGCTGCCACCGGTCAACAGATAGCCCAGCGCGCTGTTTTCCAAGCCTTTCAGCGGGGCCAGCCCCAGCCAGGTGGCGTGGCGGGCGCGGGTGAGCGCCACGTAGAGTTTGCGCAGGTCTTCCCCCAGCCGTTCGCGGTCGGCGGTGGCGAGTATCGTGTCATCGGCGTCCAGGCTGAGCTGCAGGTTGCCCTCGCTGTCGTGCCAGCGCAGCGGTACGTCGTCGGCTTTCACCGGGCGGTGGTTGGCGATGAAGGGCAGGAACACCAGCGGGTACTCCAACCCTTTGGATTTGTGGATGGTGACCACCTTGACCAGATCCGCGTCGCTCTCCAGGCGCAGCTTGTGGCTGTCGCCGTGGCTTTCCGGGTCGGCAATGGCATCAAACAGAAAGCGAATCAGCGCGTGTTCGCCGTCCAGCTCGGCGCTGGCCTGTTGCAGCAGTTCGCCCAGGTGCAGCAGGTCGGTGAGCAAGCGCTCACCCTCTTCGAACTCTGCCAGCAGGCGGGCGGGAATCTCGAAATCCACCATGATGCGGCGCACCAGCGGCAGCACGCCCTGGCGCTGCCACAGGCGGTGGTAGTGGCTGAACTGCTCGACCCGCGCTTCCCAGGCCAGCTCGTTCTGCTGCAGGTGGTCCAGCTCGGCAAGGCTCAGCCCCAGCACTGGGGTGGCCA
>NZ_LFGS01000004.1:86110-96703 GCF_002078135.1 Halomonas sp. BC1 | reverse complement strand
AGCGGCTCGGCGCAGGCGCGCAGCCAGCGCTCTACCTGGGCGGCCATGGGCGAGCTGAACACCTTGTCGTGGTCCGAAAGGTACACGCTCTTCACCCCTCGGCTGGCCAGCGCCTGACGAATGGCGCGGGCTTCCTGCAGGCCGTTCACCAGCACTGCCATATCGGAAGGTTTGAGCGGGGTGAGGGCGTCGTCGGTTTGAAAGCCGCTCTTGCCGTGTTGGCCTGCGTTGAGCAGTTCCGCCATGTACGAGGCGCAGCGTTCGGCCATCTCGGTCTGGTAGGCGGTTTTGGAGAGCGGCTCGTCGGCGGCGAGTGGCCAGAGCGTCATGGCGGGCAGTGGTTGGCCCTGGTGAACGAGCTGTTCACTTCGGCCTTTGGCGTCTACCGGCAGAAACGGCAGCGGGTTGTCGCCGCCTTCTTCGCGGAACAGGAAGGCCCCTGCCGGGTGTTCATCGGCATAGCGGAAGCAGTGGTTCACTGCCTCTACCATGGCGCGGCTGGAGCGGAAGTTGGTGCCCAGCGTCACGTGGCGGCCTGCGGTGTCTTCGCGGGCTTTCAGGTAGGTGAAGATATCCGCGCCGCGAAAGGCGTAAATGGCCTGCTTGGGGTCGCCGATCAGCAGCATGGCGGCGTCGCGGCGGGGCCTGGCGACTTCGTACACCGCGTTGAAGATGCGGTACTGGATGGGGTCGGTGTCCTGGAATTCGTCGATTAGCGCCACGGGGAACTGGCGCAGAATCTGCGCGGCCAGCGCCTCCTTGTTGGGGCCTTGCAGGGCGCGGTCCAGGTGGGTGAGCAGGTCGTTGGGGCCCATTTCGGCGCGGCGCTCCTGCTCCCGCTCCAGGCGTACTTTGCACCACTGCACGGCGTGAATCAGCAGGTCGTTGCGTGGCTCGGGCAGCGTGTTGAGCGCGGCGGGCAGCTCGGCCAGCGCTTGCCAGGCCTTCGGGCAGGGTGGCGCGCCCTCTTTCCATATTTCCGCCATGCCGTCCGGGGTCAGGCGTTTCCAGGCGGCGGGGGTGAGCGCGGGGCGCTCTAGGTCGCTGTCGCTCCACTCCCGCAGTGCGCCTAGCCAGTTGGCGCGGCTTTTGGCGTTGAAGCTTTGGCCTTTGAAGGCTTTGCGCTGGGCGGCGTCTTCCAGCGCGGGCACCAGGTCGTCCAGCCATTCGGGCCAGGGGGCTTTCAGGGTGCTGAGCAGGGCGCTGCGCTCGGCGGCGGCGGTGCTCAGCGTGTGGGTTGGCTCGGGGCGTAGCGCGCCCAGTGCGTCGCTTTCGTGGAGCAGCTTGCGTACGTCCTGATGCAGGTGGTCGGGGGATTTCCAGTAGCCGGTGATGCTGCCCAGCGCCTCGGCGTCCAGCGGGTAGTAGAAGGTGCGCCAGTAATCGCGCACCACTTCTTGCTCCAGTTCGTGCTGGTCGTTTTCCAGGTTGAGCGAGAACAGGCTGCCGCTATCGAAGGCGTGTTCCCGCAGCATGCGGTAGCACCAGCTGTGGATGGTGGAAACGGCGGCTTCGTCCATCCACTCGGCGGCCAGCTCCAGGCGGCGAGCGCAGGCGGGCCAGGTGGCCTCGGGGTACTGGCTGCGCAGCGCCAGAAGAAGAGAGTCTTCACCCTGATCACGAAATACGGCAGCCGCCTCTACCAGCCGATGGCGAATGCGTTCGCGCAGCTCCTGGGTGGCGGCGTTGGTGAACGTGACCACCAGAATTTCCGGCGGGGTGAGCGGGCGCACGAAGGCGGTGTCGTCCTCGCCGTGCTGCCCGCCCAGTACCAGGCGCACGTAAAGCAGCGCGATGGTGAAGGTTTTCCCCGTGCCCGCGCTGGCTTCGATCAAACGGCTGCCGTGAAGCGGCAGCGTCAGCGGGTTCAGCGGGGCGGGCTGGCTCATTCTTCTTCTCCGAACATCACGGCAGGCGGAAAGCAAAGCGCCTTGGGTGGGTGACCCAAGGCACCGGCACTATATCGCGTCGCCGGGTGCTGGGCAAAAGAGCAAAGCAGCGTTAGAGGCTGGTTTGAAAGACGCTATCGAACTCGCTGGAGAAGTCTTGGGTGGCTGGAAAAATCCCTAATTGTTCAGCGCTCCATATCACGAGTCTTTTTGACGTGATGAGAAGAACGTCAGAAAGTTCGTTCAACAGGTTAAAGTGCTCTGCTATTTGCGCGTAGTGCGTCGAGTAATCATGAGCGGCAATATTGCGAATGGCACGACAACGCTGCCAGTCGCTGGTGGCGTCCACGACGCCTTGTTTTTCAAACAGCGAAAGGACTTTGAGAAAGCTGTCGGTCGATTCACCTGCCAACAGAGCGCTGTGCCTCATGGCAGACGCAATGGAGTCCTGGAGTTTGGCAAAGCGCTCATTGATAGCGGCCAGTGTTTCAAAAAGGTCGACGTCTTTTTTATGGTCGGCTAACCAGTCACCGTCCAAAGGCCATGTGACTTTTTTGCGTGACTGGTGAAGAAACCAGGCGCAACGCTGGATGGCTTCAAGCAGCTGCGCCAGATAACGCTGCTGTTCGCTAAGGACATCTTGGCTCATGCCGCTTCCTCAAGCGTTATTGAGCGTGACTGTGCGAGCGCCATGGCTTGAAACGGGGTGGGTTCCGCCTTTTTTACGTAGGTTACGAGATCGAACGGTAGCTGGAGGCGCTGTTCAAGCGCCATTTTGAGTTCAGCGCAGGCAAGTAGCGAAATAGCGGTGGGTGAGATAAGCAGTAAATCGACATCGCCGCCTCGCTTACCATCGTCTAGTCGCGAGCCGAATACATGCACGGCCACCGAAGGCCCAGCAAACTCACGGACGGCTGCCAGAATAAGCTCACGCTGTGATTGAGAAAGACGCATGGGGTCTGCTCCTCGCTGAACGCTAATGTTTTAAAGGTTAGCACTCTATTGCCGATGGCGGATAGTCGCTCAACTGCCCGCAAGTTAGGGCAAAAGAGGGCAGGGTGTGAGGTATCGCTGCCAACTGCTAATCTAGTGGGCTAGCCGCTCTTGGCGATCTGTTGACGCTGGTGAAGGGATCTCATGCTGACCTCGCTTCTGGATAACGATTTCTACAAGATCACGATGCAGAATGCCGTGATCAAACGCTTTCCCTATGCTCACGCCCGTTACGCATTCATCAATCGCGGGGAGCATGCCTTTCCCGAGGGCTTTGGTGAGGCGCTGCGCGGGGAGGTAGACCGCATGGTGGCGCTGTGCTTGACCGAGGAGGAGAAGCGCTATCTGGAAACCACTTGCCCTTACCTGGACCCCACCTATCTCGATTTTCTGGCGGGCTTTCGTTACGACCCCCGCGAGGTGACCATCGAGCAGCAGGGCAGCGAGCTGTCGGTGGTGATCGAAGGCCCTTGGTACCGCACCATTTTATGGGAAGTGCCGCTGATGGCGCTGATCAGTGAGCTTTGGTATCGGCTGCGCGGCGTGGCGGTGTCGGAAGAAGATGAGGCGCTCATCGAGCAGCGCACCCGGGAGAAGATCGAACTCTACCGCCAGCACGGGCTGAAGATTGCCGAGTTCGGCACTCGTCGGCGCTTCTCGTTTGCGGTGCACGACCGGGTGGTGGAAGCGCTGCGCCACTACGGCGGGGAGGCCTTCAGCGGCACCAGCAATGTGCTGCTGGCCATGCGCCACGGGGTGAAGCCCATTGGCACCCACGCCCACGAGTGGTTCATGTTCCACGGGGCGCGTTTCGGTTTCAAAATGGCCAACAGCCTGGCGCTGGAGCACTGGGTGGATGTGTACCGGGGGGATTTGGGCATCGCGCTCACCGATACGTTTACCACGCGGGCATTTTTCGAGAGCTTCGACAAGAAGTTCGCCAAGCTGTTTGACGGGGTGCGCCACGATAGCGGCGACCCGATCGAGTTCGCCGATGCCACCATTGCCCATTACCGGCGCCTGGGCATCGACCCGCTGAGCAAGACCATCATCTTCTCCGATGCGCTTACCCCTGAAAAAGTGGAGCGCATTCGCGCCTTCTGCCAGGGGCGCATTGGCATGGCCTTCGGGATCGGCACCAACTTCACCAACGATATCGGCGTGGCGCCCATGAACATGGTGATCAAGATGGTCGAGGCCCGCCCCGAAGGGCAGGGCTGGCTGCCGGTGGTGAAACTGTCCGATGTGCCCACCAAGAACACCGGCGACCCGGAGATGATTGCGTTGGCGAAGCGCATTTTATCGCTGGGCGGCAAGGGAGATGAAAGCCCGCTGATCTGAGGCTGCCTGGGGCAGCCGCATGCTAAACTGCTCTTTGTATCGCACTTTGTGTTCTGGAGACCGCCGTGCAGGATGCCCATCGCCGTAAGCTCCCCATCGGGATTCAGACGTTCTCGGATATCCGCGAGGGCGACTATTACTACGTGGATAAAACGCCGCATATCGAGCGCCTGGTCAACCAGAACAAATACTACTTTCTCTCGCGGCCGCGCCGCTTCGGCAAAAGCCTGTTGCTGGATACGCTACGCTGCCTGTTCGAGGGCCGCCAGGCGCTGTTCGAAGGGCTCCATATTCACGACAGGTGGGACTGGCAACAGCGTTACCCGGTCATTCGTATCAGCTTTGCCGATGGTGTGATGCAGAGCCGTGAAGCGCTGGATGAGCGTATTCGTGATCAGCTCCGGGTGCAGCGTGAGCGGCTGGGCATTACCCAACACCACAAGACGGATATACCCGGTGAATTTTCAACTCTGATTCGCAGCGCCCACCAGCAATATGGTCAGCGGGTGGTGGTACTGATCGACGAATACGACAAGCCGATTCTGGATAACATTCTGCAACCTGAGCGCGCTCGGGAGCTGCGCGAAGGGCTGAAAAATCTCTACAGCGTGCTGAAAGATGCCGACCCTCATTTGCACTTCGTGCTGCTCACCGGGGTTTCCAAGTTCAGTAAGGTGAGCTTGTTTTCGGGGTTGAACAACCTCAACGATATCACCCTTGACGACCCTTTCAGCACGCTTTGCGGCTATACCGACGAAGACATCGATACGGTGTTCGCACCGGAATTACCCGGTTTGGATCGTGAGGCCATTCGTCAGTGGTACAACGGCTACCGCTGGGGTGGGCGTGAGGTGGTGTCTGTCTACAACCCGTTTGATGTGCTGCTGCTGTTTCAAAAGCGCGAGTTCGCGCCGTACTGGTTCGAGTCTGCCACGCCGACGTTTCTGGTCGATATTCTCAAGCAGCGGGGGGTATTTACGCCCTCATTGGATCACTGGGAAACCGAGTATGAACTGCTCAGCCAATTTGATGTGGATCAGATCAGCACCGAAGGCCTGCTGTTTCAAACCGGCTACCTGACCATCCAGCAGGTAGAGGAGCCGCTGCTGGGATACCGGCAGTACACGCTGGGCTTCCCTAACCGTGAGGTGGAAACCAGCCTCAACCACGCCTTGCTGCCATCGCTGGGAGTTGAAAACGCCCCGCGTGAACGCAGGACGCTGTTCCGCCATTTAAGCCAGCATGACCTGGTTGGGCTGGAAGCGCACCTAAAGGCACTCTATGCCGGGCTTCCTCACGATTGGTACCGCAACAACCCGATTGCTCGCTACGAAGGACATTATGCCAGCATCTTCTACAGCCACTTCGCGGCCCTGGGGCTGGATGTAACGGTGGAAGATGCCAGCCACCACGGCAAGGTGGATATGAGCGTGAACTTTGGCGGGCATATCTACCTGTTCGAGTTCAAGGTGGTGGAGCAGCTGCCGGAAGGCCAGGCGCTGGCGCAAATCAAGCAGAAGGGATACGCCGACAAGTATCGTGCCTCTGGCAAGCCCATACACCTGATCGGCGTCGAGTTCTCCAGCGCCAAACGCCAGATTGTGGCGTTCGATGTGGAAACGCTCGACGCGGTGTAACCCCCTTGCTGGTTTACCCTTTGACGGCCTGATGAAGCGGCGCGTAGAGCGCATCCACCAGTGTGGCAAAAGTGTGCCCGTTGGCCTGCTCGAAAAACAGCCGCTCGAAGCGGGGCCACTGGTGGCTTAAATACGCGCTTTGCGCGGCTTCGCCGGTGACCTTGTAACCCCCTTCATAGGCGGCTTCGGCGGCAGCAAAGGCGTCGCTGTCTCGGCCTTTCTCCTGCGCTATTTCCGGCGTGCCTTGCTTGGCCAGCCAGGCAAAACCGGCCTGTGAGGCCAGCGGCAGCGGGGTTTGCAGGCCCGCTTGCCAGGCGGCGAGCTGGGTTTCCAGATGCTGGCGGGCGGTGTCGGCAGCCACGGGTTCCAGCGTGACATGCCCGGCTTTGGAAAGTAGCAGGGTGGTCATCGGGCCGCTGAGGTTGCCTGCCAGGTGGGCGACCCAAGGGCGCAGCAGGTGGCTCCAGCGGTACTGGCCGCGCCCGCTGCCCTGGCTAATCAGGCTGCTGCTGAGCAGCAGCAGGCGGCAGCGCTGGCCTGCCTCATCCTGGCGCAGCTCGCCCAGGGGTTCTTCCAACGTGAGGCCGTGGGCCTCGAACTGCACCTGTGCGTCTGGCAGCGCGTGCGGCCACGCCGTGAGTGCTTCTTCGTAGGCGTTGAACAACTCTTCCATGGGGTCGGCGAGGGCATCGCGCATGCGCTCGCCGAAGGCACCCATGGCCAGTACCCCTTGGCCTTGAAAGCGCTCCAACGCGTCGTGCAGCACCTCGATACGCGGTTGGCCGTGGTCCACTGCGTGGCGCTGGGCGGCAATCAGCTGGTCCTGGAGCTGCCAGTTTTGCAGGCCATCCAGCGCGAAGGGCTCGGCGTCCAGCTCGGCGATTGCCTCCTGCTCGAAATAGACCCCCAGCCGGGTATTGAAGAAGCTGCGCACCGGCTCGCGCAGAAAGCCGCCCAACTGCGCCAGCGAGAGGCTGGTGGGGGCGTTTTCCGGTGCGGGTAGCATGCGCTCCACCGCGGGCGGCGTGCGGGGGGCGTGCACTTCCCGCCATTCGTGGGCGTAGGTGAACAGGCGGCCCGCCGGGTGGTTGAAGTAAGCGCGGCTGAACGGCTGCAGCGGGTGTTCGGTGGTGAGTCTTTCCAGCAGCGGCGCGCCGGTGTGCGTTTGCCAGCCAGCCTCCAGGTGGTCGCGCAGTTGGCCCACCAGTACCGAGGGGGGCAGCGGGGAGTTGTCGATCTGGCTGCGGCCCATCCAACTGATGTAGAGCTGGTCCCGGGCGGAGAGCAGCGCTTCGAGAAACAGGTAGCGGTCGTCTTCCCGGCGGGAACGGTCGCCGGGACGGTAGTCGCTGCCCATCAGGTCGAAATCCAGCGGTGGCTGGGAGCGGGGGTAGTCGCCGTCGTTCATGCCCAGCAGGCACACCCGCTTGAAGGGGATGGCGCGCATGGGCATCAGGGTGGCGAAGTTCACCGCTCCGGCCAAAAAGCGCTGGGAAAGGCTGTGTTCATCGATGTGTGCCAGCCAGTGTTCGCGCACCATGGAGAGCGGCAGCGGGTCGTCGAGTTCTGCTTCCTGGCTGCTTTCCAGCATCTGCTGCAAGCCGTTTTCCAGCTTGGTGAGCATGATGCTTTCCTGGGCATCGTCGGTGAGGAAGAAGGTTTCCAGCAGTGCCCGCAGCCGCGCCACCCAGGTGGCGGCATCGGTGGGTTGGCAGAAGGTTTCCCAGGTGGCGTCGAGTTTTTCCAGCAGCGTGGCCAGCGGCCCTGCCAGGCCCGCTTCCAAGCCGCCAATATCATCGAAGGGCTCGATGCCTTGCCAGGCGTGGCCGTCGCCGACGGTGTAGCCCAGCAGCAGGCGGCGCAGGCCGAAGGCCCAGGTGTTCTGGCTTAGCCCGCCGGGCAGCTCCAGCCGCTGGCGCTGCTGGGCGTTCAGCCCCCAGCGGATGCCCGCGCCTTCCATCCAGCGCTCCAGCACCGGCAGGTCGCGCTCTTCCAGGCCAAAGCGCTGGCGCAGGGCGGGCACTTCCAGCAGGTCGAGCACATCGCTGACCGTCAGGCGCAGCTCTGGCAGCCGCAGCAGTTTTTCCAGCGCGATCATCAGCGGCAGGCGGTGACGGCTGGCCTGGTCCGAGAGCGTGTAGGGTATATGCCGCGGGTCGTCCGTGGGCAGCTGGCCAAATACCGCTTCGATGTGCGGGGCGTAGCGGTCGATGTCCGGCACCATGACGATGATATCGCGCGGACGCAGGGCGGGGTCGGCGCTGAAGGCGGCCAGCAGCTGGTCGTGAAGAATCTCCACTTCCCGCTGGGGGCCGTGGGCAATATGAAACACGATGGAGTCATCGGTGGCGGGCAGCGCTGGCCACTGGCCTTGGGTTTCTGCCACCGGGCGCAGCTCGCGGATATCGTCTTGCAGCTGGCTGAGCAGGCAGTGGCGCTCCTCGCCGCTGAACGGCTCGAACATATCGATGCGCAGCGCCTGCTGCTCGAAAAGCGTTTGGTAGTTGCCCGCGTCGTCGTGCTCATCGAGTAGGCGCAGATAGTCGCGGCCCTGCTTGCCCCAAGCGGCCAGCAGCGGCTGGGCGTGCAGGTGCAGGGCATCATCGGCATCGCCGGTGCCCAGTACGTCCAGCGTGTCGGGCATACCGGTCTTGCGCCGCTGGCGATAGCGCTGGGCGCGCAGCAGGTCTTTGTGTTCGATGATGTCCGCCCAGTAGAACTGGCAGGGGTTGTGCACACACAGCACGATCTGGCAGCAGCGGGAGAGCGCCGCCAGGGCTTCCAGGGTTTGCTGAGGCAGCGACGAAATACCGAAAATGATCAGCCGCCGGGGCAGCCCTGGCGGGCAGGCCTGGCCTTCCAGCTGTTCGGTGGCCTTCAAAAAGCGCTGGTGTACCTGGGCGCGGCTGCTGTTCAGCCCGGCATCGCCTTGGGTGGCGGCCACATCGTCACGCAGGATGCGCCACAGCGCAGGCTGCCAGCACTGGTGCTCTTCCAGCGGGCGGTGTTCGCCTCGGGCGGTAATCAGCACATCGTGGCCGTTGGCCCAGGCGTCCAGCCAGTCGGCGCGGTACACCTGGTACTGGTCGAAGAGATCCGCCAGCCGCTCGGCCAGCTGGTAGTGCTTGCGCTGATCGCGGTCGGTTTCCAGAAACTGCGCCAGTGGTTCGAACACCGGCTGCCCGGCCAGGGTGGGCAGCAGGCGCAGCAGCCGCCACACCAGGCGCGATTTATCGAACGGCGAGGTTTCCGTCACGGCGTCGGCATCGTGGGAAACGTGGGTGAGCACCCGGCGGTAGGCCTGCCATAAAAACCGCGCGGGCAGCATCACGTCCAGCGCCGCTGCAATACCCGCGCCGCCGTTCTTCGGGTCTTCCGCCAGGGCCAGCTTCAGCCACTGCCCAATGCCGTTGCTCTGCACCAGAATGGTTTCGTTCTCCAGCGGCCCCAGCGGGTGTCGCCGCATCCACTCCACCGCCAGCCCCCGTAAATCCTCCAGGCGATTGGCGTGTACCACCATGAAGCCGGGGGTGAGCGAAGTGGGGGAGAGCAGGGCATTGGCAGGCATACGGCGGCGTTCCTTCACGGCAATCGGCGTCACGGGGATGCGGTCACGCTATGGTGCCATAAGATGGAGGTTGTCGTGTGTCTCTGGAGTAGGAACTTTTACACATCCTGAGTTATCATAAAAGATAACTTGATCGGAGCTGTGCTATGGAGTGGCAGGTTGAGTTTTACCCAGGCGTAGAGCAAGAAATTTTAAGCATGCCACCCAAAATACAGGCCAGAATGCTTCGGTTGCTGGAGATGGTAGAGCAGCATGGTGCTCACTTAGGGCCTCCTCACACGGAGTCCATGGGTGACGGCCTGTTTGAGATTCGAGCAAAGGCACAAGAGGGGATTGGCCGTTCCTTGTTCTGTTACGTGCATGGGAAACACATCGTCGTGCTGCACGCATTCGTCAAGAAAAGCCAGAAAACGCCGCGTCAGGCGTTAACATTAGCGCGGTCAAGACAGCGCGAGGTGCAGTCATGATGAACTTAAAGGCACTAAAAGAGCAGGCGCTTCAGAACCCTGAGGTGAAGGCGGAATATGAACGTCTGGCACCGGAGTTTGCATTGGCCTCCACGCTTATTTCAATGCGCCAGCGTGCCGGGCTGACTCAGGAAGAGCTTGCCAAACGTCTGGAGACGCAGAAAAGTAACATTAGCCGCCTGGAGCGAGGAAGCAGTAACCCCGGTTGGAAAACGTTGCAGCGCTATGCAGATGCCTGCGGCTTCGAGCTGACGGTACATGTGGAACCACAAAAACACCCCTCCCACTAAACAACCAATCGCTCCCATGACGGCGGCCTTTCGTGCGTCATTGATTCAAGCCGAAAGTCACCGGAGTCTTCTAAAGCTGCCGATGGGAGGGCGAGCATCATTACCAAAAGGAGCGGCTTACGGCGCTTCTTCTTCCTTGAACGCCTTCAATCCGCCTTCGATATTCACGACTTGGGTATAGCCCAGTTGCTGCAGGGTGTCGGCGGCCAGGGCGCCGCGATTGCCGCCTGCGCAGTGGCACACTATGGGCGTGTCTTTATCGGGAATCGCTTCCTGGATGCGCATTTCCAGCGTGCCCCGGCTGATGTTGAGGGCGTTTTCGATATGCCCCTGCTCGAACTCTTCCTTGTCTCGCACGTCCAGCACCACGTGGCCCTGGGCGATGCGCTGTTTGGCATCGCTAGCAGT
>NZ_LFGS01000004.1:76211-85162 GCF_002078135.1 Halomonas sp. BC1 | reverse complement strand
GCTAGGCGATACCTGGGTGGTACGCTGTTTGGCGGCTTCTGCAAGGCGTAGAAACTCTTCTGAATGATGGGCCATGGGGTGCTCCTGGTAGGTGGCGTTGGAAGGAGTCTCAACGTTGCTCAACCGTCATGGGCATGTCAATAAAATCGTGTATGGTTATTGGCTGCCTGTTGTTCAACGTTGCAAGGAGCCGAGCTTATGTCGGAACCCCGTCCTTCCTCTGATACTGCCGTATCGCCTGCTCGCATTCGAGAGGTGTTCTGGGCCTTTTTGGCGCTGGGGCTTACCTCGTTTGGCGGGCCGGTGGCGCACCTGGGCTATTTTCGTACGGAGTTCGTGGCCCGCCGCCAGTGGCTCAGCGAGAAAGCCTATGCGGATTTGGTGGCGTTGTGCCAGTTCTTGCCCGGCCCGGCCAGCAGCCAGGTGGGGTTTGCCCTGGGCCTGCTGCGGGCAGGCCCCTGGGGGGCGGCCATGGCCTGGCTGGCCTTCACGCTGCCTTCCGCGCTGGTACTGGCGCTGTTCGCCATGGGGGCGGCGGTGCTGGATGGGCCGATGGCCAGCGGCATCATCCACGGCTTGAAAATCGTCGCAGTGGCTATCGTGGCCCACGCCGTATGGGGCATGGCGCGCAACCTTTGCCCGGATAAAACCCGGGCAGGCATTGCCCTGGCGGCGGTGTTTGCCGTGGCCATGGTCAGCGGCCCGCTAGGGCAGGTGAGTGCGATTGTGCTGGGGGGTATGGTAGGGCTGTTGCTCTGCCGCGAAAGCGCTCAGGGCGAGCTGGCGGATTCGCTGCACTTTGCGGTGTCGCGCAAGGTGGGCTTGATCTCTCTGGGGCTGTTCGTGGCGCTGCTGGTGCTGTTGCCGCTGCTGGCGGGCGGCGCCATGTGGCTGGCGGTGGTGGATGCCTTCTACCGCTCGGGGGCGCTGGTGTTTGGGGGCGGCCACGTGGTGCTGCCGCTGTTGGAAGCCGAAGTAGTGCAGTCGGGCTGGATCACGGCGGATGAGTTCTTGACGGGCTATGGCGCCGCACAGGCCGTGCCGGGGCCACTGTTCACCTTTGCGGCTTACCTGGGCGCACTGCTGCCTGGGCTGCCCAGCGTGGTTGGTGCAGTGCTGGCGCTGCTGGCGATTTTCATTCCCGGCTTCCTGCTGCTGGTGGGCGTGCTGCCGTTCTGGAACCGTTTTCGCCAATGGGGCAGTGCCCAGGCGCTCATGCGCGGTGCCAACGCGGCCGTCGTGGGGGTTCTGGGGGCTGCGCTCTACGACCCCGTCTGGACCAGCGCGGTGGTGGGGCCGTATGAGTTTGCCTTGGCGCTCACGGGCTTTTTGCTACTGACCGTGTGGAAGCTGCCAGCCTGGCTGGTGGTGATCGTGGTGGCCTTGGGTGGGGTAGTGATTGCGACATAGCTTCACTACCCCTGCCGGTTCACACGCGGCTGACCTTGACGGGTAACCCTTGCCTCACGCTAGCGCCGCTAATGGGCTCCAGCCAAGTGCCGCCGACCTCGCGCGTGGGATCTTGAAAGCCCAGGTCGTTGATATTGATACCTGCCCGCATCCAAGGCATATCTGGCTGAGAGGTGCCATCGATAATATGCGGTGTAGCACCTAGATCCTTGTGGCCGTAGCCGTGCTCGATGCCCAGCGCGCCAGGTACGACACTTTCGCTTACCAGAGCGAGCCCTATCACGCTGCCGCCGGGGCTTTCGATGCGTATGGTGTCGCCGTGTTGAATCCCAAAGCGCTCGGCATCCTGGCGGTGCATTTGTACGGGGTTATAAGGCTTGATCATACGCAGTCGCTCGTTACCGATGGCGTAGGAATTCATCAGGTTGGATTTGAACGAGAAGGCCAGTAGTGGCCACTCTTGCTCGGGGAACACTTCCCGCATGGACTGCTTGTTCGCCATCTGCGGCAGCGAGTGGCACGGCACGCCGCGGTTTGGCAGGCCATTGGTGGTATCAATGCTGGTGCCTACTGCTTCGTTATAGACGCACAGCGTGGCTTTCCACTGACGCTTTAAATGCTGGCCTACGAAGTGTTCGCTGGCATCTTCAAAACGCCCACCCCGGGCGTACAGATAGGCCACACGGCTGCGTTCATCGGCCTTCAGCGTACGTTCAAGCTTGGGCAGTAGCGGTGCGATGCCACTATGGGCAATGTCAGTGTCGCTCGCTTCTGGAAGCGGTTCCTCCTGGAAAGCGATGTTGGCGGCTGCCCTGAGATAGTAATCTTCGGCACGGTTGAGCGGGTGAAGGTCACCGTTGGCATCAGGGATAGCGTGGTCGCCGAAGCCCGGCAGTCCTAACCGCTTAGCTACGGCGATAAAGAAGCTATCCATAGACACCGGCTCGCCTTCGGCGGTTTTTTGTTGGCGCGGTTCAACCACCGGCCAGCAAGCGGTGGTCAGTTTGCCCAGCGTGCCTTTCCATGAGCCTGCAAACCCCCATACTTCGTACATGACTGAATCCGGTACGATGTAATCGGCGTAACGATTGGTCTCGTTGATAAAGCCATCAACCGCGACAAATAACCCTAGTCGGCTGGGATCTTTTAACTTATCGACAACGACGCCTTTCAGGCCCGCTTGGCCATAAATCGGGTTGGCCATGCAGCCAATCAGGGCTTTGATGGGGTAAGGGTAGCCATCCAGCGCAGAAGGTAAATGCTCGGTGAGGGTGGGTGGCGCGAGTGAGCGCCAAGGAGCCTTCGCAGGGTAAGGGTTCTCACCAGCCGCTACCTTGCGCTGGTACTCCGATGATTTTTCATAGGGGAAGCGTGAGCGCGAGAGAAAAACGCCCTGCGGACCACGCTTTCCGGGGAAATTGGCCAAGTCGTAGCGTGGACCTTCGCCGGTGCCTGTATAAGTGCCACCGCCCACCGCACTGCCGCCTTTCATGTTGTAATTGGCGGCCAACAGGTTGAGCATTTGAACGCCAAAAGCAGCGTAGAAGCCGTTGCCTGACATCATACCGCCGTGGCAGTTAACGGCGGCCTTACGGCCGTGGCTGGCATACTTTTTGGCTAAGTCGATAATCGTTGCTTTGGGAATACCACAATGTTCAGCATAGGTGTCCATGTCGTATTCATGGGCCGATTCACGCAGCAGCGTTAGGCTGGTTTTAACGGTGACGGTGCTGCCATCGGCAAGCTCCACTGCGCGCTCGGCAAATAGCTCGGCGGCCATGACATCCTCGCTGAGCATGAGCTCGCCGTCTGATACGACGACGGGCATATCCGCATCGCTACCGGCTTCAGTAAGGCCCAAATCGCTGGCGCGCAAAAAGTAGCCACGGCGCGGATGTTCGAAGGTATCAATGACCAAATGCGTTGCGTTGGTGTGGGTGGTCTCGCCCGCGGCATCAGCAGCAGACTGGCCCGGCAGGGCGAGAAAATCGCTGGCATAGCCCTCGTGGTCCAGCAGCCACTGAATCATCGCCATGGCAAAGGCGCTGTCGGTGCCGGGGCGAATGGGCACCCATCGATTATTATCCGCCGCGTGGGAAGTGGCAGCATTTAGCGCGGGGTCGACTACCACGTACTCAAGGGTTCCTGCGGCGCGTGCCTGAGCAAGCAAGCGGCCTTGACGCTTAAACGGGTTGCCTGCTTGGCTAGGCGCGCAGCCGATATACATGATGAACTGTGCGTTCTGAATGTCGGGTTTTACATGGGCATTAGTGACAATATTGTTCATCACGGCCCCTGACCCCATGCGGAACGCCAAGCCGCAATAAGAGCCGTGGTGGCCGTAGTTGCGGGTAGCAAAGGCGTTGAGCGTGAAGCGCTTGAGTAAATCGGAGCGCCCGTAGTCGCCGGCTTCCATGACCATCAGCTGGTTCGCCTTGGGGCCGTACTCTGGATTGGCAGGGTCGATAGGCGTGTCGTGGTCGTGAATGGCGCGCAGCCCATCTACATGGCCTTCACCAAACAGATCGCCCCCCTCACAAATCTCTTCAATCAACTGTTCAAACGAGATTTTTTGCCACTCCCGGTTACCGCGCTCGCCAACGCGCTTCAGGCAGTGGTCGATACGGAAAGGGTTGGTGATCTGGCTCATCATTGAGTTGCCACGGGCGCAGGCGGTAGAGCGATTTACTTGGCCCTGTTCTCCGTAAGCGCTCACGCTGCGCAATGCCTCGGCCACTGGAGTTCGCATTGGCAGATGGTCATCAGCAGAGAGCGGATGGTATGGGTTGCCAGATACACGCAGCACTTCGCCCCGGGTGTCATCGATGCGTACCCGCACACCGCATAGGGTAGTGCAGCCGTAGCAAATGGTAAAGGCGGTGCGTTGGTCGGGAGTGAGGGTTAGCTCGCCAGTGGCTAAGTCAACGCGGTACTCCGGCGTGAGCGAATTGCCGTGAATGTTGTGCTTGGGTTTTTCTCCTGCGCTGCCACTGAGTCCTTTGGCCATCTTGGCAAGCGGGTCAGCGTAGCCTACTGCAAAGGTGGCGGCACCGCCTGCGGCAGCAGCGCCTTTAAGAAACCGGCGGCGTGAGGGGTCTTGAGCAGACTTAGCCATGGTTAGGCGCTCCTTGTTCGGCGTTAAGCGAGTCACTGGATGTATTGGTATCGAAAGAGGGCGGCGGTTTAACGCCACCTTGCTGGGCTTGCCGCCATGGAATAAATAGCTCAATCAGTAAGATAGCGGCCAGCCAAAGCCCAAAGGTACCGACGATGCCTAAGATGCCGGAAGAGCCAGCGGGAATGCCATAGTGGTGGAAACCAGCACTATTACGGGCGACGTGCTGCACATCCATCAGCACCACCCAGCGGAACATCCAGCCCATATGAATAGCTACCAGGCCGAGTAGCCAAGCCCAGGCAAACAATGCGGGTTGGCGTTGGGCAGGGCGCGAGACTAACCACGCCACCGCTATAAAGAGCGTTATGCCAGTAATACCGCCCCACAGCGCGGTGCTGCGCCAGGAAGGGCTGTGACGAACAGACTCCAGCGCTGCTGCGACCGAGCCAACGTTGGCGTTAATACCATCCAGGAACCAGCTAGCCGCGATTAAACCCGCCACGGCACAGAAGGCAAGTAGGACATACAGCATTTGCCGAACGGTGGCGTGCGAACACACTCCGCTTACCCGGTTGAGTACCAGCACTAGCCCTGCTGCCGCGATGAAGCCTGTCGCGACCAGCATGGGCGGAAGCCATACGGTGTTCCATAGCGGGCGTGCTTTCACAATGGCAAGCTCCGCGCCGGTATAAAGCATAATGCCGCTGGAAAGCAGTAGTGCGGCTAGTCCCACGATGGCCACCAGCGCCCTTGGAGTGGCGCTATCGCCCAGGCTTAGCCATTTAGCCATCCATCCGCTCAGCCCAGGCGCATTGCGCCGGGCCTGGAGCGCCGGGCGCCAAGCCAGCCAGGCAAGGCCCAGTACGCTGACGAGATAGAGCGGCAGAACCACGCTGCCAATAGACATCCACGAGCGGGTGTTGGCGTACGCGTAAAAATGCCAAAAACGCAGCGGTTGGTGCAGGTCCGCAAGTAGTGCAACGGGCGCTACCAACGTGGTGCTGACGCAAGCGAGGAGTGCAAGGCGTGCGGTGGGCAGCCATGCTCGTTTGCCGAAAATTAACGCAGGCGCTGCTAGCCAGAGACTCGCATAAGAGATGGCGATCATGAAAAAATACTGCACCGCCCACGGGTACCAGGCGATGTCGTAGCGGGGGGCGAGTAGTTCAATGGTGGAATTCATAGCCCATCTCCTGTCCGTGGGGGTCGAGCACTTCAAGCGCCACAGGTTCCGCAACAGGACGGCTAATGAAGCGCTCATCCATGCCGAGATAGAACACTTGGGGAAGCGTGTTTTTTTCTGGCTGAAGTACCATCAGTGCATCACGGTGTTCTTGAATCATGCGGCTGATTTGGCTGTCAGGGTTGCGCATATCACCAATAATCCGCGCACCTCCAACACAGCTTTCAACACAGGCGGGCAGTAGCCCTGCCTCTAAGCGATGCGCGCAGAACGTGCACTTGTCAGCGGTTTGGGTGCGCTCGTTAATAAAGCGGGCATCGTAAGGGCAGGCGTTAACGCAATAAGCGCAGCCTACGCAGCGGTCACTATCCACCACCACAATGCCGTCCTGTTGTTGATAAGTTGCTTCCACTGGGCAAACGGGCACACAGGGAGGGTTTTCGCAGTGATTACACAGCCTGGGCAGCATAAACGTGGCTAACTCACCGCTCTCCTGGTGCTGCACCTCGTATTGAGAAACGGTGGTGCGAAACTGACCAAGAGGTGCGGCATTTTCGATATGGCACGATACGGTGCAGGCTTGGCAGCCAATACATTGGCGTAAGTCGATGAGCATGCCATAGCGTTTGCTGGGATCGCCTTCACGACGAGCTGGCTGTTGATTGATACCTGCCTGGGCAAGGCTGGACAGCGGTATAAGCGCAGCACCTGCGCTTAAGCGAGCTAACTGGCCAAGTAGCGAACGGCGTATAGCGTCCACAGCGCCTCCTTTATAAGTAAAGCATCATCCGCAGGGGCGAATGGTCAAGGTAGGCTAAGCTTAAGCGGTTGGGTTGAGATAAAAGTTGATGGGAGTCAATGAGTTGGCTTTGCATTATTAATGTTCCCTTAATCCTGGAGCGCTAACTGGTTGTTTTAACGACGATCGCATATCGAACGTTATAAATAAAAAAGGCTAGCCCACTGGCTAGCCTACTTCATTGATGAGTCAGGAATTCAGGTAGTCGCTGCGGCTATGGCGCCTCCAGCTCTAGGGTGCGACGCAGAACATTGAGTTCATCAATATTCAGGTGCTCCAGCCTTCCGGCGAGCAGGTCGCTGATCTTCTGTACTGGCAAGCCTGCCCGGCGGGCAATTTCTCGGCTTCCCAAGTCTGATATGGCGATCAGACGTGTGATGATGCGCATGAGGCGCGTGCGTTTTTCCAGTTCCCTGACATCGAGGTCAGGGCTGCTTCGCGGAGGATCCTGCACTTCTGCGTGAGCAGTCGAGTATGCCGTACTCATGTGACTCCATGGGTCTGAAATGACAAACACACAATGCCGCCAACTCACGCGCTTTTCAATGCCTATTTAGATGAAAATTTCACGACCATGAGAAAGCCCGTAAACGCACTGGCTCTGGTAAACTATGCCCCTTCCCATTTTTCAATGAGCTGCAGCCTGTACGCGGCTCGTTCCACTGTTTTTCGCTAGAGCAGGCCATGGGCCGAGGAGTTATTGTATGTCGAACAGCGCACCCAAGGTGGGCGTGATCATGGGGTCGAAGTCGGATTGGCCGGTCATGGAGCACGCGGTGGCGATGTTGGAACGGCTGGGTGTTGCCTACGAAACCCGCGTGGTCTCGGCACACCGTACCCCGGACCTGCTGTTCGACTATGCGAAAAGCGCAGCGGAACGTGGCCTTCAGGTTATCGTGGCGGGCGCGGGCGGCGCGGCGCACCTGCCGGGCATGGTGGCCTCGCAAACGGCGCTGCCGGTGCTGGGTGTGCCGGTAGAGTCCAAGGCCTTGAAGGGGCTGGATTCGCTGCTCTCCATTGCACAAATGCCGGGTGGCATTGCCGTGGGCACGCTGGCCATCGGCAAAGCCGGGGCCACCAATGCGGGGCTGCTGGCGGCGCAAATCGTCGGCTTGCAGGACAGTGCCGTACGTCAGGCTGTCGAGGCCTTCCGAGCAGAGCAAACGCAGCAGGTGCTGGATAACCCGGACCCCCGCCCGGATGCGCCTGCGGCCAGCGAATCGGCACAATAGGAAGCCCATCATGAGCGTGCATAGCAATCGCGTAAAACACATTGGCGTACTGGGTGCCGGGCAACTGGGCCGTATGCTGGCGTTGGCGGGCTACCCGCTGGGCAACACGTTTACCTTTCTGGACACCACCGGCAGCCCCAGCGTCGGTATCGGTGAGGTGGTGGTCGACCCGGATAATCAGCATCTGGCGGCGTTCCTCGACAAGGTCGATGTGGTGACCTACGAATTCGAGCACCTGCCCGTGGCGCTGGTGCAGCAGATCGAACAGCACAAGCCGGTCTACCCCAGCAGCCGTGCCATTGCCGTGTGCCAGAACCGCGTGGAAGAGAAGGCGCTGTTCGACCGGCTGGGCATCCCGACGCCGGCCTACCGGGTGGTGGAGAGCGCCGAGCAGCTGCAGGCCGCTGCCACTGAGCTGGGCTGCCCCGTAGTGGCCAAATCCGTCACCGAAGGGTACGACGGCAAGGGCCAGGCGGTGCTGAGAGCGCCAGAGCAGGCCCAAGCCGCCTGGGAGTCGATTGGCCATTCCCGGTTGATCGTGGAAGCCTTCGTCGATTTCGTGCGCGAAGTGTCGCTGATTGCCGTGCGTGGCCGCGATGGGGAAGTGGTGTTTTACCCCATGGCAGAGAACCAGCACGTAGACGGCATTCTGCGCTATTCGGTGGCGCCGCTGCCCGACCTGGACGACAGCGTTCAGCAAATCGCCGATGGCTACATTCGTGCGCTGCTGGATGAGCTGGATTACGTGGGCGTGCTGGCGCTGGAGCTGTTCCAGACCCGCGACGGTAGCCTGCTGGCCAATGAGATGGCCCCGCGGGTGCATAACTCCGGCCACTGGACCATGGACGGCGCGGTGACCAGCCAGTTCGAAAACCATCTGCGGGCCGTACAGGGCTTGCCGCTGGGTTCGACTCAGGCGATTGGCCCTACCTGCATGGTCAACGTGATTGGGCAAGAGGGAGACAATCCCGCGCTGCTGGCGATTCCTCATACCCACCTGCACCGCTACGACAAGGCCGAGCGGGCGGGGCGCAAGCTGGCCCACGTGAACGTCGTGGCGGCCAGCCATGCCGAGCTGCTGGAAAAAGTACGCGCCTGCCAGGCACTGCTGCCGGGGGCTCCGGCGGTCGAGTGGAGCTTTGCCGACTCGCTCTGAGCCGTGCGTTCGATGGCTGTCATGCTCTCTTCAAAGCCGCCCTTCGAGGCGGC
>NZ_LFGS01000004.1:61896-75533 GCF_002078135.1 Halomonas sp. BC1 | reverse complement strand
CGAAGGCTACTTTTGCTGCGTAAACATGCTAAAAGATAAGGCGTGATAAAACGTTTGTATTAATCAATAAGATTGGCCCATAGGCCAACGAAAACGGGGGTTCTATGTCGCCCAGCAAGCCAGCGGCGCCGACAGCAACTGCGTCAGGGTTACGCAGCGGCTACCAGCGCGATCACCATCTCACCCTGCAACAGCTGCGCGGAGAAAAAGTGCGGATGTTGTATGACAACCTTTGGCAACCGGTGCTCAGCAGCGTTTTGGCGGGCGGCTTGCTGGTGGCGGCGATGTGGCCCGTGGTGGAAGGCTGGGTACTGCTGGGTTGGTACACCGCCTTGGTGGTGGTGTCGGGATTGCGTTTGGCGTTGGCTCACCGTTTCAAGCGCTTGCCGATTCAGCAGCAGCAACGGCACCGGTGGCTGCGCTGGTTTGCCATGGGGGCCATCGTTTCCGGGGTGGTGTGGGGCAGTACGGGAGTGCTGCTGTTCAGCCCTGAATATCCGGGGCAAATTGCGGCGCTGTCGATCGTGCTGGCCGGTATTGCGGCGGGGGGCGTCACGACGCTGTCGTCGGTGTGGTGGGTAGCCACTGGCTTCGTATTGCCCATCCTGTTGCCTTTGAAATTCCAGTTCATGCTGATGGGAACCTCGCTTTCCGTGTTGATCGGGCTGATGCTGGTCCTGTTTCTGCTGCTGATCCTGATCACCAGCCGCCGCTTGAGCCGCACCATCCATGACAATATCGCCCTACGCGTTACCATGGCGGCCCGTGAAGCGCAGCTCAAGGAAAGCGAAAACCGTTACCGCTCGATTTTTCAGCACTCCCCCCTGGGTGTTTTGCACTTTGATGACCAAGGGCAGATCACCGACTGCAACAACAAGCTGCTGGAGATCCTGGGCGTCGAGCGTTCTCGGCTGCTGGGCTATCGCATGCTGGACCGTTCAGCCGATCGATACGTCGCCAAGGCTGTGTCGGCAGCCCTGGAAAAAGGCACCGGCTACTACGAGGGTACCTATCGGCTACCCAAAGCCAGTGAGGGAACGCCACTGCGGGCGTTCTTCAACGGTGTACATGGCATGGGCAACCGGATGGTCGGCGGCGTGGCGATCGTCGAAGACTTCACCGAGCGCAAGCGTAGTGAGGAGATCATTTATCGTCAGGCGTACTACGATGCGCTGACGGACCTGCCCAATCGGCGTCTGTTCATCGAACGCATGGAAGCGCTGTACCAGGAGGCAGGCCATGCACGGCGGGGTGGTTTGGTAATGTTCATGGACATGGACCGCTTCAAGCTGATCAACGACACCCTGGGGCATGCCGCGGGCGATGACCTGTTGGTACAGGTAGCGCGGCGTCTGGAGTCGTGCTTGCGCGACGGCGACATGGCCGCCCGGCTGAGTGGCGATGAGTTTGTGCTGCTGGCGCAATTCCCGGAGCCAGAGCCGGACAAATTGAGAGCCCTGGCCGAGCAGTATATGCAGCGAGTGCAGCAGGCGCTGTCAGGGAAATATCGGCTGGAAGGCCGTTGGGTAGAGGTGACCCCGAGTATGGGCTACACCTGCTTTGCAGCGTCTACCTGTGACCATGCCGAAGTGCTCAAGCAGGCAGACACTGCCATGTATCAGGCCAAATTGGCGGGCCGTGCTCAGCTATGCCGCTATCAGCCCTGGATGCGAGAAGCAGTGAATAAACGAGCGGCCGAGCAAACGCCTAACTGGCCAGCTGACCGCTAAGCAATAGCCACAGCGCAATCAGGGCGAAGTGCCCCGGGTACCAGGCCAGCCACAGGCGGCGGGGCATGGCCAGCGCCACGGGGGGGACTCGCTGGGCGGCGCCTGCGGCCAGCATCAGCACCAGAACACAGGTGCCGACGGTAAAGGATTTGGCCATGTCCGACGCGTTCATCTGCCCGGCGATCCACAGCACCGGAAACGCCGCCAGACCCGCCCATAGCCTTGATTTGAGAGCATCGCGGGTCTCGCTGAGGGCCTGCATGGCAAACATGAACAGCGGAATCAGCAGCAGGCCGTTGTGGCCATACTCCACCCAGAAGCCCAGCAGATACCAGACGGTGACACACACGGCGGCCCCCAGCATCAGCCAACCCAGGCCCAGCGTCTGTGCCTGATAGTGCTGCCACCCCTGGCGTACCAAGGCACCGAGTGCCAGGCCGCTGGCCAGCGTAAAGCAGACATTCAAGATAAACGCATCCGAGGCCCTGGGCATCATCATGTAGGGCACTTGTGCCGCGATACCGATGATCAGGATACGGCGCGCGTAGCGCAGCGGGTTGCGGGTGTTGAACAGGCCGTGCCAGGCCACCATGGCAGCAAACAGCGGAAAGGCAATGCGCCCAATCGAAGAGCCCGCCCAGCCCAGGTCCCAGGCATCGGGCAGTACGTAGCGGGTCAGGTGATCCACGGTCATGGTGAACAGCGCAAGCCACTGGCCCCAGGCGGTCCAATGGGAAGAGGGGCGCATCGTCTCGGGTAGGCCCGTGGCGGGCGTTGTGTGTGCCGCTGAGTGTTCTGCCATGTTACCTCCTTGTAAAAGCGCATTATGCCATTAAAGACCGGCATTGGCTGAGCAAGTTCGCTGGGCGGCCTCGGGCGCTCAGGGGGCGCTGAAAATCGGTTTGCCCAGCGCCCACACGTGGTCAATGGCCCAGCGTCCTTCGCTCAACACGATGAAATCGGCATCCGAGCCGGGTATCAGGCGGCCTTTTTGGGGAGGCTTCAAGGCATCGGCAGCGAGGCGTTGGCGTCCGAGGAGAGGCTGAGCTGGCTCGGGTCGATCCGACCCGCGCTTTCAGTGCCCGCGCTACCGCCTCGGAGGTGGGCACTTCGCCACCGGCCAGCAGCTCGGGGGGTACTGGTGGTGAAGTCGATGCGCCCGCTTTCACGGGCAAAGCGCAGGCCGTCTGCGAACAGTGCGCCGGTACGGTTCGTCGAACCACTCGCTCAGGTAGAAGCGGGCAATGGTGCCACGGGTACCTGGGCGTTGCGCATGGGGCGTAGAGGGGAGTAGGCGGTCTGGAGTCATGGTATTGGCGTGCTGCCATGCCTTCCCTGAGGAAGGCATGGCGAGACGGTCAATGCTTACTCTTCGCCAAAGTAGCGAGCGTAGATTTCATCGTAGGTGCCGTCTTCCTGCAGCTCGGCCAGTGCTTCGTTGAAGCGCTCGGCCAGGGCCTGGTCGCGCTGGCGGAAGGCGATGCCGAAGCCGTCACCGAAGTACTCCTTGGGCTCGCTGATGCGCTCGCCTACGACCACGTACTCGGTGTCTTCGTTGTTCAGCAGGGTGGACTGGCCGATCGGATAGTCGAGGAAGACGATATCCAAGCGCTGTGCCTGCATGTCCAGCACCATGTCGTCAGCGGTGGAGTAGCGGCTGACGCTGGCAATACGGCCGTACTGGTCGGTCACGTAGTTGTCTTGCAGGGTGCCGCGCTGTACGCCGATGGTCTTGCCGGCCAGTGTCTCTTCGTTGGCGTCACTGAGTTCCAGGCTAGCGGGGGCGAACCAGGCCGACGGCATGGTGATGTAGGGGTCGGAGAACAGCACCTGCTGACGACGCTCGTCGTTGATGGTCATCGACGACATGATGGCATCGTAGTTACGTGACATCAGGCCCGGAATGATGCCGTCCCACTCCTGCTCGATCCACTCGCAGGTCACGCCGATGCGCTCGCACAGGGCGTTGCCCAGGTCGATATCGAAGCCGGTCAGCTCGCCCTCGGGGGTGCGGTATTCCATGGGCTCGTAAGGTACGTCGACGCCGATACGCACGTGGTCGTAATCACGGGCTTGGGCAGAGGACGCGGCAGCCACGGCCAGGCCCAGCAGAGAAACGGTCAGCAGTTTTTTCATTGTAGACTCCAAAGGAAGCAGGTTCACCGGAGGTGATCCCCTTTAAGCTACCCCAGCTTGCGGTTGGCGAAAAGGGGGGTGACCTGAATTAAACCAACGCTTGTTTTACGTTGGCGTATGTTGGATTTTTCGTCATGCTCAGGTTTGTGGCCGCAAATGTGCCAGCAGCCGTTTTTCCAGGTAACGGAAAAAATACAGAATGGCAAAAGTGAGGCACAGATAAATGGCCGCCACGAACAGGAAGGCATCGAAGGGGGCATAGAAGCGCGCATAGACGAAGCGTGCGGCCCCGGTCAGGTCCATCAGGGTGACGACGCTGGCAATGGCGCTGGCATGCAGCATGAAGATGACTTCGTTACCGTAGGCGGGCAGGGCACGGCGAAAGGCGCTGGGCAGGATGATACGGCGCATCATCAGGCTGTTGGACATGCCATAGGCCTTGGCGGCTTCGATTTCACCCCGTGAGGTGGCCTTGATGGCACCCCGGAAAATCTCCGTGGTGTAGGCCGCCGTGTTCAAGGTGAAGGCGATCAGTGCCGGGTAGAAGGCTTCGCGCAGCAGCGGCCACAGGAAGGTTTCCTGAATGCCATCGATGAACACCACCCCGTAGTAGATGATGTAGAGCTGAATGAGCAGCGGGGTGCCACGAAACACATAGGTATACACATAGACCGGCAGGCTGATCCATTTGTGCTTTGAGCTGCGCATGATGGCCAGCGGGACGGCCAGGATCAGCCCGGCCACCAGCGAGAGGAACACCAGCTGTGTGGTGGTCACCAGGCCTTCCCAGTAGTAGCCCAGGGTGGTGGGGGTGAAGATCAGGTTACCCGCCAGTAAATCGTTGAACCATGCAGAGATGTCCAGCATGTCACTGCCCCCCGAAGCCGATGTCGTAACGTTTTTGCAACCGTGCGAAGACCCACTCGGAGACGCTGGCTATCAGCAGATAGGCTGCCGCCACCGGAATGAGGAAGACAAACGGCTCGTGGGTGGCCCGAGAGGCTTCTGCCGCCACCCGTACCATGTCCGTCAGGCCGATCACCGATACCAGGGCGGTGGTCTTGAGCAGCACCATCCAGTTGTTGGAGAGGCCAGGCAGCGCGTGACGCATCATCTGGGGAAAGCGAATACGCCGAAACACCAGTGCGTTGCTCATGCCGTAGGCCTTGCCTGCCTCGATCTGGCCGTTGTCGACGGCCATGAACGCCCCGCGAAAGGTTTCGCCCATATAGGCGCCGAAGATGAAGCCGATGGTGAGGACACCGGCCGCGAAGGCGTTGAAGTTGATGTAGATATCGATGTCGTAGCGGTCATAGAGCATATCGCTGATCGCATTGACCCCGATCTGCCCGCCGAAGAACAGCAGCATCATCAGCACCAGGTCGGGCACACCACGAATCACCGTGGTGTAGACCGTTGCGCTACGGCGCAATAGCCAGTTGCGGGACATTTTGGCGCTGGCGGTCAAGAGCCCCAGCACAATCGCCAGGATCAGCGAGAGGAGGGCCAACTGAACGGTCACGCCTGCGCCTTCCAGCAGGCGGGGGCCGTAGCCTTGCAAATCAAGCATCGTGCATGCCTCGCGGATCAGTATTTGGGCGCCAGAAACTGCTTCAGGCGCGGCGATTGCGGGTTGCCCAGCACGTCATCGGGCGTACCGGCTTCTTCCACGAGGCCCTGGTGCAGGTAGATCACCTTGCTGGAGACGTCCCGGGCAAAGCTCATCTCATGGGTCACCACTACCATGGTGCGCCCTTCGTTGGCCAAATCGCGCATGACCTTGAGCACGTCGCCCACCAGCTCAGGGTCCAGCGCCGAGGTGGGTTCGTCGAACAGCATGACCTCCGGGTTCATGGCCAGCGCCCGGGCGATGGCGCCACGCTGCTGCTGACCACCGGACATTTGCGCCGGGTAGGCGTTGGCACGCGCGCTGAGGCCGACTCGGTCGAGCAGCGCGTGGGCGTGTTCGATGGCTTCTTTCTTGGGTTTACCCAGCACGTGAATCGGCGCTTCGATGATGTTTTCCAGCAGCGTCATGTGGGCCCACAGGTTGAAACTCTGGAAAACCATGGAGAGCTTGGCGCGCATCTGCACGACCTGTTTCCAGTCGGCGGGTTCGCGGCCATGGCGGGTGGTCTTGAAGCGGATCTGTTCGCCGTGGACGATCAGGTCGCCGTCATCGGGCTGTTCCAGCAAATTCATGCAGCGTAAAAAGGTGCTTTTGCCAGACCCTGAAGCACCGATCAGGGTGATCACATCACCTTTCTGGGCTTCAAGAGAGAGGCCTTTGAGGACTTCTGTATCGCCGAAGCGCTTTTTGATGTTACGCACTTCAAGGGGAGTCGGCGTAGCGGCCATAACTTAGGCTCCAGTACAGGGTTGCCGCAGCAACAACGAATGAGTGTTCGTGTTTCTGTGCGGCTGGCGCGAAAAAAGGGGCGATTCTATCAGGAGTGCGCCGGAGACGCGTACTTTATCAGGGCGACATTGGTCGTGTTGCCTGAAGAGCACTCCTGATGGCCCCTCTACGTTATTGTTATCAAACTATCTTTTCTTCAACGGGACTTTCTGTGGCTAGTTTGCTGTCCGTTCCGGCGCCACCAGCAAGGCGGCTCGGGCGCCTATCTCGACCTGAGCGTTGGGAAACACCACGTGCAGCGGCGTCTCTTCCACCACGAAGTCACCGGCGGTGGCATCCTTGGCCAGGCAGGTGCCGGTATCGAAGCGACTGAAGTTGGGCACGTCTTCATCGAAACACAGCGTGAAGTCTTCGGAGTGACGTATCAGTTCATGCTGCACCCGGTAGAATGCCATGGTGCTGGCTGGCTGGGTGGGGGGCGCATAGCCGCTACCGAGAGCACTGATCAACGTGAGCATGGGGGCCAGGGCTTCCATGTCATTGTGGCCGAACGGGGCGACTCGCCCCAGCTCGAAGGTAAAGGCCTGGGCACCATGGTAGTGCTTGCTGTAGTGAGAAAACGTCCAGCTATGCTGATGCTGGTGCAGCACGGCCTGCATGTCGGCGGCGGCCAACCACTCCCATTGTTCAGGGTCGGTTGCCGACTCGGCGAACGGCTCGACCGCGAAGCGGGTATGCAGGCTGCCGCGGATGGCGGTATGCAGGTCGTAATGCAACCTAGGCAGGGCGTGATGGCGGGCATAGAACGTATCCACGGCCTCCATCAGCTGGCGCGCCCGTTCGGGCTCGTCGCCCTGGTCGGCCAGTTCGCGCTTGAACAAGCGATTCAAGTTGGTGGTGATGTAGCGCTGCTGGGCCTTGAGGGCGGGAATGTTGCCCAGAATCACCAGCACGGGAGCGCCCAGTTGCAGGGTGCTGGCTTCCAGAGCGGCCAGCCATTCGCCCAGCAGTTCTACCGGAGCGGTCTCGTTGCCATGAATGGCGGCAGAAAAGACACAGGCCCGGGCATCGGGGCGCAGAATGTTGGGCGTTAGCTCCAGTATGCCCGGTCGGTGCAGATGGTAGCTGCCGCTGGCAAAGCGGCCTATGCGTGGCGACGGGCGTTCATCGTCAAGGGTCCAGTCGAGCCATTGGCCTAGCATGAAAGTGTCCTTGTGCATGGGCATCTACTTGTGTTGCCCTACCTTTACCACGCTCAGCTCGTGTCGCAAGGGGTGGCGTCGTGCGCGTGAAAATGGTCGGTGCGAGGATGAAAGTAACCCGTAAAAAAGCGCCCATGGCGTGAGCCACAAGCGCTTTGCAAGGTGCCCACATCGATGAAATCGATTCAGAGCGTCGAAAACTTTCGCTGATAAGTGGCTGGGGCTGGACTATGGTGTAACCAGTCCTTGCTGCCCGTCTGGGGTAGCGTGTCGTCATCTGAAAGGAGTGAGCCATGACGAAGGTATTGGTACTGTATTACTCGATGTATGGGCACATCGACACCCTGGCGGCCGCCGTGGCAGAAGGCGCCGAGGGCGTGAAAGGGGTCGAGGTCACCGTCAAACGCGTACCGGAAACCATGCCGGAAGACGCGTTCAAGAATGCCGGTGGCAAGCAGGACTTCACTACCCCGGAAGCCACGCCAGGAGAGTTGGCCGACTACGATGCCATCATCTTCGGCACGCCGACGCGTTTTGGCAACATGGCGGGGCAGATGCGTACCTTCCTCGACCAGACCGGCGGGCTATGGGCGAAGGGCGCACTGCGCGGCAAGGTCGCCAGCGTGTTTACCTCGACCGGCACCGGCGGCGGCGACGAGATGACCATCACGTCGACCTGGACCACCCTGGCCCACCACGGCATGGTCATCGTGCCGATTGGTTACGGCATCGAAGAGCAGTTCGATATCTCGAAGGTCAGCGGCGGCACGCCCTATGGCGCGGCGACGCTGGCAGGCGGCGACGGTTCGCGTCAGCCGGATGACCGCGAGCTGAAAATTGCCCGTTTCCAGGGTAAATACGTGGCTGAAGTCGCTGCCAAACTGGCCAGCTAACGCTCAGCGCGCACAGTGTGAACGCCTGCCCCGTTGAGGGCAGGCGTTCGCGCTTTTACAACCAATTTTTATCAACTACCGTTTCAATCGCCTTTACCAACCGCCTTTACCAACCACATCGATCAACGACATGGCCAGTGGGGCCTGGCGCTAGCCCTGGCCGCGCAGGCGCTCGGCAATGGCCTTGCCCAGGCTTTCCGTGGTGCCCTGGCCGCCCACGTCGCGGGTGAGCACCTGCGGGTTCCCTTCACTGAGCACGGCTTCGATGGCCTCGACCATGGCGTCGGCGGCTTCCTTGTGTCCCAGATGTTCCAACATCATGGCGCCTGACCAGATTTGGCCGATGGGGTTGGCAATGCCCTTGCCCGCAATGTCGGGTGCGCTACCATGAACCGGCTCGAACAGGCTGGGGAACTTGCCTTCCGGGTTGATATTGGCGGAAGGCGCAATGCCGATGGTGCCGGTGCAGGCGGGGCCAAGGTCGGAGAGGATGTCGCCGAACAGGTTGCTGCCCACGACCACGTCGAACCAGTCGGGGTGCAGCACGAAGTTGGCCGTGAGGATGTCGATATGGAACTTGTCGACGTTGATATCCGGGTACTGCTTGGCCATCTCGGCGACCCGCTCGTCCCAGTAGGGCATGGTGATCGAGATGCCGTTGGACTTGGTGGCCGAGGTGAGCTTCTTGCGTGGTCGCATCTGGGCCAGGTCGAAGGCGTATTTCAAGACTCGGTCGACCCCGGTGCGGCTCATCACGGTTTCCTGAATGACGATCTCCCGCTCGGTGCCTTCGAACATCTTGCCGCCTATGCTGGAGTATTCGCCTTCGGTGTTTTCACGCACCACGTAGAAGTCGATATCCCCCGGGGCGCGACCGGCCAGCGGGCTCTTGATGCCCGGCATCAGTTTGCAGGGGCGCAGGTTGATGTATTGATCGAACTGGCGGCGGAACTGCAGCAGCGAGCCCCACAGGGAAATATGGTCAGGCACTTTGTCTGGCCAGCCCACGGCGCCATAAAACAGCGCATCGAAGCCCTTGAGCTGCTCGTACCAGTCATCCGGCAGCATCTTGCCGTGCTCGAGGTAGTAGTCGCAGTTACCGAACTCAAAGGTGGTGAACTCCAGCGCGAGGTCGAAGCGCTCGGCCACCGCTTCCAGTGCGCGAATACCTTCTGGCATGACTTCGGTGCCGATGCCGTCGCCAGCGATGACTGCAATCTGATGGGCCATGGGGCCTCCTTTTTTATGGTCGTGTGAAAGGCGTACCGTTCATGCAGTGTAGCGGCTGTTGGCGATGAGATAATCAGGCTACTATTCAAGCCATTGTTGCTTTCAGGTATAGAATCCCATGGCTCCACTGGACGATCTGGCGTTTTTTCAGCAGTTGGCTCGAGCGGGCAGCCTGACGGCGACGGCCCGGGAGTTGGGTATTTCCCTCTCGGCGGTGAGTAAACGGCTGAAGCAGCTGGAGGCGCGGCTGGGGGTGTCGCTGGCGGCGCGCACGACCCGCCGCCTGACGCTGACCGCCGAAGGCGAGCGCTATCTTGCCCAGGGCAGCCTGATTCTCGATGAGCTGGACGCCCTGGAGAGTGACCTGCGCGACGCGGCCAGCCAGGGCCTGCAGGGGCGCTTGCGGGTCAATGCCACCTTTGGCTTTGGGCGACGCCACATTGCGCCGCTGCTGTCACGCTTCTGCGTTCGGCATCCGAGCATCGAGAGCTGGCTGGAGCTGACCAACTTTCCCCTCAATCTCAGCGACCACGGGTTCGATGTGGGGATTCGCATTGGCGAACCGCCGGATTCACGACTGGTGGCTCGGCGTATCCTACCCAATCGGCGCATGCTCTGTGCGTCGCCGAGCTACCTTGCCAGCATGCCCGCCCTGCGTACGCCGCAGGATCTGGCGCAGCACCGCTGCCTGTTGATCCGCGAGAACGATAGTGACTTTGCGCTGTGGCGCTTCGAGCAGCGTGCAGCGGCGCGGCGCCAACAATCGGTCAAGGTCAGTGGCCACCTGGCCAGCAACGATGGCGAAGTGGTGACGCGACTGGCGCTGGATGGCCATGGCGTCATGCTGCGCTCCTGGTGGGATGTCAACGAACACCTGGCCAGTGGCGAGCTGCAACTGCTGCTGCCCGAGTGGCAGGGCGTACGGGCAGACTTCTATGCGGTGTTCGAGCAGCGCCGCCATACCCCGGCCCGCATCCGTGCACTGATCGATTTTCTCCAGCAGGAGATCGCGGGCCGGGTGCCTGCGCTGCCTGACGCTGAGTAGGTGCTGTGCAGGCAAGCCTAGCTTTGTCTGAAAAGTCGGCGAGCGAAGAACAGACAAGGCAAAAATCGGTGAAAAGACGGAGTTTACACGCTGTAAATGAGTACTTTGATCCGATTTTTAACGCCGTATGGTCGAGCGCAGCCAGTTTTCAGGCAGAGCCTAGCGGCCGGGACAGCGCTCGTCTTGGACTACATCGATCAGCTCGTCGGTGGGGAAGTCCAGCTCGGCGGCTTGCTGGCGCAGGCGTGCTTCCAGCTCGCTATCCAGCGTGGGTGTGCGTGCCAGAATCCACAGGTAGTCTCGGTTCGGGCCGGAGACCAGCGCCCACTGATAGTCATCATCCAGTGCCAGCACGTTGTAGCCGCCGTAGAACGGGCCAAAGAAGCTCACCTTCAGGCGGCCAACGCTCTCATCGTCGATGAAATAGGCCCGGCCTTCGGCTTCGTCCCAGCTGCCTTCTGCCAGGTTGTAGCCCCGGTTGATGACCCGCACACCGCCATCGTCGCGCAGGCTGTAGTTGGCGGTCACGCAGTCCAGGCCGCGCTCGAAGGAGTGGTCCAGGCGAGCGATTTCATACCACTCCCCGAGGTACTGATCGAGTTCGAACCCAGTGACGGCCTCGGTGCCATCGGGGATGCCCGTGCATCCGGCCAGCAGCACGCTCGAAACACAAAGCGCCGATGCCGTTGCCAGTTTCCTTGGCGACAGTAGGGAATAGCGCATGACGACCTCCATGTGAACGGTTCCTTGTAAGCGGTGGGAATATCGCCATTCAATTTAACAGCGAGGCGACGCCACCGCCATGGCGGCGATGACCTGTGGTGAGTTTTATGGGTGCGCGGCGAAATAGGCTATGGTTGAACGAAACGTTTGGGTTTGACGACACCCATGCTTGTTTGCAGGCCCACCATGACAAAGGAGTGTTTATGTGGCACCAACAAGAGATTCACCTGCCCGACATGCCCAGGGGCTTCCATCTGATCACTGATGAGATTGCTCGGGCACTGCCCTGCCTCGAAGAGTGCCATCAGGGGCTGGTGCACTTACAGCTTCTGCATACCTCGGCCTCCTTGACCCTGAATGAAAACAGCGACCCGGATGTGCGCCACGATCTGAACGCCTTTCTGCGCCGCCTGGTGCCCGAAGGGCTGGATTACTTTCGACATACCCTGGAAGGGCCGGACGACATGCCTGCCCACGTGGTGTCCAGCCTGCTGGGTACCCAGCTTTGTCTGGCCGTGCGGGATGGGCGTTTGGCGCTGGGCACCTGGCAAGGCATCTGGCTGGGCGAGCATCGCGAACAGGGCGGGCCCAGAAGAATCCTGGCGACCATTACGGGCTGCTGAGCATGGCGCAGCGTTTCTTGCCGTGTATGGACTAATTTGCCATTTTTCTTGCCATTTTGGTGCAGCCGTGAAGAATGATGCACCTTCACTTTTCTCAATCAAGGTCAATTAACCATGGATGCGACACTTTCATCCCTGTTGACGGCGGTCGTGGATCGCAGCAACGGGCTGTTATGGGGCAGTGTACTGATTTACCTGCTCATCGGGGCGGGTCTCTACTTTACCGTAATGACACGGGGAATTCAGATTCGCTATTTTGGCCACATGTTCAAACTGCTGCGCACCTCGCGGCAATCCAATGGCGGGATCTCCTCCTTTCAAGCGCTCTCGACCAGCCTGGCGGCCCGAGTGGGAACGGGGAACCTGGCCGGGGTGGCGGTAGCCATTTATTTCGGTGGCCCAGGGGCGATTTTCTGGATGTGGATGACCGCCATGGTGGGCATGGCGACCAGTTTCGTGGAGTCCACGCTGGCGCAGGCCTACAAGACCGACCACGGCGACAATACCTTCCGTGGCGGCCCGGCCCGCTACATCGAGCGCGGCCTAGGGCTGCGCTGGCTGGCGGTGCTGTTTTCGATCTGTCTGATCATTGCCTTCGGCCTGGCCTTCAATAGCGTGCAGGCCAACTCCATTGCCCAGGCCATGGAGCAGGCGTTTGCCATCCCCACCTGGGCCATGGGGCTGGTGCTGATGGCCGTCGTGGCGCCGATCATCTTTGGCGGCTTGAAGTCGATTGCCAAGGTGGCCGAGCTGGTCGTGCCGCTGATGGCCCTGCTGTATCTGGTGCTGGCGCTGATCGTGGTGGCCATGAATATCGCCGACCTGCCCGCCGCGCTGCTGACCATCGTGCAGAGCGCCTTCGGCATCGAGCAGGCCGCCGGCGGGGCCATGGGCTATGCCATTTCCCAAGCCATCATCAACGGTATTCAGCGTGGCCTGTTCTCCAATGAGGCGGGCATGGGCTCTGCTCCCAACGCGGCGGCCACGGCCAGCACTCGGCCGGATCATCCGGCGGCCCAAGGGTTCATTCAGATGCTGGGGGTCTTCCTGGATACGCTGGTGATCTGTACCGCCACGGCGGCCATCATCATCATGGCGGGCCCGGAACTGCTGGCCAGCGAGGAGAGCAACGGCATCCAGCTGACCCAGATGGCGCTCTCCAGCCATGTGGGCGAGTGGGGCGGCATGTTCATTGCGGTAGCGATTCTGCTGTTTGCGTTCACGTCCGTGATTGCCAACTACTCTTACGGTGAGTCCAACATCGAATACCTGGCTGGCCGCAGGGCACCGCTGGCGGTGATGCTGTATCGTCTGGCCGTGCTGGGCATGATCATGGTGGGCTCGGTGGCCAGCCTGGGAGCCATCTGGAATTTTGCCGACCTTTCCATGGGTATGATGGCGATTATCAACCTGGTGGCCATTCTGATGCTGTCGCCCATTGCCTTTGCGCTGTTCAAGGATTACGACGCGCAGTTGAAGGCAGGCAAGGAGCCGGTGTTCGACCCGAGCCAGTTCCCCAAACTGGCCAACAAGGTGGACCCCAAGGCCTGGCCCAAAAAGCCCTGAACGCGTCATGAAAACGCCCCGCCCGTGTTGCCGCCATGGCCACGGAGCGGGGCTTTTTTAAGGTCATTGCATTCTAGCGAGACAGTGAAGCCATTCCCGGAAAAGTGCGATGAACCTTGTTGATGGCGGA
>NZ_LFGS01000004.1:0-61086 GCF_002078135.1 Halomonas sp. BC1 | reverse complement strand
GGCAGGCACCCCTATCAAGCTGGGTGCCGGAATCATCGCGAGCTGAAGCTCCCTCCCACAACCTGAGCAAGCACCTTGCCTGAATCACCCTGTGGGAGGCCAATTGATTCACGCGAGTCTGCGTAGAACCTTTATTTTATGGAGCACGATTCGATTTTGTCGAATGAAGGGCGGAAAACGTTGCGCTTTTGCTTATTGGAAAGCGCCTTAGAATAGCGCCATCTCTTTAATCTTTGGCAAGGAATCTTACGATGGCAACTCGTACTCTGTTAGTCACGTCTTCCGTTCTGGGTGAAAACGGCCAGTCCAATGCGCTGGCGAACCATTTTCAGCAGCAGGTCGCTGCCCGTGGCGGCGTGGAGGTCAGCCACCGCGACGTGGTGGCCAATGCGCTGCCCCACCTGGACATCGAAGAGCTGGGCGCATGGCAAACCCCCGCTGACGAGCGCAGCGACGCCCAAAAAGCACTGGCGGCCCGCTCCGATGAGCTGCTGGCCGAGCTGCGTTCCCACGACGTGCTGGTGCTGGCGGTGCCGATGTACAACCTGGGAATTCCTTCGCAGTTGAAAGCGTGGTTCGACCGCGTGCTGCGCGCTGGTGAAACGTTCCGCTATACTGAAACTGGCCCGCAGGGGCTGCTGGAAGGTAAGCGCGCCATCATCCTGGCGGCCCGGGGTGGCCAATACGCTGGCACCGAGTTCGATAGCCAGACCCCGCACCTGAAAACCATGCTGGGCCTGATGGGCATCAGCGATGTGGACGTGGTGTTCGCGGAAGGCCTCAACATGGGTGACGCCCAGCGTGATAGCGCACTGAAAGAAGCCTTCCAGGCCATTAATCAACTGGTGGATGGCCTGTAAGCCACTTCACCTTGGAGTTCACGCATTCGAGGTAGCCATGCCGCGTCCCGAGCTGTTGGAGCAGATCTATACCATCGTCGATCAGATCCCGGCGGGGCGGGTGACCACTTATGGGCGCGTGGCCAGCATGACCGAAGGGGCCTCGCCGCGCATGGTGGGGTCTGCCATGCGACACTTGCCCGAGGGGCACCAGGTGCCCTGGCACCGCGTGATTGCGGCATCGCTGACGTTGGCCGACCATGGCGGCGCGGCGCGCCAGCACCAGAAGTTGCGTGACGAGGGCGTGGTGTTCGATGCCAAGGGCAGGGTGCCTGCCCATCTGGTATGGCCGGATTAGCACAGCCGTTTCTTATCCAGCCATCACGGCAGCCGAAGGCTTACTCTTCCCGTAGGGCTTACTCTTCCCGTTTGGCGCCGGACTTCAGCGACCAGTCCCGCCAGCGCAGGTCGAAGAGATCCTTGCGGCGGTCCTTGAGGTTGGTCACCGAGCCCTCTGCACGCACTACGGTCAGGCGGGTCAAGTCCAGGTCCGAGAAGATGATCATCTCGGTGTTGGGCGTGGTTTCGGCCAGCACCGCGTCATGGGGGAAGGCAAAGTCGGAGGGGGTGAATACCGCCGACTGGGCATACTGGATATCCAGGTTCTCGATGGACGGCAGGTTGCCGACGCTTCCGCAGATGACCACGTAGCACTCGTTTTCGATGGCCCGCGCCTGAGCGCAGTGGCGCACACGCAGGTAGCCATTTTTGGTGTCGACCCAGAACGGCACGAACAGAATGTCCATGTCCTGGTCGGCCAGCAGGCGGCCCAGCTCCGGGAATTCCACGTCGTAGCAGATCAGGATGCCGACACGGCCTGCATCGGTATCGAACACCTGCAGATCGTCGCCGCCTTCGATCACCCAGTCGCGCCGCTCCTGTGGGGTGATATGCAGCTTCGACTGTTTCTCCACCTCGCCGTCCCGATGGAACAGGTAAGCCACGTTATAAAGACGGTCGTCCTCGCCCACCTCGATCATCGAACCGCCGACGATATTGATGTTGTAGGACACCGCCATCCGCGACAGCTCGCTCTTGAAACGGTCGGTGAAGCCCGCCAAAAAGCGGATGGCAGCGGTCTGGTCTTTCTGCGCGGCGCGATCCTGCAGGCCCATCAGCGGCGTGGTGAACAGCTCCGGGAAAACGGCAAAATCACTTTGGTAATCCGAGAGCGCATCGACGAAATACTCGATCTGCTGAAGCGCTGCTTCCACCGAGGCAAACTCACGCATTTGCCACTGCACTGCGCCCACTCGAACCTGCGTCGGGCGGGTATCCAGCACGCTGTCGGCGGGTTCGAAGAGGATGTTGTTCCACTCCAGCAGCGTGGCGTAGCCACGCGACTGCTCGTCTTCCGGCAGGTATTTGCGCAGCAGGCGCTTGACCTGAAAGTCGTTGGCCAACTGGAAGGAGAGGATCGGGTCGTAGATCTCCTTGCGAGAGACCTTGTCAATGTACTGGGCCGGGGTCAGCTCGCCTGCATGCTGGTGATACTCGGGAATGCGCCCGCCGGCCAGGATGGCGCGCAGGTTGTGGGAGCGGCACAGCTCCTTGCGCGCTTCGTACAAGCGGCGGCCCAGGCGGTAGCCACGGTAGTCGGGGTGGATCAGGACATCCAGCCCGTACATGGCGTCGCCGTCGGGGTTGTTGAGAATGATTTCCCGGTGGCCGATCAGGTCGTCGTACTTGTGCGGGTTGGAGAACTCGTCGTAATCCACTTGTACCGTCAAGGCCACGCCCACCAGCACGCCGTCGTCTTCGATGGCAATCTGGCCGTCAGGAAACTCCTGGATCAGCTTGGCAATGGTGTGCTCGGGCCAGGCGCCACCAATATCATGATACACCGCGTCCATCAGCGACTTAAGCTGCTCGTAATCGTCGCTACTCAGGTTACGCAGATTAAGGTGCAGTTCTTCCAGGGACATAGGTCAGGGGTTCCCATTCAGCGAATGAAGTTAGCCTATTGTATCATTGCTGGGCGCTGCTCGTTTTACTGGCCGCCACGCGGCTGACCAGGGGGCGGGTCAAGGTCTGCGCCATGATCACGCCTGCCAGGATCAGCAGCCCGCCAATGAAGTGGAAGCCCGCTACCCGCTCACCCAAAAACGCCATGGCAATCAGGGCGCTGAACAAGGGCATCAGGTTGATGAAAATACTCGACTGGTTGGCCCCGATCTGACGGACGGCCCGCATCCATAGGAAGGTAGTGATCACCGAGGCCGGAATGCCTGCGTAGAGAATCAGCCAGACGTTGCTGCTATCCACTGGGGTCATGGGGCCCATCAGGTACGCGGGCAGCAGGAACAGCACGGCAAAACAGACCTGGGCGTAAAGCATCACCCAGGGCGGAAGGTTCATGGCCCAGCGTTTCAGCATAACGCCATACAGCGCATAGCAGGTGGCTGCCACCACCATCAGCGCGTCGCCCTGGGCCACCTGCAGTTGCAGCAACGACAGCGGGTTGCCACGCCCCAGCAGTACCGTCACGCCAATGAAGGCCAGCACGCCGCCTGCCACGCCGCCCATCGTGGGGGGCTCACGCAGAATCAGCGCGCTGAGCAGTACCGTCAGCAGGGGCACCATGGCCGCCAGAATGCCCATGTTGGTGGCGGTGGTGGTTTCGGCTGCCACGTAGGCAAGCCCCTGCCACAGGCCCATGCCCAGCAGCCCAAGCAGCGCCAGCTTCAGCCAGTTGCGGCGAATCTCGTCGCGGTGACGCAATACCGCAGGCAGCACGAAAGGGGTCATGACCGCCAGCGCCAGCAGCCAGCGTAAAAAGGCGATACTGCTGGGCGCAATCGCGCCGACCGTCAACTGGTTGATGGTCATGTTCCCCGACCAGATCAGCACGGTGGCCAGTGGGGGCAAGAAGTAGATCAATGGCATAGCGCATTCCCTGAAGACAATCCCTTGGAGGATGTTTACAAATGTCACGAGCGACGGTCAGGCAAGGCGAAATCAGCCGAAAAAGCGGAGTTTACAGAGTGTAAATGAGCATTTTGAGGCTGATTTCAACGCCGCATGGCCTAGCGCAGTAGTTTGTAAGCATCCTCTTATCGTTAGTCGGTTAATGTGACCTTCTTTTCCATGATGAGCAAGGGGGCAACGGCGGTAAAAGGCTGTACGCCGAAGGAACTATGTCATACGCTTGTTTGAATATGAGAGGCTTGTCGTTCTAACAACTCCAAAGGAGCGCCGTGATGCACGCTTATCCGCACCTTTTTCGCCCGTTGACCGTGGGCCACCTGACGCTGCCCAACCGGGTGCTGATGGGCTCCATGCATACCAACCTGGAAGAGGCCCCCAACGGCTTTGCACGTTTGGCGGCGTTCTATGCCGAGCGGGCGCGGGCGGGGGTCAGCCTGATCGTCACTGGCGGCATTGCGCCGAATGCCGAGGGTGCGGTGTTCCAGGGGGCACATGCGCTCACCGAAGCCAGCCAGCTCGAAGAGCACCGCCAGGTGGTAGATGCCGTTCACCAGGCGGGCGGACATCTGTGCATGCAGATTCTGCACGCCGGTCGCTACGCTTACTCCCCTGAGCTGGTGGCGCCTTCGGCGTTGCAGGCACCCATCAATCCGTTCGTGCCCCGTGCGCTGACCAGCGACGAGGTCGAGCAGCAAATTGCCGACTACGTGCGCTGTGCCACGCTGGCCCAGCAGGCGGGCTACGATGGGGTCGAAGTGATGGGCTCCGAGGGGTACCTGATCAATCAGTTCATTTGTCGCCGCACCAACCACCGGGACGATGAGTGGGGCGGTGACTTCGCAGGGCGTATACGCTTTGCGGTGGAGATCGTCAGACGCGTTCGTGAAGCCGTGGGCAACCGCTTCCTGATCATCTTCCGGCTGTCGATGATCGACCTGGTGGAGGAGGGCAGCACCTGGGAAGAGGTCGTGCAGCTTGGCCAGGCCATCGAAGCGGCGGGCGCCAACCTGATCAATACCGGCATTGGCTGGCACGAAGCGCGGGTGCCCACCATCGTCACCAGCGTGCCTCGGGCAGCCTTCAGCGAGGTGACCAAACGGATTCGCAGCGCGCTGTCGATCCCGCTGATCACCACCAACCGCATCAATATGCCCGACGTGGCCGAGCGCCTGCTGGCGTCAGGGCACGCGGACATGGTCTCCATGGCGCGGCCTTTCCTGGCAGACCCTGAATGGGTGCAGAAAGCCGAGCTCGGCAAGGCCGAAGAGATCAATACCTGTATCGCCTGTAATCAGGCGTGCCTCGACCATACCTTCATGGGCAAGCTGACCTCTTGCCTGGTCAATCCGCGTGCATGCCACGAAACCGAGCTGCCTTTGGTGGCTGCCGAGTCTCCCAAACGGGTGGCCGTGGTCGGCGGCGGGCCTGCCGGGCTTGCCACCGCCGTGGAAGCCGCCCGCCGAGGTCATCGGGTGGTGCTGTTCGAACGGCGCAGCGAGCTGGGCGGGCAGTTCAACTTTGCGCGCAAGATTCCGGGCAAGGAAGAGTTCAACGAAACGCTGCGTTACTTCCGCGTCATGCTCGACAAGCACGGCGTGGAGGTGCGCTTGAATACCGACGCCACGCTGGAGGCGCTGGCTGCCTTCGACGACGTGGTGCTGGCGACCGGCGTGACGCCCCGTGGGCTGACCCTGCCCGGCGCCGACCATCCCAGCGTGTTGAGTTACGCCGAAGCCATTGCGCAGCCCGAGCGAGTGGGCCGCCGGGTGGCCGTGATTGGTGCCGGAGGCATCGGCTTCGATGTATCGGAACTGCTGGCGCATCATGGCCACCCGGCCCTGGATCTGCAGTCCTGGTGTGAAGAGTGGGGCGTGGACCTCACGGTGAGTGAGCCAGGCGGGCTGAAAGCTCCCACACCGCCCGCTTCACCACGCAGTATCGTGATGTTGCAACGCAAAAGCTCCAAGCCCGGTAAAAACCTGGGCAAGACGTCTGGCTGGGTGCATCGCGCGTCGCTCAAGCAGCGCGGGGTGCGTACCCTGACTGGCTGCGAGTACCTGAAAATCGACGATGCCGGGCTGCATGTTCGTCAGGGTGAAGAGGCGCAGGTGCTGGCGGTGGACACCATCGTGGTGTGTGCGGGTCAGGAGTCGGTGCGGGACCTGCTGACGCCCCTGGAGCAGGCGGGCAAACGCGTGCATGTGATTGGTGGCGCAGACGAAGCGGCCGAGCTGGATGCCAAGCGGGCGATTGACCAGGGCACCCGTCTGGCTGCCACGCTGTAGCCATATTGAGCGCGTGACGTTGACGTTGAAATGGCGATAGACTGAAGGTCAACCCTAACGACTAAGCCCTGTTAGGGAATTAAGGCGCAGGTGGCACCCGGCCTGCGCTGCACGACCGCCAGAGAAAAAGGATAATCGTCATGCCCTCGGAGTGTACCCCACGATTTTTAGCCAGTGACAACACCTCGGGTATTTGCCCGGAAGCGATGCAGTACCTGATGGAAGCCAATCAGGCCGATGACCTGGCCTACGGCAACGACCGCTGGACTGCCCGTGCCGCCGACCGCTTTCGTCAGATGTTCGACTACGATTGCGATGTGTTCTTCGTGTTCAACGGCACCGCTGCCAATTCACTGGCGCTTTCCGCGATGGGGCGCAGCTACCACAGCGTGATTTGTCATGAGTTGGCCCACATCGAAACCGATGAGTGTGGCGGCCCGGAGTTCTTCTCCAACGGGGCCAAGCTGCTCACCTCCCCGGGTGCCAATGGCAAGCTGACTCCCCAAGGGATCGAGGCGCTGGTCACCAAGCGCAGCGACATCCACTACCCCAAACCCAAGGTCGTGTCGCTGACCCAGGCCACCGAAGTGGGTACGGTCTACTCCCGTGAAGAGCTGTTGGCGATTCGCGCCATGGCCGACAAGCATGACCTGCGCCTGCACATGGATGGCGCGCGCTTTGCCAATGCCTGCGCCAGCCTGAAGGCGTCACCTGCCGAGCTGACCTGGCAGGTCGGGGTGGATGCGCTGTGCTTTTCGGGCACCAAGAACGGCCTGGCGTTTGGCGAAGCCATCCTGTTTTTCAATCGGGAACTGGCCGAGGATTTCTCCTACCGCTGCAAGCAGGCGGGCCAGCTCGCCTCCAAGATGCGCTATGTCTCGGCGCCCTGGCTGGGCCTGCTGGAAAGCGGCGCCTGGTTGACCAATGCCGAGCACGCCAACGCCATGGCCCGCTATCTGTCGGAAGGGTTGCAGGCGCTGCCTGGCGTCTCGCTGATGTTCCCCACCGAAGCCAACAGCGTTTTCGTTGAATTGCCTCCTCATGCCATCGAAGCGTTGAAAGCGCGCGGATGGACCTTCTATACCTTCATTGGTGCGGGCGGCGCACGCTTCGTGTGCGCCTGGAACACCACCATCGAACTACTGGACCAGCTACTGGCCGACGTCAAATCCGTGCTGGAGTAAGCCGCCAGCAAGGCCCGGTTGTGGTCGTCGCGCCGCCTGCTCAGGCGGCGCGTTGCGTTGTTGGAGAGGATTCTTGTCAGCCCGGTGTTTTCAACGCAACTATTTTGCCTCGCCTTTGCTCATAGCCATATAAGACGCGGATCGTTGCGCTGCGTTGAAGGTTTCGTCATCACATTTTGCTAATGCTGACTACGCTGATAGAGCGACACTTCGCACGGCAGGCGGCCTGGGGTTTGGGTCAGGCGATGGCTGCCGGGGATGGGCCACAGGAGAGTTCCATGAGCATCTTTGATCACGTTCAAGACCGTTTTGCCCGCGTTCAGCAAGAGGACATGAGCCTGGAGGAGTATCTGGCGCTATGCCGCCGTGATCCCAAGGTGTATGCCAGCGCCGCCGAGCGCATGCTGGAAGCCATAGGCGAGCCTGAGGTGATCGACACGGCGAAAGACCCGCGTCTGTCACGTATCTTTTCCAACAAGGTGATTCGCCGTTACCCCGCGTTTGCCGAATTTCACGGCATGGAAGAGGCCATCGAGCAGATCGTGGCCTACTTCCGTCACGCCGCCCAGGGCCTGGAAGAGCGCAAGCAGATTCTCTACCTGCTGGGGCCGGTGGGCGGCGGTAAATCGTCGCTGGCCGAGCGTTTGAAGCTGCTCATGGAGCGTATCCCGTTTTACGCCATCAAGGGCTCGCCGGTGTACGAATCCCCGCTGGGGCTGTTTTCACCGGAAGAGGACGGCAAGCTGCTGGAGCAGGAGTACGGTATTGCCAGCCGCTACTTGCGCAGCGTCATGTCACCCTGGGCCGCCAAGCGCTTGAAGGAGTACGGCGGGGATATCTCCCAATTCCGCGTGGTGCGGCTCTATCCGTCGCGCTTGAACCAGATCGCCATCTCCAAGACCGAACCCGGTGACGAGAACAACCAGGATATCTCCTCGCTGGTGGGCAAGGTGGATATCCGCCAGCTGGAGCTCTACTCCCAGGACGACCCGGATGCCTACAGCTTCTCGGGCGGGCTGTGCCGCGCCAACCAAGGCCTGATGGAGTTCGTGGAGATGTTCAAGGCACCCATCAAGGTGCTGCATCCGCTGCTGACCGCCACCCAGGAGGGGAACTACAACCCCACCGAAGGCATGGGCGCGATCCCCTTCGATGGCGTCATTCTGGCCCACTCCAACGAATCCGAATGGCAGGCCTTCCGCAACAACCGCAATAACGAGGCGTTCCTCGACCGTGTGTACATCGTCAAGGTGCCTTACTGCCTGCGCGTCTCCGAAGAGATCAAGATCTACCAGAAACTGCTGGAAGACTCGTCCCTGAACGCCGCGCCTTGCGCCCCGGATACGCTGCGCATGCTGGCCCAGTTCTCCGTGCTGTCCCGGCTGAAAGTGCCCGAAAACTCCAGTATCTACTCCAAGATGCGGGTCTATGACGGCGACAATCTCAAGGATACCGACCCCCGCGCCAAGTCCATCCAGGAGTACCGCGACGCGGCAGGCGTCGATGAAGGCATGCAGGGACTGTCTACCCGCTTTGCCTTCAAGATCCTCTCGCGGGTATTCAACTTCGACAGCCAGGAAGTGGCAGCCAACCCGGTCCATCTGCTGTACGTGCTGGAGCAGGCGCTTGAGCGGGAGCAGCTGCCATCGGAGGTGTTCGAGCGCTACCTGGGCTTCATCAAGGAGTTTCTGGCCCCGCGTTACGTGGATTTCATCGGCAAGGAGATCCAGACCGCGTACCTGGAGTCCTACAGCGAGTATGGTCAGAACATTTTCGACCGCTATGTGACCTATGCCGACTTCTGGATTCAGGATCAGGAGTACCGCGACCCCGAAACCGGCGAGCTGTTGAACCGCCAGTCGCTGAACGAAGAGCTGGAGAAGATCGAAAAACCGGCCGGGATCTCCAATCCCAAGGACTTCCGTCATGAAGTGGTCAACTTCGTGCTGCGGGCGCGGGCGCAGAACAACGGCATGAACCCTAGCTGGCAGTCCTACGAGAAGCTCAAGGGCGTCATCGAGCACAAGATGTTTGCCAATACCGAGGAGCTTTTGCCGGTCATCTCGTTCAACGCCAAGGCATCCAGGTCCGATCAGAAGAAACACGAGGATTTCGTGGCGCGCATGGTGGACCGCGGCTATACCGAAAAGCAGGTGCGGTTGCTTTCCGAGTGGTATCTGCGCGTTCGCAAGTCCCAGTAGCCAGCCGGTTACGGGGGTGAACCTCACGATGGGCGGGCGCGAATGTTCAGCGCTCCCGCCTGAGGCATCAAGGAGGTCGAATGACCTACTTCATTGATCGCAGACCTAACGCCAAGCACAAGAGCGCGGTCAATCGGCAGCGCTTTCTGGAGCGTTACCGCAAGCATATCAAGCGTTCGGTCGAGGAAGCCGTGAACCGTCGCTCCATCACCGACATGGAGCGCGGCGAGAAAATCTCGATTCCAACCAGGGATATCTCCGAGCCGGTGTTCCAGCACGGCAGCGGCGGCGCCCGCACCATCGTTTCCCCCGGCAACAAGGAGTTTCTGCAGGGGGACAAGATACGTCGCCCCGGTGGGCAGGGCGGCGGTGGTGGCGCGGGTGAAGGCGGGGCGTCCAATCAGGGGGAGGGCAACGACGAGTTTGCCTTCACCCTCAGCCGCGAGGAGTTCCTGGAATTCGTTTTCGACGGCCTGGAGCTGCCACACTTGCAGCGCAAGCCCTTGAAGTCGCTGGAGGAGGTCAAGATGGTGCGGGCGGGGCTGGCCCGTGACGGCGTACCTTCGCGCATCAGCATTACCCGCTCCATGCGCGAAGCCTACGCCCGCCGTATTGCCATGCGCGCGCCCATCAAGCGGGCCTTGAAAGAGGCTGAAGAGGCGCTGGCGGCGGAAGAGCGCAAGGACCCGGTGCTGCGCAACCCGGCCCGGGTGGCGGAGCTCAAGGCCGAGGTGGAGCGGCTGGAGAAGCGCATCGAGGCGATTCCGTTCATCGATACCTACGACCTGCGCTATCACCAGCTGGCCGCCCAGCCGCAGCCATCGAGCCAGGCGGTGATGTTTTGCGTGATGGACGTTTCCGGCTCGATGACCCAGAACCACAAGGATATCGCCAAGCGGTTTTTCCTGCTGCTCTACCTGTTTCTGGAGAAGCACTACGAAAAGGTCGAGCTGGTATTCGTGCGCCACCACACCGCCGCTCGGGAGGTCAACGAGGAGGAGTTCTTCTACTCCCGCGAAACCGGCGGAACCATCGTCTCCAGTGCGCTGACGCTGGTGAACAGGATCATCGAAAAGCGCTACCCGGCAGGCCAGTGGAATCTATACGTGGCCCAGGCCTCCGACGGCGACAACTGGGACGATGACTCCAATATCTGCCGCGACCTGCTGGTCAAGCAGCTGATGCCGCAGCTGCAGTATTACGCCTACGTGGAGATCACCCCCCACGATCATCAGTCGCTTTGGCATGAGTATGAAACCGTGGCTGCCCAGTTTCCCGAGCGTTTTGCCATGCGCCAGATCGTCGATGCCGGGGATATCTATCCCGTCTTCCGTGAGCTGTTCAAGCGCCGCCTGAGCCAGGAGCGCTAACGCGCGTTAAGGAGTGGGCCATGAGTGTTGACCGCAACCCCATTGCAACGGGTTCCGACTGGAACTTTGGTATTCTGGAGCGCTTTGACGAAGAGCTGGCGCGGCTGGCTGACGAGTATCGGCTGGATACCTACCCCAATCAGATAGAAGTGATCACCACCGAGCAGATGATGGATGCCTACGCCAGCGTGGGCATGCCGGTGGGCTATCACCACTGGTCGTTCGGCAAGCAGTTTCTGGCCGTGGAGCAGGCCTACAAGCGGGGCCAGATGGGGCTGGCCTACGAGTTGGTGATCAACTCCAACCCCTGTATCGCTTACCTGATGGAGGAGAACACGTTGATGATGCAGGTGCTGGTGATTGCCCACGCCTGCTACGGCCATAACTCTTTCTTCAAGGGCAACTACCTGTTTCGTACCTGGACCGATGCCGAGTCCATCGTCGATTATCTGGTATTTGCCCGCAAGTACATCGCCCAGTGCGAAGAGCGCCACGGTACTCACGCCGTGGAGCAGTTGCTGGACGCTTGCCACGCCCTGCAGAATTACGGGGTCGACCGTTACAAGCGGCCTTCTCCCATGTCGGCCGAGGAGGAGGCCAAGCGCCAGGAGGAGCGAGAGGCCTACCTGCAAACCCAGGTCAACATGCTCTGGCGCACCATTCCCGAGCCACCGACAGGTGCAGAGCCGCTACCCGGGGCGCTGCACAGCGACGATGACCCGTTAGGGCTGCACAGTGGCGGGCGCTACCCCTCGGAGCCCCAGGAGAACCTGCTCTACTTCATCGAGAAGAACGCGCCGCTGCTGGCCCCCTGGCAGCGGGAGATCGTGCGCATCGTGCGCAAGCTGGCGCAATACTTCTACCCTCAGCGGCAAACCCAGGTAATGAATGAGGGCTGGGCGTGCTTCTGGCACTACACCCTGATGAATCGGCTCTATGACGAGGGCAAGGTGGACGAGGGGCTGATGCTGGAGTTTCTGCAGTCCCACGCGGCGGTCATCAATCAGCCGGGGTTCGATAGCCCTCACTACAGCGGCCTGAACCCCTACGCGCTGGGCTTTGCGATGTTCATGGATATCAAGCGTATCTGCGAAGACCCCACTGCCGAAGATCGCGAATGGTTTCCGGACATTGCCGGCAGCCCCTGGCGAGCCACGCTGGAGTTCGCCATGCGTAACTTCAAGGACGAGTCGTTCATTCAGCAGTTTCTATCACCCAAGGTGATGCGTGACCTGAAGCTGTTCATGATCGTCGACGACGACCAGTCGGAAATGTTGGAAGTGGCGGCGATTCATGACGAACGGGGGTATCGGCGGGTGCGCGAAGCGCTATCGACCCAGTATGCGCTATCGGTACGCGAGCCCAACATTCAAGTGGTGGAGGCCGACATTCGGGGGGATCGTTCCCTGACACTGCATCACGTTCAGGACCATCGTCGTCCGCTGGCCAGAAGCGTGTATCCGGTGATTCGTCACCTTCAGCAGCTGTGGGGGTTTCCGGTGCACCTGGTGTCGCTGGACGAGGGGCGGGTGACTCGCCGCTACCAGTGGCCGATAGAAGAAGAGAACAAGGAGAGCCATCCCTGAAGACAGTGACCCCGCGGCGAGCGCGGGGTCCAGGGTATCAGCCTTGTGCGGTCCAGGACTGGCACCAGCCGTCCGGCTCGACACTGTTTTCCGGGAACAGCTGGCAACCTTCGGTGCCTTCCACGAAAAACATGCAGTTGGAGCACAGCTCACCCTCTTCGAAAGCCGGGTGGTCGCTGGCGTCGCTGGCATTTTCAACGTAGTTCAGTGCCTGGGCCGTCGGTGAGGACGGGTCCAGACGGGGCAGCTCCTGAGCAAAAGCAGTTTTCGACAGGATACCCGCACCAAACGGCAGGGCAGCAAGCCCCAGCACGCTGTTACGCATGAACTTACGACGGCTCTGATTAGCCATGGTGTCTCCTTATCGTCACGGTCTGACGGTGTGCTACGGTGATCGGGTGGTGGGCCACCTCTATAAAACTCCGACAGCGAAACGCTGCTGGAGATCTCTAGTACATGCTAGCGCAAGCGTAAAATTAGTGCGAATAACCTTATGAAAAGCGCGACAATTGACCACGCTGCCCAGCAAGGCTTGGCCCCGCCGGGCAGGCTGCTATACTCGCTGCGTCGTGCAGTATTCATCTTACCGCCACTCATTTGCGAGGACGCCATGCAAAGCGCAGTCATCCTGATCAATACCGAAAAAGGCCAGATCAAGGCCGTGGCCGAACGCCTGGCCGATGTGGAAGGTATCAGTGAGGTGTACTCCACCTGCGGCCGTTACGATCTGGTGGCCATTGCGCGCACCCGCGATTTCGAAAGCTTGGCCGAGCTGGTGACCGAGCGGTTGAATGCCGTGGAAGGCATCAGCGATACCGAGACGCTGAACGCCATGCAGGTTCACTCACGCCATGATCTGGAAACCATGTTTTCCGTTGGTTGGTAACGCCCCGGCTTTGCAAAGCCAATGAGACGAATGATGAAACGCCGCTGACAAGGCGTCTTGAAAGATAGCAGGGGAGTCCTCCGTTGGCTAAATCACTTTTGCGCTGGCGTCGTCAAGGGCGACGCCTGGGCATTGCCGTGCTGTTCGTGCTGGTCGGTACGGGCTTGTGGGAGTATCAGGGGCGCCAGCACCAGCAGGCTTATACCTGGATGGGCGTACCCACCTGGGAAACATTGCACCCTACCAGCCTGCACCGTGTACTGCGTAACGATGGCTTTTTAGTGGGGTGGTCGGATGTACGGGTGGGGGCCTTGTGGGTCAGCTACCAGATAGAGGCCGTGCCTGAGGATGTGCGTATTGGCCCCAGGCCCAATTTCCAGCCAGACTGGCGCATGCTGTGGCCGGTGAGTACCGATAGCTATTCCGGCAGTGGCTACGACAGAGGTCATCTGGCGCCCAACTACGCCATTGCTGCCGTGCATGGGCGCAGCGCGCAGGTGGACACGTTCTTGATGAGCAACATGCTGCCCCAGCGGCCGAATCTGAATCGCCAGCTCTGGCAGCGGCTCGAAGCCTCCGTCATGGATCACTTTGCGCCGCGTTTCGAGCGCTTGCAGGTGATTACCGGGCCGGTCTACCCCGAGCGCTTCATGGATAACGTCTTCAACCGCGTGGGCTGGGTGGAAATACCCGAAGCCTTTTACAAGATCATCGTGGCACCCCATGATGAGGCGCCCTTGGCGCTGGCCTTCATCATGCCCCAGGACGTGCAGGGCAATGAGCCGCTAAACGACTACCTGGTGACCATCGATGAGATCGAAGCCCGCACCGGGCTGAATTTTTTCCCGAATCTCTCACCCCAGCTTGAAGCCGTGCTGGAAGGCGAGCTTCGCACCCAGGGGTGGGCGCTGGAGGAGGTGTCTCGTCGCCCAGGCCGGTTCCAGTAGTACGATACGCTGCATGCTGGCAGGCCAAGGCGTTGCCCTGGCCTGCCGCTTGAGCGCAGACACGGCAATGCTCGAACGGCATGGGCTCGATATACATGAAATAGACAGGCAGAAGAGAAGGCAGACAGAAGAGAAATAGTGGGGAAGAAAAGATATCAGAGCAAAAGGGTATCAGAGAATAAAAGCATACAGATGAGAGTGCGCCAAAAGAGGGCGACTAATAAGGGACAACAAACAGATAGAAAAACATCAGAGGGGATAATACGAAAGCAAGAGCGATACGGGGGCATCAATGGTGCCCAGGAGAGGACTTGAACCTCCACGTCCGTACGGACACTAGCACCTGAAGCTAGCGCGTCTACCAATTCCGCCACCTGGGCGTATCGACTCTTTCACTGCGGTACTGCTTTCACAATACATTCGGCCATTACGTCAGTGTTCGCATGGTGCCCAGGAGAGGACTTGAACCTCCACGACCATACGGTCACTAGCACCTGAAGCTAGCGCGTCTACCAATTCCGCCACCTGGGCGAACACAAACGTACTGCTTTTCTTTCACTGCTTTACTTGCCGCCGCACCGTGCTGATTCATGAAAGGGGATAACATGAAACAGTTGGTGCCCAGAAGAGGACTTGAACCTCCACGACCATACGGTCACTAGCACCTGAAGCTAGCGCGTCTACCAATTCCGCCATCTGGGCAAGTGGCGCGTATAATACCGAGGCTGTGGCTAAATGCAAGCCCCTGGGTGATTTTTTTAATGTAAAAAACCGGGGTTTGCAGCGCCAAGTGGTTGGGTGATTGAACGGGCGGCGCTATACTGCGCCCATGACCAAACAAAACATGACTTATTTCAACTCATCGTTAGTTGAACACGACGCCCTTCGAGGCGCACATGCCTTTCGCCCGCAGTGCACGCTGCCCGCGCTTTTTGTTCGCCTCCCGCAACCGTTATCAAGGATGTTGATCGCATGAAGTACTGGACGTTGAGTGATGATCCGCACGCCGAGCGCGAGGCGAAGAATTACGATAACCCGGCTCCTAGCCGTGAATACCTGTTGGCTGCCCTGGAAAGCTATGGCAAGCCGATTACCCATGAAAACATGAGCCGCATGCTGGGCATCGAAGATGAAGACCATCTGGAAGCGGTGCGTCGGCGTATGGCGGCCATGGAGCGCGACGGCCAGGTGCTGCGCGACCGCCGAGGCGCCTATGCACTGATCGACAAGCTCGACCTGATCAAGGGCAAGGTGCTGGGCCATCGGGATGGGTTTGGCTTCGTGCTGCGTGATGACGGCAAGAAGCCGGACCTGCTGCTGCCGCCCCGTCAGATGCGTCGCGTCTTCCACGGAGACCATGTGCTGGTACGCGTCAGTGGGCGAGACCGTCGCGGTCGAGAGGAAGCCACGATTGCCGAAGTGATTGCCCGCAATACCGAGACCATGGTGGGCGTATACCGCAGCAATACGCCGGAATTCGGGATTCTCATTCCCGAAAACCCGCGGATTACCCAGGAAGTGATCATCCCGCACACCGTTAGTGGTGGTGCCAAGGATGGTCAGGTGATCTCTGCCAGGATCGTCCAGCAGCCCGCCACTCGGGTTCAGCCGGTGGGTGAAGTGATCGAAGTGTTGGGGGAGCGTATGGACCCCGGCATGGAGATCGATATCGCCATCCGCAGCTACGACATTCCTGCCGAGTTCCCGCCGGAGGTGCAGGACCAGATCAGCGAAATCTCCGCTGAAGTGCTGGAAGCCGACAAGCAGCACCGCGTCGATCTGCGCGACCTGCCGCTGGTGACCATCGACGACGAATCCGCCAAGGATTTCGACGATGCGGTGTGTGCCTGGAAGACCAAGTCCGGTAGCTGGAAGCTGGTCGTCGCGATTGCCGACGTTTCTCATTATGTGCGCCCTGGTACCGCGCTGGATGACGAAGCGCGCACCCGCGGCAACTCGGTCTACTTCCCGGGGCAAGTGGTGCCCATGCTGCCCGAGCTGCTTTCCAACGGTCTTTGTTCATTGAATCCGCACGTCGACCGGCTGGTGATGGTGTGCGAAATGAACATTTCCAGGACCGGTGCCATCAGCCGCTACTCCTTCTATGAAGCCGTGATGAATTCCCATGCCCGACTCACCTATAACAAGGTGGCGGCCATGCTGGACGGCGAGAGTGAAGAAGGGGAGGCGCTGCGTCGGGAGCACGCCGAGCTGGTCAAGCCGCTCAAGAACCTGCATGAGCTGTATGGCCTGCTGCGCGCTGCCCGGGAAGAGCGTGGGGCGATCGACTTCGATACCACGGAAACGGCGATCATCTTCAATGAAGAGCGCAAGATCGAGAAGATCGTGCCGCGCAGCCGTAACGATGCCCATAAGCTGATCGAGGAGTGCATGCTGGCCGCCAACGTGGCGACGGCGCGTTTCCTCGACAAGCACGACCTGCCAGCGCTGTATCGTATCCACGAGCGTCCAACGCCTGAGCGGCTCGACAAGCTGCGCCTGTTCCTGAGTGAGCTGGGGCTTTCGTTGGGTGGTGGCGACGAGCCGACGCCTCAGGATTATCAGGCGCTACGGGAAGCGATTGCCGGCCGCCCGGATGCTGACATCATCCAGACAGTGATGCTGCGCTCGATGAATCAGGCAGTCTATTCGCCGCAGAACGAGGGGCACTTCGGCCTTGCTTACCAGGCCTACGCTCACTTCACGTCGCCCATTCGTCGCTATCCTGACCTGCTGGTGCACCGTGCCATTCGCTCGGTGATTCGCGGGCCGCGCCAGACCGCTACCGTGGTGCGGGTAGAGGGCGCGCCGGTGGATCCGCCGAGCAAGTGGTGCCCTTATACCTTCGAGCAGATGCTGGAGCTAGGCGAGCACTGCTCCATGACCGAGCGGCGGGCCGACGAAGCCACCCGTGACGTGGAGAGCTGGCTCAAGTGCGAGTTCATGTCGGACAAGCTGGGTGAAACCTTTGAGGGCACCATCGCCTCGGTGACCCAGTTCGGGCTCTTCGTGCGTCTCGATGACTTCTTCGTGGAAGGGCTGGTGCACGTCACGTCGCTGCCTTCCGACTACTACCACTACGAAGCCGAGAAGCATCGTCTCAAGGGTGAGCGCACCGGCACCACCTATCGCCTGGGCGATGGCCTGACCGTGCAAGTGGCGCGGGTGGACATGGATGATCGCAAGATCGACTTCGGTCTTGCCGATGACAAGCCGCGCCCGCAGCGTCAGCCGCGCAAGCGTCGTAGTGACGGCTCGGGTGCAAAGGGCGCTGGGGCAAAGGCGGCAGCCGGTGAGCAGCCCGCCCGTCGCGGCCCGCGCCGTACGCGCAGTGGCTCACGTAAACCATCTCCGAAAAAGGGTTGAGCATGAAATCGGCGTCGTCTCGACGTGGCCCTCGCCCGGCTACGCGCACTTCTGTCCGTACGCCCGATGGGCTGGATCACGTCTATGGTGTGCATGCCCTGGAAAGCCTGCTGGCACGGGGCGAGTCGCCCAAGGAGCTGTGGGTGCAGCAGGGCGCAGGCCAGCGTTTGCAAACGCTGGTGGCCGATGCCCGAGCCAGTGGTGCGGCGGTCAAGGAGCAGTCGCGTGACGTGCTCGACCAGTTGACCCAAGGGGCGGCGCATCAGGGGGTGGTTGCCTTCTGTGCCCCCTTGATGGCAGAAGGAGAGGAGTCTTTGTGGCTCAAGCTCCGCGCCTGGCCGTCTGATACGCCCCCCTTGCTGCTGGTGCTGGATGGCGTCACCGACGTGCATAACTTTGGCGCGTGCCTGCGCAGTGCCGATGCCTCGGGTGCCCACGGGGTGATCGTGGCCAAGGACAAGGCGGCGCCGCTCAACGCCACGGTCAGAAAAGTCGCCTGTGGTGCCGCAGAGGTGGTGCCGGTCTATCAGGTCACCAACCTGGCGCGCACGCTGGCCAGGCTCAAGGAAGAGGGCGTGTGGATCACCGGCACCGCCGGTGAAGCACAGGCCAGTGTGTTCGATATCGACTTCACCGGCCCGACCGCGCTGGTGATGGGGGCCGAAGGCAAGGGGTTGCGCCGGTTGACGCGGGAAGCGTGCGATCATCTGGCCAAGCTGCCCATGGCGGGGCAGGTGTCCAGCCTGAATGTCTCGGTGGCTGCCGGAATCTGCCTGTTTGAAGCAGTGCGTCAGCGGCAGCTTGCAAGTTAGCCTCCGTCCCACTAGAATGCTTGCGCCCGTTTATACATAAGCGGGCGTTCGTATTGGTAACCCCACTACGACACTGGTTTTATCTGCTTGATGTTCTTTTCAGCCATGCGTGGCTTGCCAAGGGCATTTCAGTCAACTCCTTGCTTCCCAGTCGCTGTCAGAGCATATGCTTCGGCACACTCAGGAAGCTGCCAAACCGCAAGGAGATTCCATGCGTCATTATGAAATCGTGTTCATGGTCCACCCGGATCAGAGCGAGCAAGTACCGGCAATGGTCGAGCGCTACACCAGCATCGTCACCGAAAGCGGCGGTACCGTGCATCGTCTGGAAGATTGGGGCCGTCGCCACCTGGCTTACCCGATCAACAAGATCCACAAAGCCCACTACGTGCTGATGAACGTTGAGTGCACCGGCGAGACTCTCGAAGAAATCGAGAACATCTTCCGCTTCAACGACGCCATCATCCGCAGCCTGGTTGTGCGCTGCAAGGAAGCCGTTACCGAAGCTTCTCCGATGATGAAGCCGGCAGAAGAAAAGCGTCCGCGTCGCGAAGAAAAGCCGCGCGCTGAAGCTGAAGAAACTGCCTGATTCTATCCACTGCACGTTTTAAGGAGCTAGTCCATGGCACGTTTTTTCCGTCGCCGCAAGTTTTGCCGCTTCACTGCTGAAGGCGTCAAGCAGATCGACTACAAAGATCTCGACACGCTGAAGGCTTACATCACGGAAACCGGCAAGATCGTTCCGAGCCGTATCACCGGCACCAAAGCACGCTATCAGCGTCAGCTGGCGACCGCTATCAAGCGTTCACGCTACCTGGCACTGCTGCCCTACTCCGATAGCCACCAGTAAGCGTTTAACGTGATGCTGGCACTGGCAAGATGGCTGATGCGCGGAACGCCCTATGCCGTAGGCGGGGCGGCCCTGGCATCGCTGGTGCCCTGGCTGTTTTGGCTGGGCGCCGCCATTGCCGCACTGGTGACCTTGCGCAAGGGTTTTGCCCCTGCGCTGCCGGTCATCATCGCCGCTGCTCTGCCTGCCGGTTTCTGGTGGGCACAAGGTGACGTGATACCACTGGCCAGCGTTCTGCTGGTCACGCTGATGTCCGTCATCCTGCGCGAGCGGATGCGCTGGAGCGAAGCCTTGATCGTGGGCACATTGGCTGCCGCCGTCATGGTTCAGCTGGGCATCTTCAGCCCGCCGGGGGGCACCCAGCTCATGCTGGAGCAGCTGCGGGAGAGCTCTACCGAGATCGACCGTATGCTCACCGAGTTTGCCAACCAGGGCGTCGACACGACGGCCTTGGCTGCCATGGTCATCGGTGGTGTCACGGGGCTGGTCGTGCTGCTGGCCGCCATTATCTGTCTGGCGCTGGCCCGCAGTTGGCAAGCCGGGCTGTATAACCCCGGTGGCTTTCGCGAAGAGTTTCATGCGTTGCGCCTGAGCCCCCGTGAGCTTGTCGTTCTGGTGGTGCTGGGAGTGGCAGGCATGGCGCTTGGTGCGCAGGCGCTGGCGATGCTCTGCTGGGTTCCGCTGCTGATTGCCGGTATTGCGTTGGTGCATGGTTTTATTGGAATAAAGGGGATGAACGGGCTGTGGCTGGTGGCATTTTATGTGCTGCTGATCACGACCTGGCCCACGATTCTCATTGTGCTGCTGTTGGGGCTGATCGATACATTTGCGAACGTTCGCGCACGCCTTGCCCGCAGCAACTGACAAGAGGTTTACGAGATGGAAGTCATTCTGCTCGACAAGATTGGTAAGCTGGGCGGCCTGGGTGACAAGGTCACTGTCAAGCCTGGTTATGGTCGTAACTACCTGGTGCCTTACGGCTTAGCCGTACCGGCCACCAAGGACAACATCGAAGCGTTCGAAGCGCAGCGTGCCGAACTCGAAGCGCAAGCCGCTGAGCGTAAGGCAGAAGCCCAGGCGCGTGCCGAGCAACTCAACGACATCGAACTGTCGTTGGTGTCCAAGGCAGGCGACGAAGGCAAGCTGTTCGGCTCTATCGGTCCTCGTGACCTGGCCGACGCGATCTCCTCTGCTGGAATCGACGTCGCCAAGAGCGAAGTACGCATGCCGCAAGGCCCGATTCGTCAAACTGGCGAATACGACATCGACCTCCACCTGCATGCAGAAGTGGACGCCGTTGTACGCGTGGTCGTTGTCGCCGAGTAATCATACTCGCCAACGCTGACGCCTCAAAGGGCGCGGGTTCTCCCGCGCCCTTTGTCTTTTTAGACCCTTTGTCTTTTTAGACCCTTTGTCTTTTTAGGCCCTGTGGCTCTTTTGGCAAAGGGCGACACAGCAGGCTTATAAAGCCCTCACTTTACGCGGGGGCCAGTGGTGTTATCCGAGCCGCACGGCTAAGATAAGCGCCGTTGGCTATCGGGTAATTGTTAAGGAGCTCGCAATGCAGGACCAGCCTTCTGCTGATCAGGAAACGGCAGCGTTAAAACTGCCACCGCATTCATTGGAAGCGGAGCAGTCGGTGTTAGGCGGGCTCATGCTGGACAACCAGGCGTGGGACAACGTCTCCGAGCGTCTGGTGGCTGACGATTTTTACCGCTATGAACATCGGCTGGTGTTCAATGTGATGACGCATCTGGCCGAGTCGGGCCAGCCGCTGGACGTCGTGACCCTTTCCGAAGCGCTGGAAGCCCGCGACCAGCTGGATACGGTGGGCGGACTGAGTTTCCTGGCCGAGCTGGCGCGCAACACGCCTTCGGCCAGCAACATACGCGCCTATGCCGATATCGTCCGTGAGCGTGCCACGCTGCGTAAGCTCATCCGGGCGGCCAACCAGATTGCCGAAGGGGCTTTTTCGCCTCAGGGCAGGCCCGCCGACGAGCTGCTCAACGAGGCCGAGCGGCTGGTGTTCCAGATTGCCGAAGAGCGGCCCAAGACCGGTGGCCCCATTGGCATGAGTGACCTGCTCACCAAGGCCGTGGATCGAATCGATGAGCTGTTCAACCTGAAAGGGGAAATGACCGGCCTTTCCACCGGCTTCCGGGATCTGGATGAGATGACTTCGGGCCTGCAGCCTTCCGATCTGGTCATCATTGCCGGACGCCCCTCGATGGGCAAGACCACCTTCGCCATGAACCTGGTCGAGCATGCGGTCATTTCCAGCGACAAGCCGGTGATGGTGTTTTCCATGGAGATGCCCGCCGAATCGCTGATGCTGCGTGTGCTCTCGTCATTGGGGCGTATCGATCAGACCCGCGTGCGTTCGGGGCAGTTGGAAGACGAAGATTGGCCGCGGCTGACCTCGGCGGTGAACCTGCTGAAAGACAAGCAGCTGTTCATCGATGACACGGCGGCCCTGTCACCCAATGAGATGCGCTCACGGCTACGTCGGGTGGTGCGTGAGCACGGCAATATCGCCTTGATCATGATCGACTATCTGCAGCTGATGCAGATTCCTGGCTTTTCCGAAAACCGCACGGGCGAGATTTCGGAAATTTCGCGTTCGCTGAAAGGCCTGGCCAAGGAGTTCCAATGCCCGGTGGTGGCGCTTTCCCAGCTGAACCGCTCGCTGGAGCAGCGTCCCAACAAGCGTCCGGTCATGTCGGATTTGCGTGAGTGTGTCACGGGAGACACGCGGGTGATGCTGGCAACCGGAGAGCGGTTGCCGATTGGTGATCTGGTCGGGCAAACGCCGGACGTCATATCGCTGGGTGAAGATGGCAAGCTGCGCCGCTCGACGACGGATTTGGTGTGGTCAGTGGGCACCAAGCCAGTATTCGAGGTTTGTTTGGCTAGTGGGCGGCGTATACGTGCAACAGCCAGGCATCGATTGAAAGCGCTATGGGATTGGAAAACGGTGGCCGAGCTCAAGGTGGGGGATCGTATCGCCTTGGCCAGGCAGTTAGCGCAGCCTGAGCATCCGGTCGTGTGGGAGGAGCATGCGCTTATCCTGCTGGCCCATTTGCTGGGTGACGGCAGCTATGTCAAAGGGCAGCCGCTGCGCTATACCACCGCTAGTGAAGCGAATAGCGACGTTGTGAAGCGCTGCGCAGAGCAGTTTGGCTCGACGGTGACTCGCCATGCGGGACGCGGCAACTGGCATCAACTCGTCATTGCTGGCAATGGCAATCGCTGGCACGCCCAGGGAGTGGGCGCCTGGTTGAAATCGCTGGGTATCTTTGGGCAGCGCTCTGCAGAAAAATATATTCCAGGTGAAATTTTCAGACTGTCCAATCAGCAGCTCGCGCTGTTCATGCGTCATTTGTGGGCCACCGACGGCAGCATTACGACAGATAAAAATGGGCGCACACGCGTCTATTTTTCTACGGTTAGCCGTCGGCTTATCGATGATGTCAGTGCTCTGCTGCTACGTTTCGGTATTGTGACCCGAATCCGCCATGTCGTGTCAGGAGAGGGGAGTGGTTGGTATACCGCCGACGTGTCGGGAAGCGATCAACAGCAGCGCTTTGCACAGAAAATTGGGGCTTTTGGGCATCAGGTGGCGTCGTTAGCACCGCTGAAAGCGGCATCCGTCGTGGCGAACACCAATATCGATACCTTGCCCCAGGAGGTGTTCGAGCATGTCAAACAGGCCATGCTTGCTAAAGGCGTGAGTCACCGGAAAATGGCTGCAGTGCGTGGCACATCTTATGGTGGCTCGTCCCATTTTAGCTTTGCTCCTTCCCGGGAAACCCTTGGCAGCTATGCAGATGCGCTGGGCGATGTGGCTTTGACACAGATTGCCTCCAGCGATCTCTTTTGGGACCAAATCGTCGAGATACGCCCTTGCGGTGAAGAAGAGGTCTTCGATTTGACCGTCCCCGGTGACGCGTGCTGGCTAGCGGATGGCATCGTGAGCCATAACTCGGGAGCGATCGAGCAGGATGCAGACGTCATTGCCTTCGTGTATCGCGACGAAGTGTATAACCGCGATAACCCGGATAACCAGGGCCTGGCTGAGCTGATCATTGGTAAACAGCGTAATGGTCCCATCGGGACAGTACACATGGCCTTCATAGGCAAATACACGCGCTTCGAAGACCTGGCGCCGGATAGTTACGGTGAAGCCTTCGGCGATTGACTTGAGGCTGAGGGGGGAGCACGTATAATGCGCTCCCCGTTGGCTGAGTCGTCTGGGTAACCCTCACTGGAAGGGCGGGATGAGAAGCGTGGGTCAATCGCATTGGTAGATAGACAGGAGTAACGCATGGCAGGTGGTTTTAGGCGCGGTAACCGTAAGCGGCTTCCCAAGCTGGAAGGTCGGGGTGAGCTCCAGTCGTTAGAGCGTGAAGGTCCCTTCAAAGAGTGGTTGGGCATGCCCGATCTCTACCGCTACCACCTGGTAGTGGAAGGGGAGCAGTACAGCTACCAGACAGAAGATGCGGAATTACCTGTCACCATTGGCGACAAGGTCGTGTTCCGTTACAAGGAAACCAAAGGGGGCAACTGGATCGATCGCAACTCGCTTGGCAAGGCCATCGACCCCTCGGAATATCAGTAATACGACACACATCTTGACGTTTCGGTCAGGAACTCTTTTCTGTTATTGCCCTCTTAGGGGGATAGTGCCAAGGTAATACTATTGTCATGGGGCAAAGGCATGCTGTGCTCCATGGCGATGACCAATAACAGGAGGGAACCATGGAACTTAAAGAGCTTAAACAGTTCGTCGAACGTCATGACAATTTTGAAATCCGAGTAATCACGCATTCGGGTAGCCGTTTCTATCAGGTCGAGCTCGAAGACGTCGAGGGTGAGCGTCATATGCTGACCCAGCGTGGCAAGCCTATGCTGTTTCGAGCGCTGGACGATGTGTACCTCGAACTCAAGCGGGCCGGTATCCACCGGGCTTACCTCGTTCAGCACGTGCCTCAGGATGAAGTCATCGGTCGCGACGCCCACTACAGCGCGCCGCTGACCTCGCGTATGCCGCTGGTATTCTGACGCCCAGGCATCACTGATTGCGCGAGCGTGACCCGCATTTTTCCCACCATTGGCCCAGCCGAATTCGGCGACGGGCAAAGAACCGATAGCCTGCATCCATGACGGCGCGCAGGCCAGGCAAGCAAGACAGTCTTACCAGCCGCCTGTAGCCCAACACGGCATACAGGGCCCGGCTGGCATCCATCCCGACATACCAGTTTCCCTGCTGATCCTGAAGATGCAGTTGCCCCATCATGGCTTCGAAGCTGAGCCCCAATGCGCCGGGGTCGAAATCCTCGTGCTGAATATCGATCAGGCGAATGCGCTGGTGGTGTCGGTGCTTGGCTAGCCAGGCCACTTCGACGCGACAAAAGGGGCAGTGTCCATCGTGGTAGAGCGTGACCGGTGGTTCGGCATGCAGCGTGGCGAAACGGCTCATGAGGAGCGCTCCTCGTGGGGGGTATCCTTGGGTGTGAGCGGCTTGCTCGTAACCGGCGGCAGTGGGGGGCGATGCCAGGAACTGCTCTACCTGCTGGCGCAGAACGCCACCACCGCGCCTTCAGGGGCCTGGCGAAGTGTCGGAAGCGACGGGCTAAGCTGGTCGCCCAGAATGAGTAGCAAAGGCTTGGACATGGGTTGGCCTACAGTTATACAAATTATGTTGATAGTATAACTTTATCCCGCGTCTTTGCTGAAAAGTGATAAGATTTAGACCATTGTGAATGATCGACAGCCCCCAGGAGTAAGTGAGATGGCCGACAGCGTTGTAAAGGATCAACCCGGTGAAGGGCGCTTGGCCCACGCGCCAAGCAGTCATCCTCCGGTTGCCCCCGCCAAGGTGGGCGTGGTGCTGGCCAATCTGGGGACGCCCGATGCGACTGACTACTGGTCCATGCGGCGCTATCTCAACGAATTCCTGTCGGATAAGCGGGTCGTGGACTATGCGGGTTGGAAATGGCAACCGCTGCTGCAGCTCATCATTCTGACCAAGCGCCCCTTTACGTCGGGCCATGCCTACAAAAGCATCTGGAACACCGAAAAAGACGAGAGCCCGCTGCTGACCATTACCCGTGCACAAACGGAAAAGATGACCGCCCGGCTGAAAGCGCTGTATGGCGACAGTGTCGAGGTCGATTTCTGCATGCGCTATGGCAACCCTTCCACGGAAAGCGTGCTGAATCGCATGAAAGAGAAGGGCTGCGAGCGCATCGTGTTCTTCCCGCTCTACCCGCAGTACGGCTCGCCCACCACGGCTACCGCCAACGATCAGGCGTTTCGCACGTTGATGAAGATGAAGTGGCAGCCCTACCTGCGCACGGTGCCGGCCTACTTTGAACACCCGGCTTACATCCAGGCGCTGGCCAACTCGGTGCAAGAGGCGTACGACGGCTTTGAAAGCCGTCCCACCAAGCTCGTGGCCAGCTACCACGGTGTGCCGGAACGCTATCTGATGGAAGGCGACCCCTACCATTGCCAGTGCCAGAAAACCACGCGCCTGCTGCGTGAGCGTCTGGGGTTGAGCAAGGAGGAGGTCGATACCGCCTTCCAGTCACAGTTTGGCCCGGAAAAGTGGGTAGGCCCGCAAACCGTGGATCATGTGGCCGAGCTGGCCAGGCAGGGCCACAAGCACATTGCCATTCTGTCACCTGCTTTCTCCTCCGACTGTGTGGAAACCCTCGAAGAGATCAAGGAGGAGATTCACGACAGTTTCATGGAGGCCGGTGGCGAGACGTTCAGCTATATTCCTTGCCTGAATGATCGCGATGATCATATCGATGCCCTGTTGGCCGTGGTCAATAATGAGCTGTTGGGCTGGTTGCCCGTGCCCGCTCCGTAAGATTTCTGCTCGCGCTGACGCCGCTTTGGCCACTGCCCGAGCTTTTTTTATGCCAGCGAGGTGGCTGGAGTTTTTCGAAAGGCTGGTATAAGGTTTGTGCATATAAAATCACATTTATTCAACGTTTAAGCGGCACATGTCGTACCATGCGCCGCTTGCGGGAATAGTTTGCGCTTATTTTAGGGAGAGAACGCCGGATGCAATTTGCCGTTTTAATAGGCTTCGTGCTGGCAGCGTCGTCACCGCTGCTCAACCTCTGGTGTAGGGAACGAACCAGCCTGGTGCTGGCGCTATTTCCAGCGCTGATGGCCGCGTGGCTGATTGGCCAGGCCCCGGTGGTGCTGAGTGAAGGGCCGCAGCTGCTGGAGTGGGCGTGGGTGCCGTCGCTGGGGATCAGCCTGAGCTTTTTGCTGGATGGCCTGTCGCTGCTGTTTGGCCTGCTGATTTCCGTCATCGGTACTTGCGTACTGATCTATGCTGGCGGGTACTTGAAAGGCCATCCGGATATTGCCCGCTTCCATCTGGCGCTGGTGGCCTTCATGGCCTCCATGATGGGGCTGGTCATGGCCGATGGCCTGTTGACCCTGTTCGTTTTCTGGGAACTGACCAGTATCACCTCGTATCTGTTGATCGGCTTCAACCATAACGATATCGAGGCCAGAAAGTCGGCTCGCCAGGGCTTGTTCGTGACCGTTTCCGGTGGCCTTGCGCTGATGGCGGGACTGGTCCTGCTGGGTGTGGCCAGCGGCAGTTGGTCGCTGAGCGAGATTCTGCAGTCCGACGACAACCTGCGCGAGCATGCGCTCTATACGCCCATGTTGATCTGCCTGCTGCTCGGTGCGTTCACCAAGTCGGCGCAGTTTCCGTTTCATTTCTGGCTGCCGAACGCCATGGCGGCGCCAACGCCCGTATCGGCTTACCTGCACTCGGCCACCATGGTCAAGGCGGGTATCTACCTGCTGGCGCGCCTGCAGCCCGAGCTGGGCGGTACCGGCATGTGGGTGGGTATTCTCTCGGTGGTGGGTGCGACCACCATGCTGACGGGCGCCTTCCTGGCGATCCACCATACCAATATCAAGAAGCTGCTGGCCTACTCGACGATCATGGCGCTGGGCACCTTGACCATGCTGCTGGGCATTGGCTCCGACTATGCCATGACGGCGTTCGTCACCTTCCTGCTGGCGCACTCCATGTACAAAGGTGCGCTCTTCATGGTGGCGGGTATTCTGGACCATGAAACGGGTACCAAGGATGTCACGGCCATGGGGGGCTTACGGCGAGCCATGCCCGTGACGGCGACGATTGCCTTCGTGGCCGCGCTGTCGCTGGCCGGGGTGCCGCCGCTGTTCGGTTTCATTGGCAAGGAGCTGATGCTGGAGGCTGCCCTGGGCGCCGACAGCGTGCGCCTGATGCTGGTGCTGTTTGCGTTCTTCTCGGCCATTCTGACCATTGCCGTGGCGGCCATCATTGCGCTGCGCCCTTTCTTTGGCGCGCAGCATGCCACCCCCAAGGTCGCCCATGAAGCGCCGTTGAGCATGTTGGTGGGGCCAGCTTTGTTGGCCTGTGGCTCGCTACTGCTGGGGCTGGCGCCCGCGCTGCTGGGGGTGGATGCACTGCTGACCGCAGCGGCCACTTCGGTAGTAGGCGATGCGCTGACGGTTACCCTGTCGCTGTGGCACGGTATCAACGTGGCGCTAATCATGTCGCTGGTGAGCATGGCGCTGGGCTTTTTGCTGTTCAAGCGTTGGGACGATGTGCGCAGTCATTTGGCGCGATTGGCACCGGTCATGCGCTATGGGCCGGAAGCAGGCTATGAAGGCTTCATGAATGGCGTCGTACGCTTCTCCGAGTGGCAGACCCACATTCTGCAGAATGGCTACATGCGTAATTACATTCTGGTGATGCTGGTGGTGTTGATCGGCCTGATCGGTAATTCGATTCTGCTGCGCCACTCGCCCCAGCTGGCGCTGACGCTGGACGTGCGTTTCCATGAAATCATCGTGGTCGGTACCATGGCCATGGGGGCAATTTTTGCCACCATCTCGCGCTCGCGCCTGGGAGCCGTGGTGTCGGTTGGCATCATGGGCTTCTCGATTGCGCTGATCTTCATTCTGTTCAGTGCCCCCGATCTCGGCATCACCCAGCTGCTGGTAGAGACCATGACGGTCATTCTGCTGGTGCTGGTGCTGTTCCGCTTGCCGCGTTACTCCAACCTCTCGACCAGCCTCGAGCGCGTGCGCGATGGGGTCGTGGCAGCTGCCATGGGGGTCATGATCTTCCTGTTGATCATGACGGCATGGAGCATCGACCAGTTCGAAACCATTTCCACGTACATGGTCGAGAACAGCGCGCCACTGGCCCATGGCCGTAACATCGTCAACGTGATTCTGGTGGACTACCGCGCCCTGGATACGCTGGGTGAGATGTTCGTGCTGGCGCTGGCCGCCATTGGTGTCATTGCCATGTTGAAACTGCGTCACGATGGCCCCCAGGGCAAATCAGTAGAGGCGGAGAAGAGCAGCGTCAAGGAGCCCTACGATGGTTAAGTCAGGTACGATCATTCTCAATACGGCGGCACGCTTTTTGATGCCGCTGCAACTGATGTTCTCTATTTTTCTGTTGCTGCGTGGCCATGACGAGCCCGGCGGCGGCTTCATCGCCGGGCTGGTGGCGGCGGGGGCGTTTGCGCTTTACCTGTTCGCCTTTGGTGCCAGCGCCACCCGAGAAGTGCTGCGCATGGTCGACCCCCGCGACCTGGTCGGGGCGGGTCTGCTGTTGGGCATGATCTCGGTGGTGCCCGCCTGGTTCATGGGTGAGCCCTTCTTGACTGCACAGTGGTGGACGATTCCCGGTATCGAGTTCAAGGCCTCTACGCCGCTGATCTTCGATGTGGGCGTCTATCTGGCGGTGCTGGGTTCCGTGATGGGCATGGTCATGGCGTTAATGGAGGTGGACAAGGATGAGCCTTGAGCTGCATACCCCGGATAACATAGGAGGCTCCCCATGGAACCGCTAATGGCCCTGGCGATTGGTTTGCTGTACGCCACTGCCGTATTCATGATGCTGCGGCGTTCGATCGTCAAACTGGTGATCGGTTTGCTGCTGCTTTCCAATGGCGCCAACCTGCTGATTTTTACCACCGCAGGCATGACCCGTGGCGCGCCACCGCTGATTCCCGAAGGCATGATGCAGCCACTGGGCCCCGTGGCCGATCCGCTGCCCCAGGCCGTGGTGCTGACCGCCATCGTCATCGCGTTCGGCGTACTGGCATTTGCCGTCGTACTGATTCGCCGTGCCTATGAGATCGTGAAGGCAGATGATTTGGACAAGATGAAGGATACCGACACGTGAGGCCTGAAGTTGCACTTCCCGTTCTGTTGCCTCTGCTTTCGGGGGCGATATCGCTGCTGTTCTGGCGGTCGCGGCCCATGCAGCGCTTTGTGGCCGTTGCTGGCAACGTTGCGCTGCTGGGCGTCAGTCTGTGGCTGTTTGTCGCGGTACTGACAGATGGCTATGTCACCATGCAGATGGGTAACTGGCCTGCGCCCTTCGGCATTACCCTGGTGGCGGACATGCTCAGTGCCGTGATGATCCTGATGACCGGTATCATCGGCTTGGCCATGGGCATCTACTCACTGGCCACCACCGGGCGTGGTCATGAAAAGTTTGGCTACTACCCGCTGATGCATCTGCTGCTGGCCGGTGTGGCCGGAGCCTTCCTGACCGGCGACATGTTCAACCTCTACGTGTGGTTCGAAGTGATGCTGGTGGCATCGTTCGCGCTGCTGATTCTGGGTGGCGAGCGTGCCCAGATGGAAGGAGCCATCAAGTATGTGACGCTGAACCTGTTGGCATCGGTGATCTTTCTGACCGCCGTCGGTCTGCTGTATGGCACGGTCGGTTCGCTGAACATGGCCGATATCGCCCTGCGCATGGACGAAGCCGAGCACAGCGGCATGGTAGAAGTGCTGGCCGTGATGTTCATGGTGGCCTTTGGTATCAAGGCGGCCGCGTTTCCGCTGTTCTTCTGGCTGCCCGCGTCGTATCACACGCCGCCCGTGGCGGTATCGGCGCTGTTTGCTGGCCTGCTGACCAAGGTCGGGGTGTACTCGCTGTTCCGCGTCTTCACGCTGATCTTCGATCAGACCATGGGCTACCTTCAGGACATCATACTGTGGGGTGCAGTCTTGACCATGGTCACCGGCGTACTCGGGGCGGCGGCGCAGTATGAGTTCCGCCGTATTCTCTCGTTTCACATCGTCAGCCAGATTGGCTACATGATTCTTGGTCTGGCGCTCTATACCCCGCTGGCCATCGCCGGTGGCGTGTTTGCGATCATGCACAATATCATCGTGAAAACGAATCTGTTCCTGATCAGTGGTATCACGCATCGCTTGCAGGGCACCTACCAGCTCAAGAAGATGGGCGGGCTGTATCGCGAGCGCCCCTGGCTCGCCGTGGCGTTCTTCATTTCGGCTTTCTCGTTGGCGGGCATTCCGCCGCTGTCCGGTTTCTTCGCCAAGTTCGTACTGGTGCGAGCAGGCCTGGAAGCGGGCGCCTATGTGGCCACCGGCATCGCTTTGGCCGTGGGCTTGATGACCCTCTACTCGATGGTCAAGATCTGGAACGAAGTGTTCTGGAAAGCCCTCCCGGAAGAGAACAAGGTGCCCGCCACCCAAACGCCCACGGGCGATGACGGCCGTATGCTCAAGCCGAGCCTGTGGATGATGTATCTGCCGGTGATCGTGTTGGCCATGATGTCGCTGCTGGTGGGTGTGTTCGCCGAGCCCATCATGCAGGTCATGAATCAGGTTGGCGATCAATTGATGAACCCGGCAGGCTATATAGAGGCCGTACTCGGTGAGTCGGCAAGTGTCATCGATGCGCTGTTGGAAGCGGCTGAAGCAGGTGTGGATCAGGCGAGTGACGTTCAGGAGGATGCTCCATGACCGGTGCAATTTGGAACTTGTTACTTGGCTTGGCCTGGGTACTGTTGAGCGGTGATTTCTCGGGCTTGAACCTGCTGGTAGGCATGGTGTTTGGTTATATTGCGCTGGTGTTGATCGAACCTCAGGTTGAAGCGCTGAAAGGCTATCCTTCGCGAGTGCCGCGCATCATCGGCTTCATTGGCTTCTTCATGAAAGAGCTGGTGCAGGCCAACTTGCGCGTCGCTTTCGATATCCTGACGCCGCCCTGGCACATGCAGCCAGGGGTCATTGCTTTTCCGCTGGCCGCGCGCACGGAAATGGAGATCACCATGGTGGCCAACCTGATTTCGCTGACGCCGGGCACGTTGAGCCTGGACGTCTCCGATGATCGCCGGGTGCTCTATATCCATGCCATGTTCCTTGATGACGAAGATGAGTTGAGACGTAGCCTCAAAGAGATGGAGTACCGAGCCCTGGAGTTATTTCGCTGATGGATACCGTGATTTTAATTAGCCAGGTCGTGATGGGCTGTGCCCTGATACTGACCTTCGTGCGCGTGGTGCGTGGCCCTAGCCTGCCGGACCGAGTGGTGGCGCTGGAGCTGTTTTCCACCACGGTGGTGGGGCTGGTAGGGGTATATGCCATACAATCAGGTGTATCGAGCTTTCTGGATGCGGCCATCGTCATTGCGCTGATGGGCTTCCTGGCCGCCATCGGATTTGCTCGCTTTCTGGAACGTGGAGGGCCGCGGGATGATTGATTTCGTCAAGGGAACGCTGGTTCTGACCGGCGCCAGCTTCATGCTGCTGGCCTCCATTGGTTTGCTGCGGCTGCCCGATTTGTTGACCCGTATGCATGCCACCACCAAGGCTGCTGCACTGGGGGTGATCCTGATCATGCTGGCGGCAGCCATGCACTTTGCCGAAGTGGGGGTCGTGGCGCGGGCATTCGCGATCATCGTATTCATCTTGATCACCGCACCTATTGCCGCCCATGTGATTGGCAGGGCGGGTTACTTCGTCGGCTCTCGACTGTGGAGCGGTACGGTGAAGGATGAACTCAGGCCCAATTATGATCCGCTCACCCATGAATTGAAGAGCGGATTGGAGACCCATGAAAATGCCAAGCGTCAACCTCGGCCTACAGATCCCGACTGACCATTAATCAACGAGTTAACCAAAAGCCACCTTCGGGTGGTTTTTTTATGCGGAGTTAATAAGGCGCTGCTGTTTAACCAAAGTGCGCAGTGCCACTAAATGCCTGTTAATTTATATACAATATATGTACTGTATAAGATATAGTGTCCATGTATGAAAGCGTGGCGCGGTGCTTTACGCGCAGCGAGATGGACAGATGAGACGAAAACAAGACCTACCGGAAAAAGACTGCGTTCAATGCCAGCGCCCATTTACTTGGCGGAAAAAATGGGCGCGCTGTTGAGAGGAAGTGCGTTTTTGCAGCGAACGCTGCCGACGCGAAGCCAGACAGCACAGCACGCCGAGGAGGCACGAGCATGAACAGCACGACTGATATTGTCTGGCTACAGGATAACCTCCGTGTAGCGGACAACCCTCTACTACATTTCACATCCGCCCCTGATCAACTGGTTTGCCTTTACGTACTGGACCGGGCGTGGTTACGTTCCAATATGGCAGGCGAGGAGACTTGCCGCCTTGGCCCGGCGCGCCTGCGCTTCTTATGGCAAAGCCTGATGGAACTGCGTGGCGAGCTGCTGCAATTAGGCAGCGATCTGCTGGTACGTATTGGTCACCCTGCCGAAGAGGTAGTGGCCATGGCCACGCGCCTCAAAGCCCGGCAAGTGCTGGTCGCCGAACACTCGGGCTGCGAAGAACGGGCGCACATTGGTCAGGTGGCCGAGACGCTGCCTGAGCACTGCTCGCTGGTGCGTTTCGATAGCGGCTACCTGATTGACGCCTCGGCGCTGCCGTTTGCGTTGGAGGAGCTGCCTGCCAGCTTTTCGGCGTTTCGTCGTCAGGTGGAGAAACATTGTGAGATCCCCGCGCCGCTCAGCATGCCGGTGACGCTGCCCGGGTGGCCAGACGACGCCCCCCGCGGCTTCCCGCCGCTCAGGGATGTGTGTCAGCAGAGTGCGACCTGGCAGCCAGACAAGCGTCAGGGGCTTGTATTCGTCGGCGGTGAATCCGCCGCTCGAGACCGGCTGCAGCACTATCTGTGGCGGCAGAACGGCGCTGAGTCCTACAAGAAAACCCGCAATGGTTTGTTGGGAGCCAACTTTTCGACGCGGTTTTCGCCTTGGCTGGCCAGGGGCTGTCTCTCGGCTCGCCAGGTACACCGTGAGGTCAAGGCCTGGGAAGCCATCAACGGTAGCTGCGAGTCCAGCTACTGGATCGTGTTCGAACTATTGTGGCGTGACTACTTTCACCGTGCAGCACAGCTGGAAGGCCCTGCGCTATTCGGCCGCGAGCAGCTCCCCGTGCCTAACGAGGCGTTCAACCGTTGGCGCGATGGCAAGACAGGGGTCCCGTTCATCGATGCGGCGATGATCGAGCTCAAAGGGACCGGATGGATATCCAATCGCGCACGCCAGAACGTGGCCAGTTTCCTGGTCAAGGATCTCGGCGTGGACTGGCGTTTGGGCGCTGGCTGGTTCGAGCACTGTCTGATCGATTACGATGTGGCCAGTAACTGGGGTAATTGGCGCTATATCGCCGGAGTAGGGCGAGATCCCCGGCAGGATCGCTACTTCAACGTGTTGAAGCAGGCAGGACATTATGACCCAAAAGGCCTCTATGTCGCATACTGGCTGCCCGCCCTCGAGTCCTTGCCCTTTGGCCTCGAACGGCACCAGCCTTGGCGCGCGGCGCCTTCCAGGTTCGATCCTCCCTGCGTCATGCCAAGTGAGTGGCACCGCTGGCTGATTGCTGCCGAAGAGTTCGAGGAGACGGATGAGTAAGCAAGCAGGAAGCGTTGTGAGTGAACGCCGATTGGCCTGGGGGCTGGGCCTTGCTGGGCTGATCCCGTTCATTGCGGCGAGTGGCGCAGCATGGTGGGCGCCTACCGCCTGGCAGGTCACGGCGATTTACGGGTTTACTTACTACAGTGCGGTGATTCTGTCATTTCTGGGTGGCGTTCATTGGGGCAGTGCGCTGCAGGTCTCGCGGCTGGGTAACGGTAGGCGCTTGGTACTGGCCATGGTGCCTAGCCTGATTGCCTGGCCTGCGCTGATGTTCGATGTGGTGACGGGGCTATGGGTGCTGTTGGCAGGCTTTGTGCTCATTGGTCTTTACGATGTCAGCCGCGATGGCCGTGAAGGGTTTCCTCGCTGGTACACAGGGTTACGCTGTGTGCTGACCGGTATCGTGGGGGCTGCCCACCTGGTGGTGCTGTGGCGGCTCATGGTTGGAGGCTGGCATCAGACCCGTTTCTGAGCCATTATCACAGCCACGCCAAGGACAGCCATGAGACGATGACATGTTATTGAAATCCCAGGTATCACCCGCTTTCGCGCCCACCTTCAAGCCAGCCTTGATACTGGCAACGATGCTGGCTTTGGGGGGGCAATCTGCCCAAGCCAGCCCGCAACTGATGACCGAAGTCGATGCGCGAGCCGCCGAGCAGGTGCAGTATGCCAGCTTCAACCAGTGGCTAAGTGATTTCCGCCGTTACGCCGCCAATCAAGGGATCAGTGAAGCCACTCTGGCCAAAGCGCTGGACGGTGTGCGTTATCGCGAGCGGGTGATCGAGCTGGACCGTCATCAGCCTGAGTTCGTCAGGCCCATCTGGCAATACCTCGATAGCGCCGTGTCCAGTACGCGCATTGCCAATGGTCGTGAAAAGTATGCTCAGCATCGCGATACTGCTCAACAGATGCAGCAGCGCTATGGGGTGCCTGCCGAAATCATCGTTGCCATCTGGGGTGTCGAGAGTAATTACGGCAGCAACTTTGGTGACTTTTCGACGCTGGAGTCCCTCGCCACCCTGGCCTACGATGGCCGTCGCCGTGATTTTGCCCGCGGAGAGCTTCTGGCAGCGCTGCGTATCATCGAGCAGGGGGATATCGCCGCCGATGAGATGCGCGGCTCCTGGGCCGGGGCCATGGGGCATACTCAGTTCATCCCCAGCAGCTTCGAAGCCTATGCGGTGGACGGCGACAACGATGGACGGCGTGATATCTGGGGCAGTATTCCCGATGTCATGGCCTCGACGGCCAACTACCTGGCCCGCGCCGGTTGGCAAGCAGGCCAGCCCTGGGGAGCCGAAGTGGTGCTGCCTGATACGTTCGACTACTCGCAAACCGAGCGTTTGAGTTCGGCCCAGTGGGCCGCGCAGGGCGTACGGGCGGTGAGCGGCGATTTGCCCGCCTTCGATAGCGCCGCCGTCATCGTACCAGCGGGTGCCAGTGGCCCAGCATTCATCGTAGGCCCTAACTTCCGGGCCATTTTGCGCTACAACAACGCCACCAGCTATGCACTAGCGGTGGCGACACTGGCCGATGCCATTGCCGGGCGTCAGGGTATTACTCAGTCCTGGCCCACCCATGAGGCACCTTTGACGCGCGACGATGTCAGAACGCTTCAGCAGCGGCTGAACAACGCCGGTTATTCGGTGGGCACCGCCGATGGCATCATGGGACCCAATACCCAGGCAGGTGTGCGAGCCTTCCAGCGTGATCAAGGGCTGGTGCCAGATGGCTTTGCTACTCAATCGCTGCTCGCGCGACTGCCATAATTCCACTACTCCTTTAATCCAACTATCAAGGATGCGTTGCGATGGTGAATAGATTGCGAAAGGCCATGGGCATGACGGCTCTGGCGAGTGTGCTGATGGCGAGTGCCAGCGTACAGGCTGAGGACAAGGTGTTCGGCTGGGTGGAGAACGCGTTCATCGAGCCTTGGGGCATTGGCGTCAAGGCCAAGCTGGACAGCGGTGCGCTGACCTCGTCGTTGGACGCCCGTGACATCGAGATTTTCGAGAAGGATGGCGAAGACTGGGTGCGCTTTCGCTTAAAGCTGGAGGATCAGGCCAGCGGTGAGGCCTTTAGCGACGAAATCGAACGTCCGCTGTATCGTGAGCAAGCCGTGCGCGGCGCCGGTGGGCGCGATGAACGCCCCGTGGTGCTGATGGATGTGTGCATGGGCGACACCATCTATGAAGAGCAGTTCAGCCTGCGCGACCGCGAAGAGATGATTTACCCGCTGCTGCTGGGGCGTCGCACGATCAGCCATCTTGGGTTACTGGATGTGCGCAGAACGTTCTTGCAGACACCGGAGTGTGGGGAGAATGCCGAGTACGTTCCCCACGACCCCGAAGACGATCAAACCTGATCAATAGGGTGAGTCAGAACAGCCGTGCCAGCAGCGCCGTCACGGCGGTTTCTACTCTCAGGATGCGCGGGCCCAGGTGCATGCCCTCGCATCCTGCTGCCAGCAGTTGCTCGACTTCCCATTCGATAAACCCCCCCTCTGGCCCCACGAAAAGTGCACAGGGCTCGTCGATGCCGCGTGGGCAGGCGTCGGGCATGCCAGGGTGAGCGACGAGTCCCCGTCGCTCGTGTAGTACGCCGTTCAGGTGATCTTCCAGAAAAGGGCGAAAGCCCTTGCACAGCGTGACCTGCGGGAGCTGCGTGTCGCGTGCCTGCTCCAACCCGAGCAGGAGATGCTGGTGCACCTTTTCTGGGCGTAGCTCCGGCGATTGCCAGTAGCTTTTCTCCACCCGCTGGGTGTGCAGTAGGGTAATCTGTTTCACGCCTAGCGCAGTGACATGTTCCAGCGTGCGGGCCAGCATGCGCGGGCGTGGCAGGGCCAATACCAGATGTACCGGTAGCGCGCGCGGTGGAGGCGTTTCCAGCGGGCCCAGGTGGAAGAGGGCACCGCTGTCGCTCAGTTCGATCAGTTCGGCCTTGCCCATGTTGCCTCCTTGAACGCCCACGCTCAGTTGGCCCCCCGGCTGGGCGCGATGTACGTCGCGCAGATGCGTCAGGCGGCGGGTGTCGGTCAGGCGGGCTTGTTGGCCGTTCACCTCACTGGGGTCGAGCAAGATCAGATTCATGATGGTCGTCTATTAGTCGTGGGCAGGCCGCGCATCGCGGCACTAATCCGTTAAGCTGGCTTGCATGGGCGTGTGTTGCAGGCACAATAGCAGCCATGGCGACAAAAGCCTTTATCGCGTTTAAGGAGATACGCTGTGCGCGTCATTCGTAAATATGCCAACCGCAGGTTGTACGACACACAACAAAGCCGCTACGTGACGCTGGAAGATTTGCGCCGTCTGATCATCGACGAAGAGCCTTTTCGTGTCGAAGATGCCAAAAGTGGCGAAGACCTCACGCGCACGATTCTACTGTCGATCATTATCGAACAGGAGCAGGCCGATAGTGAAGCGGAAGTGTTCTCCAACGATCTGCTGGCCCAGTTGATTCGCGTGTATGACATGTCGTCACCGCTGCCTCTGGCGCGCTATCTGGAACAGGGCACCCAGCTGATGCTGGAGCAGCAGAAGCGCCTCCAGAGCCAGTGGCAGCAGGCCATGCGGCATACGCCCATGGAGTTCATGCGTGAACTGGCCGAGGAGAACATGCGCTTTTGGCAGAACACGCTCAACCAGCCTTCCACCAAGGAAGACGACGACCCAACGGACGGCAAGCCTTAGCTTCACAACAGCGCTGGGTTTCAGACAGCGCTTGGCGCCCCGCTAGCGGCTGCGTTATGGCATAATGCGCCCATCGATGCTCTCCTGTTTTGAGAAGGATACCCATGAAAGTTTTGATGATCGGTGGCGGTGGTCGTGAACATGCCCTTGCCTGGAAGCTTGCCCAATCCCCCCAGGTCGAGCAGGTGTTCGTAGCGCCTGGTAATGCAGGCACGGCCACGGAGCCCAAGCTGAGCAATGTGGCCATTGCCGCAACCGACCTGCCTGCGCTGGTGGCGTTTGCTCAGCAAGAGCAGATCGCCCTGACGGTCGTTGGCCCGGAAGCGCCGCTGGTGGAAGGGGTGGTCGATCAATTTCAGGCAGCGGGCCTGGCCATCTTTGGCCCTACCCAAGGGGCTGCTCAGTTGGAAGGCTCCAAGTCCTTCACCAAGGACTTCCTGGCCCGCCACGCCATTCCCACCGCCGACTACCAGACCTTCACGGCGGTCGAGCCAGCGCTTGACTACCTGGCCCGCATGGGCGCGCCCATCGTCATCAAGGCCGATGGTCTGGCCGCCGGCAAGGGCGTGATCGTGGCCATGAGCGAAGCCGAAGCCGAAGCCGCCATTCGCGATATGCTGGAAGCCAACGCCTTTGGCGATGCCGGTGCGCGGGTCGTCATCGAAGAGTTTCTGGATGGCGAAGAGGCCAGCTTCATTGTCATGGTCGACGGTGAGCATGTCGTGCCCATGGCCACCAGTCAGGATCACAAGCGTGCCTACGATGGCGATACCGGTCCCAATACCGGCGGCATGGGGGCCTATTCACCGGCGCCTGTGGTCACGCCCGAGGTGGATGCCCGCATCATGGAGCAGGTGATCCTGCCTACCGTACGAGGCATGGCCGAAGAGGGCAATGCGTACACGGGCTTCCTGTATGCCGGTTTGATGATCGACGCTGCGGGCCAACCCAAAGTGATCGAATACAACTGCCGCTTTGGTGACCCGGAAACCCAGCCCATCATGATGCGACTGGTGTCGGATCTGGCGGAGCTTTGTCTGGCGGGCGCTAAAGGCGAGCTGGCAGGCAAGCAGTGTGAATGGGACAGCCGCGCGGCGGTGGGCGTGGTCATGGCGGCGGGCGGTTATCCCGGCAGCTATCGTAAAGGCGATGTGATTCACGGCTTGGTCGATGCCGAGCAGGCCCAGTGCAAGGTGTTCCACGCGGGCACTGCCCTGACCGATGAAGGCGAGATCGCCACGGCCGGGGGGCGCGTACTGTGTGTCACGGCGCTGGGCGACAGCGTGTCGGCTGCTCAGCAGCAGGCCTATCAGGGTGTCAAGGCCATCCAGTGGGAAGGCGCCGAGTTCCGCCGTGATATCGCCTTCCGCGCCATTGCCCGGGAAGTGAATCACTAACGACCTCTTTCGTCACCCAAGCAGGAGAGCCGTCATGGAACGCGTTGCTATCGAATTTCCCGCAGACGCGGTGATCCACCGCCATACCCTCTCGGTGCGGGTGACCGACATGAACTACGGCCGCCACCTGGGGCATGATGCCCTGGTGTCGCTGCTGCATGAGGCCAGGGCGCAAGCACTGGGTAGCCTGCACTTGCCCGAGTGGGACATGGGCGGCTATCCCAGCGTTGTGGTGGACCTGGCGATACAATATCAGCAGGAAGCGCGCTTCCCGGAGGTGCTGGTCATCGAGACGGCGGTGCCTGAACCGCAGGGCAAGGCACTGACTGTCTATCAGCGTGTCTTGAAGGAAGGCAGCGAGACCGTGGTGGCCACGGCCCGAATCAACAAGCTGCTGCTGGATCTGGGGGCGGGCAAGCCGGTGCCCATTCCTGACGCGGTGAAGCAGACACTCGCCGAGGCAAGGGGGAGCTGATGTCCCGAGAGTATCCCATCATTGCCATCACCGGCTCCTCTGGGGCTGGCACCACCACGGTGCGCCGTAGCTTCGAACGGATGTTTCTAAGAGAAGACGTTCACGCGGCCATGGTGGATGGTGATGCCTTCCATCGCTATACCCGCGATGACCTCAAACGTATCTTCCGCGAAGAGCCCGAACGCAAGGATGAGCTTTCTCACTTTGCCGTCGAGGCCAACCTGCTGGATCGCCTGGAGGGCCTGTTCGTCGAGTACGGTGAACACGGCACCGGTACCTACCGGCACTACATCCATGCAGAAGACAAGCAGAAGATCGAAGCCGGTTACCGAGTGGGCACCTTTACCGAATGGCAGGCGCTGCCTTGCGGCACTGACCTGCTGTTTTACGAAGGGCTGCACGGTGGGCTGGTGACCCGCGAGTACGATATTGCTCGGCACGTGGATTTGCTGGTGGGCGTTGCGCCGACCATGAACCTGGAGTGGATTCAGAAGATCGATCGTGACACCAAGCTGCGTGGCTATTCCCAGGAAGCGGTCATCGACACCATTCTGGGGCGCATGGACGATTACGTGCGCTATATCCAGCCGCAGTTTTCGCGTACCCATATCAACTTTCAGCGCGTGCCTACCGTCGACACCTCCAACCCCTTCGAGGTGCAGGATATCCCCACCGATGCCGAGTCTTTCGTGGTGATTCGCTTTCGCGACCCCTCGACCGTGGATTTCCCCTGGCTGCTGGCCATGATCAAGGATGCGTTCATGACGCGGCCCCACACGCTGGTGGTGCCCGGTGCACGCATGTCGTTGGCGATGGAGTTGATCCTCGCCCCGTTGGTTCGCCACCTGCTGGCTCAGCGCCGTTTCCGATAGGCGCGTTTAGCTGGCTCTTTTGACAATAACGCGCCATACCAAGGAGGCTGCGATGGAGTGCCTGTTTTGTAAAATCATCAACCGCGAGATTCCTGCGGATATCGTCTTCGAAGACGAGCATGTGCTTGCCTTTAACGATATTAGCCCTCAGGCGCCTACGCATCAGCTGATCATCCCTAAAAAGCACATCGCCACGCTCAATGACATTGCGCCTGACGACCTGCCGGTGATCGGCCGCTTGCAATATACCGCTGCCCAGTTGGCCAAACAGCAGGGATTTGCCGAAGACGGCTATCGGGTGGTCATGAACTGTAACGAAATGGGCGGGCAGACGGTCTACCACATCCATATGCACCTGATGGGCGGGCGCCAGTTCACTTGGCCTGCAGGCTAAGTCTAACGCGGGAGGCTCGCTTTGGCGGGCGAAGGGCGCCGTCAGGCGCCCTGGCAAAGTCAGCCATCGCGAGCTAAAGCTTCCTCCCACACCCGCCCTGCCAGGCACTGGGGGGAGGTCGCTTTAGCAGGCGAAAGGCGCCCGCGGTCAAGCGTCGATACGCTTGTACTTCATGCGCTTCGGCGTGTCGTTGCCGACTCGTTTCTTGTGATCTTCTTCGTATTCCGTGTAATTGCCATCGAAGAACACCACTTCCGAGTCGCCCTCGAAGGCCAGGATGTGCGTGGCGATACGATCCAGGAACCAACGGTCGTGGGAGATCACCATGGCGCAGCCGGGGAAGGCCAGTAGGGCTTCTTCCAGGGCGCGCAGTGTCTCGATGTCCAGGTCGTTGGAGGGTTCGTCCAGCAGCAATACGTTGGCACCCTGCTTGAGGGTTTGCGCCAGCTGCAGGCGCCCGCGCTCACCGCCCGACAGCTCATCCAGGCGCTTCTGCTGGTCGTTGCCCTTGAAGTTGAAGCGACCCACGTAGGCACGCGAAGAGACTTCGTAGCCGTTGATGTTGAGAATGTCCTGGCCGTCGGATACCGCTTCCCATACCGTCTGCTTGTCGTCCAGCGCGTCGCGCAACTGCTCGACGTAGGCGATATCCACGGTTTCACCGATCACCACGTCGCCCGCATCCGGCTGCTCCCTGCCGGTGACCAGCTTGAACAGCGTCGATTTACCCGCGCCGTTACCGCCGACGATGCCGACAATGGCCCCCTGGGGAATGGTAAAGGAGAGGTCCTGGTAGAGCAGCTTGTCATCGAAACGCTTGGTGACGTTGTGGAATTCGATGACCTTGTCACCCAGGCGCGGGCCAGGCGGAATGTAGATTTCGTTGGTTTCGTTACGCTTCTGGTAGTCGCCGGACTGCATCTCTTCAAAGCGATTGAGACGCGCCTTGCTTTTTGCCTGACGGCCCTTGGCGTTGCTGCGTACCCACTCCAGCTCCTGCTTGATGGCCTTCTGGCGCGAGGCTTCCTGCTTGGCTTCCTGGGTCAGGCGCTGCTCTTTCTGCTCCAGCCACTGAGAGTAGTTGCCCTCGAAGGGGATACCCTGGCCACGGTCCAGCTCGAGAATCCAGCCTGCCACGTTGTCCAGGAAGTAACGGTCGTGAGTGATGGCCACGACGGTGCCGTTGTAGTCGTGCAGGAAGCGCTCCAGCCAGGCCACCGATTCCGCATCCAGGTGGTTGGTGGGTTCGTCCAGCAGCAGCATGTCCGGGCTGGACAGCAGCAGGCGGCACAGAGCCACACGGCGGCGCTCGCCCCCGGAAAGGTTGCCTACCTTGGCGTCCCAGGGCGGCAGACGCAGCGCTTCGGCGGCCACTTCCAGCTTACGCTCGATGTTATGCGCATCGGCGGCTTCGATGATGTTTTCGAGACGCGCCTGTTCGCTGGCGAGGGCATCGAAGTCTGCATCCGGTTCTGCGTAAGCCGCGTACACCGCATCCAGTTTCTGCTGAGCTTCCTTCAGGGCACCCAGCGCTTCTTCGACGGTATCCCGGACGTTTTTCTCGTCGTCCAGCTGCGGCTCCTGAGGCAGGTAGCCCACGTTGATGCCGGGCATCGGACGAGCTTCACCTTCAAACTCTTTATCGACACCGGCCATGATGCGCAGCAGCGTGGATTTACCGGCGCCGTTCAGGCCTAGTACGCCGATTTTGGCGCCCGGGAAGAACGACAGCGAGATATCCTTGAGAATTTGCTTCTTGGGCGGCACGACTTTGCCAACCCGATTCATGGTGAATACGTATTGCGCCATGGAAATCCGTTAGGTTGTGGTAAAAGCGGGGCCAGCGGTGCTGGCTTGGTGTACAGATGATAGTGCCCAGCGCGGCTAAAGGCCAGCCGCACGGTACTGAGTCAGGTGAGCAGGATGAAACGAAAAACCGTGCGGAAATGAAAAATTCTACGCAGACTGGTTTGCATCTATTGGCCCCCACAGGCTGGCCTGGAGGCACTCACTGCTGTGGGAGGGGGTTGTTGTGGGAGGGAGCTTTAGCTCGCGACGATTCAGGCACCAGTGCCTGCCCAGACAGTCGCCCAATGAAATTGGCCTCCCACAAGCTGGCCTGGAGGCACTCACTGCTGTGGGAGGGGGTTGTTGTGGGAGGGAGCTTTAGCTCGCGACGATTCAGGCACCGGTGCCTGCCCAGGCCGTCGCCCAATGAATTGGCCTCCCACAAGCAGGTTTGGGTGGCTACCCAGGCTATCCTGAATCCATTACGCGCTGAATTAAATGAAAAGGGGCAATCCAATGATTGCCCCCTGTTCGAACGACAGAGCATCTACCCGTAAGGCGCTACTCTTCCTCATCCCAGTCGTCTTTGATGGCACGCTGCAGGCGTCGCTCTTCTAGCCATGCTTCCACCTGGCGCCGTGCGCGCAGGGTGTCGGCCTTGCTGGGTTTGCTCTTGGCGTATTGATCGTCGTTGACCGCGTCCAGGTTGTCGAAGTCGTCGGCGTCCAGCCCGTCGCTGGTGTAGGTCTCACGATTCAAGGGGTCACGGCTCATGGTATGCCCTCCAACCCAGGCCGGCGCACCGGCATCACAACGGCTCCCTTCCGCAGGGAGCACCTAACGCTAAACAAGCGCCTAGGCGCTATATAACGCCAGTTGGGATGAAGTTCAAGCACAAACTTGCCTTGGCCGCCATTAAATCCCCCAGAGCTACCAAAATCCCCAGAGCTACCAAAATCCCCAGAGCTACCAACAGCAGCATGGCCACAAACGCTATTCGGCCAGCGCCTGCTGCTTTTTCAACGCTGCCAAAGCCAGCTGGGCTTCGACCCGTTCGGTGACGTCTTTCTGCACGCCGATGAAGTACATCAGGTTATCGGCTTCATCATAAACCGGCGTAATCGATAGCTCGTTCCAGAACATCGTGCCGTCTTTACGATAGTTGCGCAGCACTTCGCGAGAGGGGCGGCCATCCTGTAGGGCATCACGAATCGACGCGAGGGCATCCTGATCGCGGTCTTCGTTCTGCAGAAAACGACAATCTCGATACAGGATTTCGTCTGCGCTGTAGCCGGTCAGTCGTTCGAAGCCCTTGTTGACATAAATCAGAATGTTTTCGTCACCTTCCTGCTCTGCAACGACAATGCCATCTTCAGAAGCATCAACAATGCGTTCGAGTAACTCCGGGCTGATCAAGGGAGATCGTTTCATCAATGGATTCCTGTTGCTTCTCGTCATTCTAGCCGTGTCGCTGTTCGTCAGCGCGAGGCGCGTATAGGCAGGGTAGGCGATGCCACTTACCACTGATTACCGCTAGGATAGCAAAAAACCACGTTACGCCGTGATTCCCGCCCATCATGGCGAGCGTTGCACGGGTTTGCAATCCTTGAAGATCACTCTGCTTCTGGAAGACGCTGAGCGCTTACCATGGCCCCGAGTGCCGTGGCCGCTAGCACCAGCAGCAATAGGCTGCTGCCAAGCCACTGGGCCAGCCCGCCAATCAGGCCGCCCACTGCCAGCATGAGCACTCCTGTGAAAGTGTTGGACAGCGCCACATAGAGTGCTCGGTTGTCCTGACTGGCCATATCGACCAGATAGGTCTTGCGGCCCAGGCGAACCCCATGGTGAATGATCATCAGCAGGGCATAAACGCAGGCGTAGGGCAGTACGCTGCGGGTCCACTCGCCCGGTAGCCAGGCAATGCCCGCGCCTAGGCAGCAACACAGAGCGGTACCGGCGGCAGCATCACGCATGACGCGGCGGCTGGAGTGGTCCGCGCGTTTGCCCCAGATGGGGCTGGCAATCATCGCTGACAACCCGGACACCACCACCATGATGCCTAGCCCGCCCAGCTCACCGCCGCTTTGTTGTTGGCCCAGCAGCGCCAGGTAGGGCAGGGCAAGCGCACTGGAAAGCAATAAGGCCCTGGCCAGATTGAAGTGCAGGAAGGTGCGATCCTCGCGCATCAGGGTGGCCCCGAGCTTGATACTGTCCCAGGCGTTTTCACCGCCTTCTACGGCCCCCGGCATTTCCTTGATGCGCGCGGCGCTGAACGCGTTGAGCAACCATCCCGCCGCCGCGACACATAGCAGCATGGCCAGCGCCACGTTACCTGGGCGATCACCGAACCACAGCAACACACCGCCCGCCGCCAGCGTGGCGGCACCTGCTACGCTGCCACTCCAGCCCATGAGGGTCCCTCGCCGGCGCTTGGCGATGGTCTTGCCCAGTACGTCCTTGGTGGCGATCGACGAAAGCCCCCTCGCCAATGACAGTACCACCAGCACCGCCAGCACCAGAAATCCACCCAGCGTGCCATTTCCCCAGAGCGCCAGTAGCGCGAGGCACAGTGCGGCCAAGGCTTGAAGCAGCGCTCCGGTGACCCATACCCACTTGCGCTGAGGTTTCAGGCGAATGAAGCCTGCCACGAACAGCTGAGGCAGCAGCGCGCCAGCCTCACGGATGGGGACCAGCAAGCCCACCATCCACACTGGCGCACCGATGATGCCCATCAACCAGGGCAATACCAGTCGTGCACTGGAGAGTTCATCCGCCAGCTTGTTACCCAATGCCGCCCATAGATGATGGAAAAAGTTACGCGGCTGCTCCTGGCAAGCGCCCTCGGGGATGTCGGCACACATACGGCTGTCGTCATCGCCCGTCAGCCACTCATAGAGACGCGTTTGTGAAACATCTGGCTGAGCCATGGGGTTCCTTGGCAGTTGCTAATAAATATAAGATGACAGAATGCTTGATCAATATCATAGCGTAATCGACATGATAGTTTAGCTTGTCAGGGAATTGGCCGATAAGGAGTACGCCATGCCGCAGGTCCGGATTCACTACTGCACCCAGTGTCAGTGGCTGCTGCGCAGCGGCTGGTATGCCCAAGAGTTACTGTCCACGTTTGGTGAGCAGCTCGACCAGGTCGCGCTCGTGCCTTCCCATGGGGGCCGGTTTGAAATCTGGTGTGATGACACGCTGCTTTGGGAGCGCAAACGTGACGGCGGCTTCCCGGATATCAAGACGCTCAAACAGCAGGTACGCGATCACATCGACCCTGACCGTGACCTTGGGCACATCGACCGATGAGCCAGGATAGAGCGGCTATTCTGTATGGACTGGGGGCGGTCGCCCTTTGGTCGACGGTAGCGACCGCCTTCAAGCTGGCACTCTCCTGGATGAGCCCGTTAGAGCTAATGTGGCTAGCGGCGTTGGTGTCATGGCTGTTGATGGGCGCGCTGGTAGTTGCTCAAGGGCGCATGCAGCAGGCGCTCAGGTACGGCTGGCGCACGGCCTTATGGGCGGGGCTGATGAACCCCGTCGCGTATTATCTGGTGTTGTTTGCAGCCTACGACCGTCTGCCAGGCCAGGAGGCCATGGCCCTGAACTACACCTGGGCATTGGCCATGGCATTTCTGGCGGTGCCTCTGCTGGGGCACCAGTTGACGCGAAGAGACATGCTGGCCGGGCTGATCGCCTATGCCGGGGTGTGGGTCATTGCGACGCGTGGACAGGTTTTCAACGTCGCCTTCGAGGATGGTTTAGGCGTTGCGCTGGCGCTTGCCTCAACGTTGTTATGGGCACTCTACTGGCTACTGAATGCGCGAGATGCCCGGCCACCGTTAGTGGGGCAGTGGCAAAACTTCAGTGTTGGCTTACCTGTTTTAACCGTTCTGTTACTTTTTGGCCCGGGGTTTCAGTGGCATGGCATGACTGCGCTGGCCTCCGGCGTATACGTAGGATTGTTCGAGATGGGCATTGCCTTTGTGCTGTGGCAGTTGGCGATCCACAAGGTGTCTCGAACCGCCAAGGTGTCTACGCTGATCTTCCTCTCTCCGCCGGTCTCTCTGTTGTTGCTCTATGTCGTGGTGGGCGAGCCATTACTGAGCTCGACGTTGACTGGTCTATTGCTGATCCTGGCGGGGCTGGCGCTTCAGCAGTGGCCGAGAAAGGAATTGCCCGCTACCGATTGAGTGTTTTTTCAGCATGTTATTGTAAATTTTTGTGACTTTTGTTTTTATATAGTGGTGCTTACGAATTCAGTGCTAGCTAATATGAATTTGCTAGGGAGTTATGTCTAGACGACACTCATGTTTAATTGAATTCGGCAATAACAAAGCGCAATAGATGTGTCAGCATCGGCGGGTAAGCAGCCAAGGGGGTAGCAATGCACGGTAGCGTTGTTGCACAGGGAAAGACTACTTGCTCATCTGCAGCGAGAAACGTTCATTCGAGATTCACGGCCATGAAGAACAGCAAAACAACCACGCAAGCATCATCCTCTTTTTTACAACGCGGTCTGCTCCCCGCAGCCGTGGCAACCTTGGGTTGCCTGCCACTGACGGCATTGGCACAAAATCTGCCTGCTACGCTTTACGCGCCGGGCGCTACGGATGTGGTCAGTACCATTCAGCAAACCATCGTCAGCAATCCTCAGGTTAATGCCGCTTGGGCCAACTTTAGCGCAGCAGGTAGCGACGTGCGCGTTGCTCAAGGTAATTATCTGCCCTCTATTGATGTTTCGGCGGGGGTAGGCCGTCAAGATCAGCAGAACGATGGGCGGGGCAGCTATAACAGTGATTTTGCCGAGCTGACGCTGACCCAGATGGTCTTCGATGGTTTCGCGACGCGCAGTGAAGTGGAGCGTCTGGATCGTACGCGCTTGATTGCCTATTTCGAGCTGCTGGGGGCCAGTGAAAATATTGCCCTGGAAACCTTCCAAGCGTATCTGGATGTCATGCGTTTCCGTGAAATGGTGCGTTTGGCGCAAGATAATTACCGCGAACACCGCCGCGTGTTTTCGCAGATCGAAGAGCGCGCCCTTTCGGGTGCGGGCAGAGGGGTAGACCTGGCGCAAATCAGTGGTCGTCTGGCGCTCGCCGAGTCCAACCTGATGACCGAAGCCTCCAACCTGCATGACGTGACGGCGCGCTATCAGCGCCTGGTCGGCCAACTGCCGCCTCAGAACATGACGCCTGCGCCCTCACTGGCGGCTGATTTACCCACGGATGTGAGCCAGGCCATTCAGATGGCGTTCCAGGGGAATCCTGAATTCCACGCTGCCATCGAGAATATTGCTGCCCAGCGGGCCGTGCAGAGCGCTGAGCGTGCTGCGTTTATGCCGCGATTGGATATTCAGGGGCGTACCGGCACCAATAATCAGGACGACGCCATTTCAGGACGTCGCGACGAGCACAGCATTCAGCTAGTGGCGAGCATGAACCTTTACCGTGGTGGTTCTGATAGTGCTGCCTTCGAGGCGGCCTCCACCCGAATCGAGCAGGCGGTCAACCAGCGTGAAGTAGCTTGTACCAACGTGCGTCAGACCACGCAGATTGCTTACAACGATACCCAGCGCATTGGCGAGCAGCTGCGCTATTTGAATGACCATCGCCAGTCCATCGACCGGGTCCGCGGTGCTTATCAACAGCAGTTCGATATCGGTCAGCGCACCCTGCTGGACGTGCTGGACAGCGAAAACGAGTTCTTCGAGGCCAGCCGTGCCTATGCCAACGCAGAGTTTGATCTGACGCTGGCCCAGGCCCGCACCTTGGCCGCCATGGGCCAACTAATGCAAACCCTGGACGTCGTCCGTGACGACATCCCTAGCCTGGCAGAGCTGGGCTACGAAGGCATGGCGCAGAATCCCGAAATGGCGTGTGGTACGGAAGGGCCGCGCGGGTTTACGCTGGAAGACTTCACTCGAGGTATCAGTGCCCAGTTCAGTCACGAGTCAACTAGCCAGTCACCGGTGTACGCGTCAGCAGCCACCTATGTGATGATGCCTGACGTCTAAACAGTGTCGCTACGGCTGACGGTGTTCCATGGTTTTGAAAACGCCGTCAGTCTAGCTATCCATTATTATCCGGCTCACAAAAGCCCACCGCTGGCGGCCACTTTTTAGTCGTCAGGCATGTATAGTTAAGCGCTTCCCTGAGGATACGAGGTCTGTGTGACACAAGCGAAGCTAACGAAGACAGACGCAGCAAACTCATTTGCCAGCGAGCCGCCAGGTGGCGATGAATTGCTGGAATGCCTTAAGGCAATTGCCTCGTTTCATCAGCATGAAGTCTCTGCAGAAGCATTGCGAGCGGGGTTGCCGCTGGAAGACGGCAAGCTAACGCCTTCTGTGTTTGGCCGGGCAGCCTCCAGAGCTGGGCTGACTGCGCGTATCGTCAAAAGCCCACTCTCAGGGCTCAATCCAGCACTGCTACCTGCTGTGCTGCTACTCGAACCTGGCCGGGCCTGTGTGCTGTTGGCCATTGATCTCAAACAGCAAAAAGCCCGTGTGCTGTTTCCTGAACTGACGGAATCCGAAGTCGAAATCCCTTTAGCGGAGCTCCATGCGGGCTATAGCGGCGATGCTATTTACGTTCGCCCGAAGTTTCTGACGGACAATGCTTCCGAACCAGGCGTCAATAGTAAGAAGCGCCGGGATCAGCACTGGTTCTGGGGCGTAATTCGCGAGAATCGGCGGTTATATCGAGACATCGTGCTGGGGTCGGTGGCCATCAACTTGTTTGCCATCGCCATGCCGCTTTTCGTGCTCAACGTTTACGACCGCGTCGTACCCAATCAGGCGACTGAGACGTTGTGGGTGCTGGCTATCGGTATTTTTATCGTGTTGTGTTTCGATTTGGCGCTGCGACTGATGCGCAGTAGCTTCGTTGATCTGGCGGCAAGCCGTGCGGATGTCAAACTCTCTTCATCGCTTATGGCAAAAGCACTGGGTGTCCGGTTGGAAGAGCGGCCGGCATCGACCGGCGCGTTCACAGCCACCATGCAGTCGTTCGAATCGGTTCGTAATTTTATTGGTTCGGCGACGATTCTGGGGATTGTCGATCTTCCCTTCGTGCTGATGTTTGCGGCCATTATTGCACTGATCAATCCCTGGTTAGTACTGCCGGTATTGATCGGAGCCGTGTTTGTACTGCTGTATGCATTGGCCGCGCAAGGCAAGTTGCACGAACTTTCGCAAACCGCTTGGGAGGTCGGTGCTCAACGCAACTCCTTGTTGGTCGAGTCGGTTTCTCAATTGGAAAACGTCAAGGCCCTACGGGCCGAGAGCCGCATTCAACGCCAATGGGAAAAAGCCACAGCGTTTTTGGCTAAAATCGGTAGCCAGCTGAAAATGGTCAGTACGTCGGTATCCAGCGTGGCGCTATGGGCTCAGCATAGCGTCGCGGTCTGCGTGATCATTATCGGTGTCTACCAGATTATCGAAGGTAATCTCACCCAAGGGGGGCTAATCGCGGCCTACATGCTGTCTTCCCGTGCCATGTCGCCCATTAGCCAAACGGCAGCACTACTGGCGCAGTACCATCAGTCTGCTACTACCTTGGAAACGCTCAACACCGTAATGGATAAGAAAAGCGAGCGTCATGAGGGTAAGTCCTACGTCGAAAAACCCAGCTTCGAAGGTAATATCCGTCTCGAGAAAGTCACCCTGCGCTACCCAGAGGAAGAACGCGATGCTCTGCGTGAGGTCTCGATCCACATCAAGGCAGGAGAGAAAGTCGCCCTGCTGGGTCGTATTGGCTGTGGCAAGTCATCTCTCAATAAGCTGATCATGGGGTTCTACCAGCCAACGGCAGGTGCCGTGCTGGTCGACAACGTCGATATCCGCCAGTTGGATCCGCTGCATCTGCGCCGCCATATTGGCTATGTGCCGCAGGATGTCAGTCTGTTCTCGGGTTCCTTGCGCGAGAACATCGTGGCCGGGGGGGGAAATGACCGCGTCGATGACGAAGCGTTGCTCAGAGTGCTAAAGCTGGCTGGCTTGGAGGCGCTGGTAAATGGCCACCCTCACGGTGTGGATTTGCAGGTGGGCGAGCGCGGTCAGGCGCTGTCTGGCGGGCAAAAGCAGGCAGTGGCCATTGCCCGAGCCTTGGTGCAGGACCCGCCCATCTTGTTGTTGGATGAGCCGACCAGCTCCATGGACAACGCCAGTGAAGAAGCCTTCAAGGCCAACCTGACCCGCATATCGGCAGGCAAGACTATTCTCGTGGTGACCCACCGCACATCGCTGCTGTCGCTGGTCGATCGCATCATCGTCATGGATGCGGGCAAAGTGGTGGCCGATGGCCCCCGCGATACCGTGGTGGAAGCGCTGCGTAAAGGGCAAATCGGGAGGGCTTCCTGATGACACGCAAGCCTTCCGTGACACCAGAGCAAAAAGGTTTCGATGCGATTGGCCGTTTTTCCGAAAAAGGCCAAAAACCGTTTCGCCCTTTCATGGATCGACTGTTTGCCAGACGGGTCACCTCTGCGCACCTCAATCGTGACTGGGCAAGCGATACCGACTGGGCGCGCATGCAGCAAGAGCCTATCCGTGCGCGCCTGTTTCTCTATACGGTACTGCTAACCATCGTAGCCCTGCTGACATGGTCCTATTTCGCCGCCATCGATGAAGTCACCCGTGGCACGGGCCGCGTCATCCCCGCCAGCCAGCTCCAGAGGATCCAATCCTTCGATGGCGGCGTGGTCAATCAGATCATGATTCGCGAGGGGCAGCTGGTCAGCGCGGGAGATGTGCTGATGCAGATCGACCCGACTCGCTTCGTCTCGGATTTCAGGGAAAACCGCGCCCAGCGCTTTGCGCTGGAGGCACGTGCCGAGCGGTTAAGGGCGCTGGCCACCAATTCACCCTTCGAACCCTCCGATGAGCTGCGCGAAGAAGTGCCGCATATCGTCATGCAAGAGCGCGAGGTGTACGAGAGTCGTCGCGAAGAGCTGCGCGAGCAGGAAAACGTACTCAATGACCGTATCCGTCAGCGTCGAGAAGAGCTACGTGAAGCACAGGCACGGCGCGACACGGCTCAGCGTGAAGCGAACATGGCTAGCCAGGAACTGAACCTGACGCGCCCCTTGCTGGCATCCGGTGCGGTGTCGGAAGTGGAAGTGCTGCGTTTGCAGCGGGAAGTATCGCGTGCCACGGGTGAGCGCAACCAGGCAGATGCCTCGGTGTCACGTTTGCAAGCTGCCGTGGAAGAAGCCGAAACTCAGTTGAGGGAACTGGGAGCCGAGCGTCGCAGCGAGTGGCGTAATGATTTGGCCCAAGCGCTGGGTGATTTGAATGCCCTGCAGCAGTCAGGCACTGGCTTGCAGGATCGCGTCCGGTTGACGGAGATCCGGTCACCGGTAGACGGCATCGTACAGCGTATCCACATCAATACGATTGGTGGTGTCGCTCAGCCGGGCCAGGAAGTTGTGGAAATCGTGCCGACCGATGATCAACTTCTGGTGGAGGCACGCATCGCCCCGCAGGACATTGCCTTCCTGCACCCAGGACAACCTGCCACCATCAAGCTCACCGCCTACGACTACGCGATTTATGGTGGGTTGCAGGCCGAACTCGAGCATATCAGCGCCGACACTATTACCGATGATGATGGCAATACCTTCTATCTGGTTCGCGTGCGCAGCCAAGAGAATGAAAACGTAGCCGACCGGCTGCAGGTTATACCGGGGATGACCGCACAAGTGGATATCGTCACTGGTAAGCGAACCGTCATGCAGTTCATGCTGAAACCTGTTTTAAGGGCGTGGCGAGATTCCATGGGAGAGCGCTGATGAAACACTGGTTTATAACAACAGACGGGAGTTTAAAAGCGCGCTGGAAAAAAGCGTTTCAGGATGTGGGAGCCCTGACGCCTGACACCCTGGGCCGGCGCGTAGCGCCCAATGATCTTGTGTGGCTGTCCACTACCGTGGATAGCTGGCCACTCATGATTCCTGCGCTGATAGAGCAGGGTGCCATCGTGGTGGTGCTGAGCTATACCCCCGACGATCGTGAAGCGCTAAGGGCATTGGATCTGGGCGCCAGGGGCTATGTGCATACCCTGGCGGCGGCTGATGTGCTGAACCAGGTGGCTCTGGTCGTGACCCATCAAGGTGTTTGGGTTGGGCAAGCGTTATTGGCGAAAGTCCTCGGTGGTACGTTCAAGGCTCTCCAGCAGCGCGTTGACCATGACCGTTATCAACACAGCGACTACCTGCAGCTGCTCACCGAGCGAGAGCGTGGCGTTGCGTTGGCCGTGGCGCGTGGCGCCACGAACAAAGAGGTGGCCCGCCAGTTGGAGATCACTGAACGCACGGTTAAAGCGCACCTAAGCGCTATTTTTCGAAAGCTGTCAGTACGCGATCGGCTGCAGCTGATTCTCAAATTGGCACCGGTGGCGGAGCGTACCTCTGGTAGCGTTGAGTGATCCGCTAGGTCTGGGTTTTGGGGGTCGCACCGCTGCACCCCAAAGCGTCCGCTGCCGGTACCTCACCTCGTTCGTCACTTACACCCTCACTACTTACGCGAGCCATGACATGTCGGATCACGCCGTTCAGGAAGCACACGTTGCCCGTGAGGCTATCCACTCAGCCTTGCATGATGCTTTGCATGCTGTGGGTTCTGACGTGTTGTCACAATGGCAGCGTCAGCATGCCAGCGTAGCTCCTTTCGACTCACTGTTACTGGTCTCGGTAAGCGACGGCTATGCGCGGGCTCAGGTCACGACGCTGACGGTCGATGTCAGCGCACTGCGGGCGGGCCAGTGGGAAGTACTGGTGCCTGCGCTTGAACAAGCGATTACCCGACTGCAGCGTAAATTCGGGCATCCGCTGGTGGGGTGTCGCATCGAATGGCCTTTCGCCGTGCGTGAAGGTCGTTGGGGGGCCTTCAAGCAGGAGCTTAAACGCTATAAGCGCAGCTACTTCCGCAGTGGTTTGGCGTTTGAAGGCAAGCGCGAAGCCAGGCTGCTGCTCAGTGAAATGGAGCTGAATGCCAACGCCTGCCTGTATGGCGGGCACCAGGTGGGCCATGCGCAAATTAACCAAGCCCACCTGGAGCGCTACCTCAAGGCCCGCCACGGCTCTAGCCAGATGCCAAGCTTTGCCGACGAGATGCCCATGTGGAGTTTTGCTACGGCTGGCGTCTTTTTGGCGCTTGGCGGTGAACAGCCGAGCCATCATCTTCTGAGCACGCAGCCCCGCTGCTGGGGGCGTCGTGAAACCCCGCCGTTGACCCCTGCCTCCACCGCTGAACTGATAGCCCGCTCGACGCGCTTTCTGGGTAGGCAGGTACAGGCGAATGGCCGCTATGTGTATGGTTATTTTCCCTGTTTCAATCGTGACATTGGCACCTATAACATCCTCCGCCATGCCAGCAGTACTTATGCGCTGCTGGAAGGTTATGAAAGCTGCCTTACTCAACGGCTTCTTGACGATGAACAGCTCCGCCAGTTGCATGGCCAGATAGACCGCGCGTTGGAGAGCTTGCGCGATCGGGACATCATCGAGCGTGATGGCGCGGCCTATGTGGTCGACACGGGAAACATCATCAAACTAGGGGCTAATGCAGTGGCTATCCTGGCCCTGGTCAAGTATCAGCAGGTGATGGACGATGACCGCTATGCTGCGTTGGCCGACGCGCTGGCGTTGGGGATCGTCCGCATGCAGGAGGCTGATGGCAGCTTCGTGCATGTGCTGAATGCGGCGGATTTATCGCTCAAGGAAAAGAGCCGAATCATCTACTATGATGGCGAAGCGGCCTTTGCGCTGATGCGGCTTTACGGCCAGACTCGTAACCCCCAGTGGCTGGCGTGTGTCGTCAAGGCCTTTGACTATTTTATCGACAACGGCCATGAGCAGGCCCACGATCACTGGCTGGCCTACTGTACCAATGAGCTGGTGATGTACCGCCCCGAACGCCGCTATTTTGAATTCGCGGTGCGCAACGTAGCGGGGTACATCGACTTCATCCGTGATCGGATCACCACTTTCCCAACGCTGTTGGAACTCTCCATGGCGTTCCACAAGACACTGCTCACGCTGGAGCAGATGCCGGAGCTTGCCGATGTGCTCGATGGCCTGGACATCGATGCGTTCTATCACGCGCTGCATACCCGCGCGAACTACTTGCAAAATGGATTCTTCTGGCCGGAAGTGGCCATGTACTTCAAGGCCCCGTACACCGTGCAAGACGGTTTTTTCATTCGTCATCACAGCTTCCGCGTGCGCATCGACGATGTCGAGCACTATCTCTCCGGTTTGGTGGCCTATCAGCAACTGCTGGGCCATGGTCGGCAAGCGAGTTTCAGGGTGGACGGGGGCAAGCTGGAGGCCGAATCACTGGCATCGACGACCAGCGGGCGCTGGCATGTGATGCCGCCGATGGGCTGGCAGGCCACAGGGCTATGTTGCAAGCAGGCGTTTTTCGCATCAGGCCATCTCGTGGTGGCGAGCGGCAGGGCCGACACAGGCTTTTTGACGGAAGCCGCCATAAAAGCGCTGGTGGAGCAGGGGGCCTCGGCCGTCATATGTGAACAAGGCGAGGTTTACCAAGCGCTTGGGGTGCCTATTCTGCAGGTAGAGGATGTCCAGGCAGCGGTACTCGCCATTGGGCAACATCAGCGTCGCCAGTTTCGTGGGCGAGTGGTCGGGGTGACGGGAAGCGCGGGCAAGACCACCGTGGTCGCGATGTTGGCACACGCTTTGGATGACGGGCCCGTGGGGCAGAGTCGAGGGAGTGCCAACTTGCCCATCGGGGTGGCCTGGAATATGGCGTCCATGCCGCAAACGGCAAATTATTGGGCCGTCGAGATGGCCATTGGCTCCATGGCGGTCAATACAGCGCTGGCGCGGCCTGACCTTGCCATCATCACCAATATTGCTGCATCGCACCTTGTCTATCACCACTCTCTGGATGAAATCGCCCGAAAGAAAGCGCGCATCTTCAGGAGTATGGCACCAGGCGGGGTGGCGATTCTCTACCGCGACAGCGCCCACTACGGGTACCTCGCAGGGCAAGCACGACACTACCGCTTGACGGTGATCAGTTTTGGAGAGCATGAGGAAGCGGATGTTCGACTGCTGGAATATCATGGGTTGAGCGGACAAGTCTGCATCGATGGCAATGCATATACCGTCGAGCTGGCTGCGGCAGGACGCCATATGATGTTGAACGCACTCGCTATTCTAGCCGTGGCCCAGCATGACCGGCTGCCCTTGGCAAAGGTCATCGAGCGGTTACGCACTTTTCAGGCGGTACCGGGCCGCGGTGAAGTCAAGCAACTGAATTACCAAGGAGTGCCTATCACCCTGCATGATGAAGCTTATAATGCCAATCCTCTTTCCATGCGCATGGCCCTGGAAGCCTTTGCTGCATTGCCGGTCAAGGGAGAAAATAAGCTTTTGATTATTGGAGACATGCTGGAGTTGGGGGAGGAGGCAGAAGCGTTGCACCGTGAGTTGTCGCCACTGATTGCCGCATTGGCCACACGACGCGTGCTATTGTGCGGCCCTCTAAGCCAACCGCTGCTGGCCATGTTGGGTGGCGAAGATCAGGGCGTTTTTCACTACTCGGATGTAAAGGCACTCAAGCCGGAACTCATGCAACACTTGCAGCCCGGTGACCATGTGCTGGTCAAGGCCTCTCATGGCGTGGGACTTGCCTCACTGTTCGCGGCGCCGAATCTTGTTGGATAAGCTGGCTGGAAGGGAGCTCGCGCGTAATGGTATGGCGTTTGCTATCCTCCTGATAAGCGCTTTCTCCGCCTTGGCGCAGCCTCAGCAGGGGGTTGGTGTTTGTCATACGCTGACACGAGAACCTGCCTTGTCGAAGGTTGGGGCGATGCAGGTGCCAGGCTTATCGGGTTCATTGACGCACTTTGTCGTGCGAGACCCCGAACCACCTGTAGCAATAGACCCCATTCGACAGGATGATACCGCCACCCAACTAGCTGCCGCCAATGTGCTTTTTCATGAGGTGCTAGGACTAACGCCCCCGCTACAGATGCCGCGTTATCTACAGGCTGAGGAAATCGTGGTGATTCTGCGGGATGACCAGATTCGCGGCGGCCAAGCCTATGACGAAGTAGTGCGTAACCCGGCTATTCCCGAATGCCATATTCGCATGGCCCTGGGCGGACGTGTTGAGGCCGCCACTAACCTGACACCAGCCCACGAGCTTTTCCACCTGTATCAAAACGCCCACATGATGTTCAAGCAAGGGTGGGTACACGAAGGGCTGGCACGCTGGTCGGAGTCGCTGCTGAGTGGTGACGTGCAGCCCGGTCCCCCTCTGCCTACGGCTAGTAGCGACCTGGAAAGCATTATGCAGTCGAGCTATGGCGCCGTGACCCTATGGCAACGGTTATTTTATCTACTCGACCCCCAAGGCAGTATCTCGCTGCCCAGCTCACTGATGTCGCTGCGCTACCACGATGGCAGCCAGGTAGTGACATTGGAGCATCTTCACGGTAGCCGCTTCGTGGCGCCCCTGTTCGAAGCACTCCATCAGGCGAGCATTTCCCTGGCTGAACAACAGCAATGGCCCACTTACGGCTGGGCCGAAGCCGAGCAGCGCAGCTTGCAGTATAACCATGCCATTCTGGCGGCTTTATACCGGGCGATATCGGCCTACGCGCCGAAGGAGCATCAGCCTGAAGAGCTGCGTAGGTTCATGCAGCTGATCGATACCATGCTGAAAGAACGGGAGTGAAGGGTTACATGTCGGCAACCGAAGAGCAGAGGGCTCATCGTCGCCACCTACGCGACCTGATGTGGGCCCTTTTGGGTGAGGTGGTGCGACCATTCCGCTGGCAGGTAGGCGCCATTCTCTTGAAGCAAGTAACAGCGCAGATACTGTTGCTGGCCAGCCTGTTGCTACCTTGGCAGCTGTTACAAGTCTTGATGAGCGGTCAGAGTCGTTTGACCCGCGGATTGCCTGCACAGTTTGGCGATAATGACAAGATGGCGATGCTACTGGCCTTGGCCGTTCTCTGCTTTTGCGCGTTTGCGCTAATGCAGTGGTGGGTCAAGCGCAGCATCTCACGTTTGTTCGACGCCCTTTTGCTTAGGCTCAACAAGACACGCCTGGTAGCCAATCATCGGCCTTTGGGCAGGCGCATGCTGGCCATCGTGATGGGAGCGCTCTCTTCGATGTGCATTGCCCTATTGTTTTGTTTGGTCATTGCCTTTTTGCACCCGGCGCTAGGGTTCCTGGCAGTGGTTTGTGTGGCCATCCTGGGGCTTATCGTGGCGCGTTACTACCGCTTCGAAAAAGTGCCACAGCTTCAGGAAACGCTGCAAAGCAACGTATTGTCGGTCATCAATATCAGTTTTGCGCTTGGCTTTGTCATCCTGGTCATCGACTATCTGTATGGATCGGCGCGCCCCCTGTTCACACTGTTCGTCCTGCTGATTGCGTTGCGCCAAATGATGGCCGCCAGCGTCAACGGCATGGTCAACGCTCTGGGTATCATCAAACACGTTCAGCACATCAACATGCTGTTGCTCCCTCGCGCCCGGCAGGTAGCGATTAGCGAAGCAACGGACTTCCTCAAGCGCTTCGATGCGGCACGATTGGCCCAATGGCTGCCCGGCTGGTTGGCCGAACGTCATCATCTCGCATTCGTCGATATCGTCGAGTGTCGTCTGCTGCACAGTCGTACCGTCGCCCACGTGCTGCTATGCACGCAGCAGGACAGCGCAAGCCCCTCCTACTGGCTGTTGAAATGTTACGTGCCTTCGCGAGAGAACGAAGCGCACCACGAAATTGCGCTGCTCGAAGAGCGCAGTGCGGCGGCGGGAGCAATGCCGTCTGAAGTACCCAAACTGATCGGTCATGGCGACTTGCTTTGGTGCCATTACGTCGCTCTAGACATCGGCAGCCTGCGCCCGCAATGGCTCAACTCGGAAGAACGCAAACCCTGGCTGGCGGCGCTTCGCCAAGCGTTACTGCAGACGCCGCTGTCACCGAGCCTGATAGCACAGTACCGAGCTACCTTTGCCACGTTGCCAGAACGCATGAGAAGCATTGATACGAACCGCTTTGATTATTTGACGCAGGAAGATCGGCAAGGCTTTCAGATCACGCGATTCCAGGAAAGCTGGCCACATATGATCGCGCTAGTCGAGAAGGTGCCAGCTGGCCTCACGCTTCAGAACCCCGCCACTGCACGCCTCGCATTGATAAACCAACAACCTCTATTACTCGACTGGCAAAGCTGGAGCCATGATACCCTGGGCGCCCATTGGCCCCTCTCGGCCAAGCTTAATAAAGAAGTACTCGCGCTGCTGTCGGCAAACTGGCCGCAGCTCACCCAAAGCCCAGAATGGGAAGCGCTGCACTCCCCGGAAGAGGCCACGCTCCATATTGCGCTAGCCGCACGAGCCCATGAGTTTTGCCACCGCTGCCGCTACCATAATGACGCGGGTGCCCTCAATATGATGGCGGGTCTGTTAAAGGCTCATGAATCCCTGCGCGCAGACCCGTAACCTCCGTTTCTCGCTTCCTTTTCACGTAAATACTGCCCGTTCATTGCGTATTGGCCATCGGTACAATAGGCAACCCCGTTGGCCAGCGCTACCTTGTTTACAATGCCGCCAATAGGCTTTTCTGCGTCTGCAGTCAGTCAGCCTCGGCAACCCCTTAATCGAGCGGTGGGTGGAGAACAAGACATGGCAACGGTAATTGCGATTTCAGGTCAAGCATGGGCACGCGACGAAGATGGCAACCTGCGTGAACTGCGCATTGGTGACGTCATTCAGGAGGGAGAAACACTCATTACCTCCGTCGATGGTCGCGTCGAGCTGGACTTTGCCGACGGTACCGGCGCCAACGTGGTAGAGGGCGGCCAGGAAGTCGCCGTTACCCCTGAGCTGAACACAGACGCCATTGTCGCCACCGATGCCAGCGCCCAGGACGACGACCTGGAAGCCCTGCTCGCCGCCCTCGAAGATGAAGACGGTGACCTGCTCGATCTCCTTGATGCCACTGCTGCCGGCGCTGGCGCAGGTGGCGGCGGTGGCGGCGGCAGCAGTTTCGTACGCGTTGCCCGTATCGCCGAAGAAACCGACCCACAAAGCTTCAACACCGACGGCGGCCTGGAAGGCGCCGAATTCGTAGAGTTTGACGGAGGTGCTGCCGCTGCCGCTGCCGCTACTGCTGACGATACAGATGCCGATGCGGATGCAGACGCTGACGCCGATGCCGACGCCGACGCCGACGCCGACGCCGATGCAGATGCAGATGCAGATGCAGATGCTGACGCAGACGCCGATGCTGATGCAGATGCTGACGCTGACGCAGATGCGGATGCGGACTCGGATTCCGATGATCCTGAAGATCCCGAAGATCCCGAAGATCCCGAAGATCCCGAAGATCCCGAAGATCCCGAAGATCCCGATGATTCGGATTCAGATGCGGACGCCGACGCCGACGCGGATGCCGACGCCGACGCCGACGCCGACGCCGATGCCGATGCGGATTCTGACGCTGATGCAGATGCGGATGCCGATGCTGACGCAGATGCCGATTCTGATGCTGACGCGGATGCCGATGCCGATGCTGACGCAGATGCCGATTCAGACGCCGATGCGGATGCAGATGCGGATGCAGACGCTGACGCCGATGCCGATGCAGACGCCGATGCCGATGCAGACGCTGATGCCGACTCCGACTCCGACTCCGACTCCGACTCCGACTCCGACTCCGACTCCGACTCCGACTCCGACGCGGATGCCGACGCCGACGCGGATGCAGACGCAGACGCTGATGCCGATGCAGATGCAGATGCAGATGCAGATGCAGATGCCGACGCGGACGCCGATGCTGACGCAGACTCCGACGCGGATGCAGACGCCGATGCAGATGCAGACGCTGATGCCGATGCGGATGCGGATGCGGATGCCGATGCGGATGCCGATGCCGACGCTGATGCAGACGCGGATGCGGATGCGGATGCAGACTCCGACGCGGATGCAGACGCCGACGCCGATGCAGATGCCGACGCAGATGCTGATGCGGATGCTGACGCCGACGCGGACGCCGATGCAGACGCGGATGCGGATGCCGATGCGGATGCCGATGCGGATGCCGATGCAGACGCCGATGCCGATGCCGATGCCGATGCCGATGCCGACGCTGATGCAGATTCTGATGCCGACGCGGATGCAGATGCAGATGCAGACGCAGATGCGGATGCTGACGCAGATGCCGATGCGGATGCTGACGCAGATGCCGATGCCGATGCCGATGCCGATGCTGACGCTGACGCCGATGCGGACGCCGACGCCGACGCCGACGCAGACGCGGACGCTGATGCCGATGCAGACGCCGATGCCGATGCAGATGCGGATGCAGACGCCGATGCAGATGCAGATGCAGATGCGGACGCTGATGCAGACGCGGATGCC
>NZ_LFGS01000003.1:159506-162193 GCF_002078135.1 Halomonas sp. BC1 | reverse complement strand
CTGATATTACAAAACCTTGATATTCAAAAACCTTAGTTACCACTCGATGGGCTGTCCTGCCCAATCCCAGAAACTGCCGGTCTCTTCGGGCCTGCGTTGCGCCATGACATCGAGGAGCCGATCAGCGACATACTCCGTTGTGAACAGCTTGTCGCTGGGTACCCTAGCCTGAAAGGGCTTGGAGAGTAAGGTATCCGTCGTGCCCGGGTGAAGACATAGCACGATGGCTTGTTTGTTGAGACGGCCAATCTCTATGGCGGCCGTTTTCATCAGCATGTTATGGGCCGCCTTGCTGGCTCGATAGCTATACCAGCCACCGTAGCCGTTATCCGTAATAGACCCGACACGGGCTGAAAGACTGGCGATAATGCTGGGATGTTTCCCTTGCAGGGAAGGCTTGAGTGCCGCAAGCAGCATGGCGGGCGTCATCGCGTTGATCTGCATGACGCGCATGAACGCTTCTTCACTGAGTTGCTCGAGGCGTTTTTCGGGCTGGATATGCAGATCTAAGTCGTGGAGCATGCCAATGGTGTTGATCAGCAGGTGAAGTGGCTGCTCTCCGACGGTCTCTGACAAGGTACGCCGGCCGCTGCTGGTCGTCAGGTCCGCCACGACTGAGGTGATTTTGTCATGCTGCATCCTTAGCGGAGAGCAGATGACGGCGATGATGTGGCCTGGCTGAGAGGAGGAGAGTAAACGCTGCAAGATGGCGCTACCGATGCCGCCGTTGGCTCCCGTGATCACCGCGTTAAACTGTTGGGGAAGATGAGGTAGCATGACGACTCCAGAGTTAGGCAAGGTTGCCTAATTGAAGTGCCTTGTATAAGAGTTGTTTAGGTGTGTTTCAGGCAGAAGCGTTAATGCGTCCAGGTTGAGCGCTATTTCGCCCATCCGGTTTATAAAGCGTTTTTTCGGCAATCTGACGAATGTAATCCAGCATTTGCTGGTTGTGTTTCATGCGCACTGACAGCATTTGCCCCGTCAGGGCGTTCATGCGAGCCACGCGCTCGCCCTTTTCCAGCAAGCGTTCCCAAACGGGTAGGCAGTCGGCATCATTGGCTGCCTGGCGAGCGCCAGAAGCGCCATTTGAATAGCCAAGCTTGGCCTGTACGCCGCGCCTAAGCACTTCGACGCGCTCCAGCTCACCCAGAAGTGCTTGTTTCTTGAGGGCGATGTCTGACAGTGTATCGCCATCGATGCTTCCCTTGGTCAGCTCTTCTTGCTCGTGTGTAAGCAGCTCAATGAGTTCATCGAGTCGCTGCAGCTGGCTGTCGAGAAGGCGAGATAGGCTCATGATAAGGATTATAGCTCTTTCAGGTTGGCAATTAGGCCATCGGCAATACGGTCGGTACGGATTTCCATACGCCCTTCACGAATGGCATCGCGGATTTCCTGAACCCTGGCCATATCAATGTCCTGGCTGCCATCCGCGCTGAACTGGCTTAGCTGTGTGGGTTCACGGGTCGTGTTGTCCGTATCCGGCGTTTTGGGGCCGGTAACTTTTTGAGCATCTTCACGCTGCTGAACCTGGTTGGTGCGTACCAGCGGATTAAGGTTGTCGATTTTCACGTTGGGGGCCTCATCGTCAACGTCTGGGCATCTCGTGCTATATGGTTACTATCGGCTTGGGCACTAAAGACTTTAGGCGCTGAATCAAAAATCGACCACTAAAACACCCTGGCCAGTGACACGTGCCATGGCGATTTCGCGTGCCCCAAAGCGTACTCGAATAATATCGCCCAGTGCGCCATTGGTCATGGCTTCTCCTTCACGGGAAACCCGAAAGCCAGTGCCTTGTGCTATGACCGTGACACGCTGCCCCCGTTCCACCAAGTGAGGTGCCTGTAGAAAGTGTGCTTGAAAGGAACCGCCGCTGCGAATCGGGCGTTGAGCCACCTTGCCAATAATGTCTGCTTGATCGGTCAGCGTTTGTGGCGCAAGGCTGCTCAAATTGCCATCCCGTAGGCCCAGCATGTCGGAGGTAATGAGCGTCCCACGCTCGATATCACGCGTGGCGACCACGTAGTTACCCACGACGTCGACCTGTGCCTGTATGTACCGCACCTGGCGGCCATCGGTACCGCATCTTACCCCCACTGATACTCTACCGACCGGGGGCTGGGTCGTGTTGGGTAAAAAAGGCTCAGGCTGCACGCAGGTAGGCAGATGTGGTGATGAGGGAGTGACGGTGATGACCGCTTCCTGCCCTAATGTTTGCGCCTGCTGATAAAGAAATAGATGCACGCTCTCTTCCAGCGTCATGTCGTTCGCCTGCACCGCATAGGGAAGAGCCAGAATGGCTAGCGCCAGGAGCGAGAAGAGGGTGCGCGTATGACTGGCCGTGACGAGAGACAACGCATGAAGCATGGAAGGGGCCGCTCAGTGTGAAAACTCAGAGTCTACACAGGCCTGAGACTGCGTAGATTGGGCAGTGTAATGCAAAAGTAGCCACCGTATCATGGGAAATGCTGGCAGAAACGCTACCTGTTCCATGCTTTAAGAGATGAAAGCCTCGCCTCTATTATCCATGATCAAGAATTTTCGATTTATTTTGGCCTCACGGCGAGCGAGGGTCGGCATGATTGATCAGCTTGGATCAGCCTTTGATTTTCACCAGCAGGCGCTTGGCTTGCGCCAGGCGCGTCACCAGGTGTTGGCTGCCAACATTGCCAATGCGGACACGCCTA
>NZ_LFGS01000003.1:156703-158744 GCF_002078135.1 Halomonas sp. BC1 | reverse complement strand
AGCCAATTGAGGCTTTGGTTCCCGGCGCTCCCTTGCTAGGCTTGCGTTACCGAAAGTCAGCGAGCCTTTTCCCATGAGTTCACCCGCGATTCAGTCCGCCTTGGCCCAGATGCACGCCCTGGCCAGTCAGGCCGGCGGCATTCAGTCCAAGGGGCAGCACCTTTCCACGGCGGTGGGGCAGGGAGGATTTGCCAATGAACTGCAGGCCTCGATCCAGCGCATCAACCGCCTTCAGCAAGCGTCGAGCGCAAAGGCCAATGCCTTCCAGTCCGGCGACCCGGACGTGGCGCTCAACGACGTGATGGTCGACATGCAGAAGGCCAGCGTGGCGTTCCAGATGGGGGTGCAGGTTCGCAATCGACTGGTGACGGCCTACAAGGACATCATGAACATGCAGGTGTGAGGCGAGTTCGATCTCTTCTTCACGACGATGCCCGGCACTTGGTGCCGGGCATCGTTCGTTACGGCTGGCGCCTGGCGATCAGCGCTCGCCGACGAGGGGGGTCATGAAGCGCCTTCGGCGCTCTCGGTCTTCAAGCGGCAGCCCCAGGAGATGGACGAGCTTGGTGAAGGCGGCCTCCGGAGTCATGTCGTCCGCCGACAGCACGCCGGCACTGGCGAGTCCCTGGCCGGCGGCATAGCCGCCCATGTGGATGCGGCCGTGCGGGCATTGGCTGACGGCAGCGAGCAGCTTGCCTTCGCCGACGGCCCTGGCCAGCACGCCGAGGAGCTGCGGGTCGCTCGGTGCGTTGCCGGCTCCCCATACTTCCAGCAGCGCCCCCTGAATACGCCGGTCGTCCAGCCAGGCGGCCACCTGCCAGGCGGCGATGCCGGGCCACAGCGCCAGGCGCACGACGGCGGAAGCGTCGTAGTCGGGGGTTTCGAACCTGGGCGCGCCGCGTTGCTGAACGCCGAGCCCGCGATCGGCATGGAGTACGACGTGCTGTTCTTGCAGTTCGCCGAGGAGCGGATAATTGGGACTGACGAAGGCGTCGCCGTCCAGGGCGTGCCACTTGCGCGCCCTGACCCCGCGCATGAGCTTGCCGGCGAAGCATAGGGCGACCTCCTGCAGCTCCGGGAGCGCGGCGAAGCGGAGCGCCGTTTCGATATTGCCCAAGGCGTCGGAGCCCGGCGCCTCGAGAGGCTGCATGGCGCCAGTGACGACCACGGGAATGTCGATGCCCTGAAGCTGATAGGCCAGACTGCTGGCCGTCCATGCCAGGGTGTCGGTGCCGTGTAGCACCACGATGCCGGAATGGTTGCCGTATTCGTCGACGATTCGTCTTGCCAGCATCTGCCAGTGGGTCGGGGAGGCGGAGCTGGAATCGATGGGTTCCGGGGTTTCGACGAGGGCGAAGCCGGGGAGGCGGTCTTGCCTTGCGATGGGCAGGCGGGCGATGGCTTGGCGTAGACGCGTGCCGAAATCGCCTTCTGGTGCCAGGCCGTGAGGGCCCATCCTCATGCCTAGTGTGCCTCCGGTGTAGATGACGAGTATGGGCTGGCGTGGCATCGTGGTGATCCTTGCAATGGATGGACGCATGATAGGGGAAAGAAGACTACCGCGGCGAGCCGGACCGTGTAGAAGGCGAGGTTGAGGCGCCCGTCTCATGCTCCGGGGCTCATGTTTCGATGAAGGTGTCCTCGATATCCGGTTCGATTTCAACCGGTGTCGATGGGCGGTCGAAATGCAGCCCGGGTCCGGGGCGGCCGAGGGCGTATCCCTGGGCTCGATCGCAGCGGAGGTCGCGCAGATACGCCATTTGCTCGAAGTTTTCTATCCCTTCCGCGCAGACGTGGCGCTCGAAGCCTTGGCATAGGCGCAACAGCGATTCGACGATGGCGCGATCCTTCGAGGAGTTGGGCAGCCCGGAAATGAATGAGCGATCGTAACTATTCAGCACCGGTTGGCTGAGTCGGGGCTTCTTGCTGCATGAAGGCTGGCACATCACCCGCAAACAGTTGCTCCAGTGCGGTATGCGCCGCCACCCCTTGCTTGACGGCGGTCGAGAGGAAGCTACGCATGCGGCAGAAGATCTCAGCA
>NZ_LFGS01000003.1:143370-155303 GCF_002078135.1 Halomonas sp. BC1 | reverse complement strand
GCCAGAAAAATCAGCTGGTTGGCGATATCCCATCCGCAGCCACCTGAATAGTTACGGCCAGTCTTTTCAAACCATGGCGATGGCCCTGCTATCGCCATAATCGTCTCTGGTCCGGAACGCATCCGGTCGACACTATGAATGGTGGCAAACGCAATGGCAAAGAATCGCACTGCAGGCGGAAGCAAGCCCTGGTGGATCTTCGGCATCCTGATCATCCTGATCTCACTGGCCAGCTCCGCGGGCATGTTCTATTACATGGACAGCCGCAGCGGCAATGCGCCCAGCCAGGCCCAAGCCCAGGCACCGGTAGAGGAACCACCCGCCGTCGAGCCGATCTTCGTCAACGTTGCGCCCTTCACCGTAAACCTGCAGAGCCGCCACTACGATCAGCGCCTGCTCTATATCGGTCTGTCGCTGCGTGTCGGCAACATGACGACCAAGGATGTGCTGACCATGCACATGCCGCAGGTCCGCAGCCGGCTGCTCATGCTGCTTTCCAGCCAGGAGGCGGAGACGCTGACCACGCCGGAAGGCAAGCAGTCGCTCTCCCAGGAGATCCTGGCGCTTTTCGACCAGCCGTTGGCCGAGCCGCAGCCGCCCTTGATGATCAACGACGTACTGTACACCGACTTTATCGTCCAATGATTTCCGACGGTGTCTCCTTAACGCTTTCAACAGAAGTGCATTAGCGCCATGGCTCAAGACGATCTGCTCTCGCAGGAAGAGATCGATGCCCTTCTCAAGGGCGTCAGCGGCGAAGACGACGCCGACTCGGCCGACGCTCACAACGGTCATGGGCGAATTCGCCCTTACGATCCGGCGACACAGCACCGGGTAATTCGCGAGCGCCTGCATGCGCTGGACATCATCAACGAGCGCTTTGCCCGACACTTCCGCATGAGCCTGTTCAATCTGCTCAGGCGCAGCGCCGATATCACCGTGGACGCGGTCCGCTACCAGAGCTACAGCGATTTCGCTCGCAACGTGCCGGTGCCGACCAACCTCAACCTGATCGCTCTCAAGCCGCTGCGCGGCTCGGCGCTGGTGGTCTTCCCTCCCAGCCTGGTGTTCATGGTGGTCGACAACCTGTTCGGCGGCGACGGACGCTTTCTGACCAAATCCGAAGGACGCGAGTTCACCCATACCGAGCAGCGCATCATCCGGCGAATGCTGACCCTGGCCATCGACGCCTATCAGGAGTCGTGGCGCTCGGTCTATCCGCTCGAGGTCGACTTCCTGCGTTCCGAGATGCAGGTCAAGTTCGCCAATATCACCAGTTCTCCCAACGAGATCGTGGTGAACACCACGTTCCACCTGGAAGTGGGCAACCTGAGCAGCGACTTCCAGATCTGCATGCCCTACTCGATGATCGAGCCACTGCGAGACCAGCTCAGCGGGCCGCTCACCGACAGTCACCCGGAAGAGGACCGGCTGTGGGAACAGCGCATGGCGGGAGAGATCAAGCAGTCGCATGTCGAGCTGGTCGCCGATTTCGTCGAGATCCCTACGTCCATAGGCCAGGTCATGTCGCTCAAGAAGGGCGATGTCCTGGAGATCGACTTGCCGGAAATCGTCACCGCCCGCGTCGATGGCGTTCCCGTCATGCGCTGCGAGTACGGCAGTCAGCAGGGACAACGCGCCCTGCGCGTCAGTGAACTGATCGAGCACACTCCGTCATCCAAGTCGGCCAAGGATACTTTCGTCAAAGCGTCAAAGCCGCAAGTCAAGGAATCGAAACATGACTGATCCCAAGCATCCTGATCAGAACCCTTCCAAGGCGCCCCAGGACTCGATCGAGGACGACTGGGCCAGCGCCATGGCGGAGCAAGGGCAAGGCGATGACGTCAGCGACGACCCCTGGGCCGATGCGCTGGCCGAACAGGTCGCGAGCGAGGCCACGCCCCCCTCGCCCCAGGCCGCGACTTCCAGCGCCCAGGCCGAATCCGCCAGCGCCCAGGTCTTCAAGCCGCTGGACAAGGGGCAGACCAGTGGCACCATGCGCGACCTCGAGATGGTCATGGACATTCCGGTCAAGCTCACCGTGGAGCTGGGGCGGACGCGCATCACCATCAAGCAGCTTCTGGAGCTGGCCCAGGGGTCGGTCATCGAACTCGAAGGACTGGCGGGCGAACCCATGGACATCCTCATCAACGGCTACCTGATCGCTCAAGGCGAAGTCGTCGTGGTTGACGACAAGTACGGGATCCGTATCACCGAGATCATCACCCCCTCCGAGCGGGTGCAGAAACTCAATCGATGAGCGAGGCGTTTTCGATCACCGGCCAGGCCGCGCCGCTCGATGCCGGACGCGGCGCCGCACTGGATACCGCCGCGGCAAGCGGCGATGCCTGCTGGGCATGGCCGCCATGGGCAAGACCGCGGCGGCGCTGGCCCTGGTGGTCGGCATCATCCTGCTGTGCAGCTATCTGGTCAAGCGGCTGGGGCCCGGCCGGCATTTGCAACACCAACGACTCAAGGTGGTGGGCAGTACCGCGGTGGGCGGTCGTGAACGCGTCGTCATCGTCGAGGTAGAAGATACCTGGCTGGTCCTCGGTGTCGCCAACGGTCAAGTGAACAAGCTGCACGAGCTGCCGGCCCCGGACGAGCCGACGGAGCCACCGCCCGCTTCTTTCCAGGCGCAGGGGACGAGTTTCGCCAATCGCTTCGCCCAGGCATTGAAGCACAATGCCGGTCAGACACTGGGCAGGGGGAAGGAGCGGTGAGGATAAGCGGAAGAGCGTTCCCTGCATGGCCGGCCGGCCTGGTCTTGCTGGTGGCCATGCTGCTTCCGGGCATCGTCTCGGCCCAGGAGATCCCAGGCATCGTCAGTCAGCCCACGGGCGATGGCGGCCAGCAATGGTCCATCCAGTTGCAGACCCTGCTGCTGCTGAGCTCGATGGCCTTCCTTCCGGCCATGCTCCTGATGATGACCGGGTTCACGCGTATCGTCATCGTCCTGAGCCTGCTGCGCACCGCCATGGGCACCCAGTCCGCTCCTCCCAACCAGGTGTTGCTCGGGCTGGCCCTGTTCCTGACCTTCTTCGTGATGTCGCCGGTATTCTCGCAGGTCTACGAGCTCGCCTGGGTGCCGCTGTCCGAGAACCAGATCAACTTCGATGAGTTCCTGGTGATCGGGAGCCAGCCGTTTCGCGAGTTCATGCTCGCCCAGACCCGGGAGCCCGACCTGGCGCTCTTTGCGCGGCTGGCCGATGTCGGCCCCATGCAGGGCCCCGAGGACGTGCCCATGCGCGTGCTGATGCCGGCCTTCGTCACCAGCGAGTTGAAGACCGCCTTCCAGATCGGTTTCACCATCTTCATCCCGTTCCTGATCATCGATCTGGTGGTGGCCAGCGTGCTGATGTCGCTAGGCATGATGATGGTGCCGCCGGCCACCATCTCCCTGCCCTTCAAGCTGATGCTCTTCGTGCTCGTGGATGGCTGGCAATTGATCATCGGCTCCCTGGCCCAGAGCTTCTACCTCTAATCCCCAACGTGAGGGGCGAAAATGAGTCCTGAAATCGTCATGAGCATGGCCTACCAGGGAATGCGCGTCACGCTGATGCTGGCGGCCCCCCTGCTGCTCACCGCCCTGTTTACCGGCTTGCTCGTCAGCCTCTTCCAGGCGGCAACGCAAATCAACGAGATGACCTTGACGTTCATCCCCAAGATACTGGGCGTCTTCACCGTCCTGGTGCTGGCGGGTCCTTGGTTGATCAAGTTGATCACCGACTTCACCCGTGAGCTGTTCAGCAATATCCCGTTGATGCTGGTCTAGCCCGGAAATCGCATGGTAGAAGTGACCTTCGCCCAGCTGCAGGGTTGGCTGATGCTGTTCCTGTGGCCCTTCGTGCGTATCACGGCCTTTCTCATGGCGTCGCCGCTGCTGGGTCACTCCAGCGTGCCCAATCAGGCCAAGATCGGTCTGGCCGTGCTGATCACGGTAGTGCTCGGACCGAACCTGCCGCCCATGCCCGAGGCTCCGCTGGTCTCCTGGGTGAGCCTCGGCATCATGGTCGAGCAGATGCTGATCGGCATCGCCATCGGCTTGACCATGCAGGTGATGTTCGCCGTGGTACAGGCTGCCGGTGAATTCATAGGCCTGCAGATGGGGCTGGCCTTCGCCACCTTCTTCGATCCCAGCAGCGGCACGCAGACCATGGTCCTCTCGCGCCTGCTCTACATGATCACGCTGTTGATGTTCCTCGCCTTCAACGGCCACCTGATCGTGATCGAGATCATCGCCACCACTTTCATCACCTTGCCCATCGGCATGGGCGGCTTCAATGCCAACGCCTTCGAATTGCTGGTCCGCTTCGGCGGTACCATCTTCGCCGCCGGCATGCTGCTTGCCCTTCCGTTGGTCGGTGCGTTGCTGATCATCAATCTGTCGATGGGGATCCTCAACCGCTCGGCCCCGCAGCTCACGGTATTCAATATCGGTTTCCCGGCCTCGCTTACCGTCGGCCTGTTCCTGCTGATGGTTTTGATGTCGGACTTCGGGCGCTTTCTGCAGCGCCTGTTCAGCGACGGCCTGCTCTTCCTGCGCCAGATGCTGGAAGCCATGGCGCCCCTGGCCTAGGCTCGCGGCTTGCGCGAAGTGCCTGCGGCGGCTCGGGATCCGGCTGAGTGATGAAGGTGGGGGAAGGAGAAGAGGTAAAGAAGCGCTCGCCACGCGATGCCGAGACGCAAGGATGGGAGACATCCCATCAACGATAATGGGCGATCAGCTGCAGGCCTTGCACCTGTACCATGCGCTTGTGGCCCGGCCTCAGGGCAAAACGAAAGTGCAGGGGGTCATGGACGCGGCCGCCGCTGAATGCCCGGGTGCTGCCGCGCTCGCCGGACAGAGCGGTACAGTTTTCCCCCTGGCACAGCCAGGCACGGACCGCTTCGCCGGGAGCCACCCGATACTGCCAGCTGACCTCGGCAAGCGTCGCATCGCCGGGAACCGCGGCTGGCGCCAAGAGAGGCGCCGAGCGCACCTCGCGCTCGGCCATCGTCACGCGTACGCCCTGGACCTCGGCGACCCAGCTTCCCGCGGCCTCGGTGGGCTGGGACAGCGCCATCACGGCAAGCGCCGAAAGCCCTCCCAACCAGCCGAGACGACGTCGGCCAGACATGCGGTTCGATCTCACCCCTGCCCACCGTAAGCACGATGCAGCTTGCCCTGCTGTCGCGTCACCCGCATCAGTTCGGCCAGTTCGTCGCGTCTTGCATCGGCCCGCTGGCGAATCTCCCGATCGTGCTCGATGAGCGCCTCGACGAGCTGCAGCTTGTGCTGGATCAGCGCCGGTTCCGTCAGGGCCTCCTCGTCCAGCCGGCGTATATGCGCCGCTTGCCTCCGGTAGTCCTGCTCGAGCTCGAGCACCCGCTCCCACTCGTCCTCACGGGCCGCCCCCAACATCGCCTTGGCCTGCGACAGGAGCGCCTCATAGGCTGCCGTGACGTCGCTCATGACAATCTCCTGCCGGGGCATGTCATTCTATTTGCGTCCCATTTGAGCGTTCATCATGTCGAACTGCTCGGTCAGGTACTGGCTGGTCTGATTCATCTGCGCCACCATCAGGTCGAGTTGCACGAATTGAGCCCGATAACGCTCCATGGTCCTCTCGATCTGCTGTTCGGTGCGGATATACTGCTGATCGAGACGCTCGATCTGGGATTCCAGACTGCTGACCGCCAGGTCCAGCGTTCCCCCATCGGCAAGGATGGCCTCCAGGGCATCGTCCAATTGCTGTGCCAGTCCCGGGTTTTCGGCATCGCCGACGAAGAACGCCTGAACGCCGCTGAAGTCGTTGGCAATGGCCTCATCGAGCTTGGCCTCGTCCAATCTCAGGGTGCCGTCCACATTCAGGGTGATGCCGATCTCGAACAGCCAGTTGTAACCGTCCCCCTCGACGCCGGAATTCATCACGCTGCGCAGTTGGCTCTCGATGCTGCGCAGGGTACTATTACCCAGCAGCGCTCCTCCAGTACTCCCCCCCTCTTCATCACTGTCCGAGGCATCGAAGCTGGTGAGATGGCCGATGGTCGCGCGCAGCGCATTGTAGCTGTCGACGAAGGCAACGATCGCCTGCTTGGCAACGTCGGTGTCCTGCTGAACCGTGACGGTCGAACTGCCCACCTCTTCCAGGCTCAGGGTGACACCCTGGATCGCCCCCTCCACCATATTGGACTGGCTGGTAATGGCGACACCATTGACCGTCAGCAAGGCATTCCGGGCCGCCACATAAGTGCCACCTTCAAGGAAAGCGCCATTCTCATCCTGAGTGGCGTCCATCTCCAGATTCTGGCTCAAGTCGCCACTCACCTGGATGCCGGTGACTGCCGCGTCGGTGCCGGTCTCGCTGGAGACGAGAGACAGCCGGTAGCCCTGGCCGTCATGGATGATCGAAGCGGTGACACCGGCGTTCTCGGCATTGATGGCATCGCGGATGTCCTCAAGGGAACTCTCCTCCGCGGCGATCTGGATGTCCAGCGTCTCACCATTGCCAAGGGTAAAGCTCAGCGTTCCGGCGCCAAGCGATTCCGTGGCATCATCCACCCGCTCGGTCGCGACGCTGGAGGCCTGGGCCAGTTGCTCCACCTCGACCTGATAGCGGCCGGGTACGGCATCGGCGCTCGCCGCGGCCTGCACGCTATCGCCATTCACTTCGCTGGAGACGGCCTCGAAGGTGGCCGGGTCGCTGAGCGCGGCGGTGGAAACCTGCAGCCCACTCAAGGCACCCTCGAGCTGGCCATAGGCCGAGATCGTGGTCTGATGTTTCTCCTGCTGCTGGACGATGGGCTCGAGCTTCATACGCTCGGCTGCTTCCAACTCATCCAACAGGCCATTCAGGTCGAGGCCCGATCCGACCCCCAGTGAACTGATAGTGCTCATATCGCATCCTTCTCCGTTGTGTGCGGTACGCCAGGCCCTTTTCCCACCCGAGCACTTGGCGGCAACTCATTCATTTCTTATCGGCCACGCGGGGTGCGTCCTTTAATCAATACCGCCCGCATGTCACATGTAGTTGAACAGCGACAGTCCTTGAATGGCGACGAAGGTCTGCTGCGCCGCCTGCAGGCCCACCTGGCGCATGGCGTATTCGGAAATCGCCTGGTTGTAATCGAGATCGATCAGGTCGGAGCGGGTCTGCTCATAGTTGATCATGCGGGTGCTGCCCACGCTATCCAGCACGTCCAGCTCATTGAGCTTGGCGCCCACCGAGGCTTGCACGGTAAGCACGTTGTCCAGGGCGTTGTCGAGCTTGCGCAAGGTGGTATTCATGGTATTGGTGAAGGCCGCCTGATCGGCGGGTGTCTCGATGGGTGTCTCCAGCGCCGTTATCGCCTTCTCGAGGGTGGTGAAGACGTTGGTGCCCATCTGCTCGGCGGGGCCCACCGCCAGGGTGTCGCCATCCTCCGGCACGCCATCGAGGGTGATGCTCAGCCCGCCCAGATCGATCTGCTGGCCCGCCTCGTAGGGAACGGGATCCCCCCCGTTGACCGTATAGGTGACGTCATCCCCGTCGACCTGGAATGCCAGCGCGAAGTAGTCACCGTAATTGTCGTGAGCGGGATTGGTGACGCTGGGCCCGGTGAAGGTCACGGTGCCGGTGTTGCCGTCACCGGCCTCGGCCACGTAGCGGACGCCACCGGGTACGCTATTGAACACGCTGTCGCCGTTCACCTGCACCGGCATCCGCCGGGTGGCGTCCACCTGCAACTCCTGGACGTTTTCATCCCCGACATATTCTACCTCGCCAGCCGCATTCACCACGAAGGGCGGACTGCTGTTCTGGTAGCCCCCGAACAGGTAATTGCCGTTGCCGTCGGTGGTATTGGCCAGCCCCAGCATGGTCTCGTAGATGCCGGTGAGCTCACTGGCCAGCGACTGGCGGTCGGCGTCGCTCAAGGTGTCATTGGCGGCCTGGACGATCAGGGTACGCGCGCTGGTGAGGGCATCGGTGACGCTGCCCAGCACGCTATCGGTCTGGGACAGGGTGTTGCGCGCGGTGATCCGGGTGTCCATGTACTGCTGGTTGGCGGCGATGGACTGCGAGACCGCCAGCGCCTGGGACGCCGCGCGCGGATCGTCGGAGGGATTGATGACCCGCTTGCCGGTGGCCAGTTGCTGGCCGACCCTCAAGAGCTCGTTCTGCTGGTGGTTCATCGCCGAGACGCTCTGCTCGAACATGGTGACGGTGCTGACACGCATCGTGCTCTCTCCTGTTGTCCGTCTTGTCCAGTATCAGGTTCAGGTCCGCAGACCCAGAATGGTGTCGAACATGGTCGATGCCGTTTCGATGACCCGTGCGTTGGCCTGATAGTACTGCTGATAGCGGATCAGGTTGGCGGCTTCCTCATCCAGGTTGACGCCGGATACCGACTGCTGCACGGCCCGCAACTGATCGGTCAGGCCCTGCTGCATCTGCAGGTTGGCCTGGACCACGTTGGTCTGATTGCCCACGTCGCTGACGATGGAGGCGTAGGCCTGGTTGAGCGTGGCATTGCCCGCCACCAGATCGACGTTCTGCAATTCCTGCAAGGCCAGGGCGTTGCGGTTGTCGCCAGCGGCGGCCGGGGCCGCGTCGAGGGTCAGGCTGGCCGTTTCGCCCTCCGCAGGCAAGGCATCGACGCTGAAACTGATGCCATCGACGGTCAGCACGTCGCCTGGCTCGATCTGACCGTTATCAGGGTCGAATGGCTGACCATTTCGCTCGACGGGCACACCACCCGTGCCGAGATTGCCTTCGCTATCCAGGCTCAATGCATAGCCGCCGTCGGGGGCATCCTGCAAGGCGTCCTGTGCCGCGACGATGGAGGAGATCGCCATATCGCCACTGGTCTCGAGGAAACTGCCGGCGGCGATCTGCGCCGGATCGCTGATCAGCGTCTCGACGCCGCCCGCGGCGCGGCGCACCGGCTGGATCTCATAACTGTCGCCAACCGCAAAGCCGCCATCGTCGAACGTCAGCTCGACGCCGGCAAAGCTCAAGGTGCCGTCCTCGAAGTCATGCTCGACGACCTGGCCATTGTCCTTGCGCACGATCTGGAAGGTTGGCTCACCGGTGGCGCCATCCACCGCAGTGACCCTCACGGTATAGTCGGCGGCCGCCAGTTGCGAGACGTCTCCGTAACCGGTGTCGGCAATCTGCGCACTGCCTTCGTTACGAACATGGGCATAAGCCTGGGGCTGACCAATGGAAAAGAAGTCCTGGCCCTGCTCACCGTTCAGGTCCTGCCCCAGGCGGTGCTGGTCATTGAAGCCCACGACCAGGGAGACCGCCAGTTGGCCGATCTGATTCTGGGTCTTGTCGAGGGACTCGGCGCGGAAGCTCATCAGCCCGCCCAGAGCGCCGCCCTGGATGGCATCCTCGGGGAGAATCACCAGGTTGCCCGCCGCATCGCGATAGCCCACCACGGTGCGTTGGGGGTCGTAGGGCGAGGCGACCGCCTCGAGCTCGTAGTGATGGGTGCCGGTCACCAGCGGCTGCCCACCCGGCAGGTTGATGTTGTAGCTACCGCCATCCTGCACCACCAGTTGAAAGTCGGTGTGGGTACTCAGTTCCGCCACCAGGTGATCGCGCTGGTTGAGCAGGGCATTGGGTGCCTGGCCATAGCGCGCCGTGGCGATCACGATTTCATGGTTGAGCTGGGCGATCTGCTGGGTGAGCGTATTGATTTCATCGACTTCGGCAACGATCTGCTGATTGACGCCGGACTGCATGTCCTGCAGGTAGCCGTCGAAGGCGCGGAACTGGGCGCTCAGCGTATCCGCGGCACCAAGCACGCTCTGGCGCGCCGCCGGATCGGAGGGAAACGCGGCCAGGTCGCCCAGCGCGGAGAAGAAATTCTGCATCAGCGGGGCCAGGCCGGCATCGCCATCGGCCAATAGGTTGTCGATCTGGCTGATCTGCGCCTGATAGATACCGAGCGCCGAACTGGCGCTGGTGGAGGCATTCAACTGTACCGCGACGAAGGCATCGTACTGGCGCTGGATGTCATTGACCTGGACGCCCCCTCCATGCTGGTTCTCACCGAGGATCACCAGCTCGCGGTTATAGCCCGGCGTGTAGACGTTGCTGATGTTGTTGCTGGTGGTGTAGAGCGCGCTTTGCGCCGCATTGAGGCCACTGACACCGATGGAGTATATGCTCATGCTGCCTGCTTCCTTAATCAACTAGAAGTGTTATCGGCCTCGGTCCGCATATCTTTAACGAATCGAGGCTTGGCAATCAGTACGAGAAGAAGACACCGGCCAGCGTCCTCGTGGATTCGAGCGGTCCCATGGTGTTCATGACCGCGATCAGCTTGCTCGCGTAGTGCGGGTCGGTGGCGTAGCCCCCCGCCTGCAGGGCGTGCGCCGCACGCTCGGCGTTCGGTGCGCCGACCACTCCCGCGTAGCGCGGATTGTCGCCGATCAATCGCGCATAGTCCGTGAAGGCCTCCTCGTAGGAACCGTAGACACGGAAACTATCCGTGACTCGGGTGCGCTTGCCGTTCACGTATTCATGGGTGACCACCTCGGTGGTCGCCCCCTGCCAACGGCTCCCGGCCTTGATGCCGAACACGTTGTAACTGTTGCCGCCGCTGGCCGTGGGAATCTCGTGACGCCCCCAGCCCGTCTCCAGTGCCGCCTGGGCCAGGATCAGCTCGGCCGGAACCCCCGTGGCACGGCTCGCCGCCTGGGCCGGCGCCGACAGCTTCGTCAGGAAGCGTTGCACATGGTCGCCTCGCTCCTGTGCCTGGTCGGTCGTTGTCCGGCGAGCGTCGCCCACCGCTGACGCACCGTCGACCGCGACGCGCCGTTCTCCATACCCACCCAGGTCGAGTTCATCGAGGAAACTGGCGGGACGCCTGGCATCGAGCTCGGCCATGAAGTCCGCCTCGGGAGGCGGCGCGTCGTCGCCATGCAGGGCGTCGCTCAGCACACGGGGCACGCCGCGGGGAATGCCGGCGATCAATTCGTCGGCCTGAGTTCGCGCCACGCTCTGCTGTGGCACCATGCCCCGACCCTCGAGCTGATTGATCAACTGCTCCGCCAGGCCGAAGCCGCGCCCCGCCAGATGCTGAGACCATTGCTGATCGAGCATGGCATTGTAGAACTGGCTCTGCTGGCTATCGAAGAGGCCCGATTGCGGCGAGGCGTCCCGCATGCTCTTGAGCATCATGTGCAGGAACAGCGCCTCGAACTGCCGCGCGGCCTCCGGAAGCCCGGCGTTGGGGTCCTGCCGTGCGGTATGCTGCAGGCGCTGCAGGCCCTGTACGTCGAGAGCGAACTGACCACCGAGATCGTTGACGCTCATCAGATGATCTCCAGGTCCGCGCGCAGCGAGCCGGCCGCCTTGAGCGCCTCGAGAATCGACATCAGGTCGGCCGGCGTGGCGCCCAGCGCATTGAGCGCATTGACCACCTCGACGAGATCGGCGTTGCCTTCGACCACCCGCAACGTTCCTCCCTCCTGGGTGATGGAAATGTCGGTATCCGGGGCCACCACGGTTTGCCCTTCGCCGAAGGGCGCCGGCTGGCTGACCTGGAAGTCGGTATCGATGACGATCGACAGGTTGCCATGCGCCACCGCCGCACGATGCAGCGTGACGCTGGAATTGAGCACCACCGAACCGGTGCGCGAGTTGAGCACGACCTTGGCCGGCGCCTCGTTTGGCGTCACTTGGAGGTTCTCTATGCGCGCCATGAAATTGACGCGATCGTTGGGATCGTTGGGTCCCTGCAGACGAATGGTGCGGCCGTCCTGTGCGGCGGCCACCGACCAGCCGAAGGCGTCGTTGATCGCCGCGACCACGCGCTGCGCCGTACCGAAATCCGCCTGCTTGAGCTGCAGGTCGAGGATCCCGCTGTTGGCCCCGAGGCTTACCGGCACCTTGCGCTCGACGGTCGCGCCGCCCGCGATGCGCCCACCCGCCTGCTGGTTGATCTGAACGCTGCTG
>NZ_LFGS01000003.1:140506-143052 GCF_002078135.1 Halomonas sp. BC1 | reverse complement strand
GCTCCGGCGCCGCCAACCAGCAGGTTGCCCTGAGCGATGGCGTAGGTCTCGCCGTCGGCGCCCTTGAGCGGGGTCATCAGCAGGGTGCCGCCGCGCAGGCTGCGGGCGTTGCCGATCGACGATACCACCACGTCGAGACGCTGCCCCGGCTGCGAAAAGGGCGGCAGGTCGGCGGTCACCATCACCGCCGCCACATTGCGCAGCTGCATGTTGGTCCCCGGCGGCACGGTGATGCCGAGCTGGGAGAGCATGTTGGTCAGACTCTGCCCGGTGAAGGGCGCCTGCATGGTCTGGTCGCCGGTACCGTCGAGTCCCACCACCAGGCCATAGCCCACCAGGGCGTTGTCGCGAACGCCGGCGAAGGTCGCCAGGTCGCGCAGCCGCTCGGCCTGGACCGGCGCCGCCAGGGCGAGCCACAGCGCCGCGCCGAACAGCCAGGCCATGGGCGAGATCCGCGATGAGAGCATGAAGCAAGAATTCCTAGGCATCTATCGAACGCTCCCGATCAGAAAGGCGAGACATTGAGGAAGAAGCGCTGCAGCCAGCCCATGTGCTGTGCCTCGTTGATATAGCCGTCGCCGACGTACTCGATGCGCGCATCGGCGACCTGCGTCGAAGGCACGGTATTCTGGCCGGTGATGGTGCGCGGATTGACCACCCCCGAGAAGCGGATGAACTCGCGCCCCTGGTTGATGCCGACCTGGCGCTCGCCGCGCACCCGCAGGTTGCCGTTATGCATCACCTCGAGCACCGACACGGTGATGGTACCGGTGAAGTTGTTGCTGGCCTGGGTGCCCCCGCCTCCCGAAAAGGCGTTGCCCCCCGACACGTCGAACCCGTAGTCGACCAGGAAGTCGATCACATCGGGAATCTGCATGATGTCGAGATTCGCCGAGCCATTGCGGGTGGCGCTGCTCTGGGAGTTGGAGCTGGCGCTGACCTGCTCGTCGAGCACGATGGTGAGGATGTCCCCCACCTGACGCGGGCGACGATCCTCGAACAGCGGCTGGACGCCGCGATGCGCCTGATAGATGGAGCCATTGGGAATCGGCGGCGGCGGCTCGGCGATATTGATCATCTCCTGCTCGCCCACCAGGGAGGCGCGCGGAATCTGCGCACAGCCGGCCATGATGGATACCATCATGGCCGCCACCGCCAGCCGCCACAGGTGCGAAGAGGTCTGCCCTTTCATGCGTCGTCCGCCCTCGTCGGATTACAGCTGCGCGAGGCGCGCCAGCATCTCGTCGCTGGTCTGCACCGCCTTGCTGTTGATTTCGTAGGCCCGCTGGGTCTGGATCATGCTGACCATCTCCTCCACCACGTTGACGTTGGAGGTCTCCACGTAGTTCTGCATCAGCCGCCCGGCCCCGTTCATGCCCGGCATCGTCTCGTTGCGAGGACCGGAAGAGGTGGTCTCCAGATAGAGATTGCCGCCGATGCTCTGCAGACCGGTGGGATTGACGAAGGTCGAGATGGTGATCTGGCCGATCTGGGTGTCCTGGGAGGTGCCCGGCTGGGTCACGGTGACGATGCCGTCCTCGCCCACGCTCAGCGACAGGGCGTTGTCGGGAATGATGATCGCCGGCTCCATCGGATAGCCGTTGGCGGTGACCATCTGGCCGTTCTCGTCGATCTGGAAGCTGCCGTCACGGGTGTAGGCGGTGGTACCGTCGGGCAGCAGCACCTGGAAGAACCCCTGCCCGTTGATCGCCAGGTCGCGGGAGTTCTCGGTATTCTGCAAGCCGCCCTGAGTGTGCAGGCGCTCGGTGGCCACCGGGCGCACGCCGGTTCCCACCTGCATGCCGGAAGGCAAACGGTTCTGGACGTTGTTCTGCGCCCCGGGCTGGCGCAGGTTCTGATAGAGCAGGTCCTCGAACACCGCCCGCGAGCGCTTGAAGCCGTTGGTGCTCACGTTGGCCAGGTTGTTGGAGATCACGTCCAACTGCACCTGCTGCGATTCGAGACCGGTCTTGGCGGTCCACAGCGATTTGATCATCGTTCGGTTCCTCGTTAACCCTGAATGGAGAGCAGGTTGTTGGCGCGCTGGGCATTCTCGTCGGCGCTACCGATCACCTTCATCTGCATGTCGTAGCGCCGCGCCACGTCGATCATCGCCACCATGCTCTCGACAGCACTGACATTGCTGCCCTCCAGGGTACCGCTGACCAGGCGCGCATCTTCGTCCGCCTCGAGCACGACCGGCTCGCCCTCTTCGCCGACGGGCGGCCGGAACAGGCCGTCGTCGCCGCGCAGCAGGTCCGCCTCGGGCGTCACCAGCTTGAGACGCCCGACGTCGACCAGCGCATCGGGATCCTCGCCCTGGCCGATGGCGCTCAAGGTACCGTCGCTGCCCACCGAAAGCTGGGCGCCCAGCGGCACGACGATGGGCCCGCCCTCGCCGATCACCGGTCGCCCGGCGAGCATGACGATGCCATCTCCATCCACCTGCAGGTCGCCACGCCGGGTATAGGCCTCGCTCCCGTCGTCGGCCTGCACGGCGAGCCAGGCGCCACCCTCGAGAGCGACGTCCAGCTCGCGCCCGGTGC
>NZ_LFGS01000003.1:136975-140246 GCF_002078135.1 Halomonas sp. BC1 | reverse complement strand
ACGTCCAGCTCGCGCCCGGTGCTCATCATCGGCCCCTGGGAGAAGTCCGAACCGGGCGTGGTCGCCGCCACCGACACGCGGGTCGGCAGATGCCCGTCGCCCTGCACCGGCACGGCGCGCATGGCGTGCAGTTGCGCGCGGAAGCCGGTGGTCGAGACGTTCGACAGGTTGTGGTTGACCACCGCCTGCTGATCCATACTCTGCTTGGCGCCACTCATGGCGGTGTAAAGTATGCGGTCCATGGTCAATTTCCCCGCTCAGCGCTCATCAACGCAGGTTGATGGTGGTCTGCAGGAGCTCGTCCTGTGTCTTGATGGTCTGGGAATTGGCCTGGTAGGCACGCTGGGCGATGATCATGTCGACCAGCTCCGCGGACATGTCGACGTTGGAGCTCTCCAGCGCCCCGGCCCGCAGACTGCCCAGCAAGCCGGTGCCCGGCGCACCGACCAGTTCCTGCCCGGACGCGGCGGTCGCCGCCCAGGCATTGTCGCCCACCGGCGAGAGGCCTTCGGGATTGCGGAAGTTGGCCAGCACGATCTGCCCCGCCGCCAGCGACTGCTCATTGGAATAGTGGCGCATCACGGTGCCGTCGTCCTCGATGGTGATGCCGACCAGAGCACCGGAGGTGTAGCCGTCCTGGGTCAGAGAGTTGACCGTGGAGCTGTTGGCGAACTGGGTGGCACTGCCCAGGTCGATGGTGAACGCAAGATCCTCGGCACCCGGCAAGTCCCCGAAGGTGATCTCGAACTCGGCGTCGCCGATCACGCGACCGCTGGTATCGAAGGAGAGCCCATCCTTAGTGACTTCCACCGGTTCGCTGGAACCCGCCAACACCGCCTGGACTTCCCAGGCACTTCCGCCAGCATCCTCATCCACCTTGGTGAAATAGAGCGTCATGTTGCGCGGGTTGCCGAGGGAGTCGTAGACGGTGGCATTGGTTGCATAGCTGTAGGAGGACGGGTTGCTGGGATCGAAGCTCTGTGAACTGCGGTCGATGACGCTCTCGCCGGCATCGAGGTTCATGCCAATGGTCATCTGGCTGGTGGCCTGAGCGGGAATGTCGTCGGCGGGCACGTTCAACGGCACCGGCGCGCCACCGACCTGGACGTTGCCTTCCTCATCGGCGGGATAACCCATGATCTGGGCGCCCTGGGCGTTGACCAGATCGCCCTGGGCGGTCATGGTCAACTGGCCATTGCGCGAGTAGACGACCTCGCCGCTGAGCTGCTGAAAGCGGAAGAAGCCGTCACCGGCGATGGCCAGGTCCAGGTTGCGACCGGTCCCCTCGATGTTGCCGCTGCCGAAATCCTGCTGAACGCCGGCCACCTGGGTACCCAACCCCTGGCTGTTGGCATAGACATCGGCGAACAGCACGTTGGAGCTCTTGAAACCCACCGTCTGCGAGTTGGCGATGTTGTTGCCGATGGAGCCCAGCGCCTGCTGCTGCGCGTTCAGACCACTCAATGCTTGTGAAAAGCTCATGTCCCTTCCTCGTATTTTTAGAGAATCTGTCTGATGTCACTCAGCTCGACCTGACCGTAGACCGCGCCCAGATCCAGGCGCACACCACCGTTCTGAACCGGGGTGATCCCCCCCACCACGGCATAGTTCAGGGTTTCGACGGCAATCGCCTTGTCGCCGCTGGTGGCCTCTACGCTGACGCGATAGCTACCCTCGGTGACCTGCTGACCCTCGCTGTCCTTGCCATCCCAGATGAAGGATTGCACGCCGGCACTGGCCGGACCGATGTCGTACTGATTGATGACCTGTCCGCTGGCGCTGGTGATGGTGATCTTGACGTTGTCGGCGGCCTGCCCGAGCTCGATGCCGAACGGCGTGGTATGCACCTGCCCCGAGTCGTCGACCGCCACCTGCACCTTGTCGCCCGGCACCAGTACGCCCTGGCCGATCAAGCCACTGGCCAGGAGCACCTGATTGGTATCGATCTGTTCGGTGATGCCCTTGAGGGTCTGATCGAGCTGTTCGATACCGGCGACGGTACTGATCTGTGCAAGCTGTGAGGTCAGATCGTGGTTGTCCATGGGATTGAGCGGATCCTGGTGCTGAATCTGCGTGATCAGCAACGTCATGAAGTCGTTCATGATGTCGTTTGCCGCGCTCTGATTCTGCGTCGAACTCGCGGCGTTCATGTTGCTGAGCACGTTGGTGTCGATGGTGTTGCTCATGGGTATCAGCCCTCGCCCAGGGTCAGAGTCTTGAGCAGCATCTGCTTGCTGGTGTTGAGCACCTCGACGTTGGCCTGGTAGGAGCGCGACGCAGAGATCATGTTGACCATCTCATGCACCGGCTCGACATTGGGCATGGTCACGTAGCCCTCCTCGTTGGCCAGCGGATGCTCGGGGCGATACTCCATGCGCATGGGAGCCGGGTCCTCCACCACCTCGCGAACGCGGACGCCACCGATGCCGTGGGTGCCCTGCGCCTGGGTCTCGAACATCACCTGCTTGGCGCGATAGGCCTCGCCATCCGGCCCGGCGACACTGTCGGCGTTGGCCAGGTTGCTCGCGGTGACGTTCATGCGCTGCGACTGGGCACTCATCGCCGAGCCGGAAATATCGAATACGGAAAACATCGACATCGTCTTGCTCCTGCTTGTTATTCGGGCTGCATCGCCGACTTGAGGCCCTGGATGCGGCTATTGATCATGGTCAGGGCCGCCTGGTAACGGACCGCGTTGTCGGCGAACTGCGTCCGCTCGCGATCCATGTCGACCGTGTTGCCGTCCAGACTGGGCTGGTCGGGCACGCGATACAGCAGTTCGTTGATCGCGGGCGCCTCGGCTCGCGCCGGGATGTGTCGCTCCGACGTGGTGGCGAGGGCCAACCCCTTGCCCCCCGCCCGGCCGCTTTCCATCACCCGGGAGAGTTCGCGGGAGAAGTCCATGTCGCGCGCCTTGTAGTTGGGCGTATCGGCATTGGCGATGTTGCTGGCCAGCACCTCGTGACGCTTGGCGCGGAGGTTCAATGCCTCCTGATGAAAACGCAGGGCACCGTCGAGCTGATCGATCATCCGTTGAACCTCCATCTTGGCATGACCGCACGCGGCCACGGGGTATTGGGTCAGCGTGAAGATTAGAGGAGCGCCTGTCATGGCAAAGCCTCGAACAGGCCATGGATTGCGCTTCATTTTCGACGATGCCCGACAGCGCCAATCCCTAGAATCGTGGTAACTATTCAGGTGGCTGCGGATGGGGTATCGCCAACCAGCTGATTTTTCTGGCATAGTGCACAGCATCATTCGGCACACCTAT
>NZ_LFGS01000003.1:87566-136113 GCF_002078135.1 Halomonas sp. BC1 | reverse complement strand
CCCTAGGATACAGCTATAAAGGCAATGCCTCTGAAATAGCATCCGTTGAATTCGATACTGATAATATTGATGAGCTACGCGCTACAGACTACACCATCAGTTATCGCAATGACGCGTATAGCGTGACACGTAATGACAGTGGTGACGAGGTGGACTTCACATTGGATGGCGGAGTACTGTCCTTTGGTGGCGTTAATGTTGCCTTTGAGAGTACGCCACAGAATGGCGATAAGTTCGAAATTCAGCCTGTTCGTCGCGCCGGCCAGGATATGAAGGTGGCGATTACGGACGGGGATAAAATAGCCGCAGGTGATGCAGGCTTAGACGGTGAAGAAGGCAGTTCTCTTACTTCATTTAAACACTCGGGTGATTTAGCCGTTGATGATCTAAAGATGTCGCCAGGGGCATTCTCTAACCATAAAGAGTATACGTTAAGGCTGGATTCAGAGGGCAAGTTAACAGTAACACCACCGGATTCGACGATCCGCATTGATGGTCAACCTTTTGATGTAGATAATAGCATTTTAGATTTAGAAGAGAACAAAACGGTTGAAATAGATGGGATGAGCTTTACGCTTACCTCTACCTCACTCCCGGCCACTGATGAAACGGCGACGTTGACGGTTACCGAAAACATTATCGCGGCCTCGGGTGATAACCGTAACGCATTAGCTTTGCAAAAGTTGCAGAGTGAGGCAGTGGTGGGAGGCTCAGCCTCCGTTAGTTCTGCCTACGCCTCCATTGTGAGTGATGTCGGTAACCGTGCCAATATTACTCAGGTTAACCTGGACGCGCGTCAAGGACTAACCGATCAGCTGCGCGCGGTGCAGCAGTCTGAGTCTGGTGTAAACCTGGACGAAGAGGCTGCCAATCTGATTCGCTACCAGCAGTACTATATGGCCAATGCGCGTGTCATCGATACGGCGGGCTCTATTATGGACACCATTTTGAACTTGCGGAACTAACAAGAGGCTTAGGCGATGCGTATCAGTACGGTCACCATGTTTGAGCAAAGCACGGCGTCTCTTAACCGCCAGCAAAGTGATTTCTTGAAAGTCAGCCAGCAAATTGCCAGTGGTCGCCGCGTGGTGAATCCCTCGGATGACCCGCAGGCAGCGTCACGTGCTGTCGGTGTCGACCAGTCGAAAGCGATCACTGAGCAGTATGCGGCTTCGCGTATCTCCGCACGTAACTCTTTGGCCCAGACAGAGAGTATTCTTAACAGTATTAAGGATGGGATTATCAGTGCTAAAAATTTGCTCATTCAGGCATCTAGCGACACATTGAGCGATGTCGACCGAGAGTCCATTGCCAGTGAGCTGAAAGGCATCTATGAAACGCTGATTGGTCAGGCTAACGCGACGGATGGCAACGGTCGCTATATTTTTGGCGGCTACAAGGATAATGCTCCGCCATTTGTGAAGTCGGCTGATGGCAGCGTCGAGTATGTCGGCGACAGCAATGGCCGTGAGCAACGTGTTGATGCATCGCGTTTAATGCCGGTTACAGAGACTGGCGTAACTGTTTTTCAGCAAGTGCCCAGTGGCGCGGGTTATGTAGCTGAAGCTAACGCTGCGAACCTTGGCAGCGTAACCTTTAGCGGCCCACAAGTGGTGAGTGTGAATGCCCCTGACTATGGGGATAGTTTTCGTATAAGGTTCGATGAGAACGATGATGATGAGCCAATTTATACCCTGCAGAGGTTTGATGGCTCGGATTGACAAGATGTTGTTGGACAAGTTGAACAGCCCTACGATCCCAGTGGGCAACAGTTGAGCTTCGGTGGTGTTAGTGTAACGCTGAGTGGTGCCTCAGAAGCTGGCGATGAGATTCTCATCGCTCGGTCGGGCAGTGAGCAACGTCCTGCGGATCTTTTCCGTACTATGGAAGCTGCAATCCGAGTTCTGGAGACGCCTGCTGAAACGGCCAGCGAGAAGGCCGCGCTGCGCAATACGCTCAATACGTCCATGCGTGACTTGGACAATGCGATGGATAATGTATTGACGGTACGCGCTCCTGCTGGCGCAAGGCTCAATGAACTGGATGTCATCGATGCGGTGGGCAGCAACCGGATGCTCAACTATGAACAAACGCTATCTGATCTTGTAGACCTTGATTATGCCGCGGCGATCTCTGAATACAGCCTGCGACAGATAGGCTTGCAGGCAGCACAGCGTGCGTTCGTCGATGTCAAGGGAATGTCGCTGTTCGATTACATGTGACACATGTCTTGTCACGTTGATAAACGCCCAGCCACTCCTCTAGTGGCTGGGCGTTAGTTTATGGGGGCCATGGCTTCGATCAGCCCTTGAGTAAACATGATACCTTGGCTAAACAGCTGTTGAAGAAAGCTGCCAAGATCGGTCATCAAGACCATCAGCAGCGTCAGGCCCACCAGGATGGACGTGGGGAAGCCGATATTGAACACCGTCAGCTGTGGTGCCGAACGGTTCAGGATGCCCAACGACAAGCTAATAATGAGCAGGGGGCCTGCTAGTGGCAAGGCTAGCAGCATGCCGGAAGCAAAGATGGTGCCTGCATAGCGGGCAAGCAGCTCAAAAGCGCCAGGGTTTAGTGTCCCGATACCGATGGGCAGCGTGACAAAGCTCATGATCAGCGCTTCCAGCACCATCAGGTGGCCATTGAAGGCCAAAAACATCAACAGTGTCACCATATAGAGAATGCGCGATAACACCATGATGTTGGTGCCACTAGACGGATCAAAGAAACTGGCGAAGGCCAGACCCATTTGCAAACCAATGAATTCGCCCGCTGCCTGCACCACGGCAAACATGATATGCATGACCAAGCCAATGGCCAGCCCTATCAGCATCTGCTCGATGATGATACCCACGCTTGCCCAGGACATGAGCGCAACCTCTGGCATAGGGGGTAGCAAGGGAGCGATTACCACCGCGATGACGGCAGCGAGTGCCACTTTGACCTGATTAGGCACGCTGGAGTGGCCCCACAGCGGGGAAGCGGTCATGAAGGCCGTAATGCGCACGAAGGGCCAGAAAAACGCGACTAGCCAGCCCTGTAGCTGGGCAAAGGTGACCTCAACCACGGCCTACATCACCATCGCGGGAATATTACTGAATAGACGGTGTGTGAAGTCCGTGATCAAGCCGATGAGCCAAGGGCCTGCCACGACCAGTACGGTGAATACTGCAAGAATCTTGGGGATAAAGGTCAGCGTCATTTCGTTGATCTGCGTGGCAGCCTGAAACAGACTGACCAGCAGGCCGACGAACAGGGCGGCCAGCAGTATGGGGCCTGCCAGGAGTAGCATTACCCGCATACCCTGGTAAGCAAGGCTCATTACCATCTCTGGCGTCATGTTCGTTCTCCTTATCGGCCTGGCGGTACTAAATCATGTAAAAGCTCTCAGCCAGTGAGCCGATGATCAGTTGCCAACCGTCCACCAGCACGAACAGCATAAGCTTGAAAGGAAGTGAAATCGTGACGGGGGGGACCATCATCATCCCCAACGACATGAGTGTACTGGCCACCACGAGGTCAATGATCAAGAAGGGAATGAAGATCGTAAAGCCAATTTGAAACGCGGTTTTCAGCTCGCTGGTGACGAAAGCGGGGAGCAGTACACGCATGGGAAGCTCTTCCGGGCCTTGCATCGGGCCTATGTCGGCCAGGCGCACGAAAAGCGCCAGGTCAGGTTCCCGGGTCTGTGCCAGCATGAACTCTCTGAACGGAATTTGTGCCTGGAGTAGGAACTCTTCAAAGTTGATCGCTTCCTGAGTCAAAGGCACCCAGGCCGTATCGTACACCTGGCTGATAACGGGCGACATGACAAAAAAAGTCAGAAATAGCGCAATACCCAGCAAGACCTGATTAGGGGGCGTGGCCTGGGTGCCCATGGCGGTTCTCAGCAGGCTCAGTACGATGATAATGCGCGTGAAGCTGGTCATCATCAGCAGCATGGCGGGCAGGAATGCCAGTGAACTGAGGAAGAGCAGGGTTTGCAGAGACAGCGACCACTGTTGGCCACCATCGCCTGTTGGCTGTGAGGTCAGGCCGGGAAGCTGCTGCGCCTCTGCGGGCACGCAGAGCAGAGAAAACCAGCAGCCCAGTAATAGCAGGCTGAGGAACCATTTCGGTAGTGCCAGAGAGCGAAACAAAAGCAGAGCATGCGTCATGGTTTGGGCTGAGAGTCGGTGGAGTGCGGGGTGGCGGAATGCTTATGACGATAGCCGGCCAAGGCGCTGCTGAAACGTTGAGCAAAAGGCGCTGGTGAGCCTTCTGGATCAGGCTGCGCACGATCTTCGGGAGCGGGGCGCTCCTGGAGCTTGGTGACTTTCCCGCCACTAACTGCCAGCACCAGCCAGGTATCCTCGATTTCGACGACCACGACCCGCTCTCGGCTGCCAATGGCGGTGCTGCCCACGACACGTAGCTGCGCCCCATGGTCGTAACGATGCTGCTGCCAGCGTTTGAGCAGGGCAGTGCACACCAGTATGATCGCAATCACCAGAACCAGTGCAGCAGCGGTCTTTCCGAGGACGGCCATGCCGATAAGGGCATCGCCGCCGCTTAACGCGTCCACGGGCGTCGATGTCGTCGCGACACTCATCGGTTGAGTTTATGAATGCGCTCGGAGGGCGTGATGATCTCGGTAATACGAATGCCGTACTTATCCTCGATGACCACGACTTCCCCCTGGGCAATCAGGTAGCCGTTGATGAGAATGTCCATGGGCTCACCCGCCAGGCCCTCGAGCTCAATGACAGAGCCCTGGGCAAGCTCCAGTAGCTGCTTGATGGTGAGCTTTGTACGGCCAAGCTCAACGGTGAGTTTGACAGGGATATCCATGATCATTTCCAGATCACGGGTGGCACCACTGCTCTGTTCACCATTCAGAGGGAGGAAGACATCGTCACTGGCTGGCTTGGCCATGGGAGCTTCTTGTTCAGGCTCTTCACTGGCATCCGTTTGTTCGGCAGCCTCTTGCTCCGCCATCGCGGCAGCCCAGGGGTCATCATCGTCACTGGCGGCATCGGCGCTGGACGATGACTCTTCTTGTGCAGACATGGCTTCCGCCCAATCGTCATCAGAAACTTTTTGATCGGGTTTGTTTGGGTCTGTCATGCTTTGGGTTCCTTGGCTTTCTGTCGCGTTGAACCTTTAATAAAGTCCTGGGACGATACGTTATTCATGGCAGCATGGTCGATCAAGCGCAGAACGCGCAGTGCGCGCTGCTGCCGCTGGCTGCCGTACTCACACTCCATGACAGGTACGCCATCGACCCGCGCGGTAATCGTGGAGGGGATATCCATCGGCAATACATCGCCTTTTTTCAACCCCATCACGTGGGCAATGCGGCTGGGGATCTGAGCGAACTCTGCAATGAGTTCGACTTCAGACTGGCGAAGCTCGCTGGCCATGCGTCGTGTCCAGGTGCCGTCGCTGTCATGGTTGCTGTCATTGATCGGGTTGACCAACAGGTCTCTCAGCGGCTCGATCATGGCGTAGGGCATGCAGATTTGGAAGCTGCTGGATAAATTACCGACTTCGATATTGAACTTGGTATTGACGACGATCTCGTTGGGCGAGTTGGTAATGTTCGCGAATTTGGACTGTATTTCCGAACGCAGAAAGTGTACGTCCAACGGGTATACGACCTTCCAGGCTTCCTTATAGGCATCAATGGCGAGGTTCAGCAGGCGCTGAATGATACGTTGTTCGGTATTGGTGAACTCGCGGCCATCTGATTTCGTCACGAAGCGTCCATCACCGCCAAACAGGTTGTCTACCACCATGAAGACCAGGTTCGGGGGGAAGACCACCAGTGCGGAGCCACGCAGTGGCTTCATCGATACAATATTGAGGTTTGTGGGCACCGGGACGTTGCGAGAGAATTCGCTGAAGCTTTGGTAACGCACTGACTCGACGGTAATATCCGAGCTGCGACGAATCAGGTTGAACAGCCCATTACGAAAATAGCGCGCAAATCGTTCGTTGATAAAGTCCAGTGCATGCAAACGCTCCCTGATGACCCGGTGTTGAGTCGACGGGTCGTAGGGGCGTATGCGCGCTTCATCTGATGTGTGTGATGACGTAGCGGTCGGCTCATCATCACCACTGACGCCCTTCAAGAGAGCATCGATTTCTTCCTGGGACAGTAGATCGTCCTGCGACATGAACGGCTCCAGTACCCGGGATTATTGAACGATGAATTCGGTGAACAGCACTTCCCGGAGATCCAGGGGCGGCTGATTCTCAGTCAGGGGAACCGATAAACGACTGATAATGTCCTGAGCCAGCGCTTCCTTACCTTCGGTGGAGGTCAGCTCACTCGCTTGCTTGCCCGACAGGAGAATCAGCAGGCGGCTGCGTACCTGGGGCATGTGCTCTTCAATGATGGCTTTGCTCTGTTCGTTGCCTACGCGTAGTGTAATACCGGTATAGAGCAGGCGTGATCCGAAACGGTCATCGGCCAGATTGACAGTAAAAGGTTCGATGCGCGTAAAGACAGGTGGCGTCGGCGCGAGCGTCTGCTGCTGGGTTTCGCCTTCGGCTCCGCCCTGCTGGTCAAGAACGAGATAGATAGCCGCTGCTGCCCCTGCGGTGGAGAGCAATACCAGCATGATCATTACTATAAGCAGTTTTTTAGATCCGCCGCTTGATTCAGCCATTGTGATTCCCATGGTATTCATGCATGACACTCACCAGGCATTATGCCGAACGGGTGTGATCATGAAGAAACGAACAGGCTTATTGGAATAGCCTATCTCTTGGTTTAGCAGGCTGCTACTTTCGACAGCCCATGCTCCCTACTATGTACCTGGCGTTTTTCTCAGGCATATAAATCTACCCGGCCGTCCAGCGTGGTCGTCACCATGCTGTTTGTCTCTACTTCCGCAGCAACGTCCTGTGTGCTAGTCCCATGCTGTGTGCCTGTTTCCGGGTTTTGCTGTGAAAACGCTTGGCCGCTTGCATTTTGTTCACCGACAGAAGCATCAGTCAAAGCGATACCCTGTTCAGCCAGAATTTCTCGCAGTTGTGGTATAGCTTGCTCGAGCACTTGGCGGACCTGTGCGTGGGCCGTCAAAAAGTGAGCCTGGGCGCCATGCTCCGTCATTTTTAAAGAAATGGAGAGTGGGCCGAGTTCAGCAGGGTGAAGATTCATTTTCACCTGCTGTTCACCGCCAAGTTGGGTAATGTGAACCAGTTGCTGCCCAAGCTGTGATGGCCATGAAGGGCTTGAAACGGGCGCGCTTAGGGTAGCCTGGGTCGGTGTAATCGATGATGCTGACACAGAGGGCACTGCATTGTTAGGCGCCATTAGTGAGGGAGCTGCTGGCGCGGAACTCTGGGCGCCCTCTGGCGTTGCCAGACTCTGTATGACATTGGTGGGGGCAGTGTCAAAGGAGCTGCGTGCTAAAGCATTAGCCGTATCGCCTGTCAGGTTGGCATAAACACTTGTCGGCGATAGCAGCGGCTGTTTAGCTTGAGCGTCCAGCGTTTGGTAGATATTTGCAGTGCTATTACTCGCTATAACGAGCTGGCTAGTCACTGGGTTTAGTGATTGCAGCAGGGGTAGAACCTCGTGCTCTTCCAGTGACAGCTGTTCGGCAATCGAGCGAATAGTTGCTTCAACCACTGGAGGAGCGGGTGTCGTAGCAGTCTCCGTTTGATATGAGGTCATCAATGTTAGCCGCTGCGCGATTTCCTGAAGCTCGCCCTGAGAGGGCAGGGGTGCATCTAATGAGACTAACTCGGAGGATGATCGCTCAGCTTCGGACAAGACACTTGATGCAGGGGCGCTGCTGAGATAACCCATGAGCGCCTCGAGAGCCTCTGTATCCAATTGAATGCCCAGTGCATCAAGGGCGCTTGAAAAAGATGCAGAAGGAAGTGCATCTGATGAAGCGGTGAGCTGCGCAGATGGATTCGCTGCGTGAAGTAGGCGATGTTGTCCTTGCGATGCCAGCTGCAGCGTCTGGCGAAATAAACCATTGTTAGGTGAGTCACCTGAGGTTCTGGAAGCACTGCCTGTGGTGCTAGCATGGCCCTGACTCACGGAAAGTAGCATGTCGATATTCATATAAATCCCGGCGCCACGTTACAGCGGCTTATCAGGGCTCTGACGAGCCATACGGTTAGTGACCAACTCATCGTTGGCTTTCTGTTCATGCCTTGCCTGCCGTCGATGCTCTTCCAGCAAGCGTCGTGAGGCCAGTGTATCGTAAGAAGAGAGCCGACGCTGCTCCTGCTGCCAGTTCTGCTGGCTTTGCTGTACGCGTTTCTGTTGCGCTGCCAGGGCTTGACGTGCTCGGCTCAGTGCCGCATCAAGAGACGCCAGAAACTGCTGATAGTTATACATGGTGGCAGGGTCGATACCTTCTCTCATCGCCTGCTGCAGGCGTTCGGCGTACTCCACACGATAACGGCTCAGTGACGCTAGCTGCGCCTCCGTTTGTTGTTCCGTTTGGCGCTCCTGGGCTAGCAACTTTCCCGCCTGGTCCCGCGCATCACGCGCCAGGTCGGTCAGCATGTCGATCTGATGGTTACTCATTTAGCCTCCCACCACCGTGCGTAGCGCCTGGCGAGACTCGGCCAGCGTTGCGCACTCATCAATGTTTTGTTGTAAAAAGCGCTCCAGGCTTGGAAAGCGGTTGACCGCCTCGTCCAGTCTGGGGTCGTGTCCTGGGCTATAGGCGCCCACACTGATCAGGTCTCGGTTGCGTTGATAGCGCGAGAAGATCTGCTTGAAGGTGCGTGCTTCCTGCTGTTGCTCGGGCGTGACGATGGCCGTCATGGCGCGACTGATCGAGGCTTCGATATCGATGGCGGGATAGTGACCCGCCTCTGCCAGGGTGCGCGACAGCACGATATGGCCATCCAGTATGGCGCGGGCAGAATCGGCAATGGGATCCTGCTGGTCGTCGCCTTCCGTCAGTACGGTGTAAAAGGCAGTAATAGAGCCGCCGCCGCGCTCTGCGTTACCGGCTCGCTCTACCAGCCCCGGTAACTTGGCAAATACGGAAGGTGGATACCCCTTGGTGGCAGGAGGCTCACCAATGGCCAGTGCAATCTCGCGTTGGGCCATGGCGTAGCGGGTAAGCGAATCCATGATCAGCAGGACATTGCGCCCTGAGTCGCGAAAGCTCTCCGCAATGCGCGTGGCGTAGGCTGCCCCTTGCAGGCGCTGCAACGGCGAGGTGTCCGCAGGTGCGGCGACCACGACGGCACGTCGACGACCTTCCGGGCCCAGTATGTTGTCAATGAAGTCCTGTACTTCGCGGCCACGCTCACCAATCAGGCCGACCACGATCACGTCCGCTTCGGTATAGCGTGCCATCATGCCCAGCAGGACGGATTTGCCCACCCCGGAGCCCGCAAACAGGCCCATCCGCTGCCCTCTACCCACACTCAATAGCGCATTGATGGCACGAATGCCGACATCGATTTGTGCTTCGATGGGCGCTCGAGACAGCGGGTTCAAGGGCCTCGAGCTGAGCGTCGTGCGTGGCGCTTCCTCGAGGTTTTCTCGGTCATCGAGGGGCATGCCGTTGCCATCGAGTACCCGCCCAAGCAGTTCGTCGCCCATTGGAAAGCGGCGCGCGCTATGCCCGTTGCCATCGACCAGCGGTGTGACACGAGCACCGGGCATCAAGCCGGAAATCTCTTCAAGTGGCATCAGGAAAAGCTTTTCGCCTGAAAAGCCAACGACTTCCGCTTCGGCAAATTTATCGCTGTCGTTCAAGCGACCATCGGCGCCGGGTAATTCAATGTGGCAGGCGCTCCCTACGGCGACGCGTAACCCGACGACTTCTATGACCATGCCCGTGGCCCTGACGACCCTACCGCTGGTGCGGTAGTGAGGCAGGCGGCTGATGCGCTGAGTGGTGCGCTGAAGGGCTTTGCGCCAGCGGTGCTGATGCGGGCAGGAGAGCGTGTTCATCGTATCAACCTGCGGAAGGAGCGCTATGGCGCTTGCGCAGCTGTGTCTGGACGCTTTGCCAGCGACTTTCAAAGGTTGCGTCCAGCTCCCCTTGAGCGCTGGTGACTCGGCAGCCTCCACGGGAGAGTTGATCATCAGGCTGGAGTACCCACTGAGCAGCCTCTAGCTCACTCCCCAGGTGTTTTTCAACGAGGGTGTGGTCTGTCGGGTTCAGCCAAAGGCGCTGTTTGCCCACCAGAGGCGGCTCAGTGTGTAGAAGCTCACGCACGATCTGCAGGATGTGGTCAGGGTGTTTATCAAGCGCATCACCAGCCAGCTGCTTGCCAGTCGCTAGCGCCAGCTCGGCAAGATCATGGGCGATGGTGTCGTCCAAGCGCTCGAGTGCCTCGGAAAACTGCTTTGCCAAGGATGCCAGTGGCGCTAACGCTTTTTGCAACTGTGCATTGAGCTCCTCGGTCGCTTGTGCACGGCCCTCCTCAAGGCCCTTGGCCAGCCCTTCTTCATGGCCGCGTGACAGGCCGGCCTGGTACCCCTCTTCTTCGGCCGCCTCGCGAATCTGCTCATAAATTCTTTGACGCTCCTGCTCTTCACGGGCGCGTGCTTCTGCAGCGGCTCGTTTAGCCGCTTCGACCTTGCGTTGGTGTGCCGTTGGGCCTTGTCCGCAGTCATTATCCGGCGCTTGTGAGGCGAGCAGCTCCTCCATTTGCCAGCGGCGCCACTGGCCGTGGCGGTCGAACTCAGGTGAGTGAGTATTAGACATACTCATCATCTCCACCGGCTAGCACAATTTCGCCTGAGTCGGCCAAGCGCCGCACGATCTGCAAAATGGCTTTTTGCTCGGTTTCCACTTGCGACACCCGGATGGGACCGCGGGCTTCCATGTCTTCGCGTACCAGATCGGCAGCACGCTGCGACATGTTGCGCAGGAACTTGTCCACCAGTGCGTCCTGGGCTCCCTTGAGTGCCACCACCAGTGAGTTGGTTTCCACTTCCTGAAGCACCATCTGAATGGCACGATTGTCCAGGTCGAGCAAGTTTTCGAACAGGAACATTTCGTCGATGATCTTTTGGGCCAGATCTTCGCTGTGAGAGCGCACCGTCTCGATGGCGACTTCTTCCTGGGACGAGTTCATCAGGTTGAGAATCTCGGCAGCGGTTCTCACGCCGCCCATCTTGCTGCGCTTGAGGTTCTGGCCGTCCAGCATGCTGGTGAGCACTTCGGTCAGCTCCTGCAGGGCTGCCGGTTGAACACCGCTAAAGGTGGCAATACGCAGTACGACATCGTTGCGTAGCTTCTCTTCGAACAGTTCGAGAATGTCAGCCGCCTGGTGACGATCCAGATGCACCAGAATGGTCGCGATGATCTGGGGGTGCTCGTCACGAATCAGCTCGGACACCATGGAAGCTTCCATGAGGTTGAGCGCATCGATACCAGAGTTGTTGCCCGTAGATTCGAGAATGTCCTCGATTAGACTGGTGGCGCGCTCGCTGCCCAATGCCTTGGTCAGGACGGAGCGGATATGCTCGCTGGAGTTGAGGTTCAGTGCGACAAACTCTTCGGTTTCCCGATGGAACGCCTCCAGCACGGCCTTCATATCTTCATGCGACACTTGATGCAGTCGTGCCATCTCGGTGCTGATCTCCTGCACCTCGCCGGCGCTGAGAAACTTGAATACCTCGGCGGCGCTGTCTTCGTCCAGGGCCAGCAATAGAATGGCGCTTTTACGTGCTCCGCTCATCTCCGTGATGCTAGTCATTGGCATTCATCCAGCTGCGGATAATCATGGCCACCATGCGTGGGTCTTCCTGGGCCATTTCGCGCAGATCATTGAGATTGTGTTCATACAGTGATGTCTTGCGTCGACGTTTGGGCTTGCCGCTGTAGGTGTCCCCGTCATTGACATCACCGTCTCTTTCATCAGCATCACTGTCATCGTCACTGCCGACACTGGTGTTCAAAATACCACCGGGCGTCGCTGTGGCCACCAAAGGCGGCTGTGTGTAGCGTTTGATCAGCGGGCGAAGAATCAACCAGTAAAGCAGGAAAGCCACCAGCGCCACCAGCAAGTAGCGACCCAAATTGGCTGCCATGGCCAATGTGTCTGGCTGCTGCCACCAGACGGTTTCGGTGCGCGGGTCTTCATCGCTAGCAAACGGCGTATTGACGATTTCGACCTGGTCTCCGCGTTGGCCAGAGAACCCCATGGCTTGCTGAACCAGGCGCTCCAGCTGTGCCACTTCTTCAGCACTGAGAGCGACTTGCTCGGTCTCTCCCTCTTCATTGGTGACCGTACGGAAGTTAACGACTACTGCTGCCGTCAGACGCTCTATCTGACCCAGTCGATGCTGAATGTGCTCAATACTGCGATCAACTTCGTAATTGACGACATCTTCCTGGCGCAAGTTGCGTAAGGCGCCTGCCTCAGTAGCCGTGTCTTCTGCGCCATCATCGGGTTGATTAATCGGGGAGGGGGCAACGCCTGGCGGCGTATTGCTCAGCGCGCCGGGAATGCCGGATGCCAATGGATCATCGCCATCATACGACAGACTTAACTGGCGGCTACGTACGGCTGACTCGTTGGGTGTCTGGTTGGGGCGATAGCGTTCCGATGTCTCTTCGCGGCGCGAAAAATCGATTTGTGCAGCGACCTGCGCGCGGACGTTGTCGCGACCTACTATCGGCAGCAGAATGTTTTCGATGCGCTGCTGATAAGAGCGCTCGACTTCCGTAATGTAAGCAAGCTGGGTGCCGTCCAGGTCATTGCCTTGTTGTGAGTTGGCGGTCAGCAGACGCCCATTTTGATCCACAACGGTTACGTTTTCGGTGGAAAGCTCCGGAACACTACTGGAGACCATGTGGACAATGGCGCTGACCTGTCCCTCTCCAAGAACGCGCCCGGGCAGCAGTGTCAAGACGACGGACGCCTTGGCGGGCTCTCGGTCACGTATGAAGACAGATGGCTTGGCCATGGATATGTGAACGCGCACGCGCTCCACGGGGCCCAGAGATTCAATCGAGCGTGCCAGCTCGCCTTCCAGACCGCGTTGAAAATTGACCTGTTCGGCGAACTGACTGATCCCGAAAGCCTGGTTGTCCATCAGTTCCAGCCCAAGGTTGCCGCCTCTGGGAAGCCCTTGCTCGGCAAGCTGGAGTCTTAACGTGTGTACTTGAGCGCTTGGCACCAGTAGGGCCTGACCGCCTTGACCGAACTGGTAAGGCACGCCGCGGCTGTCCAATTCGGCAATGATGCGCCCACCGTCCGCTTCGTTCAGGTTGCTGTAGAGTACACGGTACTCTGGGCTGCTGGCCCACATGAAAAGCGCAGCCACCACCGCGATGGAAGCTGCTGAAGCGATCAAGACAACCACCAGCGGATTGCCTCGCAGTTGCTTCATTGCGCGTTCGAGGGCTGATGGGGATGCGGATTCGCTAGAAGACACCCCGCTTTGCGAAGCGTTTGCTGTCGTACTGTTTGGACGGCCTGCCGTAGCACCGGTTTCGCTCATGCATCCCTCCAGCAGGGTTGGCAAAACGGGTGTAGGCCCAGGCGCATCACCAAAGAAGGCATAGGCTCTTTCCGTCAATCGCGGTGATCCACCAAAAAACAGGGCGGAATTATGATGAACGCCATTATGATGAGGTGTGTCCACCATAAATGAACGAAAAGCCTGGCTTTTCGCGCGCATTTGTTCGTATGAGATGGGCTGTGTCAGTGGTAGGCTCCTGCTAACACATTAAACGTCGCGATATGAGGAGTTGGTATGAGTTCGCCCTCCCTACAGTCTGCCCTTCAGCAAATGCATAGCTTGGCAGCGCAGGCTGCTCAGCCCGTTCGTGGTGAGCAGGTCTCGACGGTCGTGGGGCAAGCTGGATTCGGCAGTGAACTACAGGCGTCTATCCAGAGAATCAATCGTTTACAGCAGTCAGCCAATGCCAAGGCGATGGCCTTTCAGGCGGGAGAGCCGAATATTGAGCTCAACGATGTCATGGTGGATATGCAAAAAGCCAGCGTGGCCTTCCAGATGGGTATGCAGGTGCGTAACCGGTTGGTGACTGCTTACCGAGACGTCATGAATATGCAGGTGTAAGGTGACGTACAGAGCGTGATGCTGTGGTGCCGCAACGCTAGAAAGCGCCATCCGTAGGATGCGCTATTTTTTAGTGTTTTGTCCTGTAGCTATCGTGAGGTTCACTGTGTTATGACGTTGCCAGCGCAAAAGAGCGCTGGCAACGTCATACGTTCAAGGAAATCAGGTTGCCCTGTAGCTCTCCCAGTCGCTCTGCCATCGTAATGACCTCCTCGGCAGGAATTTGGCGAATGACATCGCCGGTTTCGCTGTCGATGACGCGGGTAATGATGCGTGAGGAGTCCTCGCTGATATCGAACTCGAGTCCGCGTGCCCTCATGGCTTCATTGATACGCTGTATCGGTTCCAGGAGTTCTTCCCTTGTCGTGCTCAATGCCAACGACTGATGTTCCTCCTGGGTGGGGGCGGTCAGCTCGGGAGGCGTGCGTATTGGTCGCTCCTGTGAGCCGGGAATACTTGACGTGGCGACCGCTAGGTCGATTGGCAGTGGGCCCATAAACAACGTTCCTCTTTGCTAAGCCATTCAAGGCTGGGTAACGTAAACTTAGAGGCCGATGCAGGTGTTGGATAGCCTCCAACAGAGTTATCGGCGAGATGTTCACAAACTTTATCTTTTTCAGTATAGACAAAAAGAAAAGCCTGATAGGCAGTAATCGGCATGCGGAGCCATTGGGGCTTCTGCTATGCTCGGTTCCCTTATATCAAGGGTGGGTTCACATGACCACCGCGGCTGTGAAAGCGAGGCACGCATGGCAGTCCAGCAAGATGAGTATGAACGTATTTCAAATCCATCCGCCATCAGTTCTCTGCTGAATACCATGATAGAGGGTGGTGGGGTGTCGCTTTGCCTTGATACCCCGGAGGCGCGTCCAGAGCCCATTGTATTAATGGAGCAGCACGAGGGTGAGACGCTGGTAATGGACTTGTCTTCCGTTGACTATTTGCTGTATCGCTTGGAGCAAGGCGAGCGTTTCTTTCTGCGGGGGCAATCTCAAGGCAAGGTGTTGCGTACACCGCTGCTTGCCCTCACCGAAACGCGCCGTTCTGGTGGGCGTTTTTTATGCTGCAGTGAATATCCGGACTCCGTAGATGTGCTTCAGCGGCGTGAGTCATATCGCGCTGAGCTGCGTATGGGCATGGTGGTCTCCGCGACCGTTTATGGCGCAGGCGAAGAAGGAGCGCCAGGCGAGTTGCGAGACCTCTCTCAGGATGGGTGTCAGCTTGAACTGCCGTTGACAGCGAGCGGCGTGCTAGCCGAGTCATCGGAGCCCATGCGTCTGGTGTTGGCATTTCCAGACGGTACTCAGTTCGAAGTGCATGCTATCGCTCGCCATCAAAAAATGGATCCAGAGCGTCACCTGTTACGCGTTGGCTTTCGTTTTGCAGGCTGCACCTCCGAGCAAGAGCGGCAGATCTGGTACTTCGTATGCGAAATCGAGCGGGAGGCTGCTCGCTACAAGAAGGAAGCCCAGGAGGAGCGTCAGCCCTCTCCGCTGTTCGCACAGCCTAGCAAGCGTGTGCCAAACGGTGAGCAAGTGGGGCGGCGTGACATTCGTCGTTACGCGACGCCAACGGCAAGGCGTGTGGTCAAAGTGGCAGCCTATCTGGATGCTCAGCTGCTAATGCTTCAGCAAGGCCATGATGTTGACTCACGACAGCTATCGCGCAATGCCGACCGTATTCTGCAGCTTCATGAAGAGGATCGCGAGGCGCTGCTGTTCGCTTCGCGCTGCTTGTCCATGGAGCCACTGTTGGTGCGGCATGGCATTGCTGTAGCGGTTCATCTGCTGGATCTGGTGGGCGGAAATATGCCGCGTGATGTGCGCAAGGCCATCGTGGCTAGTGGTCTGGTGCATGACTTGGGGAAAGCGTTGATCCCTCAGGTGGTCTTCAAAGCGCCCAATTTCGAGCCCCGTCATCGCCACATGTTGAGTGAGCATGTGTCGCTGCTAATGGCTCGATTGAAGACTTGCCAGTGGTTATCTGCCACGGTGGCGCAGGCGGTCATTGGTGGCATTAACGAGCGCCTCGATGGTAGTGGCTATCCTGATGGGCTGACCGGGAGCGATATCACTGAGCTGTCTAAAGCGAGTGCCGTGGTCGATGTAGTGGAAGCGATGAGGCGGGATCGGCCGGACCGACCGGCGCGAACTGCCCAGCAGATCTATCGACACCTGTTGAATCATCCTCATCAGTTTGATGTGCGATGGATCAAGCGCTACATCGAGCGCTTCAAAACGTTACCCATTGGCTCGCTCGTGCTGTTTTCCAGCGAACAGCTGGGATGGATTGTTCGCCTGGATGACGCAGGCGCACCTTTTGAAGTGGCGTTGACCCAGCAGGCGGAGCCACCCATGCGTGAAAACTTGCTTGGAAGCGTGCGGGGTGATGTGCGTGAGCGGCTTGGTAAGCCGATGCGAGAAGTTGCTGTCTCTACTTGAGCCCGTACCGCACCTTTGGAAAGTCACCTGTCGTCAATGAAATAGTGTCGGTACTCATTAAAGTCTGCTGACAGGGCGCCGATATATCAGTTAGCGAGCAATTATGCCAAGTCTCAATTATCCAGCAGCGTATCGCCCTTTGTCGGCTGCTGCTTTTACAAGGAGAGCCCTTTAATGACCTATACTCGCAGCGGTGCGGCCTATGGTCGTGGGGCAGGCGCTTATGCCCGCGTCGGCGTGGAAAGTGGCGTCATGTCGGCGGACCCGCATCAACTGATCGTCATGCTTTTCGATGGTGCCCAAGCGGCGATTCGTGCAGCCCGCATTCACATGCAGGCGGGCAACACCGTGGAGAAAGGAAAATCCATCTCCAAGGCGCTGGATATTGTCAATAATGGCCTGGCCGCCGCGCTGGATCAGGAAAAAGGCGGCGAGATTGCTGAGCAACTGGCATCGCTGTATGACTATATCGCCCGTTTGCTGTTAGCTGCTAACCTGCGCAACGATGAAGAGAGCCTTGATCAGGCGGAGCGGCTGCTCGAGGATATTGCCTCTGCATGGCGTGAAATCGGCCAACGGCAAAGTGCGTGAGGCAATATGACAGCTTCCGAAACGGCTCATGAGAACTCCCGGCAAGCGCTCATTGATGCCTATGCAAGACTGCTGGCGAGTGTGCGCTATATGCATGAGCTTGCTGATAAAGAACAATGGGCAGAGCTGATCGAGCAGCGTAGCAACTACGTAATGCTGGTGGAAAAGTTGCGTGAATTGGACAGCATGGTTCGGTTGGATGATGACAGCAAGCGGCGCAAATCGGAGTTGCTTGAGCAGATCCTGGAGCATGATGTAGACATTCGCCGTCGCCTGGTTGCCAGGCGAGATGAGCTAGGCAAATTGATCAGCGTGACACAGCGGCAGCGAAATTTGCATCGCGCCTATGCCCCTCAGCAGGGGAACAGTGCTTTCCCTGTGGATGCCGAAAAGGATGAGGGTGTCTCGTGAGCGGCATTACGCCGCTCATCGATACACTGTTACATCAGGTGCTGGGTCGGCAGGCTGAGGCGTCCTCTCTGCGTGCTCTGAGCTCGCCGGTTCAGGCGGTTTCTCCGGGGGAGGGTCCAAGAGCCTTGCAAGGCGATGCAAGCCTTGACGGTAGGCCCCTGCCTCCGCTACTGGGCGATCTGCGCCACCTGCCCGGAGCTGCCGACAAGCTTCGACAGCCTCCCGCTGGCCATACGACGCCAAATGCCTCGCCCAGCTCAACACAAACGCACTTCAGTCCTGCGGCACGTACGATTGCCGATGTGTTGCTACGCTTTCCTGCGCCTCCTGCCGTCATCAGGCCGGCAGCCCCGTTGTTATCACTTCAGGAGTCGCCGTCGACCACGCTGTTGGCGAGTCGTCTGGAAGGTAGTATCCGTGACAGCGGGTTATTTTACGAATCGCACCTCAAGCGTTGGTTTCAGGGCGAGATGTCCCGTCAGCAACTGCTGCGCGAGCCACAGATGCAGGCGGGTCCACGCCCTACGGCTCTGCCCCTACCAGGTATGGCGCCCTTGGCGACGCAGGGTACGCCCTTGGGTGTACCCTCGTCCCAAGGCAGGGCCTTGGCGATCCTGCCCGAATATCCTCTGGTCCCCCTCAAGGGAACCGCTGCTCTGTTAGACCGGCCGCTGCCTCTCCCCGTCGCTTCTTCTGCCATGGCGGCGCCCTCGGCACCTGCCGCCCCGACGTCTAACCAGCCTGCCATGCCTTTTGTGGCTGAACGCCGGGAAGCCCCCAGCGTTCAGCCGGCCACGGTGGTTGCGGAGCAGGAAATGGCTTCTCGGAGTGTGAGAGAAGTAGTGCATGACAGCTTGCAGGGAGTGGTGCGTCAACAGCTGGAAATGCTGGTCACCCCGACACTACGTTGGGAGGGTGACGTATGGGCCGGTATCTTCATGGCGCTTGTCGTTAACCTGCCTGGGCGTGACACTCATGATGAAAAGCAGCCAGCCGATGACGCTCCGTCTGAGTGGCGCTCAGAAATGCAGCTCGATGTGCCGGGGCTAGGGGTCTTTAGTGTTGCGCTTTGGCTGCATAAGCAGGTGCTGAGCATTGATTTGACCGCTGGTAGCCCGGAAACGTATGAGCGGCTGGATAGTGGGATCGATCGTCTGAAGCAGCGTTTGAGCGCACTGGATTTTGCTAAAGTTCAGGTGAGCGCTCGCTATCTTCCGTCCGAGGAGACTTCCGATGTTGCCCGGTGAACGTCGGCGCCAGGCCGTTGCGTTGGCCTATAAGGAGGGAGAGCAGGCGCCGCGCGTAGTGGCAAAAGGATACGGTGAGCTGGCTGACAGGATCATGGCAGAAGCCCAGCGGCAGGGTATCTACGTCCACGATGCGCCTGAACTCGTTGCCTTGCTGATGCAGTTGGAGTTGGATACTGAGATCCCTGCCAGCCTGTATCAAGTGGTGGCGGAACTGTTGGTGTGGGTGTTCGAATTGTCCGATGGTGAGCTGAATCAGCGTGAAAGGCGCAAGTAGCCAATACAATCGTTGTATGCAACCATGATGCGAGGTAAAGAAAAAAGTCATCAATGGCGCCACTATAACGGTCACAACGACGCGCCCGGGTCGTTCGATGGGACACTATGAGTCAAACAAGCTTTCTTGATGAAATACAAGAGATAAACCTCGCTTACCTTCTGCTTGCTCAGCGCCTGTTGAGCGAAGATCGGGAGGCGGCCATGTTTCGTCTCAAAATTGACGGTGAGCTGGCAGATCTGTTGGTCTCACTGAATGCCTGGCAACTCACCAAGCTGGCCCGCAGCAACCAGTTGGTCTGTCGCTTCAATCACGCCAGCGGCGAGCGGCTGCGTCAGATTCTTGACAACCCACGAGATCAGGGGTTGGCAGGATTGCATGCTTCACTGCTATCTGCCTGTGAGCCTTTTTCCTCACTATCGTCAGGAGAGTCGAAGTGAGTCAAAAGAGCCTTGTGGATGAAATGCATCAGGTGCAGCTGGCCATTGAGCTGATCGAGCTGGGTGCTCGTCTACAAGTGCTGGAGACGGAAACGGAGTTGAGTCGTACCCGTTTGATCAAGCTCTATAAGGAAGTGCGCGGCATGTCACCACCCAAAGGCATGTTGCCTTTTTCGGCAGACTGGTTCGTCACTTGGCTGCCGAATGTGCACTCATCACTGTTTTATAATATTTATCTTGGCTTGCTCGAAGGTACGGAGTGTGAACGTATCGACGCTTTCGTCAAAGCGTACCGGTTATATGAAGAGCAGGTATCGCTTGAGGGTGCAGAGTCGGTGTTGGGTCTAACGAGAGCGTGGACGCTGGTGCGTTTTTTCGAAAGCGACCTGCTGCAATTGACCACTTGCACTCGTTGTGAGGGCCGCTTCGTGGCACATGCCCATAGTCCCGTTCATGACTACGTGTGTGGTATTTGCCAGCCCCCCTCGCGGGCCGGCAAAACACGCAAATCAGGGCGTTGAACGTATAAAATTGTCACACCTCTGGCGGCCGTGAACAAAAGCAATAAACTGCGTTTTAACGCATAGATAGCGGTAAAAGTCGTTGATACTTTCTCATTAAACCGTGCTGTCACCTGAGTATGATAGACCTAAGCTGCATTTTAGATAGGGCTGCCGACATCTTTTGGTTGGGTGTCGAGTATGGCTCTGTTGATAAACCACTCATATCGCAAGGACACTGCTTGTGCTGATACTCCTGGGTTATGTCGTTGTCTTGTTCTGCGTCTTTGGCGGCTATGTGATGGCTGGTGGTAGCCTGGGGCCGCTCTATCAGCCCTTGGAGCTACTGATAATTGGAGGCGCTGGCGTGGGGGCGTTCCTGGCGGCCAACAACGGTAAGGCGATCAAGGCCACGTTCAAGATTTTGCCAAGGCTCAAGCGTACCAAGAAGTACAACAAGGCCTTGTACATGGAACTCATGGCTCTGCAGTACAAGATTCTGTCCAAGGTGCGTCGAGAGGGCATGCTGGGGATCGAGCGCGATATTGATAACCCCCAGGAGAGCCCGCTATTTCAAGAGCATCCTGACGTACTGGCCGACTCTCATATCATGGACTTCCTGACGGATTACCTGCGCTTGATGGTCAGCGGTGGCATGGAACCCATGGAAATCGATGAGCTGATGCTCCACGAAATCGAAGTCTTCGAGCAAGAGGCGCACATCCCTATTGATGCGATTGCCAAAGTGGGAGATGCCATGCCTGCTTTTGGTATCGTGGCAGCCGTCATGGGGGTTATCAAGGCGTTGACCTATGCGGACGCTACGGCAGAACAGATGGGGCAAATGATCGCCATGGCGTTGGTGGGCACCTTCCTCGGTATTTTGATGGGCTATGGCTTCATCAGTCCGATTGCCAGTTATGCCGATCGCCAGGCCAAGGAAGCTGAAAAAATGCTTCAGTGCATTCGCGTGACGCTGTTGGCCAGCTTGCACGGCTATGCTCCACAGTTGGCGGTCGAGTTTGGGCGCAAGGCGTTGCATAGCACCGAGCGCCCCAGCTTCTCTGAACTGGAGGAGTACGTGCGCGATGCCAAAAAGGGCGGTAATGCATGAGCAAGGGAGGGGATAAGCGCCCGATCGTCATCCGGCGCAAAAAGGTGGTCCATGCCCACCATGGGGGGGCATGGAAAATCGCACTGGCAGATTTCATGACGGCGTTGATGGCGCTGTTCCTCGTCATGTGGATTCTTAGTGTATCCAGTGAAGAGACGCGCAGAGGCGTTGCCGAGTATTTCAGCACGCCGCTGGTCACGGCGATTACCGGTGGTGATCGTTCGGGGAGCACTCGTGTTATACCGGGCGGTGGGCCGGATCCCACCCATAGTGATGGTGAGCATGCGCGGATCGGCGTCTTGCAGCAAACGCGGCCCAGTGCACAAGAGCGTCGTTTCTTTGAAGATTTGCAAACGCGTATAGAGCGGGCAATCGAGCGTGATCCCGATCTGCGTGAGTATCGTAACCAGATGCGCTTCGACCTGACGCGTGAAGGCCTGCGTATTCAGTTACTGGATACCGCGCAGCGGCCAATGTTCGAGCTGGGTAGCGATCAGGTAGCCCCTTACATGCGCAGTTTGTTACGCACCATGGCGCCGCTGCTCAATGATTTGCCGAATGACTTGAGTATCAGCGGGCATACGGACAGCGTTCCATATGCAGGCGGATATCGTGGTTACAGTAACTGGGAGCTTTCCAATGACCGTGCCAATGCATCACGCCGTGAGCTGGTGGCGGGAGGGCTTGATCCAGATCAGCTGCTGCGCGTATCTGGCTTTGCAGACCGAGTGCTGCTCGCGGACACTACGCCGACGGATCCCATCAATCGACGTATCGAACTTGTGGTGCTGCTGCCGGAAATCGCCGAGGCTATACGTAATCCGGGTGTTTTAGCGCCTAGCATGCCGTTTTCGACCGAGAGTGTGTCGGAAGAACTTTTGCAACAAAACATACCGCAAGCCAGCGACAGCCCATGAGCCTGGCTTGCCACATAATGATGACGTTCAAGTGGAGCGGTGCATGGACATAGCGGATTTTTTTGACACCTTCTTTGAAGAAGCCGAGGAGCTGCTGGCGGACATGGAGCAGCACTTGTTGGAACTGGATGTCGATAATCCGGATGGCGAGCAGCTGAACGCTATTTTCCGCGCGGCGCACTCCATCAAAGGAGGTGCAGGTACCTTTGGTTTCAGCGTGCTGCAAAAAACCACGCATATTTTTGAAAACCTGCTGGATCACGCGCGCAAGGGCGAGCTTGCGCTGCGCGCAGACCTCGTTGATACCTTTCTGGAGGCTAAAGACATCATGCATGAGCAACTCAATGCCTATCGCAATGAGGAAGAGCCGAACCAGGAAGCTTATGAGCGCATCTGCGAGACACTGCAGCAAATTGCGCTGGAAGAAATTGGCAAAACGCTGGATGCGCCAGCCGCTCCCAAGGCAGAAGAAGCGTCTGCCAAAAAGGCGACTCCTTCTGTCGACAGTGGTGCAGGGGATAGTGAAGAGGAGAGCCCGGCAGGCGAGCATCGCCTCAAGGTGGCCCTTCTCAATGTCGGTGAGAAAGACCGCCTGCTGCTGGTAGAAGAGTTGGAGCAGCTGGGTGACGTAGAGTCCCAGTCGGGTGATGAAAAGCGCTACGAAGTCGTCCTGAAGGGCGACGTCAGCGCCGATGATATCGAAGCCGTGATGTGTTTTATCATTGAAACAGATCAGATCGACATTACGCCACTGGCCGCCAGCGCACCTGCTGACCCCGTCGGGCCTCCAGCGTCAAGCGCCGATGCAGCGCCTCAGGAAAGTGCCCCAGCCGCTAAAGCGCCTGCGCCTGACAAGCCGGCTGCTGCAAAGACCGCCAACAAAAAAACCGCAGAGCAAGCGCCCAAAAAGACGGCTGCCGAAACCTCGTCGATCCGTGTATCGGTCGATAAGGTGGATCAGATCATCAACCTTGTCGGCGAGCTGATCATTACTCAGTCGATGCTGGATCAGACGGTGAGTGACCTGGAAGGTCAATCGGTCAGCAACAGTTCCTTGCAGAACGGCATGAGCCTGCTGCAGCGTAATGCCCGTGACCTCCAGGAAGCCGTCATGTCGATCCGCATGATTCCCATGGAGTTCGTATTCAGCCGCTTCCCAAGGGTCGTGCGTGATACGGCCAGCAAGCTGGGCAAAGAGATCGAGCTGATCACCGAAGGCAAGTCCACCGAGCTGGACAAGAGCCTGGTAGAACGCATCACCGACCCGCTGACACACCTGGTGCGTAATAGCCTGGATCACGGTGTGGAAATGCCGGATGTGCGTGAATCGCTGGGCAAACCGCGTGTGGGCAAGCTGGTGCTTTCGGCGCGCCACCAGGGCGGGAACATTCTGATCGAAGTGCGTGATGACGGTGCAGGCATGGACCGTGATCGGCTGTTGGCCAAGGCGCGTGAAAATGGCCTCAACGTGTCGGATACGATGTCCGATGAAGAGGTGTTCCAGCTCATTTTTGCGCCCGGCTTCTCCACTGCCAAGGAGGTGACCGATGTCTCTGGTCGTGGCGTTGGCATGGATGTGGTCAAACGTAACATCCAGGGCATGGGTGGACGTGTCGAAATCCAGTCGAAAAAAGGCGAAGGCACCAATACACGCATCGTGTTGCCGCTGACCCTGGCCATTCTGGACGGCATGTCCATCAAGGTAGGCAATGAGACGTTCATTCTGCCGCTATCCACCGTGTTGGAGTCGCTACAGCCCGCCAAAGGGGACATGTACGCCATGGCAGGGGATGACGTGGTACTCAAGGTGCGCGACGAGTATCTGCCGGTCATCGCCATTCATGAAGTACTGGACGTCGAAAATGCCATCACTGACCCCACCCAAAGCATTGCCGTCATCGTGCAGGGAGAAGGACGTCGCTATGCCATGTTGGTCGATGAGCTGATCGGCCAGCAGCAGGTCGTCGTCAAGAATCTGGAAGATAATTACCGCAAGGTGCCGGGCGTATCGGCCGCTACCATCCTGGGGGACGGTAGCGTTGCGTTGATTCTCGACATTACCGGCTTGCATCGCTTGAGCCGGGCGAAAAAAGAAGCAGGTAAAACCGCTAATCACCCCCATCTCTCTTATTACAAAGAGGCTGAGCCGTCATGAGTCATTCATCCAACGTAGCAGTGTTAGCCGCTGCTGAAGCAGAAAACCGCGAATTCCTGGTGTTTTCACTCGGGGATGAAGAGTACGCCATCGATATCCTGAAGGTTCAGGAAATTCGGGGCTATGAAAACGTGACCCGTATTGCGAACGCACCCGATTTTATCAAGGGAGTTACGAACCTTCGCGGTGTCATCGTGCCCATCGTCGACCTGCGCATCAAGTTCCATCTCGAGAATGTGGAGTACGGTGGTCAAACAGTTGTGATCGTGGTCAATGTTGCCGATCGCATTGTTGGTATCGTGGTCGATGGTGTTTCGGATGTGATGACGCTCGTGCCTGACCAGATCAAACCTGCACCTGAGTTTGGGGTGACGCTCTCCTCCGACTTCCTGAGCGGTCTGGGCAGTCTGGATGACCGGATGCTGGTGCTAGTAGATATCGACAAACTGCTGACCAGTGAAGAGATGGCGTTGGTGGACAGTACGAGCCATCACTAATACTCGAGATGGGCACAGGGAGCGTGCCCATGTTGTTCCAGCTAACCCGCCTTGGCGCCAGGGACAGCACTCGCCGGTATGGTGGCGTTTGGAGTAATGCGTGTGACACAGCTAGTGCGTCAACTGATGAGTAATATGACGGTGCGTCTTAGTTGGGGGTTGGTGTTGGCCACCTTTTCACTGCTGGTCGTGCTGGCCTGTGGTATTGGCCTTTACGCGCTTCATCATGGCGCTACGCTGGTTCAGGCAACGGCGGACGCCCAGGCGCAGCAGCAGGCATTTACGGCCTTTGCCGAGCGTATCCGCTGGGCGCTCATTGCCATCGTGTTAATGACGATTGCCACTGTTGTCATCGTATTGTGGGGCGTCACGGTCAACGTTTTGCGTCCACTGGATCGCCTGGTGGGCTACTTCGAACGCATGGCTCAGGGCGATTTGAATCAGCAGATCACCTCGCCAGGCAAGAGTGAAATCGGCAAGCTCTACAGCGCCATGGCGCACATGCAGGCAGCGCTTTCGGAAACGGTGGGGGTCGTTCGGCGTAGTGGAACCACCATCTTCGAGCGCTCCCAGCACATTGCCAATGGTAATAATGACCTCTCCTCGCGTACCGAGCAGCAAGCCTCTTCCCTTGAGGAGACGGCTTCCAGCATGGAGCAGCTCGCCTCCACCGTCAGCCATAATGCCGACAATGCCCGTCAGGCGAGTCAGTTGGCGGGCGATGCAACACTGACCGCGCGGCGTAGCGGGGAAGAAGTGGGGCAAATCGTCGAGACCATGCAGGATATCAGCGCTAGCTCACACCAGGTGGCGGACATCATTACGGTGATCGATAACATCGCTTTTCAGACCAATATTCTCGCGCTCAATGCCTCGGTAGAAGCCGCGCGGGCAGGTGAACATGGCAAGGGGTTTGCCGTCGTGGCCCAGGAGGTACGCAGCCTGGCCAGTCGTAGTGCCAACGCAGCCAAAGAGGTTCGCACACTGATCGATACGTCATTGGGTAAAGTGGATGCGGGCACCCAGCGCGTCAATCAGGCGGGACAGACCATGCAGGATCTGGTCACCGCGGTACAGCGGGTCAGTGACATCATGGATGAGATTGCGGCAGCTTCTGAAGAGCAAAGTAACGGCATCGGGCAAGTGAACCAGGCGGTTGCCCAGATGGATCAAGTTGTTCAGCAGAATGCTCAGCTGGTGCAGCAAGCGGCACGCAGCGCCAACGAGCTGGAAAGCGAAGCAGCAAGGTTACGTGAAGCGGTGGAGCGCTTTCGTGTGGCGGAAGGGGCAGCTCCCCCATCTACCGCGCCTGTGCTGTCTCAGCCGATGAAGCGTCCTTCTGCCTCTGCGTTGGCCGCCCCAGCACTGACAAGGAAGGCGTCCCAGGAAGAGTGGGAAGCGTTTTAAGCACAACCAGTTTCTGCACAGCCAATACTCTGAACCAGCGCCAAGCGCCTAAAATTAACAATAAGGCAGTAAGATGCGTAACAATCAGCCAGTCACTCAACGCGAAGTCGAGTTGAGCCAGGACGACTTCCTCGTTTCTCGCACCGATCTCAAGGGGCGTATTACCTACGCTAATCCGGCCTTTATCGAGATTAGTGGCTACCGTCATGATGAACTGATGGGCGCGCCTCACAACCTGATCCGCCACCCTGATATGCCCGCCGCCGCCTTCGGAAACCTGTGGAGTACCCTGAAGCGTGGCGATACCTGGCGGGGGCTGGTCAAGAACCGGTGCAAGAGTGGCGACCATTACTGGGTAGATGCCAGCGTTACGCCGATCGTGGAAAACGATCAGGTGGTGGGCTACACCTCGGTGCGTGTGCAGGCAACGCGTGAAGCCATTCAACAAGCGGAGCAGCACTACAGCGACATTCGAGAAGGGCGCAACAAGCGTCTTTATCTGGATAAGGGGCGCGTTCGCCAGCGTGGGCTCGTTGCCAGGGTCCGGCGTATGCGTCTGGACACCATTCGCGCCAAACTGGTGGGAATGGTGTGCATTGCGGCTCTCCTGCTGATCGCCAGCGGTGGATTGGGGCTATACGGTTTGAACGTGGCGGGTGAGCGCCTGGAGGGCCTGAACAACGACGGCCTGCGTGATGTCATTCGGCTGCAGCAAATCGATCAAACCATCGCTCAAACACGCCAGTCGATGATCGAGCCTGAGCGTATGGAGCTTATCAGCCAGCGTTTTGACATGGGAGATGCCGTGGCGGAGAGTGCTGGCCAAGTGACGGATGAGTGGCAGGCTTATTACAGCCGCGACGTGAACGCCACGCCGCTGGCCAGCCAGTTCGATGAACAGCTGCAGGCCTTCCTGGAGAACGGCATGCGACAGGCGGTCAATGTGCTGCAAGCGGAAGAGACCTACCAGGCGTTTACTGGTCTGGATGCCGTAATTCGTGTCATGAACGAGGATGGCCGGGCGCTCTCTTCCCTGGTCAATGAACTGATTGCCCAAAAGCAGGCAACCGCGGAAGTGATGGCCTCCGAGGCCGAGCGGGGACAAACCGTCATGCTGAGCGCTCAGGTCGGTGTGCTAGCCACCGGCTTGGCACTGTTGATCGTGATCAGCCTGCTGACGCTGCGCTCCATTACACGACCGCTGAAGCAAGCCTCGCGGTTTACCTTGCAGATTGCCGGCGGCAATCTTGCCGCCAGAGTACCGCCCAGACGGCGTGATGAAATAGGCCAGCTCATGGATGCTCTCGACACCATGCGCAAGAGCTTGAGCAGCATCATTGGCGAGGTCAAGACAGGCATTGATGTCGTCACGCCAGCGGCCAAGGATATTGCCAGCGGTAACGAGGCGCTTTCATCACGTACCGAGCAGCAGGCGGCATCGCTGCAACAGACGGCGTCCAGCATGGAGGAAATGACCACCACCGTTCGTCAAAACAGTGATAACGCTCAAGAAGCACGACGTCTGGCCGATAATAATGCAACAAGGGTGTCACAAACGGGTGAGTTGATGACGCAGTTGGTCGATAACATGCAGCGAATCACGCAAAGTTCGCAGAAGATGACCGACATCATCAACGTCATTGACTCCATTGCCTTCCAGACCAACATTCTGGCTCTCAATGCCTCTGTCGAGGCGGCACGAGCGGGGGAGCATGGGCGTGGGTTCGCCGTGGTGGCTGAAGAGGTACGTAAGCTGGCGGGACGTAGCTCCGAAGCAGCCCAGGAAATTCGTGGTCTGATTGATGACTCGAGTCAGCAGGTGGGCGAGGGGGCAGGGCTGGTAGAAAAGGCCGAAGTAGCGATCGGTGAAGTCGCCGAGGCGGCCCGTAGCGTCACGCAAATCATGCACGATATCTCGGCAGCGTCTCAAGAGCAGAGCAGTGGTATTGCCGAGGTCAACCAGGCGGTAGCCGAAATGGACCAGGCGACGCAGCAGAATGCACTGCGTGTTCAGGAAACGGCACAAGCGGCGCTGGCGCTGGAGCAGCAGGCAGAGCTTCTGGCGTTGTCGGTCGAGGCTTTCCGCCTGTCGGGACATCGCGAGATGTCGCCACAACGTCAGCATCCGCAGGCTGCCGAGCTGTCGAAGGTGACTGCGCAACCGGGCAACGCTACACCGCCTGCGCCGGTCAAGAAACGGCCAATGGCTTCTGTAGAGGAGTGGGAAACATTTTGACAGACCAACGCGAACGGGTCGACGCCGGACAGTGGGCGTCCAGCGGACAGATGGAGCGTGATCTGGTACTCACCGATGCGGACTTTACGCGTATTCGTGAGCTTATTTATCAGCGTGCAGGCATCGTGCTGGCGGAGCACAAGCGTGAAATGGTGTTTAGCCGCTTGGCCAAACGGCTGCGCCACCATGGCATGACGCGCTTTACCGACTACCTTTCGCGGCTTGAGCGTCAGCCCGACGCCAAGGAGTGGGAGGCGTTTACAAATGCGTTGACCACTAACCTCACGGCCTTTTTCCGTGAGTCACACCACTTTCCACTACTCGCAGAGCATATCAAGCATAAGCAGGAGCCGATCACCATCTGGTGTTCGGCGGCATCGACGGGGGAAGAGCCCTACTCGATTGCCATGACGCTACTGGAGACCCTTGGTGGCAGAGCGTCACAGGCCAAGGTAATCGCCACCGATATCGACACCGAGGCACTCGCCAAGGCGCGCCGTGGCATCTACTCCCAGGAGCAGGTGCGCAAACTGGATGAAGCTCGCGTGAAACGGTTTTTCCAGAAAGGCACGGGTAACCACATTGGGCTGGCCCGGGTACGGCCGGAGGTGTCTGCGCTGGTCGAGTTCATGCCGCTCAACCTGCTGGCGCCGCAGTGGCCTGTCAAAGGCCCTTTTGATGCTATTTTTTGCCGTAACATTATGATTTATTTCGATAAAGATACGCAGGCGAAAATACTCAAACGGTTTGCACCACTGATGAAGCCTGATGGCCTGCTCTTTGCTGGGCACTCGGAAAACTTCTCTTACATCAGCGATGCTTTCAAGCTGCGTGGACAAACCGTCTATACCCTTGCCAAACGATGATCGTTGTGTGTGACGCTGCTGATGCGGCCACGGCCCACAGGAGTAATGCCGAAATGGCGACTGTTAAAGGAGGCGTGCTTTGAGCGCAGCCAAGATCAGAGTGTTGTGCGTCGATGACTCGGCGCTGATTCGTGACCTGTTGACCGAAATCATCAACTCGCAGCCTGATATGGAAGTGGTCGCGGTGGCGCCCGACCCCATCGCGGCCCGTGACCTTATCAAACAGCATAACCCGGATGTCTTGACGCTGGATGTCGAGATGCCGCGCATGGACGGCCTGGATTTTCTCGAGCGGCTGATGCGTTTGCGGCCTATGCCGGTGCTGATGGTTTCCTCGTTGACCCAGAGTGGTTCCGAGATCACTTTGCGGGCATTGGAGCTGGGCGCGCTGGACTTCGTTGCCAAGCCGAGCCTGGGTATTCGTAGCGGCATGATGGAGTACGCCAACGAAATCGCTGAGAAATTGCGCGCGGCGGCACGCTCTCGTCCGCGCCAGGCGCGTAACAAGAACACCCCCCCTCCCAGCCAGCTCAAGGCGCCGATGATCTCCAGTGAAAAACTGATCATCATTGGCGCGTCGACGGGGGGCACCGAAGCGATTCGCGCCGTGCTGGAGCCTTTGCCAGCCAACGCGCCTGCCATTCTGATCACTCAGCACATGCCCGGTGGTTTCACCCGCTCGTTTGCCGAGCGGTTGGACAGGCTGTGCCGTATCACTGTCAAGGAAGCCACCGATGGTGAGCGCGTGCTGCCAGGCCATGCCTATATCGCCCCTGGTGACCAGCATCTGGAGTTGGCACGCAGCGGCGCCAACTATGTGGCGCGGCTCAATGATGGCCCGCCGGTGAACCGTCATCGCCCGTCGGTCGATGTGTTGTTCCACTCCGCAGCCAAGCATGCCGGGAAAAACGCGGTCGGCGTGATCCTGACCGGCATGGGCAAGGATGGAGCTGCCGGGCTTCTGGAAATGCGTCAGGCAGGGGCCCCGACCATTGCCCAGAACGAAGAGACCTGTGTGGTTTTTGGCATGCCTCGAGAGGCTATTGCCGTGGGCGGCGCAGTGGAAGTGCTGCCGCTGGACGAGATTCCATCGAAAATGATGGCGCTGGTGGCCGCCTCAGGACGCGCTCAGCGCGTCTAGGGCCTTAGAGACAAGACAAGTGATCCAAGGAAATTCATAACAATGACACGTTTACTGCGCAACCTTAGTATTCATCTGGCCGTCATTTTCGCGCTAGTCTGCTTTGTGGGCTTGATTCTACTGATTGCCGGTTTGAGCATTGCCTCGGACCGCAGTGCACAGAGCAATTTGGCCACGCTGGATCTTATCGGCAATCAGCAGCTCAATGAGCTGAATCGCGCTGACTCGCTGCTCAACCAGGCCATGCTGGAGCTGGAAACCGCTGCGAGCCTGCTGATGGTGGGGCAGACCCGTCAATCCAAAGAGCAGGTGGATATCGCTGCCAATCGTCTGGAGCGTGCCGAGCGTCGTTATACGAACTTCATGGCCACACCGCGTAGCACTGAGGGCGAGTTGCTAGGGGGGGCGGTGGATGAAAGCTTCATGCGGGTATTGGCGTTGGTCAAGGAGCAGCATGCCAGCTTCGACACCATGGACATCTCTACCTTCAACCACCTGCGCGGCGAGTTGATCGAGCCCTTGGACGAGTTGGCTGCCAATACCACGGCGTTTATCGAATATGCTTTTGGCCGCGTGGGCGCCGTACGTGAAGACGCTCAGGCGCAAGGTAATCTCTTTACCACGATCAGTATCGCTGCCGTTGGGCTCGCGCTGCTGGTCACACTGGCCATCTACCTTGGCCTGCGCCGTACGGTGATCAGGCCGCTGAGCGATGCCGCTGCGCGCCTTGGACGCATTGCCGAAGCCGATTTAACCCAGCCGCTCCCCCAGGCGGGCAAGAACGAGATAGGTCGACTGTTCGCTGCCATGGCCACCATGCAGCAGAACTTGAGTGCCACCGTGTCGAGGGTGCGTGAGGGCAGTCAGGCAATCCATCACGGCACTCGAGAAATTGCCAGCGGCAACGCAGACCTGTCCTCCCGCACCGAGCAGCAGGCCGCCTCCATCGAGCAAACTGCGGCCAGCATGGAACAGATGACGGCCACCGTGAAGCAGAATGCCGATAATGCTCGCCAGGCAAGCACGTTGGCAGCAGATGCATCCACTACCGCCGAGCAGGGAGGGCAAGTCGTCGAACAAGTGGTACAAACCATGCACGGTATTTCGACCAGCTCCCAGAAAGTGGCTGACATTACCAGCGTGATTGATTCGATTGCTTTCCAGACCAACATATTGGCGTTGAACGCTTCCGTGGAAGCTGCGCGGGCGGGTGAGCAGGGGCGTGGTTTCGCGGTGGTGGCTGGCGAAGTACGTAATCTGGCCAGCCGCAGTGCGGACGCCGCCAAGGAGATCAAGTCCCTCATCGAGGCCTCGGTCAGCCAGATTCAGCAAGGCTCCTCGCTGGTCGAGCAGGCAGGGCAGACCATGACGGAAGTGGTCATGGCAGTGCGGCGTGTCACGGATATCATGGATGAGATATCGGCGGCCTCGCAAGAGCAGAGTGATGGCATCGAGCAGGTCAGTCAGGCCGTTGGCCAGATGGATCAAGTGACTCAACAAAATGCCGCGCTCGTTCAGCAGGCGTCCGCAGCGGCAGCCTCGCTGGAGGAGCAGGCCAATCGCCTTGAAGAGGCCGTTGCGGTCTTTCAGGTGCTCAATGCGCGGGCTGAGCGCACTCACGCGCCAGCGTCCGTGGCAACGTCGGCGCTGCCCAAGGCCGCCGCCAACCCGCCAGCTCGTCGTGTTGCTGCTCAACAGCACCACGATGAGTGGGAAGAGTTTTAACCCTGACTGAATCAGCAGTCCCCCTGTAAATATTGTGATGTGAGAGGATGACCAATGGCCGATAAGAACATGAGCTTCCTGGTAGTAGATGATTTCCCCACGATGCGCCGCATTGTGCGTAGCCTACTGAAAGAGCTGGGTTTTACGAATGTGGACGAAGCGGAAGATGGCCAGGACGCCCTCAACAAGCTGCGGGCAGGCAATTTTGAGTTTGTCGTTTCCGACTGGAACATGCCCAACCTCGACGGCCTGGAGATGCTCAAGGAAATCCGCCAGGATGAAGCGTTGAAAGACTTGCCGGTGCTAATGGTGACGGCTGAAGCCAAAAAAGAGAACATCATTGCGGCAGCCCAGGCCGGTGCCAATGGTTACGTGGTCAAGCCGTTCACTGCGGCCACTCTGGAAGAGAAGCTGAATAAAATCTTCGAGAAGATGGGTAAATGACGCAGCTGGGCTTTGGTGCTCGGTCAACGAGGAGACAACATAATGAGCCAGAATGAGCAGGGTGGTGCTACCAAACTCTCTGAAGAGGCTGCTGAGGACCTGATCGTCCGGATTGGCAAGCTCACTCGCATGCTGCGTGACAACATGCGTGAGTTGGGGTTGGATAAGGAGATCGAAAAGGCCGCAGAGGCAATACCTGACGCTCGTGACCGTCTACACTACGTGGCCACCATGACCGAGCAAGCGGCAGACAAGGCCTTGAATGCCATTGATCGTGCCCAGCCGCTGCAGGATCAGCTCTCCGAGCGTGCCGAAGCCCTGGACAAGCGTTGGGCCGAGTGGTTCGAGGCGCCCAAAGAGCTGGATGATGCCAAGGCGCTGGTCAAGGAGACGCGCACGTACCTGAGCGATGTGCCCGAAATCACCGCTGCCACCAATAAGGAACTGCTGGACATCATGATGGCCCAGGACTTCCAGGATCTGACGGGCCAGGTCATCAAGAAGATGATGGACGTGATCCGTGAAATCGAGCACCAGCTGGTGCAGGTGCTGATCGATAACGTCCCGGGGGCAGAAGCGCGCGAAACCATGCAGCGTAAGGCGAACGATCAGTGGAAGAACGAAAATGCACGCCGCAATGAGGAGCTGCTGAATGGCCCTCAAGTAAAAGAGAATGCCACGGATATCGTCACGGGCCAGGACCAGGTAGACGACTTATTGGATGAATTGGGCTTTTAATGCCGGGTTATTGATATATTGTAAGTAGCCGCATCTGGCAAAATGGCAAACTGCTCAGCCGTCCTTTGGGGCGGCTGAGTGCATCGTATGGCGCATTTTGAGTCATCGTCCCCTCGTTAGCCGGATGACCGCATGGCAGATAACGACAGCGATCAGGAAAAGACCGAAGAGGCGACGCCCCGACGGCGGGACAAGGCCCGTGAAGAGGGGCAGGTTCCTCGGTCCCGAGAGCTGACGACTTTCATGATTCTTCTGGGAGGCGTGGTTGGCCTCTGGAGCATGGGACAAATGCTCTATGACCAGCTGGGGGCTGTCATGGAGCAAGCATTTCTGTTCGAGCGGCGCCAAGCCATGGAAACCACCCCCATGCTGGTCAATGCGCTCGACCTGGGCCAGCGAACGCTCTTCACGATGTTGCCGCTTTTTTTACTGCTCGCGGTGATTGCATTGATGGCCCCCGCGTTACTGGGCGGGTGGCTCATATCCGCCAAGTCGATGAAGCCAAAATTCTCCAAGCTGAACCCTGTAAAAGGGATCAAGCGCCTGTTTTCGATGCAGTCGTTGACCGAGCTTGCCAAGGCGATAGCCAAATCCATTCTGGTGGGTAGCGTTGCGTTCAGCTTTTTGTATTTTAATATTGGCAGGTATTTGGGGTTGATGGATCAACCTGTTCAGCAAGCCTTGACCACGGCGCTCAATATGGCTGCCTTGGCCGCTGGCCTAATCGTGTTCTCCTTGATCGTGGTGATCCTGATTGATGTACCTTTTCAACTATGGAACAACGCCAAGCAGCTCAGGATGACCAAGGAAGAAGTCAAACGAGAGCACAAGGACTCGGAAGGGGATCCCCACGTCAAGGGACGCATTCGCCAACAGCAGCAGGCCATGGCGCGTGGGCGCATGATGAGTAAAGTCCCCGAGGCGGACGTGATCATCACCAACCCGACCCATTACGCGGTGGCCTTGATGTATCAGGAAGGGAAAATGGGTGCGCCCAAACTGGTGGCCAAGGGTGCCGATGCCGTGGCCGCGAAAATCCGTGAGATCGGTGCAGAGGCCGGTGTGCCGCGACTGGAAGCAGCACCGCTGGCGCGCGCCCTGTATCATCATGTAGATCTGGAGGCGGAAGTGCCGACCGAGCTGTATACCGCCGTGGCCGAAGTCATGGCCTGGGCCTACCGTCTCAAGCACGTTTCACAACAAGGAGGCGAGGTGCCCCCCACCCCCGATAATCTGCCGGTGCCACCGGAAATGGATACGCCCGGCCGTCGTGCCGATGGCAATGAGGCGCAGCCATGAAAAGTTTGAGCCAGCTAATCAATCAGCGTAACTGGTCCAACGATGTGAGTATGAAACTGCTGGCAGGACCGCTGCTGATCCTGATGATCCTGGGCATGATGATTCTGCCCCTGCCGCCGTTCGCACTCGACATGCTCTTCACCTTCAATATTGCTCTGGCGATCATGGTGCTGCTGGTCAGCATGTTTGCCGAACGGCCACTGGATTTTGCCGCGTTTCCTGCCGTCCTGCTGTTTACCACGCTGCTGCGGCTCTCGCTCAACGTTGCCTCCACACGCGTGGTGCTGATGGAAGGGCACCAGGGGGGGGATGCTGCGGGCAAGGTTATCGAGGCGTTTGGCACCTTCCTTGTCGGGGGGAACTTTGCCGTTGGCTTGGTAGTGTTCTTGATTCTGGTGATCATCAACTTCATGGTCATCACCAAAGGGGCCGGGCGTATTGCCGAAGTCGGTGCCCGCTTTGTGCTGGATGCCATGCCTGGTAAACAGATGGCCATCGATGCCGATTTGAACGCCGGTTTGATTGGCGAAGAGGATGCCAAGAAGCGTCGCGCAGAAGTAGCCCAGGAAGCCGACTTTTACGGTTCCATGGACGGTGCCAGCAAGTTCGTGCGTGGCGATGCGGTAGCCGGGCTAGTCATCATGGTGGTCAACATCATTGGTGGTCTGCTGATTGGCATGATGCAGCACAATATGGGGTTCGGCGATGCCGCGCGCACCTATACGCTGTTGACCATCGGTGACGGTCTGGTGGCCCAGATTCCGGCGCTGGTGATCTCCACGGCGGCGGGCGTGACCGTCTCTCGGGTGAATACCGAGCAGGACGTTGGTCAGCAGATGATCAGCCAGCTGTTCGTGAATCCGCAGGTGATGATTCTGGCGGCCATGGTGATGGGCTTGCTGGGCCTCGTGCCGGGTATGCCCAACTTTGTTTTTCTGCTGTTCACTGCACTGTTGTCCGGGCTGGCCTGGTACCTGATTCGTCACAAGAATCAGGCGCTGGTCGAGCAGGAGCTGACTGCTGCACCACCCCCCATGCTGCAGGAAACCCCTGAGGCGAGTTGGGAGGATGTCCAGCTCGTGGATACGCTTGGGCTGGAAGTGGGGCACCGTTTGATTCCGCTGGTGGATTCGCGCCAGAAGGGCGAGCTGCTGGGGCGCATCAAGAGCGTGCGCAAGAAATTTGCTCAAGAGGTGGGCTTTCTGCCGCCGGTGGTGCATATTCGCGACAACCTGGAGCTACCGCCTAACACCTACGTATTATCCATGAAAGGCGCCGAAATCGGGCGTGCCGAGGCTCAGCCGGGCAAGTGGCTGGCCATTGATCCCGGCCAGGTGTCGGGGGAACTGCAGGGTACGCCGACACAGGATCCGGCGTTTGGTTTACCAGCGGTCTGGATCGACAGCAACCAGCGTGAGCACGCGCAGGTGTATGGTTACACGGTGGTAGATGCCAGTACGGTGATTGCCACGCACCTCAACCATCTGCTGCATCGCCACTCTCCAGAGATGCTGGGTCGTCAGGAAGTTCAAAAGCTATTGGACAAGCTGGGGGACGATCAAAAGTCACTGGTCGAAGAAGTGGTGCCCAAGGCTATCTCGTTGACGGTATTGCAGCGTATCTTGCAGAACCTGCTGGATGAGGATGTCTCGATTCGCGATATGCGTAGCGTGCTGGATACCCTGGCCGAGCATGCTGGCCAGCAAAAGGATCCCAATGAACTCACGGCACTGGTGCGTATCGCGCTGGGCCGCGCGATTACCCAGCAGTGGTTTGCCGGGCAGGAGACACTGAACGTCATGGGGCTGGATGCTCAACTGGAGCAAGTGTTGCTGCAGGCCATGAATGGCAACGGTGCCATGGAGCCAGGCCTTGCGGATACCCTCATGAATCAAGCCCAGCAAGCGTTGGAGCGTCATGAAGGCAGCGGAGAGGCACCGGTGCTGGTGGTGCAGCACTCGCTGCGTGCCGTGCTCTCGCGTTTTCTGCGCCGTCGCATGCGCCACCTGGTGGTCATGTCTCAGGCAGAAATTCCTGACGACCGCACGCTGCGTGTGACCACGCTGGTGGGTGGTCGCTGATGCCGCTCCTGATGGTTAGCCGTCTTTCGTACACAGGTAACAGGTGAAGCATGAGCGTTAGACGTTTTGTCGGAGCCAACAGCCGCGATGTCATGCGCCAGGTGCGAGAAGTACTCGGCGATGACGCCCTGATCGTGGCCAATCGGCGCACCGAAGGGGGAGTCGAAATCCTCGCCATGGCAGACGATGCCGTCGATCAGTTCGATCCTGCCCCCAGTCCGGCCACGCAGCAGGAACCCGCTGCGCCGGTGTTTTCGTTGCCCCAACAGCCAGACCCGTTGGAAGCCATGAGCGAGCGCCTGCTGCGTGAAATGCAAGAGATGCGCGAGCTGCTGGCGCGACGACAACCCGACCCTGCGCCAGGGGCGGATAGCGCGTCAGAGCATTTGCAGCAGGTGATGCTGCGCGTCGGCTTCAGCAACGAGCTGAGTCAGGAAGTGGTCGAGGCACTGCCCGACGAGCTGGCAGCGTTACCGGCCTCCAGTGAGACCTTGATGACCTGGTTGCGTGGTCAGCTCATGGCGCGGCTGAGCGTGCTCCGTCAGGAAGACGCATTTTTCGACCAGACCGGCATTGTGGCCCTGGTAGGCCCTACCGGGGTTGGCAAGACGACCACGACGGCCAAGCTGGCGGCTCGTTTTGTGATGCGCCACGGCACACGCCCAGTGGCGCTGGTGACCACCGACAGCTTCCGGATTGGTGCCCACGAGCAGCTGCGCATCTACGCGCGACTGCTGGATACTCCCATGTATGCGCTGGATGTCGAGCAGCCCATCGACGAGCTGGTAGGGCGCCTGCAGGGCAAGCAGTGGGTGATTGTCGATACCGTAGGCATGAGTCAGCGCGACCAGCGGGTGATCGAACAGATCGCTCACCTGCAAGGTGGCCAATCCACCGTGCGTCTGGTGCTGATGTTGAACGCTGCCAGCCAGCCCGAAACGCTGGAGGAGGTCGTGCTGCGCTACCGTCAGGCAGCCAGAGCGGCGGGGGCTACGTTGGATGACTGCATCATCACCAAGCAGGACGAAGCCGGGCGGCTGGCTCCGGCGCTGGATATCGTCATGCGCCACGGCATGCGCGTCCTGTTTGGCTCTTATGGTCAGCAGGTACCCGAAGACATGGCCGTGGCCGACGCTCGGGCGCTGATCGATCAGGCGTTGGCTGCACAGCCCCGCGCTGCGCGCCACGCCGAATCACCGGCGCCCATCAGCTTGCCACGCTGGTCGCGGGATGTGCTGGGGCAGGGGCGTCGGCTCTCGTCGGTATTGTCTCGGCTGCGTAAGCGGGTGGTGGATTTTCATCTGTTGGAAGCCGCTTGGGATATCGGGGCACTGCCCGGCGTCGTTCAGGATCAGCGGCTGGATGAGCTGCTGGCAGGAGCGGAGGCCAATAGCGCTGCCATGGGGCTGGCCTGGTCGCCGCGCCGCCAGGGACGTGGCTGTGATTGGGCGATGCCGGACATTCGGCTGGATGAGCAAGGCCGCTGGTTGGCCCTGACCCGCCTTCAGCATCGTCAGCCAGCCGGCTGGCTGCCGCGCCTGGCGGAGTGCGGAGAGAATATGGCAGTGCATCTCCTCCCCGCCCTGCCGGAGCCTGACGTACTTGCCTGGTTGCATGGCCAACGTTTGACCTGGGTCAGCGCGGTACACGCCAGTCAGCGCGTAAACTGTCAGGGCGAGCGCTACACCCTGAAAGGCCTGTTCCAGGAGAGCACGCTGACCCATAGCGTCTCAATCCGTTTTCGCGGCCAGCGAATGCAGTTGTGTAACGCCTATGTAGAGGTGCAAACAGCCTCGGGCCACCCGCTGCTGGCGTGGGTAGGCGATATCCAGGACCCGGAAACAGACAAACACGTCGCGCGTCGCTACTGGTTGACACCTGCACGGCTGGGCAGCGATGTCCTGTCCCTGCTGGTCACACAGCTCGAAAGCGATGGGCTGGCCGCACTTACCAGGCGTGCCTGGCAGCAGCTCAAGGACAATGACGGCGGTGAGGTCAGTCGTGAGCTGCGCCTGCTGATGGCCAGCGGCGCGGCAGCCGTGGCAGGCCATCTCGACCTGGCCGATGATGAGCACGGCCAGGCGCTGCGAACGGACCTGATTCGGTTACTGGGTAGCCAGCGCAAGCGTCGCGATACGGCGCTGCTGGATGCGCTGCTGCATGTGCTGATGGCCCGCGATGCCATTCGTCAACTGGGCAGTGTCAGCCTTGAGGATGTGCTATGAAGGGTCAGGACCAGGCGGCAGGGCTGAGAAAATGGGCAGATCTACAGCGTCAGCAGCGCGGCGAGCAACAGGAAGAAGCGCAACAAGAACCGCAAGAGGCAATGGACGTTGACGTGCCGTCAGTCGATGCTGCGTCAGCCGTCACTGCCACTTCGCCAGAGGTCACCACGGCGGCGGCCAATGTGTCGGCGCCGCGTCCAACGCGGACACTGGTGGTGGTGGGCCTGAGCCCAGCGGGCGCCGTGCAGGTAGACAAGGTCAAGGGGCGCCTGGCCCAGTGGGCGTCGCTGGGGCGCCAATGGGCGGGTGATCCGCAGGAGTGGGACATCAAGGTAGCCCAGCCAGAGGCAGGGTCGCTGACGGCCCTGGCCGAGCGCTACCCCCATTGGGCGCTATGGGTCAACAGCGATGCCGCAGCCTTTGCGAGCATGTACCGCGCGCTGCGCCAGATGCGCGAGCGGGGCGGGCCAGCGCGTTTGCTGGCACTGCACGAGCCCCACTTGCCGCGGCAGGGGCTGCTCGACAACCTGCGTGATGCCGCCGAGCATTACTTGCAGATAGAGCTGTTGCTGCTGGCGCGCTGATGGCCCCATGACAAGGTGCCGCTCATGGTTCTACACAAGAGGTCGCTCAACACGATGCGTCGGCAAACATTGATCCACGTCGTAAAGTGGTCGACAGTGACACGCAGAGCGCGCTGCTCAAGCGCAGCGCTCCTGATGCTGGCGTTTGGGTTCGCCAGCTCGGTGCTAGCGGCCACGGGGAGCTGGAGCAGCCAAATGCCCTCGGTGATGGTGGCCATGAGCGATCGGGCAAGCAGTAGCCAAGCCATCACCCCCCCGCGGGCGTACCGCTGGGCGACGCGACATTGGCGAGAGTGCAATGGCGTTTCGAGACGCCTGCCCACGTGCCTGTCAACGCCTGGCTGTGCCATCCTGCACAGTGTGTGGCCTTGGGGAGCGCGCGTGGCAGTACCATGGCACTGTCCGGCCTGAGCGCCAGCGAACCACTCTATATGCGTTTTGCGCTGTCGCCGGGGCAGCGACCCGTGCGGGTGCAGGGGTTACAGGTCATCGTGAACTATCAGTAAAGATCGTTTAGCCGTGAGGCGATAGGATGTATACAGCACAAGGCAGGATCAAGCAGAGTGAGCTGTTGACGCAATACATGCCACTGGTGAGGCGTCAGGCCTTGACGCTGCAGGTCAGATTGCCCGCCAGTATCGAGCTGGATGATCTGATTCAAGCGGGTATGGTGGGCTTGCTGGAGGCGCTGGGTCGCTTTGATGCCGCACAGGGCGCGACGTTTGCCACGTTCGCCAGCCAGCGCATCCGAGGGGCCATGATGGATGAGCTGCGCACTCGGGATTGGTTGCCGCGCAGCGTGCGCCGCTCTGCCCGGGCGGTCGATGAAACCGTGCGCCGTTTGGAGCAGGTACTGGGCAGGCCCCCCGAAGAGACGGAAATCGCGCAGGCATTGGATATGCCATTGAGTGACTATCAGCAGCTGCTGAATGACACCAACAGCGGTCGGCTGCTGCCTTTCGAGGAGCTGATGGCCGATGGCGGTGAGCCAGCGGGTGACGAAGGCAGCGCCAATCGCCCGTTCGAGCAGCTGCTCGATGAGCAGCAGCGGCGCACGCTCATCGAAGCCATTGAGGCGCTTCCCGAGCGTGAAAAACTGCTGATGGCTCTGTATTACCAGGAAGAGATGAACCTCAAGGAAGTGGGAGCGGTACTGGGTGTGACCGAGTCGCGAGTATCGCAACTGCATAGTCAGGCCGTTAGTCGCCTTCGTGCTCGCTTGAGCGACCAGCATTAACCCTCTTACCCTTCTCACGTTAACCGGCAAGGAACCGTTGATGAACCCCTCTACGCTGATCGGCATATTTGCCAGCATGCTGTTATTGGTAAGCGTGCTGTTCTTCACCGCAGAATCACCCGAAAGCTTTATCAATTTGCCTGGCCTTGCCATCGTCATTACCGGCACCCTGGCAGCGACATTCATCAGCTACCCCCTGAAGGAGGTGCTGCGGGTGGTGCGCCTGGTAGGGCTGGTATTCCGCCGCGAGAATACCTACGTGCGCGACGATATCAGCGAGTTGGTGGCCATGTCGCGGTTATGGTTCAAGGGCGATGTGCGAGCCGTGGAGCGGGAGCTGGAGCACACGCGCAACCCGTTTCTGCGCACCGGGATTCAACTGGTCATTGCCAATACCAAGGAAGATGAAATTTTTGACATGCTGCGCTGGCGAATCGCACGTCTGAAGGCGCGGGAGCATGCCGAAGCACAGATTTTTCGCACCATGGCCACCTATGCGCCGGCCTTCGGCATGATCGGTACGCTGGTGGGGTTGGTCAACATGCTGGAAGTCATGGATGCGGGCGATCTGCAGGTGATTGGTCCGCGCATGGCCGTGGCGCTGCTCACCACGTTCTACGGTATTTTGCTGGCCAATCTGGTCTTCAAACCCATTGCCGTCAAGCTGGAGCGGCGCACCGAAGAGCGGTTGATCACCATGAACATGGTGTTGGAAGGCATTTCACTGATTACCAAGCGTCGCCTGCCGTCGTTCATCGAAGAAACGCTGAACTCGTTCGTGGCCAACTACCACGATGAAATTCGTGATGCGAGCGTCAAGCCGCGCCCGGATGCCGACCCGGCGCTGAAGAAAGGGTAGCCCCATGCTCAATCAGGATGCACGGCATGCGCTGGAGCTGCCTGCGGCAGCAAGCGAGAGCGATGAAGGGTGGCTGACCAGTTACCTGGACGTCTTGACGCTGCTGATTACCCTGTTCGTGCTCTTGCTGGCGCTGACGCCTCCTGGCGGTGGCGAAGGGAGGGAGAGCGATGCCATGGGGCCGGCCAGTGCCATCATGGCCATGCCGTTGGCCTCATTGGCCACTGGTATTCATCCACGTCACGACGGCGTGCAGCCGCAGATGGCCGGGCTGGATATTCCAGGAGTCAGTGTCTCGCAGGGCCGTGAAGGCATCACCCTGCGCATCGACGACAGCCTGTTGTTTTCCAGTGGTAGCGATGTGCTAACGCCCCAGGGCCTGATCGTGTTGGAAGGTCTCACGTCGGTACTCCAAACGTTCGAAGGCCAAATATCGGTGGAAGGACATACCGATAATGTGCCCATTGCCACCCCGCGCTTTCCTTCCAACTGGGAGCTTTCCACGGGGCGAGCCATTGCCGTGGTACGCCAGTTGGAGCGCCAGGGTATCGCCATTTCTCGTATGCGGGCAGTTGGCTATGCCGACACCCAGCCCATGGAAAGCAACGCGACCGCGGAAGGGCGAGCTGCCAATCGGCGCGTTGAACTGCTGCTCAAGCAGCAGGTCGAGGGGTAAAGCTCTATCTCGAGGCTATCTTTGTGTTGACGCATCACTCTCGACTGCAATTCTTTGGCGCCGTGCTGGTGCTCGATCCCGACTGTCGGCAAATGCAGGTCGCTCTGGGTGAAAACCTGACGCTGGCCATTTCGGCTTACGAAATCAGCACGCTCAATATGCACCTCGAGCAAGAGCGCAAGGCGCTGGCTCTGGCCAACCATCGGCTGGAACAGTTGGCCCACTTCGATCCATTGATCCAGGCCTGGAACCGCTATCGTGTGGAAATCGCCGAGCAGCGAACCGGTTAATCTTCTGTTGTGCTGTCCTCGCACAGCTGCTGCATACGCGCGATGGCGCGGTCTGCGCCGTTGAGGCTGAAGGTCATGTACCAGGGCTCCTGCTCGTTTTGGTCGAAGCCCAGAAAAAACTGCTCACCGGTGCGCATCTGTGCCATCAGTGTGTCGAGATCGCTCAGGTAAAAGTGCGCGTAGAAGCCGTCATCGCCGCGCTCGGTGATGAACTCGGCCATGGTGTCCACGATGGGTTGGTCATCGATACGCAGCCGGGTAGGCACCAGATTGACGGCGCGGCTCTCGCCCTGCTGCTGTGCCAGGGTCACGCGCATTTCCAGCCAGGGGAGGTCGCATACCCCTTGGGTGGTATTGAGGCTCAAGGTGGCATCGGAGTAGCTGTGGGTCTCGACGGCACGAAAATGGCGCTCTTCGCCCAGTGACAGCGCCATCGATGACCAGTGTTCATGGGGTTCGGCGTGCTCCACGTTGAACGTGGCCGCCTGGACGAGCTGGGCGTTGCCCAGCAGGCTCCCCCCCAGTATCGCCAGCAGTGTACGGCTCTTGACGGGCATAAGCGGTATCATCGTTGAAGGTCTAAAAGATAGGGCGTTCAAGCTTCCAGCAACGGCCTGACGTTGTCGGTCAGGTAGCAGTCATCGAACTCTCCTTCGGTAGCCAGCGCTGCGAGATCCGGAATAGTGACATGGTGCCGCTGCGCAGCGTGCAGAACTCATTGGCCGGTGCGCCCATCTCCCAGAGCACCGTGCCTGCCTTGATGTTGGTGGGGCTCTCTTCCAGCGAGGCCAGCAGCGCTTTCTCGTCATCGTTGAGCGAGCAGTAGTGGCTAAAGTGGCGGATGATGCAGCTTTTGTCCTGTTCCACAGCGTGTGTCTCCTCACAGGAAGCAACCATTGTTAAGTCGTCTTGCTGCTTACTATAAAGCAGTCAGCGCCGTCTTTTCCTGAACTTTTTGGCCGCTGCTCCAACGCTTGAGCAGCGGCCCATGAGACGCCTAGCGAGTGGCGCGGTTGCCGCGCTCGAGTAACGGCGCCAGGAAGCGGCCCGTATGCGATACCGTCTGTTTGGCCAACTGCTCCGGCGTGCCTTCGGCAATGATCTGCCCGCCCCCGGAACCGCCTTCCGGCCCCAGGTCGATCAACCAGTCGGCCGTCTTGATGACATCCAGGTTGTGCTCGATCACCACGATGGTATTGCCGTGGTCGCGCAGGCGGTGCAGCACCGTCAGCAGCTGGCGAATATCCTCGAAGTGCAGGCCAGTGGTGGGTTCATCCAGAATGTAGAGGGTTTTGCCGGTGTCACGCTTGGCCAGCTCGCGCGCCAGCTTGACCCGCTGAGCTTCGCCCCCGGAAAGCGTCGTGGCGCTTTGCCCCAAACGGATGTAGGACAGCCCCACATCCATGAGCGTTTGCAGGCGTCGGGCGATGGCGGGCACGGGGCTGAAGAAGGCCAGCGCATCTTCCACCGTCATCTCCAATACCTCGTGGATGGTCTTGCCTTTGTAGTGGATATCCAGGGTTTCGCGATTGTAGCGCTTGCCCTTGCAGACGTCACAAGGGACGTAGATATCCGGCAGAAAGTGCATCTCCACCTTGATCATGCCTTCGCCCTGGCAGGCTTCGCAGCGGCCGCCCTTGACGTTGAAGCTGAACCGCCCGGGTTTGTAGCCCCGGGAACGAGCCTCCTGGGTACCGGCGAACAGCTCACGAATAGGCGTGAAAATGCCGGTATAGGTGGCCGGGTTGGAGCGCGGGGTGCGGCCGATCGGGCTCTGGTCGATGTCGATGACCTTGTCGAGCTGGTCCAGGCCTTCCACCTTCTCGTAGGGAGCCGGTGTCAGGGTGGTGGCCCGGTTGAGTTCACGGGCGGCAATCGGCATCAGCGTGCCGTTGATCAGCGTCGACTTGCCGGAGCCGGAGACGCCCGTCACGGCAATGAACAGCCCCAATGGCAGGCTGAGGGTGACATTTTGCAGGTTGTTGCCCGTGGCACCGCGCACCACCAGTTGCTTCTCGGGATTGCCCGGGATCCGGTAAGCCGGGACGGCAATTTCGCGGCTGCCAGAGAGATACTGGCCGGTCAGCGAGTTCGGGTTGTCCATCACCTGCTGCGGCGTGCCCTGGGCGACGATCTCGCCCCCATGGACACCTGCACCGGGGCCGATATCCAGCACGTGGTCCGCCGCGCGGATGGCATCTTCGTCGTGCTCGACGACGATCACGGTGTTGCCCAGGTCGCGCAGGCGCTCCAGCGTCTTGAGCAGACGGTCGTTGTCCCGCTGGTGCAGCCCGATGGAGGGCTCGTCCAGGATGTACATGACGCCCACCAGGCCAGCACCGATCTGGCTAGCCAGACGGATACGCTGGGCCTCGCCCCCGGAGAGCGTGTCGGCGCTGCGTTCGAGGTTCAGGTAATCAAGCCCCACGTTGACCAGAAACTCCAGGCGAGCATGGATCTCGTTGACGATCTTGTCGGCAATTTCTCCCTTGCGCCCGGGAAGCGCCAGCGCGCCAAAGTAGCGCCACGCCTCGCCAATCGGCAGGTGGACGATATCCGCGATGTTTCGGTCATCGACATACACATGGCGAGACTCCTTGCGGAGCCGCGAGCCGTGGCAGGCGGTGCAGGGCTGAACCGCAATGTACTTGGCCAGGTCGTCGCGCACCATGCTGGACTCGGTTTCCCGGTAGCGGCGCTGCATGTTGGGCAGCACCCCTTCAAAGGCATGCTCACGGGTGACTTTCCGGCCACGGTCTCCCACGTAAACGAAGGGGACCAGCTCGCCACCACTGCCGTTGAGGATGATGTCCCGCTCGTGGCGGGCCAGCTCCTGCCAGGGCGTTTCCAGCTCGAAGCGGTAATGCTTGGCCAGCGCCTGTAGCTGGGTAAAGTAATAAATGTTGCGCCGGTCCCAGCCCTTGATCACGCCTTCCGCCAGGGAAAGCTCGGGGTGGCTGATCAGTTTCTCCGGGTCGAAGTACTGCTGGATGCCCAGGCCGTCGCAGGTCGGGCACGCCCCTGCCGGGTTGTTGAACGAAAACATCCGCGGCTCCAACTCGGAGAGCGAATAGCCGCAAACGGGGCAGGCAAAGCGGGACGAGAAGACCAGATCGTCCTGCTCGCCGTCCATGAAATGCACCATGGCGGTGCCGTCGGCCAGGTTCAGGGCCGTCTCGAAGGATTCCGCCAGGCGCTGGGCGATATCGTCACGTACCTTGAAACGGTCCACGACCACGCTGATATCGTGCTTCTTGCGCTTGTCCAGCGGCGCTATGTCGTCCAACTCCAGCACCTGGCCATCAATCTGGACGCGCACGAACCCCTGCGCGCGCAGCTCGGACAGCAGCTGTAAATGCTCCCCCTTGCGGCCTTTGACGACCGGCGCCAGCAGCATCAAGCGGGTGCCTTCCGCCAGGTTCATGACCTGATCGACCATCTGGGAGATCGTCTGGGCTTCCAGGTCCTCGCCATGCTCTGGGCAGCGAGGGGTGCCGGCACGGGCAAACAGTAGGCGCAGGTAGTCGTAAATCTCGGTAATCGTGCCAACCGTCGACCGAGGGTTGTGAGAGGTGGATTTTTGCTCGATGGAGATGGCCGGAGAGAGCCCTTCGATGTGATCCACATCGGGCTTTTCCATCATTGATAGAAACTGGCGCGCATAGGTGGAGAGCGATTCCACATAGCGCCGCTGGCCCTCGGCGTAGAGCGTATCGAACGCCAGGGACGACTTGCCGGAGCCTGACAGGCCGGTAATCACGATCAGCTTGTCGCGGGGCAGCTCCACATCGATCTGCTTGAGGTTGTGGGTGCGGGCACCCCTGACCAGAATGCTGTCCATCAACACCTCGAATCGCGTGGCAAAAGCGTAATTATACGGTTGCGGCACCCCTTCCGGCAAAACTGTCTCGCTTCGCTGCAGCGTGGCGGGCATTTCATGCTTGGCGTTTCCAGCGTGCCGACAAAGCGCTAGAATGGGCGGTTATTTCAGGCCGTTCGGCCCACTCATCGTACACAAGGGTTCTATGCGCAAGGTTTCTGCACTGCTGCTGGCTGCCGAGCGCCGAGCCATCAGCGGCTTGGCCGGTCTCTACGCATCTCGCATGCTGGGACTCTTCATGGTGCTGCCGGTGCTGGCCTTGTATGCCGATACGCTGGAAGGGGCGACGCCGTTACTGGTTGGTCTGGCGTTGGGCGTGTATGGCCTGACCCAGGCCGTTCTGCAGATTCCGTTTGGCTGGCTGTCCGACCGGATCGGTAGAAAGCGAGTGATTGCCATGGGCCTGCTGATTTTTGCCGCAGGCAGCGTCGTGGCCGCCACGGCGGATACCATTGGTGGCGTGATCGTCGGTCGCGCGCTGCAGGGTAGCGGCGCCATTGCGGCGGCCATCATGGCGCTGCTGGCCGACCAGACCCGCGAGCAGGTACGCACCGTTGCCATGGCGACCATTGGCCTCTCCATCGGTGTGTCCTTTGCCGTTGCCATGGTGCTGGGGCCCTGGCTGGCGTCATGGGGAGGGCTGTCGAGCCTGTTCTGGTTCACGGCACTGCTCACGTTGGTGGGCTTGCTGGTATTGTGGCGCTGGGTGCCGCCAGCGCCCAGGCGCCTGCGCCACCGGGATGTCGGGCTGGACCGTCAGCAATTCAAGCGTGTCATTACCCGCTCGGACTTGTGGCGTCTGGATGTGTCGATTTTTGCCCTGCACCTGGTGCTCATGGCCATTTTCGTGGCCGTGCCGTTCCGCTTGCTGAACGCCGGGGTAGCGGTGGAGTACCATGGACTGGCCTATCTGGCCATCATGGGACTGTCGTTTGTCGCCATGGTGCCGCTGGTGATCGTGGCCGAAAAGCGCCAGCGCATGAAACTGATGTGCCTGCTGGCCATTGGGGCCATCGTGCTCAGTTTGGCGGCGCTGGGGCTACCGCTCTCCCAGGGGCAGTGGCTGTTTGTCTGGCTGCTGGTGTTTTTTACCGGCTTCAATTTGCTGGAGGCAACGCTGCCATCCATGCTAAGTAAACTGGCGCCTGCCGGAGCAAAAGGCACCGCCATGGGCGTCTACTCCACCAGCCAGTTCCTGGGCGCGTTTTTGGGCGGTACCCTGGGGGGGTGGCTGGCGCACACCTGGGGGCTGGACGCCGTGTTCATCGGCTGTGCGGTGCTGGCGCTGTGCTGGTGGCTGGCCATGTGCGGCATGCCGTCACCGCCGCCGCTCTCCAGTGAAGTGGTGGCATTGCAGGATACCCAGGCCGATGCCATGGACCTACTCATGGAGCACCTGGCCGATGTGGCGGGTGTCGAAGATGTCATGGTCGTGCCGGAAGAGCGCCTGGTATATTTGAAAGTCAATCGTAAAGAGCTTGATCAGGCGGCACTGGCCCGGTTGATTCCGCCACCGCGGCCCTGATCAATGAGAGACCATCACCGTTTACGACAAGGAGCGACCTTATGGCGCGCGGTATCAACAAAGTTATTCTGATCGGTAATCTGGGCCAGGATCCGGAAGTGCGTTTCACCCCTTCCGGTACAGCGGTCGCCAACCTGAACCTGGCCACCTCGGACACCTGGATGGATCGCCAGAGCGGCCAGCGGCAGGAGCGTACCGAATGGCACCGCGTGGTGCTCTTCAACAAGACGGCTGAAATTGCCCAGCAGTACCTGAAAAAAGGCTCCAAAGTCTATATCGAAGGTCGTCTGCAGACGCGTAAATGGCAGGACCAGAATGGCCAGGACCGTTACAGCACTGAAATCGTCGCCAACGACATGCAGATGCTGGATGGTCGCAGTGGTGACTACCAGGGAGGGGGGGCGCCGCAGGGTGGCTATGCCCAGCAAGCGCCAGCCCAGTCTGCGCCGCCGCAACAGCATTACCAGCAGCCGCCTCAGCAGGCACCTCAGCAGGCACCTCAGCAGGGTGGCTACGCTCCGCAACAGCATGCCGCGCCTCAGCGTGGCGGCGCGGCGCCTCAGCAGCAGCCGCCTGCGCATCAGCAAAACAGCAGCTACGGCGCTCCGGATCCCGGTAACTTCGACGATTTTGACGACGAAATTCCGTTCTAGCGCATGGTAAAGTAGTATGTAAAGTTGCCATCTGTTCGCAGGTTGTATTTATCTATTTATTACAGTGACTTGAGATT
>NZ_LFGS01000003.1:63239-86659 GCF_002078135.1 Halomonas sp. BC1 | reverse complement strand
ATCAGTCAAGAGAACATTAATGAGCATAATGGATCGCACGGAACAGCAATTCCTCAAAGCCCTGGACGACAAACTCTGGAAAGCCGCCGACAAGCTCCGCGCCAACCTGGATGCCGCCAACTACAAGCATGTGGTGCTGGGCCTGATCTTCCTGAAGTACGTCTCCGATGCCTTCGAGGAGCGCCAGGAAGAGTTGCTGGAGCGGTTCAAGGATGAGAACGACGACATCTACTACCTGCCGCCGGAAGACTACGACGGCGACGAGGACTACCAGCAAGCCCTGCTGGAAGAGCTGGAAGTATTAGATTACTACCGCGAAGCCAACGTGTTCTGGGTGCCCAAGCCGGCCCGCTGGAGCACTCTGAAAGAGAAAGCCGTGCTGCCCGTGGGCACCGTGCTCTGGCAGGACGATGCCGGTAACGACGTAAAGCTGCGCTCCGTGTCCTGGCTGATCGACAACGCCCTGGAAGAAATCGAGAAGAGCAACGCCAAGCTCAAGGGCATCCTCAACCGCATCAGCCAGTACCAGCTGGACAACGACAAGCTGCTGGGCCTGATCAACACCTTCTCCGACACCTCCTTCACCCGGCCGGTATTCGAGGGCGAGAAGCTGAGCCTGCACAGCAAAGACATCCTCGGCCATGTGTACGAATACTTCCTTGGCCAGTTCGCCCTCGCCGAAGGCAAGCAGGGCGGCCAGTATTACACCCCCAAGAGCATCGTCACCCTGATTGTCGAAATGCTGCAGCCCTACTCAGGCCGCGTATACGACCCGGCCATGGGTTCCGGCGGTTTCTTTGTCTCCAGCGACAAGTTCATTGAAGAACACGCCAGCGAGCAGCACTACGACGCTGCCGAACAGAAGAAGCACATCTCCGTGTACGGCCAGGAGTCCAACCCTACCACCTGGAAGCTGGCCGCCATGAACATGGCCATCCGGGGCATCGACTTCAACTTCGGCAAGAAAAACGCCGACACCTTCCTGGACGACCAGCACCCGGACCTTCGCGCCGACTTCGTGATGGCCAACCCGCCGTTCAACATCAAGGACTGGTGGAGCGAATCCCTGGCCGACGACGTGCGCTGGAAGTACGGCACCCCGCCAAAGGGCAACGCCAACTTTGCGTGGATGCAACACATGATCCACCACCTGGCGCCCACTGGCAGCATGGCCCTGCTGCTGGCCAACGGCTCCATGAGCTCCAACACCGGGGGCGAGGGCGAGATCCGCAAGCGCCTGGTGGAGGAGGATCTGGTGGAGTGCATGGTGGCCCTGCCCGGGCAGCTGTTCACCAACACCCAGATCCCCGCCTGTATCTGGCTGCTGACCAAGGACAAGAGCGGTGGCCTCTCGCCCAACCAGGTGAACAAGCGCGCCCGCCGCCACGAGTACCTGTTTATCGATGCCCGCCGCCTGGGTTACATGAAGGATCGCGTGCTGCGCGACTTCGCCCCCGAGGATATCGCCACCATCACCGACACCTTCCACGCCTGGCAGCGCGGCGAGGGCTACGAGGATGTCGCCGGCTTCTGCAAGGCCGCCAGCCTGGAGGAGATCAGGAAGCACGACTTCGTGCTGACCCCGGGGCGCTATGTGGGGGCTGAAGAGCAGGAAGACGATGGTGAGCCCTTCGCCGAGAAGATGGCGCGGTTGACCGGGCAGCTGCGGGAGCAGTTTGCGGAGAGCGACCGGCTGGAGGCGGAGATCAAGCGGAATCTTGGGGGGCTGGGGTATGACATTTAGCACCATTGGCGATCACGTTGAGCTCCAGCGCGGAACCACGTACAAGAGCGCACTGCTTGACCAGCCTGGCCCTATTTTATTGGGCTTAGGTTCTATTGAAAGGGACGGCGGATTCAAATCGGATAAACTAAGAACTTATGGTGGCCCCTCCGCAGAAAAACTATTAGTTCGCCCGGGGGATCTATATGTTTCATTGAAAGATGTCACCCAGTCTGGGGGTTTACTCGGAGCCATTGCCCGAGTGCCAGAATCTGTTTCTGTCGGGAGAATGACTCAGGATACAGTGAAGTTGATTTTCAAAAGCAGCATCCCGAAGGAGTATTTTTACTGGATGCTTAGGACTCCTCAGTACCGTCAATATTGTCGCTCGCATGCCACTGGTACTACTAATTTGGGTTTGAGTCGAGAAGACTTCTTTGCTTTCAAGATTCCTTGTTTGGATGAAAAAAAGCGATTGCTAGTCAATGCCCTAGAGAGCATTGAGGGAAAAGTCAAGCTCAACGGTCGGATCAACCAAACCCTCGAACAGCTAGCCCAAGCCATCTTCAAAAGCTGGTTTGTCGATTTCGAGCCGGTCAAAGCCAAAATCGCCGCACTGGAAGCCGGCGGGAGCGAGGAAGACGCCCTGCTCGCCGCCATGCAGGCCATTTCCGGCAAAGGCGAAGAGGAGCTAACCCGCCTCCAGGCCGAACAGCCCGAGCAATACGCCGAGCTCCGCGCCACCGCCGAGCTGTTTCCGTCGGCTATGCAGGATAGTGAGTTGGGGGAGATTCCGGAGGGGTGGCGCGTTAGTCAAATTGGCGATGAGGTAACGGTCGTAGGTGGTGGGACTCCATCCACCAAAAACCCAGACTTCTGGGACAGCGGCGAGATCAACTGGACTTCCCCGAAAGACCTATCAAACCTCGCAGACAAGGTTCTCGTCGAAACCGAGCGCAAAGTAACTGAAGCAGGTCTTGCGAAGATTAGTTCTGGTTTGTTGCCAGTCGATACCGTGCTGATGTCATCACGGGCGCCCGTTGGCTATCTGGCCCTGGCCAAGATACCTGTAGCAGTAAACCAAGGCTATATTGCGATGAAATGCGAAAAGGCATTAAGCCCCGAGTTCGTCATTCAGTGGTGCGCAGCTCACATGGACGAAATCAAAAGCCGGGCCAGCGGGACCACCTTCGCAGAGATTAGTAAAAAGAACTTCAAAATCATCCCGGTCGTGATGCCGACAGAATCACTGATCTCGATTTACTCGAAACAAGCATCATCGCTTTATAAAGCCATTGAGAATAACGTCCGGGAGTCAGACACTCTCGCAAAACTGCGGGACTCCTTGCTTCCGAAACTACTCTCAGGCGAACTCTCTATATCCAACGCAGAGGATCAGCTGGCAGAAGAGGCGGAACCAGCCCATGTTTAAAATCGACCCAACCGCCAACCGCATCAACCCCCTGGAAGTAAAACGCTTCAGCGACCTCGGCTTTACCGAGCGCAAGCACCTGCAGGAATGGCTGGAAAACTACCCCCAGGCACTGACCCAGGGCGACGGAGATGAGCTGCTGATCATCCAGAAGGAGTTCGACGGCTTCGACGACACTCGCGAACGGCTCGATCTTTTAGCTATCGACAAGGACGGCAACCTCGTCATCATCGAGAACAAGCTCGATGACAGTGGTCGGGATGTGGTGTGGCAGGCCCTCAAATACGCCAGCTACTGCGCCAACCTGAAAAAACAGCAGGTGGTGGAGATCTTCCAGCGCTACCTTAACCAGAAAGCCCAGAACGAAGGCACAGCGCCCGCCGATGCCGAGAACGTGTTGCTGGAGTTCCTGCAGGCCGACGATCTGCAATCGGTGCAGCTCAATACCCTGAAAAGCCAGCGCCTGATTCTGGTGGCTGCCCACTACCGCAAGGAAGTCACCAACACCGTACTCTGGCTGAGCCAGTTCGGCGTGAACTGCCAGTGCTTCAAGGTCACGCCCTACCAAGCCGGTGCCGAGCTGTTCCTGAATGTGGAGCAGATCATCCCCACGCCGGAAGCCTCGGACTTTATGATTGGCATGATGGCCAAGGAGGCCGAGGAAAAGAGCGCCAGCAATGAACAAAAGAGCCGGCATACGCTGCGTCTGTCTTTCTGGGAACAAACCCTGGAGGCCTTTGGCCGTAGTAACTGCTCGCTGTTTAACAACATCAGTCCAGCCAAAGATCACTGGTTAAATGCTGGCTCCGGGATCAGTGGCATGGGTTACCAGTTAATCTTTGGCAAAAATGAAGTGCGTGTTGGATTAAGTATGCAAAGCAGCCGTGCCGAGGCGAACCGCTTTGTATTTGACCGACTGCAGACCATGAAATCCCAGATTGAAACTGCTTTTGGTAACGAACTGGTATGGCTGCCCCTACCAGACAAGATTGCGTGCCGTATCCAGTATGAAAAGCCTGTCGATGGCTACAACAAGGCCAACTGGCCCGAGATGATCGAATGGTTGGTGGAGCACATGACCCGGCTGGAAAAAGCGCTGAGCGGGCCGCTGGACAAAGTGCGGCAGGAGCTGAAAACAACAAACTTCAGTAAAGAGCCGGGCACAGAGCACGATGCATAAGCCATTGACTATACTGAGCGGCTTGTAAACAACGACAAGGAACTGTCATGACAGAACAACAAGTACGAATCTTCACCTCAACCGACGGCCAGGCGCAGCTGGAAGTGGCGCTGGATCAGGAAACCGTATGGCTCAGCCAAGTCCAGATGGCGGAGCTGTTTGGCAAAGACGTGCGAACCGTCAACGAGCACGTGGGCAATGTGTTCCAGGAGGGTGAGCTAGAGAAAGAACCAACTATCCGGAAATTCCGGATAGTTCGCCAGGAGGGCAAGCGCCAGGTTCAGCGGGACATTGATCACTACAACCTGGATATGATCATCTCCGTTGGCTACCGGGTGAAATCCCAACGTGGCGTACAATTCCGTAAATGGGCCACCCAGGTTCTCAAAGACCACCTCGTTGAGGGCTACACCCTCAACCAGCGCCGCTTGGCCGAGCGCGGCATCGAGTTTGAGCAGGCCGTTGACCTGCTCAGCCGCACCCTCACCAATCAAGGCCTGGTATCCAATGAAGGCGAAGCCGTCGCCCGGGTAATCAGCGACTACGCCCGCTCCTGGAGCCTGCTGCAGGGCTACGACGAGCAACAGCTGGCCGAGGTCGGCATCAAGCAGCCGGATATGCAGCCGCTGGAGCTGGACGAGGCTCTAAAAGCCATTGGCGAACTCAAGCAAACGCTCATGGCCAAGGGCGAGGCCACCGAGCTGTTCGGCCAGTTGCGGGGTGACGGTCTGGCCTCTGCGCTGGCGACGATCGAGCAGGGGTTTGGGGATGAACTCTTTTATCCGAACGTGGCCACCCGTGCCGCTCACCTGCTCTACTTCGTGATCAAGAATCACCCGCTGGCCGACGGCAACAAGCGCTGTGGCTCGTTTCTGTTTCTATGGTATCTGCGCCGCAACGCCGCTTTGTTGGCGCGGCCGGTAGAACAACTGATTAATGACAACACCCTGGTAGCTTTGGCCTTGCTGGTGGCGGAAAGCCTGCCGGATCAGAAAACCCTGATGATCCGGCTGATTGAGCATTTCCTGCTGCTGAAGGAGCCCGCCGATGTTAAAGGTGAAGGGGAATAAGGACTGAGGTATGACGGAAGATCAGCTGGAACAACAATGCCTGGAATGGTTCGCCGAAGGCGGCTGGGAGATCGCCCATGGGCCAGACCTGGCGCCAGATGGTGAAGCCCCGGAACGGGCCGATTACCGGCAGGTATTGTTGCTGGCGGATCTTGAGGCAGCCATTCGCCGCATCAACCCTCACCTGCCCCAGAGCGCCGTTGAACAGGCTGTGGCCGTTGTCCGCAAACCCGAAAGCCTGGATGTGGTGATTAGCAACCGGGCCTTCCACCGCCTGCTGCTGGACGGCGTTCCCGTTGAGTACAAGCGCGACGACAAGGTGATCCACGACCAGGCCTTTCTGGTGGACTTCGGCGACCTGACCGCCAACCGCTTCCGGGCCATCAACCAGTTCACTCTCGAAGGCTCCAAACAGCTCCGCCGGCCGGATGTGATCTGCTTTATCAACGGCCTGCCCCTGGCCGTGTTGGAGCTGAAAAGCCCCGGTGCTGAAAACGTGAACATCTGGGATGCCTACAACCAGATCCAGACCTATAAAGATGAATGCTCCGATCTTTTTGCCTACAACGAAGCCGCCATTATCAGCGATGGCTATCTGGCCCGGGTAGGTTCCCTCACCGCCAGCCAGGAGCGGTACATGCCTTGGCGCACCATCAAGAACGAGGACGACAAGCCACTGCTGGAGTGGCAGCTGGAAACCATGGTGCGGGGCTTCTTCGACCGGGAGCTGTTCCTGGATTACATCCGGTACTTCGTAATCTTCGAGACGGATTCCGACAAACTGATCAAGAAGATTGCTGGTTATCACCAGTTCCATGCGGTGCGTGAGGCTGTTCGTGCAACTGTGATTGCCGCTCGGGATATGAGCGGCGATGGTATCAGCGAGAAGCGGGCCACCTACGGCGACGAGGTTCTGCCGGGCAGCAAGAAAGCCGGCGTGGTATGGCATACACAGGGCTCCGGCAAGAGTATTTCCATGTGCTGCTACGCTGGAAAGCTGCTGCAACAGCCGGAGATGAACAACCCCACCCTGATCGTGGTCACCGATCGTAACGATCTGGACGGCCAGCTGTTCGCCACCTTCAGCGCCGCTCGAGAATTGTTGAAACAAGAGCCCGTGCAGGCCGATGACAGAGATACCCTGCGCCGCCTGCTGTCTGAGCGGGAATCCGGCGGCATCATCTTCACCACGGTTCAGAAGTTCGCACTGCTGAATGACGAATCCGGCCACCCGATTCTGAACGACCGCCACAACATCGTGGTGATCTCGGATGAAGCCCACCGCAGCCAGTACGGTCTGAAAGCCACCCTCAAGAAAGACGGTACCTACAAATTCGGCTACGCCCGCCACATGCGCGATGCCCTGCCCAATGCCTCGTTCATCGGCTTTACCGGCACCCCCATCGAGAGCGAAGACAAAGACACCCGGGCCGTGTTTGGCGATTACGTGTCGATCTACGACATCCAGGATGCGGTGGACGATGGTGCGACCGTGCCCATCTTCTACGAATCCCGCCTGGCCAAGCTGGACATCAACCGCGAACAGATCGAGGAGCTGTCCGATCAGGTGGAGGAAGTGGTTGAGGACGACGAAGACGTTGGCAGCCGCGAGAAAACCAAGGGCGAATGGAGCCGGCTGGAAAAGCTGGTCGGTGCCGGCCCGCGCCTGAAGCAGGTGGCGGAAGACCTGGTGAACCACTTTGAAACCCGCTCCAGCACCATCGACGGCAAGGCCATGATTGTGGCCATGAGCCGGGAGATTGCAGTTCACCTGTATAACGAGATTGTTGCCCTGCGCCCGGAGTGGCACGACAATGATCCCGAGAAAGGCGCCATCAAAGTTGTAATGACCGGCTCCGCCTCTGACCGCGCCCTGCTGCAACCGCACATCCACAACAAGCAAACCAAGAAACGTTTCGAGAAGCGCTTCAAGGACATCAACGACCCGCTCAGGCTGGTGATCGTGCGGGATATGTGGCTGACCGGCTTCGATGCGCCCTGCTGTCACACCATGTATGTGGACAAGCCCATGAAGGGCCACAACCTGATGCAGGCCATTGCCCGGGTAAACCGGGTGTTCAAGGATAAACCCGGCGGGCTGGTGGTGGATTACATCGGCATCGCCAACGAGCTCAAGCAGGCCCTGAAAACCTATACAGACGCCAAGGGCAAGGGCTCCCCCACCCACAGCGCCGAAGAAGCCTACGCCATCCTGCTGGAAAAGCTGGACATCATCCACGGCATGTTTGCGCCTGGCCCCAAAGGTAAGGGGTTCAGCTACAGCGGATTCGAGACCGAGCCCCACAAGTATCTGGTGCCCACCGCCAACTACGTACTCAGCCTGGAAGACGGCAAGAAGCGTTTCCTGGATACCGTGCTGGCCATGAACAAGGCCTTCTCCTTGTGCGCCACCCTGGACGAAGCCCAGGCACTGCAGAAGGAGGTGGCGTTCCTGTCACAGGTGAAGACGGCCATCACCAAGTTCACCAGCGTAGACAAGAAGCTGACCGAGGAAGAGAAGAACACCGCCCTGAAGCAGATCCTGGACAACGCGCTGGTGGCCGAAGGGGTAACGGATGTCTTCGCCCTGTGCGGCCTGGACAAGCCCAACATCGGGCTGCTCTCTGACGAGTTCCTGGAAGACGTTCGGCAGATGCCCTACAAGAACTTCGCCGTGGAACTGCTGGAGAAGCTGCTCAAAGACGACATCAAGGCCAAGACCCGCAACAACGTTGTTCAAGAGAAGAAGTATGCGGACCGTTTGCAGGAAACCCTGCGTCGGTACAACAACCGGGGCATTGAAACGGCGCAGGTCATTGAAGAGCTGATCGCCATGGCCAAGCAGTTTCAGGCGGAGTTGGAGCGTGATGCCGCTCTTGGCCTGAACTCGGACGAGGTCGCCTTTTACGACGCCCTGGCCAGCAACGAAAGTGCGGTGCGTGAGCTGGGCGACGAAATCCTGAAAGCCATCGCCGTTGAGATCACGGAAAAGCTACGCAAATCTACTACCGTCGATTGGCAGGTGCGGGAAAGCGTACGGGCGAAGCTGAGGATTCTAGTGCGCCGCACGCTGCAACGCTACAAATACCCGCCCGACAAATCTGCGGAAGCGGTGGAGCTGGTTCTCAAGCAGGCGGAGGTGCTATCGAATGGCTGGAGCCAATGAGGGGACAAGAGACATCTCTGAGTGTCACCGCAAGATGACATGTAAGCAAAAATCTGTACCTTTTCCAGCAATTGGTAAAGTTGCAACAGTTAAATAGTTTCAAAAACTTGGCTGCTGTACACTAGGCGCCATGCAATATCTATACGTGGGGATTACATCTTTGAGCACGTTTAGGCTAGTAATAATCGGAATCGCTTGTCTGGCGGGCTTTGCAACTAACCCACCCAGGGAATCGTGTCGGGTAGGAATACACTACCCTTCTGATCGCCATGCCGTGCTGGGCGTTGCCGCCACCCTACCGGGTTGAGAAAAGGGGTCTGTCTTGAAGCTGCTAATACTGAATGCAGGACACTGCTTGAGCTTGGCATTGGCCCGTGAGGCAAGTCGGCGCTCGGATACCGAGTTGGTGATTGAGCAGGGCGTGAGCGTTTCTCCAGACCAGCTGGCGGCCATCGCCCCGGAGGCGGTGATCATTCCGCCTCTGTCGCATCCCCTCAGCATGACGCCCGCCGATGTCTATGCCCATGCCGATGCGGTGGACCAGTGTGTCGACGCCTGTCGGGCGGCTGGCATTGCCCTGGTGTGGTGCGTGTCCGACCAGCTCTACGAAGAGGGGTTCGAGATCCCGATCGACGAGCATGTCGTGCCGGCCCCCCGTGATGAGTGTTTGCGCCGCCTGGTGCAGACCGGTGACCGTATTCGCGCGGAGTATCACCGCCACTTGATCGTGCGGCTGGGGCCGCTGTTCGCCCTGGAAGGTAGCCATGCCTGGCTCAATGAAGTCATCGACAGCTTTGTAGCAGGCCAGCCCGTGCGTGCGGCCGAAGACGTGATTTTTTGCCCTACCTCGGCGGATGCCGTGGCCATGGCGCTGGTGGGCATGCTTCAGCAGCAAGCCTGCGGGGCCGATGCCTGGGGGGCGTATCACCTGGCAGGCACCGAGCCGGTCAGTGCGTTTACGTTCGTCTCCATGGTGCGCACCCAGCTGGCCACCCATCTCGAAGGGCGTGGCGAAGCGGTCGAGCTGGGTGAGGTGCAGGCGTTGAACCACCATCACGATGCCAAGCTGCGGCGGGTGCTGAACTGTCGCCGTGTGCTGGACGTCTTTGGCGTACACCAAAAGCCTTGGCGGCTCGAGGTAGGGCGGATGCTGGATGCCTGGTGCCTGACCCGCACTCAGCCGACCGTCACCGGTACTGGAACAGGAGAGTCCGCTTGATGAATGTGGTACGCAGCCTGGTGTTTTATCTGGGCTATTTTTCAGCCATGCTGCTGATTGGTGTGCTGTTCCTGCCCGTGGCACCGTTTCTTCCCCTGGCGGCGCGCTATCGTCTGTTGAACCTCTACAACTACTTCCTGATGGTCTGGTTTCGGCTGGCCTGTGGGGTACGTTACGAGATTCAAGGGCGCGAACATATTCCTGCGGGACCCTGCGTCATTCAGGCCAACCACCAGTGTGAGTGGGAAACGCTGTTCCTGCAGGTCATGAAGCCGCCGGTCTGTACGGTGCTCAAGCGAGAGCTGCTGCGTATCCCTGTGTTTGGCTGGGGGCTGCGCCTGCTACGTCCCATTAGCCTGGATCGCTCCAGGCCTGCTCGGGCCATGAAACAGGTGCTGACGCAGGGGGTGGAGCGTTTACACGGCGGACTTTCGGTACTGATCTTTCCGGAAGGCACGCGTGTCGATCCTGGTGTGCGCAAGCGCTACAACAAGAGCGGTAGCGTGGTCGCCTGCCGTGCCGGTGTGCCGGTGCTGCCGGTGGCGCACAATGCCGGTGAGCGTTGGCCGGGTCGCCAGTGGGTCAAACGCCCGGGTGTCCTGCGTGTGCGCATTGGCCCGCCCATCGACACCGCTGGGCGTACCCCAGACGAAGTATTGGCTGATGTGGAGGCGTGGATCGAAGGGCAGCTTCGCGAGATCTCCGAGGTGCCCAGGCCTTAAAAGCCGTTGCTCCAAAGCCAGTGCCCTGACAAACAGCGCACACGCTGCACCAACACAAACGGCGCCCTTGGGCGCCGTTTGTGTGGGTCGTTGAGACCGGATCAGCCGTTATAGCGCTGGAATACCAGGCAGGCATTGGTGCCGCCGAAGCCAAAGCTGTTGGACAGCACGCGGTCAATGGTGGCGTCATCGCGGCGTTGGGTCACGATATCGAAACCATCGGCTTGCTCGTCCAGGTGCTCGACATTGGCCGAGGCCGCCACGAAGCGGTGCTGCATCATGAGCAGCGAGTAGATCGCTTCTTGCACGCCGGTGGCGCCCAGCGAGTGGCCCGTCAACGATTTGGTAGAGCTCATGGCAGGCGTTGTGTCGCCAAAGACGCTACGGATCGCCTTCAATTCGGCCACATCGCCCACGGGGGTCGAGGTGCCGTGGGTATTGATGTAGTCGATGCTGCCATCGACGGTCGCCATGGCCTGACGCATGCAGCGCATGGCGCCTTCGCCAGACGGCGCGACCATGTCATGGCCATCGGAGGTTGCGCCGTAGCCGACCAGCTCGCCATAAATTTTGGCGCCGCGTGCCTTGGCATGTTCCAGCTCTTCCAGCACCAGCATGCCGCCGCCGCCCGCGATGACGAAGCCATCACGTGCTTGATCATAGGGGCGAGAAGCGTGCTCAGGAGTGTCGTTATAGTGCGTAGACAAGGCCCCCATGGCATCGAAAAGGCACGATAGCGTCCAGTGCTCTTCTTCACCGCCGCCTGCAAACACGACATCCTGCTTGCCTAGCTGAATCTGCTCCATGGCGCTGCCGATACAGTGAGCCGAGGTGGCGCAGGCAGAGGAGATGGAGTAGTTGATGCCCTTGATCTTGAACGGCGTGGCCAGACACGCCGAGACCGTGCTGCCCATGGTACGGGTGACCCGGTAAGGACCGACGCGACGCAGGCCTTTTTCGCGCATGACGTCGGCGGCTTCTACCTGGTTGGCGCTGGAGGCGCCGCCAGAGCCGGCAATAAGGCCGGTTCGCTCGTTGGAAACCTGCGCTTCGGTCAGGCCTGAATCTTCGATGGCTTGGGCCATGGAGACATAGGCATAGGCGGCTGCATCACCCATGAAGCGGCGCAGCTTACGATCGATCAGTGCGTCCAGGTCGATATCGACGCTGCCTGCCACGTGGCTTCTGAAACCGCGCTCGGCGTACTCTTCCTTGAACCGAATACCGCTACGCCCGCTCTTGAGCGCGCCCAGGACCTGTTGCTGGTCGTTGCCCAGGCAGGACACGATGCCAAGGCCGGTGACTACCACTCGTCGCATGGGAGCCTCCTGTTAAAAATTCGCAGTGGAGGTGAATAGGCCAACGCGCAGGTCATTGGCCTGGTAGATGTCGCGCCCGTCAACGGATACGGTGCCATCGGCAATACCCAGAATGAGCCGACGGGTAATGATGCGCTTCACGTTGATCCGGTACGTTACCTTTTTCGCATCGGGCAGAATCTGCCCGCTGAACTTGACGTCGCCACAGCCCAGGGCACGGCCCCGGCCAGGGTGACCCAGCCAACCGAGGTAGAAACCGACCAGCTGCCACATGGCATCCAGGCCCAGGCAGCCGGGCATGACCGGGTCGCCCGGGAAGTGGCAGTCAAAGAACCACAGGTCAGGGGTGATATCCAGCTCGGCGATCAATTCGCCCTTGCCGTGCTCACCGCCCTCTTCATGGATGTGAATGATGCGGTCAAGCATCAGCATGTTGGGGGCAGGCAGCTGTGCGTTGCCAAGGCCAAACAGCTCGCCGCGTGAGCAGGCCAGCAGTTCTTCGCGATCAAAGGAATGTTGCTTGGTCACTGAATCGTTCCGAAAGTCAAAAATGGTGGTTGCGCCTAGTCTACTTCCCGAAACCGCTGAATGCACGCCGCAGGCGTCTTATCCTGTGTTTTTAAGGCGCATCGTGACTGCCAATGACGACCATGGTCGCGTACGGATGCGGCACTCCATGCGCGAAATTGCCTAATCAACGGATGATTCACGTAATATGATCTATCCAGGGGTGGGGTAAGGCGGCATGATGTCATCCATACCGTTGCCGACGTAGTGACTGCTGAATAGGACAACAAGAAACGCCATGTGGCTGCCTATCTCGATGAATCGTCCTTTGGTCTGGGTGGCGCTGACTGCGCTGCCTGCCTGTGTCTGGATTCCAGATGCCGCGCTGCGCATGGTGGCGGCTGGTCTGGTTTCGCTGGGCTTGTGGGACGCCTGGCAACAGGTGCGCCAGCAGCGCTTGCGCTTGCGACTTTCCCTCGATGCCATTGGGCTGGCAGGGGACGCGATCGTGATTAGTGATGTCGATAACCGGGTCCTGATGGTCAACCCTGCGTTTACCGATATTACTGGATATGACAGCCAGGAGATAGTCGGCCGCAAGTTGGAGACCCTTGCCGCGCCGCGCCACGACAAAGCCTTCTATCAGAATTTCTGGAACACGCTGAAGGCCACCGGGCGTTGGGAAGGCGAGGTGTGGAACCGCCGCAAGCATGGCGACGAATACCCCGAATGGCTGAAGGTGCGTGCCGTCACCGACCGCCGCGGCAATATCACCCATTTCATCAGTCTGTTTGCCGATATTTCGGCGCAGAAGGCCCGCGAGCGCGACCTGCGCCGCATCGGCTATGAAGACCCCCTGACCGGGCTGCCCAATCGCCGCCGCCTGCATGACCTGATGGCATCACGCTTGCGCCACCTGCGTGCGGGAGAGAGCCTGGATATTGCGCTGATCGATATAGACGGCTTGAAATCGGTCAACGACAGCCTAGGCGTAGAGCAGGGGGATCGCCTGCTGGCGCGCTTCGCGCAGCGATTGACCAGTTACATGGCGGGCAGTGTCGTGGGTCGACTGGGCGGCGATGAGTTCATGGTCATTCGCACCACCACCTTCGATGACCATGACAAGTGGGTCATGACGTTGCGCGACCATATGGGGCGCCCGTTTGAAATCAACGACCAGTCGCTGCGCCTGGGGCTCACCATCGGCAGTTGCCGGGCACCCGAAGATGGGCGTGATTCCGGCGTACTGTTCCAGCGCTTGGAGTCTGCGCTGTACAGCGCCAAGCGGCTGGGGCGTAACCATAGTCAGCGTTTCCGACCGTCGCTCGACAAGCAGGACAACCCTCAGCTGGCGCTGGTGAGTGACCTGCGCGCGGCGCTGATCTCGGGAGACCAGCTGGAGCTGCACTACCAGACCCAGCATCATCCCGGTACCGGCGAGCTAATGGGGATGGAGGCACTGCTGCGTTGGCGCCACCCGCAAGACGGCATGATTTCACCAGGGGACTTCATTCCGTTGGCCGAGCGGCATGGCCTGATGGCCGAGCTGGGCAGTTGGGTCATCGAGAAAGCCTGCGCGCAGCAGGCCCATTGGCAGAACAGCGGCATGCCCAAGGTCACGGTGTGGATCAATATTTCGGCACTGCAGCTGTTTCAGGGCGATCTGGAAACGCAGCTGGCAACCTGTCTGGAGCGTTATCAGCTAAAGCCTGCCCAGATCGGCCTGGAGCTGACCGAGTCGGTGCTGCTCGACGAGCGTGCCGGTGACATGGGGCCGCGATTGCAGGCGTTACGCGATCAGGGGTATGCCATTGCCATTGACGATTTCGGCACGGGCTATTCGTCGCTGGGTTACCTGAAACGGCTGCCGGTGGACAAGATCAAACTGGACCGCGCCTTCATTCGCGAGCTGCCCCATGATCAGGCCGATGCCGCCATCGTCACGGCGGTCCTGGCCATGGCGGCGGGGATGGGGCTCGACGTCGTCGCCGAAGGTGTCGAAACCCAGGCGCAGTGCCAGTTTCTAATCAAGGCGGGCTGCACCCTGGTGCAAGGGTTCTATTTTGCCAAGCCACTCTCTGCCGCTGAGCTGGAGCAGCGCTGGTTGCCGCCACCCTTGGCGGAAGGGGCCAACTGATCAGCTCACGACGCTGGGTTGATAGCGGCGCATGTAAGTGCTGATGCCCCAGCAGCGCGAACACGGCAATGATGGCGCTGGCCGCCTCGTCCGCACTGACCTGCATGGGCATGGGGAAGTCGTTGCGATCCGTGAGAGGGGGCTTCACGAACCCAGGGCGAAATAGCGTTCCAGTGCTTGCCTACCCTCAATGTGATGGAGCGGATCGTTGAAAAAAACTTCTTCAGTATATGCCTCGTATGGTTTTTATCTGGCCTACTTCGACAAGGCCTTGAAGGCGTCCAGGGCACGTTGACGGGCGGCCTTGTGGTCGACGATGGGGGAGGGGTAGTCCACCGGGTTCAGCATGTCCTGTGGTGGCGCATGACGCGCCTTGGCGGGCAAGGAAGCCAGCTCTGGTAGCCAGTGGGCGATGAAGGCCCCTTCAGGGTCGAAACGCGTTGACTGGGTGGTGGGGTTGAAGATACGGAAGTAGGGCGCAGCGTCCGTGCCCGTGGAGGCCGCCCACTGCCAGCCACCGTTGTTGGCGCAAAATTCGCCATCGACCAGATGGCGCATGAAAAAGGCTTCCCCACGCCGCCAGTCGATCAATAAATGCTTGCTCAAGAACATGGCGGTAACCATGCGCAGTCGGTTGTGCATCCAGCCGGTCGTCACCAATTGGCGCATGGCCGCATCCACGATGGGGTAGCCGGTACGCCCTGCGCACCATGCCGCAAACCCCTCATCGTCATCACGCCAGGCCAGATCGCGGGTGTGTTCCTGAAAGGGTTGATAGCGGCATACCTGGGGAAAGCCCACGGTCACATGCTGGTAGAACTCCCGCCAGATCAGTTCGTTCACCCAGGTCGTGAGCCCGGCATCCCCGTCTGCCAGGTGGCCGTCGTTTTCGCTCATCACGGCTTGTAAACATTGGCGATACGAGATCATGCCCAGCGCCAGGTAAGGCGAAAGCTCACTGGTACCACGTACGTTGGGGAAGTCGCGCTGTCGTTGGTAGTGCCGCCCGCGAAAGCGTAGAAAGCGCTCCAGGTGATCGCTGGCCGCGTTTTCGCCTGCAGGCCATTGGCGGCCATCCACGGGGGAGTCCTCGAGCTCGGGGAGGGCGGGCAGTGGATCACTGGGCAGGTCCAGAGGCGATTGCGCCTGAGGCGTATCGCGTAGTGCCAGCTGCTCCTGAGTTACCTGCTTGTGCCACGCCTTGGCGAAGGGGGTGAACACGCCATAGTAATCGCCCTTGCCGGTGAGCAGGCTTCCCGGGGCAAAGGCAATGGCATCATGGTGGCCCTGTGCCGTCAGGCCCGCGTGTTTGAAAGCTTCCAGAACGGCCTGGTCGCGGCGCTGCTCGTTCAGCGGGTACTCGTAATTGAAGTGCAGCTGCTGAACGCCGTGTTTCTGAGCCAGCGCGAGCAGTACGCTGGGTGCGTCATCGAAACTGTCGATATCCCGATGCAGCAGCGGGATATTGAGGCCGGTCAAGGACTCCTTGAGGGAATGTACACCGCGTGCCCAGAAGTCGAGCTTGTTGGTGCCATGCCCATGGGCACGCCACTGTTCGATACTGCGCAAGAAGACAGCGACCACCGGGCCTTTGGCGGCGGCCGCCGCCAGGGCGGAGTTATCGTGAACACGCAGATCGCTGCGTAGCCAAACCAACTGCAGATCCATGTGCACTCCCGTGGCGTGGCCTGTCGGGCGCTAGAGAATGCCTGATTCGCGTAGCAGCGGGCGCAAACGCGCCACGGCTTGAGGCAGGTCATCGCCCAGCATGTGTACCGGGCCGTCGCGCAGCTCTGTTTCACGCAGTCGGGCGACTTCGCCGCACACGCCGACCGGTACGCCCAAACGCTCGGCCGCCTTGGGCAGGTCGACCCGAATGTAGTGGTCATTTTCGCGCTGACCGCTGGAGAGCAACACCATGGAAGAGTGCAGACGCGACACCGCCTGGGGCAGATCTTCCAGTGCCAGCGAATGGTCGAGCAGCTGTACACGGTAGCCCTGTTCGCTGGCCATCAGCGCACACATCAACACCCACAAGGGGCCTGGGTCGTCGGGCATGGCGGTCAGCAGCAGCAGCGGGCCGCGGGTAGCCTGGTTGGCATAGTGCAGGCGAATGCCCACCTGGCTACGCAGGAAGGATTCTAAAGTGCGCCGCACCAGGTCGTCCGGTTGAGCGGCCCATTTGGTTTCCAGGCTCAAGATGACCGGTTGCCAGAGCTCGTTGATGGCCACGCTGAGCGGGTAGAGCGCCAGACTTTGGTGGTACAGCGCCTCGAGCTGCGGCAGGTCGACCGCCTCAATGATGGCTTGCAGCTGCTGCCGTTGGCTGGCCCAGTCGCCGGCATCCAGCGCGGGGGTTTCCACGGTTTCCGGCTGGTCCAGCAGGTCGGCGACCTGACTGACCGGCACGCCACGGTTGAGCCATTGCAGAATACGTTCGATGCGACTGATGTCATCCTGTGCGTAAAGCCGATGGCCTTTTGGCGTGCGTTGCGGACGAATCAAGCCGTAGCGTCGCTCCCAGGCGCGCAGGGTGACCGAGTTCACACCCGTCAGACGGGAAACTTCCCGAATCGGATAGAGCGGAGTATCGGGTGGGTGGGTCGCCTTGTTGCTCATGGGCGCCATTGCCTCTTGGTTGCCTGCAACAGGTATTGCAGGGGTCTGTCTGTAATTGCCGTGTCGCTACGTCGATGAGCCGATAATCGCTGAGATAGCGTCACGCTATTATAGGCACCTTTGTACAACTTGTGGCGGCTAGGTACAACCTCTGTGGCTTCCATGCTCCTGTACTCCTGTCGTGGTATTCATTAGACCGACCGGCCTATTAAGGCCCTGCCCAGCCCATTGCCGGATAACCAGGCAGCCTCGACGCGGCTGCCTTTCCAGCTGTTACCGCATAGTGCGATACCTTGCTGGCTGTATAGGTATCCCTATCCGTTTGGCTTGGCGGGTTGGGCGTATCGCCAGCGATGATGACGACGCGGCTGAAGGCCCCATGATGGTTTCCTGCAGCGTCTTTCAAATGCCATGCGCCATCCGCCACCCGCTTCGAGCGCGACGATACGCGGTTCCGAAAGGAGGGCCGTGTGTGCATGAAGAGCGATGGCGTCTATCAGATACCGAGTCAGCGCACTCATGCGCGGAGCTCCGGTATAACGCAACTGGCCGTCATCGTGTGTTTGCCAACCGGATGCACTAGCCTGATGAGTGCACGTTGGCCAAGGGGCCACGCAGCCTGCGTCTTGCCACTGGGCGAGCTGTTGGGCGAAATCGGCATTGCGCACGGTAAATGCCTGAGCGCCCAGATCAAGCGTCGCCGCGGTGCGGCCCTCGCGCCTTGTTGAATAGGCTGACCGTTACGCCTTGCTGTGCCAGCAGGTGGGCGCAGGCCAGTCCTGACATGCCTGCGCCAATAATGGCCACGGCGTCGTGTGGAGTCAGCGCAGGGGGGGCAGCAAGGTGTTGGGGCATGGCAGCTCGCGAAGTGGACATCATGTTGAAGAGTGATTCTATTGTAGCAATTATGTATAGATATCGTGCAATTTAAAAAGTTGCAATACGGATGGTCGACTCGCCCGCTGCACCCAGCGACGGCGTTTTGCCATAGGTGATGGATAGATCATGGATAGGTGATGGAGTGCAGGGGCTATCCAGCTTCAGGAGGGCATACCATGCGAGTACTGATTACCGGCGGCAGCGGATTCGTGGGGCAGCGGTTATGCCCACAGCTGATTGCCCAAGGGCACGACGTGCAGGTGGTGTCGCGCACGCCCCACAAGGTACGCGGAAAGCTGCCCCCCGAGTGTGATATTCGCGACAGCGCGCAGGCATTTATCGATACGCCCCCCGATGCGCTGGTGAACCTGGCAGGGGAGTCGATAGCCGCCAAACGTTGGAGCGCCGAGCAAAAGGAGCGGCTGATTCGCTCGCGGGTCGACAGCACCCAGCAGCTGGTGGCGCTGTGCGAGCAGTTGGCGGCCAACGGACAGCCGTTGCCTGCGGTCCTGGTCAGTGGCTCGGCCATGGGGTATTACGGCGATCAGCGCAGCAAAGTCGTGAATGAGGCTACCCCGCCCCACGATGAGTTTGCCCATCGGCTGTGTGCCCAGTGGGAAGCCGCTGCCAAGCCGGTGGAAGCTTTGGGGGTTCGGTTGGCCATTCTGCGCATAGGCCTGGTGCTGGAGGCAGGCGGCGGCACCCTGCAAAAAATGGTGCCGCCTTTCAAGCTAGGGCTGGGTGGGCGGTTCGGCGATGGTCAGCAGTTCATGCCCTGGGTCCATCGAGACGACCTGGTGGCTGCCATTATCTTCTTGATCAACGGCTCTGGTCTGTCGGGCGTTTTCAACGGCAGCGCACCGCACCCGGTGACCAACGCCGAATTCACCCAGGCGCTGGCCAGGCAACTGCATCGTCCCGCCATTTTCCCGGTACCTGCCTTGGTGCTGAAGGCGGGCTTCGGCGAGATGTCACAGCTGCTGTTGACCGGCGCGGATATGCGACCGGCACGACTGCTCGAGGAGGGATTCAGCTTTCAGTACCCGACGCTATCGAAAGCGCTGGCGGCCATTTTCTAGCCGCCAGCAAGCCGCTGGGCTAGGCGTTCTCTAGGCGTTCGGGTCAACGGTGATGATGACCCGCACCGAGTCGAGCCGCAGGCGAGTGTTTTCGATGGCATCGCTGAGCGCCCGGCGCTCCTGCTTGAGGGCTTCCAGCTCCTCGCTGCGCACTGCCGGGTTGTGCTCTGCCAACGCCGTCAGGCGGGCCAGCTCGGCATCCAGCTGAGCACGCATGCGCGTTTCGGCGGCTTCCACAATGCTGGGCAGCTCCCGCTCGGCCTCGCTCTCCCCTTGGGTCAGCAGGTCGCGCAGCTGGTCATGACGGCTCTTGATCAGATCACGGGCCAGCGACTTGTTGACCTTCTGCAGGTTTTTGCCCAGCCCGGTAAAGGAGATCTTGCTGGTCAGATTGGCCCCGGACTCATCCAGCAGCACCCGAACGGCCGTAGGGGGCAAAAAGCGGTTCAGGTGCAGCGCTTTAGGCGCAGGGCAGTGGGTACGGAAGATCAGCTCGGCCATCAGTCGACCGCTGGGAATGGCCGGATGGCGCAGCAGCGCCAGGGCGGTATTGCCCATGGTGCCATCCAGAATGCGGCCCATCATCTCGCGCAGCAGCGGGTGCTCCCAGGAGAGGCGTTGCACGTCATCCCGCGCCAGGGCCTGGCCACGGCTGTAGGTGGCAGAGAAGCCCTCTTCCCCTTTGACCAGCCCCGGCAGTCCGTCCAGCATGTGCTGGCTGGGCTGTAGGTGCAGCAGGCCATTGCCAATTTCCTGACTATCGACCCCGAATATATCCAGCGCACGCTCCACGTAGCGGGGCAGTGCCGGATCTTCATCCAGCTCACGTACCGCATCAATGACCTGTTGCGCCTGGGCCGGGCGGCAGGCGTTCAGCTCCAGCAACCGGTTGCGGCCCGCGTCGCGCTCGGCCAGTTTGGCGGTGAACATTGCGTGGGTTTCGTCGATGATCTCGGTGAGCGCCTCATCGTCGAGCAGCGCATCGGCCAGCGCGTCGCCAAAGGCGTCGAACAGGTCGCTGCCAATGCCGTGGGGCGCGCTGAAAGCGGCCATGCCTTCGTCGTACCAGCGCTGTAGTCGCTCCCCCGGGCTGCCGATGAAGCTGGGCACGTGCAGCTCGATGGCGTGGCGTTGGCCAATCCGGTCGAGGCGGCCAATCCGCTGCTCCAGCTGGTCCGGGTGCTGGGGCATGTCGAACATCACCAGATGACGACAGAACTGGAAGTTGCGGCCTTCGGAGCCGATCTCGGAGCACACCAGCACCTGGCAGCCATCTTCCTCGTCGGCGAAGGCGGCGGCGGCGCGGTCGCGCTCCACCAGCGACAGCCCTTCGTGGAAGACCGGTGCCTGGTAGCCGCCCAACACACGCAGGCCTTCGGCCAGTCCTTCGGCGGTCTCGCGGTGGTGGGCAATGACCAGCACCTTGTCGTTGGCAAAACCGTCTTCGCTGTCGTCACTGAGCTTTTCCAGCAGCCAGTTGACCCGGGGGTCGATATGCCACCAGGGTTCACCGTTCAGCGGATCATTGCTCAGCTCGCGGTACATGGCATCCGGATAGATCAGTACGTCCGGGTGGTCCATGCCGGTTTCGATGAGCAGCTCGTCCAGATAGTCCTCGTCGCGCTCCAGGCGGCGCAGCACTCGGCGATAGGCGGAAGGCAGCTCCAGCTTGGTCAGGTGCAGCCGCCGCTCCGGGAAGCCGCCCACGTGGCGTCGGCTGTTGCGGAACATGACGCGCCCGGTGCCGTGACGGTCGAGCAGCGCATCGCGCAGTTGGGCACGGGCCGCGTCCTGTTGTTCAGAGCTGGCCTCGGCGTTGCACAGCGTCGCCAGCAGGGCCTGGCTGTCGCGGTCGTCGGCGATGGTGGCCACGCGCTCGCGGGCGCTGGGTGTCTGGGGCAGTTCCTCCAGCGCATCGATGGCGCTGGCCACGGCGACGTAGTGCTGCTCTTCGTCCTTGAAGCGCTCGATGTCGTGGTAGCGCTCCGGGTCCAGCAGGCGTAGCCGCGCAAAGTGGCTCTCCTGGCCCATCTGCTCGGGGGTGGCGGTGAGCAGCAGCAGGCCGGGGATCTCGGCGGCCAGCTGCTCCACGCACAGGTAGCCGGGGCCGCTGGTCTCCGGATGCCAATCCAGGTGATGCGCTTCGTCGACGATCAGCAGGTCGAAGCGGCTGGCCAGGGCCTGCTCCTGACGGTGACGATTGGCAAACAGCCAGCCCTGGCTGGCCAGCACCAGCTGGGCGCTCTCGAACGGATTGGCGCTGCCGTGGGCCTGGCTCTGGTGCTCGTCGAGCAGCGTGACGGTCAGCGAGAAGCGTCGCAACAGCTCCACCAGCCACTGGTGGGTCAGGCTGTCGGGCACCAGAATCAGCGCGCGCTCTACGCGGCCTGCCAGCAGCAGCCGGTGGAGGATCAAGCCTGCTTCAATGGTCTTGCCAAGCCCCACTTCATCGGCCAGCAGCACCCTGGGGGCGTGGCGGCGTGCGACTTCGTCGGCAATATAGAGTTGGTGGGGAATCAGGTCGATGCGCGGCCCGGCAAACCCCAAGGCGCTGTGCTGTTCGATACGCTGAAAGTGATGCAGGGTACGAAAACGCAGGTCGAACCAGTCGTTGCGGTCCACCTGGCCGGTCAGCAAACGGTCACGGGCCTGGTCGAACTGCATGGTGTCGGCCAGGCGTGCTTCGGGCAGTTCGCGCAGGTTGCCGTCGCTGTCTTCACCGATGTAGGTGATCAGACCACGGCTCTCTTTGCTGTCGTCCACGATCATCTGCCAGCCGTCGGCTGACAGGACCCGGTCACCGCTGCCGAACATGACTCGGGTGAGGGGCGCCTGGCGGGTGTTGTAGGTGCGGGTTTCCTGGCTGGCACTGAACAAGATGGTAACGCTACGGGCGTCGCAGTTAAGCACGGTGCCAAGCCCAAGCTCGGCCTCACCGTCGCTAATCCAGCGCTGGCCGGGAGAAAAATCGCTCATGATGCCTCGAGGAAGTCGTCAAAATCGGGTCGCTCGCCACCGGAATGAGCCTCGGTGGCAGACAGGGCGGGGGATTCTAACGCAAAGCAGCGAGGGGATTAAGGGCTATCATGGTCAATCGTCCAGCCAGCGCTCCAGGTGAGCACGGGTGAGTTCACCCACATGCACGTCCAGGGTACGCCCCTGGGCGTCGAACAGTACGGTCGTGGGCAGGCCGGGGGCCGCGAACTCCGCCATCAGCAGCTGCCGAGGGTCGCGCAGTGCATGACGAAACACCAACTGCTGTTCATCCAGGTAGCGCACGATGGGCAGCAGGTCTTCGCCCTGGTTGACCACCACCACGCTGACCCCGTCCCGCTGGTCTGCTGCTTCCAGCAGCGGCATTTCGCGGAGGCAGGGTGGGCACCAGGTGGCCCACAGGTTGACCATCAGCAGGTCACCTTGCGTATCGAGGGAGGCCAGATTCACCGGGTTGCCGTCCAGGTCTTCCAGGGTGATGTCCGGCACGGAGGCCACCGCAAAGGTGGGCCCCAGCGGTGCCAGAGTGACCAGGACCAGCCACAGGCTGGCCGCGCCCACGGTCATGGCCAGGCCGCCAAGCATGGCCAGCAGCCGTTCACGCAGTACCCAGGCGGTCCATATCAGGCCCGCTACCAGGCCGCCAAGGGCATTGAAACCCGGCTGCCACAGCTTGAGGATATCCAGTGGCGCCTGACTGTAGCTCTCCCAGTGTAGAATGACGAACACGGCACGAGCGCCGACCAGCCATACCAGCAGCAAGCCGTTGAACCAGCGCGTGTGCTGCTGGGTACTCAGCCCCAGCAGATAACGGCTGCTCACCAGCAAAATGAGCGCTACACCCAGGGCGTAGAGGCGTGGCGTCGAGATTAGCAGCGGGCCAAGTGCAATGGCATTCATCAGTTTGTCCATTAAGCAGTTACACTGATTCACCATATCATGCATGCAACACATCATGGAGAGGTCGATGTCGCAAACTTCCTTTGACCGCCTGCGCGCCCTGGCGATTGGCTCTCAGGCGTTGGGGCTAACGCTCATTATCACTCTGGAAACCGTGATGGGCGACGCCGCCCGGCCCTGGCAGGGGGGCGTGCTGGCGGCCATGGTGGGCGTGGCGCTGACCATTGCCACGCTGCGCTGGTATCGGGCCAAACGCCGCCAGAAGCAGCAAGCGGAAGCTGCGCGTGAATCATCAGGCTGACGCCTCTGCCTGGCAAGCGCTGAAGGTGTCGCTGGATGCGCAAGGGCAGCTGGTCTGGCAGTGGCAGCAGGAAGGGCAACTGGCGGTGCTGAGTGAAGAGCCCGGAGGCTGGTGGCGACACTTCAACGCTTGGATCAGTCGTGTGCTGCGCCTGGAAAAGTGGTTATCGAACA
>NZ_LFGS01000003.1:0-62269 GCF_002078135.1 Halomonas sp. BC1 | reverse complement strand
AGACCGCTCATGCGCAGGAGTGTCCCTGATAGTGGTGTCGGATGGGGGTAGGTATCCAAACACTTGTAGGAAGTGTAGCGTGTCAACGCACCTTGGGCGTCAACGGTTGCATTACTGTGCGATAGAATGCCCGCGCTTTCCAGCGCGCTAGCGTTTAGGTTGCGTTAATGATGATATTTGTGGCCCGTTCAGCCCAGTCGACCATGGGTCGAGATAGCAAAAAGCCCGCACGATGGCGGGCTTTCGGTGTCAGCGGTCAGCTTACTTCTTGCTGGAGCGCTTGCGCTCGTTCTCTTTCAGCAGCTTCTTGCGCAGACGGATGAAGCTCGGCGTCACTTCGACCAGCTCATCGGAGTCGAGGAACTCGATAGCCTGTTCCAGCGTGAACTTCACCGGCGGCGTCAACACGATGTTTTCATCGTTGCCCGACGCGCGCATGTTATCCAGCTTCTTGCCCTTGGTGGGGTTGACCACCAGGTCGTTGGCGCGGCTGTGGATACCGACCAGCATGCCTTCGTACACTTCGGTACCGTGGTCGATGATCAGCTTGCCGCGCTCTTGCAGTGTATACAGAGCGTAGGCCAGCGCCTTGCCATCCACCATGGAGACCATGACGCCGTTGCGACGCTCGATGGCGGCATCGGGCTTCAGCGGGCCGTAATGGTCGAAACGGCTGGTCAGAATGCCGGTGCCCGACGTCAGCGTCAGGAACTGGCCACGGAAGCCGATCAGGCCACGTGCCGGGATGATGAAGTCGAGGCGCACACGGCCCTTGCCATCCGGGTTCATGTTGGTCAGCTCGCCCTTGCGGTAGCCCAGCTCTTCCATGATTGAGCCCTGATGCTGCTCTTCACAGTCGATGATGACTTCTTCGTAGGGCTCCTGCTTGACGCCGTCGATCTCCTTGATGATGACCTCGGGGCGACCAACGGCCAGCTCGAAGCCTTCACGACGCATGGTTTCGATCAGTACCGACAGGTGCAGTTCGCCACGGCCAGAGACCTTGAACTTCTCGGGCGTTTCGCCCTGCTCGACGCGCAGCGCCACGTTGTGGATCAGCTCCTGGTCCAGGCGATCCTTGATGTTGCGGCTGGTGACGAACTTGCCATCCTTGCCTGCGAACGGCGAGTCGTTGACCTGGAAGGTCATCGAGACGGTGGGCTCGTCTACGGACAGCGGCGGTAGGGCTTCGACGGCGCTCGGGTCACACAGGGTGTCCGAGATGGACAGCTCTTCGATACCGGTAATGCACACGATATCGCCAGCGGTGGCTTCGGTAGTTTGTACGCGCTCGAGGCCCATGTGGGTCATGACCTGGCCGATCTTGCCCTTGCGCACCTTGCCATCCACGCCGATCACCGAGATCTGCTGGTTGGGCTTCACGGAACCGCGCTTGATGCGGCCCAGGCCGATGACGCCGACGTAGCTGTTGTAGTCCAGGGCAGAGATCTGCATCTGGAACGGCCCATCGACTTCGACTTTCGGCGGCTCGACGATATCGACGATGGCCTGGAACATCGGGTCCATGTTGTCGGCCAGCTCTTCCGGGTCCATGCCCGCAATGCCGTTCAGGGCCGAGCAGTAGATGATCGGGAAGTCGAGCTGGTCGTCGGTGGCGCCCAGGTTGTCGAACAGATCGAAGATCTGGTCGATGACCCAGTCAGGCCGTGCGCCGGGGCGGTCGATCTTGTTGACCACCACGATGGGCTTGAGGCCCTGCGAGAAGGCTTTCTGGGTCACGAAGCGAGTTTGTGGCATCGGGCCGTCCACGGCGTCGACCAGCAGCAGCACAGAGTCCACCATGGACATGACGCGCTCTACTTCACCGCCGAAGTCGGCGTGCCCAGGGGTGTCCACGATGTTGATGTGGTAATCCTTGCCATTGCTATCTTGCCACTGAATAGCCGTATTCTTGGCCAGGATGGTGATGCCGCGCTCTCTCTCCTGGTCATTGGAGTCCATGACTCGCTCCTGACCCTCGGCCTTGCGGTCGAGCGTTCCGGACTGGCTTAACAGTTTGTCTACCAAGGTAGTTTTACCGTGGTCAACGTGGGCAATAATGGCAATGTTGCGAAGATTCTCGATCACGACGCGATCCTGCTGGAAAAATAGGGCGGCATTATAGGGTCTGGGTACGGTCCACTACCAGCACTGTCTTAAATAAAGCACCAAGTCAATAACCTAAACGCGGCAGTTTTCGCCTTCGTGACGGTTCCGTTAAGATAGGCGTTTTCCCAGTTGGGGCAGGCACATGACCATCGGTAACCTGATGCGTTTGTTGAGCGATGGCGAGGTTCATTCCGGTGAACAGTTAGGGGAGGCGTTAGGCGTTTCCCGAGCCGCCGTGTGGAAACAGTTGAAGAAACTCGAAGCGCTAGGCGTGGAGCTGGTCGCCGTCAAAGGGCGAGGCTATCGCTTGGCTTACCCGCTCGAGCCGTTGGATGGGGCGCGTATCGTCGAGCGGCTACCTGCGGATGCCCGTCATTTGCTGGCGCGTCTGTTCGTCGAAGACCAGCTGCCCTCCAGTAACGAGTACCTGCGTGAGCGGTTTTCACAGGGTGCAGGCCACGGCGAAGTGTGTTTCGTCGAGCTGCAGACGGCAGGGCGCGGACGGCGCGGCCGTGTCTGGTCGACGCCCTGGGGGCAGAGTCTGATGGTGTCCATGGGCTGGCGCTTCGAATCCGGCGTCAATGCTCTGGAGGGGCTAAGTCTCGCGGTGGGCGTCGTGGTCTCTCAGGTGCTCGAACAGTATGGCGTGGCGCCCAAGCTGAAGTGGCCCAACGACGTGCTGTTGGCCGAAAACGAGGGCGAGCTCGGCAAGCTGGCGGGCATTTTGATCGAAGTGACCGGCGATGCCGCTGGCCCCTGTGAAGTAGTAATCGGCATCGGCATGAACTTGATGCTGCCGGATAGCCTGCGGGCGACCATCGACCAGCCGGTGGCCGCGTTATTCGATACGCAGCCCGGTATCTCACGTAATCAGCTGGCGGCAGACATGGTCGCTGGGCTGCTGAGCATGTTGGCGGGGTTCGAGAGCGGTGGGTTCGCGCCCTGGCTCGACGCCTGGAACCAGCGCCATGCTTACTCAGGGTTGCCCATTCGGGTCATCCAGGGGGGGCGCACCAGCGACGCCGTTGCAGGCGATGTCGATGAAAGTGGTAACCTGTGGGTTACTGAAAACGGTCACTCGCGACGCCTGTCGGGCGGTGAGATTAGCGTACGTAGGCGTCTATGATTCTGGATTTGGATATCGGCAACACGCTGTCGAAGTGGCGGCTCAAGGATGCCGAGAGCAGCGAGATCCGCTCACGCGGGGCCGTATGGACCCGGGAGGAGTGGCGTCCAGGGGCGGATATTCCGGACCTGGGCGTAGTAGAAGCGGTGCGCATTTCCAGCGTGGCCAGGGCCGCCGTGCTGGACGAAACTGTCGCCCTGCTCCGCCGCCAGGTGCGTCAGGTCCATGTGGCGCGCTCGACACCCGAGGCGCTGGGCGTCGTCAATGGCTATGAGGAGCCCGGCCGCCTGGGCGTAGACCGTTGGATGGGGGCCTTGGCGGGTTACCAGCTGGCCGGCGGCTGCTGTGCGGTGGACTGCGGCAGTGCCATTACCATCGACTTCGTGTTGCCGGGCGGGGGGCATTTGGGGGGCTTCATCATCCCGGGGTTACGGTTGATGAAGGAGAGTCTCAAGCTGGGCACCCGCAATGTGGCCATCGACCCCGATAGCGAGGCCGATGCGCTGCTGGAGCCTGGCAGGCGCACGGTGGATGCCGTCAACCATGGCATCTACATGGCGGCGGTCAGTGCCATCAATCGCATTTACAGTGAGGTATGTGACCAGCAAGGCGTGGCGCTGCCCATGCTGTTGACGGGCGGGGATGCGCGGGTGGTGTCGCGCGGGGTCCAGGTGCCCCATGCCGTCTGGCCCGACATGGTGTATGGCGGCCTCGAAGCCACATTTCCGCTGACCTTCGCCGAGCGCGCAGGCAAGATGTCGGGTGCGCCGCAGGTGCCGGAGCCGGTTTCGTTGGAAAAAATTCGCGCAGGGCTTGCATTCTCCATGCTGCTTTGACAGAATGCAGCGCGTTCCAAAGCAGATGTGGTCGAGTCGCAACGCTGATTGGTTAAATCAGTAGACAGTAAAAGTCTCGAAAATAAAGAGATTTTGGCTTGACACTGTTTTGAGGGCTGGCATAATGTGCCGCCACAGCTGGAGAGGTTCCCGAGTGGCCAAAGGGAGCAGACTGTAAATCTGCCGCGAAAGCTTCGAAGGTTCGAATCCTTCCCTCTCCACCAGATTGTATGAGTGCTGATTTGTCAGTGCTTGTGAATGAAAGGCCGGTAAGCGGGCATTAGCTACTGTTTCTCGTGCAGCGGATTGTCATTCTTCAGGCAAGTTCGGCGGGCGTAGTTCAATGGTAGAACCTCAGCCTTCCAAGCTGATGGTGCGGGTTCGATTCCCGCCGCCCGCTCCAGTTTGATGTGTTTGGCTCATGTAGCTCAGGGGTAGAGCACACCCTTGGTAAGGGTGAGGTCGACGGTTCAATTCCGTCCATGAGCTCCATATTGCGAAAAAAGCGAGCGATGCTCGCTTTTTTTGTATTCGCCCGCGGCAGCGGGTGTGATGTAAGGGTTGTCAGGCGGAAAAATTTTCGCTATCATGGCGCCCGCTCTTGCGCAGGTAGTAAATTGCGCATTTGACGATACAGGCCAGTAGCTCAATTGGCAGAGCAGCGGTCTCCAAAACCGCAGGTTGGGGGTTCGATTCCCTCCTGGCCTGCCAATCTTCCCCAGGTTGGCATGTCTTTCTAGAATTCCTTTGTCGCTCGCTGCACCCTTAGGAGTCTCGTTTTTATGAAGCCTAGTTCCGTAAAACATGGCGATGAGGTGCAACAGGCGCGCCATGACGGGCTCAAGTGGGCGGCGGCTGTAGCGCTGCTTGTTGTTGCAATCGTTGGTAATACCTATTTCGCCGATATTGGCCTGCTCTATCGCGTCCTCGGTGTCGTCGTGCTGTGTGCGTTGGCAGGGTTGATTGCACTCACCACCGCCAAGGGTCGCGACCTGATCGAGCTTGCTGTCAGCGCCAGGAAAGAGATTCAGCGCGTTGTATGGCCAACCCGTCCTGAAACCATTCAAACGACTGCCATCGTGCTGGTGGCGGTGCTGGTGGTGGGGTTGATGCTGTGGTTGATTGACACTCTTCTTGGCTGGGCGATGTCCGGCGTTATTGGTTAGGAGTTTTCATGTCCAAACGTTGGTACGTCGTCCACGCTTATTCCGGCTTTGAGAAGCATGTCATGCGCTCGCTGATCGAGCGTGTGAAAATGTATGGCATGGAAGATCGCTTTGGCGAAATCCTGGTGCCGACGGAAGAAGTGGTCGAGATGCGCGACGGCAAGCGCCGCAAGAGTGAGCGCAAGTTTTATCCTGGCTATGTGCTGGTCGAGATGGAGATGGACGACGAAACCTGGCATCTGGTGAACGAAACGCCGCGTGTCATGGGGTTCATCGGTGGCACCAAAGAGAAGCCGGCGCCCATCACCAGTCGCGAAGCCGAAGCCATTCTTCGTCGTGTGAAGGACGGCACCGACAAGCCGCGTCCCAAGACCATGTTCGAGCCGGGTCAGTCCGTGCGTGTCATCGATGGTCCATTTGCCGATTTCAACGGTGTTGTTGAAGAGGTGAACTACGACAAGAGCCGTCTGCAGGTCAGCGTGCTGATCTTTGGCCGTGCGACGCCTGTAGAGCTTGAGTTCTCTCAGGTAGAAAAAGAGTAATTTCAAATTGTTGCAGGATGGCGCCGTGGGTGCCGTCCTGGATTCATGTAAAGCAGCCCCGCGCTGCTTTACGCGTACCGGGGAGCCGTCAGGCGTTATCACCCAATTGGAGTAATTATCATGGCCAAGAAAGTACAGGCTTACATCAAACTGCAGGTTGCTGCAGGTAAAGCCAACCCGAGTCCGCCCGTAGGCCCCGCGCTGGGTCAGCACGGCGTGAACATCATGGAATTCTGTAAGGCGTTCAACGCCGCGACTCAAGAAGTTGAGCCGGGCCTGCCGACGCCTGTCGTAATTACCGTCTACTCAGACCGTAGCTTCACGTTCGTCACCAAGACACCGCCTGCTGCCGTACTGCTGAAAAAAGCAGCGGGCATCAAGTCCGGTTCTGGTGAGCCGAACAAGAAGAAGGTTGGCACCGTGACACGTGCGCAGCTGGAAGAGATCGCCAAGACCAAAGAGCCTGACATGACGGCTGCTGATCTTGAAGCCGCAGTGCGTACCATCGCTGGTAGCGCTCGCAGCATGGGCTTAAACGTGGAGGGTCTCTAATCATGGCTAAACTGTCCAAGCGCGCCAAGATGATTCGCGAGAAAGTAGACAGCAACAAGGCTTACTCTCTGGAAGAAGCCGTTGCCCTGCTTGCTGAGCTGTCAACCGTGAAGTTCAAAGAGTCTCTGGACATTGCGATCAACCTGGGTGTTGACCCGCGTAAATCCGACCAGGTCGTTCGTGGCGCTACCGTCATGCCTAACGGCACCGGTAAAGAGGTTCGCGTGGCTGTGTTCACTCAGGGTGCCAACGCCGATGCGGCTAAAGAAGCCGGCGCTGACATCGTGGGTATGGAAGAGCTGGCCGAGCAGGTCAAGAAAGGCGTGATGGATTTCGACGTCGTCATCGCTTCTCCGGATGCCATGCGCGTTGTTGGTCAGCTGGGCCAGATCCTCGGTCCGCGCGGCCTGATGCCGAACCCGAAGGTCGGTACCGTGACCCCTGATGTGGCCACTGCGGTCAAGAATGCCAAAGCGGGTCAGGTACGTTTCCGTACCGACAAGAACGGCATCATCCACACTACGCTGGGTAAGGTCGATTTTGACGCGACCGCCGTTCAGGGTAACCTGGAAGCACTGGTAGCTGACCTGAAGAAGCTCAAGCCGAGCTCTTCCAAAGGCATCTACTTCAAGAAATTCACCCTGTCCACTACCATGGGCCCGGGTTTGACTATCGACCACTCCTCGCTGGTTTAAGCGAGTCGAGGATAGTCCCGCTGGCGGCACGAGCGAAATCTCGTGTTGCCGGTGGCTGGAACCGAGCAAGAACTTTGCGGTCCCTCGCTGAGCTTTATGCCAGATGAGGCACCGTCAAAGACCGCAGGTGCCGCCGCTTTTCTGAAGTGGCGGCTTAATCGCCCTAAAGCGCCTGCGCAGATGGTGTGGCCGCCAGTTGGTTAACGCTTTTAGCAACCGCTTTCTGGTGAGCACCATCCCCTAAGGCTTCCTGTGCCGCTGTTGGGCCTGGAAGAGATGGTAACCTCCGGAACCTTGACGGGTTTCGGCACGAAGGAGTGATCACTGTGCCACTAGCACTTGAAGGCAAGAAAGCGATTGTTGCCGAGGTCAGTGAAGCGGCCAAGGGCGCACTCTCCGTCGTAGTTGCCGATTCTCGCGGCGTCACGGTCGGTAAAATGACCGATCTGCGCAAGCAGGCGCGTGAGAATGGTGTAGAGCTGCGTGTTGTTCGTAACACGCTGGCTCGCCGCGCACTCGAAGGCACCCAGTGGGAGTGTCTGAACGAGAGCTTCGTTGGTCCTACTCTGCTGGCTTTCTCCACTGAGCATCCGGGCGCTGCCGCTCGTCTGTTCAAGGAGTTTGCCAAAGCCGAGCAGAACTTCGAAGTCAAAGCGTTGGCCTACGAAGGTGAGCTGATTCCGGCTGCTGACATCGATCGTCTGGCAACCCTGCCGACTTACGACGAGGCAATTGCCAAGTTGATGTCGGTCATGAAAGAAGCCTCCGCTGGCAAGCTGGTTCGTACCCTGGCCGCCCTGCGCGACCAGAAGCAAGAAGCCGAAGCTGCCTAAGCAGCGTTTCTTGCGGGCCGCGTTATCGACACGCCGCCTGAACCTGCAATAAATCCCGAGTTCTCGGTTGTCCGAGACTCCCGCAAAGTTAGGAATGGAACAATGGCACTGACCAAAGACGATATCATCAATGCTGTAGCCGACATGTCCGTAATGGAAGTTGTCGAGCTGATCGAAGCGATGGAAGAGAAATTCGGCGTTTCTGCTGCCGCAGCCGTTATGGCTGGTCCGGCTGCTGCTGGCGAAGCTGCTGAAGAGCAGACCGAATTCGACCTGGTACTGGCGTCTGCTGGTGACAAGAAAGTTAACGTCATCAAAGCCGTTCGTGAAATCACCGGTCTTGGCCTGAAAGAAGCCAAAGGCGCTGTTGACGGCGCTCCGGCGACCATCAAAGAAGCGATGTCCAAGGACGACGCTGAAGCTGCCAAGAAGAAGCTGGAAGAAGCTGGCGCAACCGTCGAGCTCAAGTAATCCTTGTGCTGATGGCTTTACGCGCTGCGTAAGCTTCCACGGCTGGCGGCGGGCTATCCCGCTGCCGGCCTTTTTCTGTTGTAATATGCTGCCGTGCAGCGAAACGACAGAGCCGCTGCGGTAAAAAGCAGCACAATAGCAGGACCGTTGTTGTGAAGCGTACGTTGTTGTAATGCGTCAGTTGTAAAGCGTGAGCGTGTCGGCAGGCAACAACGAAGCGCGGACAGCACTACCGTAACACTGTTATCTATCAAGATTTTTGACGGCGAGCTACCGATTAAGGAGCTTGCTGTCTGCGTCTGAAACGCCCGCGGGCAGATGACCACGCATCGGTCACCCATGGTGAACAAGCTGGGGAATACAGATGGCTTACTCATATACTGAGAAAAAACGCATCCGCAAGGATTTCGGCAAACTGCCCCAAGTGATGGATGTGCCTTACTTGCTGGCCATCCAGCTTGATTCCTACTACGACTTTCTCCAGCAGGATCGTTCGCCTGATGAGCGGCACGAAGTGGGTCTGCACGCGGCATTCAAGTCCGTGTTCCCGATCGAGAGCTTCTCGGGTAACGCCGCGCTGGAGTATGTCAGCTATCGCTTCGGTACGCCGGCGTTCGATGTGAAGGAGTGTCAGCTGCGTGGCGTGACCTACTCCGCCCCGCTGCGCGTCAAGGTTCGCTTGATCATCTATGATCGCGACTCCTCGAACAAGGCTATCAAGGATATCAAAGAGCAGGAAGTCTACATGGGGGAAATCCCCCTGATGACCGAGAACGGTACCTTCGTTATCAACGGTACCGAGCGGGTAATCGTTTCCCAGCTCCACCGCTCACCCGGTGTGTTCTTCGATCATGACAAGGGCAAGAGCCACTCTTCCGGCAAGCTGCTCTACTCTGCTCGCGTGATTCCTTACCGTGGCTCATGGCTCGACTTCGAGTTCGACCCGAAAGACAACGTCTTCGTGCGTATCGACCGTCGTCGCAAGCTGCCGGCTTCCGTGCTGATGCGCGCGCTGGGCATGAGTACCGAAGAGATCCTCGACGAGTTCTTCGAAACCAGTACCTTCCATATCGAAAAGTCTGGCTTCTCCGTGGAGCTGGTTCCGTCGCGCCTACGCGGTGAAACCGCCACCTTCGACATCAAGGGTGCCGATGGTGAGCTGATCGTCGAAGAAGGCCGTCGGATCACCCAGAAGCACATCCGCCAGTTGGAAAAAGCGGGTCTGGAGCGTCTGGAAGTGCCGATGGAGTATCTGTTCGGCAAGACGCTGGCCAAAGACCAGATCGACACCAGGACGGGCGAGCTGATCTGCCCGTGCAACACCGAAATTACCCCAGAAGTGCTGGAGCGCATGGCTCAGGGCGGCATTACCCTGATCGAAACGCTCTACACCAATGACCTGGACTGCGGTTCCTTCGTTTCCGACACGCTGAAGCTGGACACCACCAGCTCGCAGCTGGAAGCGCTGGTCGAAATCTACCGCATGATGCGTCCTGGCGAGCCGCCCACCAAGGAAGCCGCCGAAACGCTGTTCCACAACCTGTTCTTCACCGAAGACCGCTACGACCTGTCGGGCGTGGGCCGGATGAAGTTCAACCGTCGTCTGCGTCGTGACTCCGACGTGGGCTCCGGTGTATTGGACCGCAAGGACATCCTCGATGTGCTGCGCGAGCTGATCAACATCCGTAACGGCTTTGGTGACGTCGACGATATCGACCACCTGGGCAACCGTCGTATCCGCTGCGTTGGCGAAATGGCCGAGAACCAGTTCCGTGTAGGTCTGGTGCGTGTCGAGCGTGCGGTGAAAGAGCGTCTGTCCATGGCGGAGAGCGAAGGCTTGATGCCCCAGGACTTGATCAACGCCAAGCCCGTGGCGGCGGCGGTGAAAGAGTTCTTCGGTTCCAGCCAGCTGTCCCAGTTCATGGACCAGAACAACCCGCTTTCCGAGGTGACTCACAAGCGTCGTGTGTCGGCACTCGGCCCGGGCGGTCTGACCCGTGAGCGCGCAGGCTTCGAAGTACGTGACGTACACGCCACGCACTACGGTCGTCTGTGCCCGATCGAAACGCCGGAAGGCCCGAACATCGGTCTGATCAACTCGCTGGCCACCTACAGCCATACCAACAGCTATGGCTTCCTGGAAACGCCGTACCGCAAAGTGAATGCCTGTCAGGTCACTGACGACATCGTTCACCTGTCGGCGATCGAGGAGGGCGACTTCGTTATTGCCCAGGCGTCGGCGGCGGTAGACGAGTCTGGCAAGCTGATCGATGACCTGGTGCAGGTACGCCATCGCGGCGAAACCACCTTCATGCGTCCTGAGCAAGTGACGCTGATGGACGTGTCTCCGCGTCAGGTGGTCTCGGTCGCAGCGGCCTTGATCCCGTTCCTGGAGCACGATGATGCCAACCGCGCCTTGATGGGTGCGAACATGCAGCGTCAGGCCGTTCCGACCCTGCGTGCCGACAAGCCGCTGGTCGGTACCGGCATGGAGCGTTTCGTGGCCCGCGACTCCGGCGTATGTGCCGTGGCGCGCCGAGGCGGCGTCATCGACTCCGTGGATGCGCGTCGTGTGGTGGTGCGGGTCAATGAAGATGAGATCATCGGCGGCGAAGCCGGCGTCGACATCTACAACCTGACCAAGTATACCCGCTCCAACCAGAACACCTGTATGAACCAGCGCCCCATTGTGCGGCCTGGCGACAGCGTGGCACGCGGCGATATTCTGGCCGACGGCCCGTCTGTCGACATGGGGGATCTGGCTCTGGGCCAGAACATGCGCATCGCGTTCATGCCCTGGAACGGTTACAACTTCGAAGACTCCATCCTGCTCTCCGAGCGTGTCGTTCAGGAAGATCGCTTCACCACGATTCACATTCAGGAACTGACCTGTGTGTCGCGTGACACCAAGCTGGGGCCGGAAGAGATCACTTCCGATATCCCCAACGTCGGTGAATCGGCGCTGGGCAAGCTGGACGAAGCGGGCGTTGTGTACATCGGTGCTGAAGTCGGCCCCGGCGACATTCTGGTGGGTAAGGTAACGCCGAAAGGTGAAACCCAGCTGACGCCGGAAGAGAAGCTGCTGCGCGCCATCTTCGGTGAGAAAGCCTCTGACGTGAAAGACACCTCCCTGCGCGCCCCCACCGGCATGAAGGGTACGGTCATCGACGTTCAGGTGTTCACCCGTGACGGTGTCGAGAAGGACTCCCGTGCCCTGTCCATCGAGCAGATGCAGCTGGACGAAGTACGCAAGGACCTGCAGGAGACCTACCGGATCGCCGAAGACGCGACGTTCGAGCGCCTGAAGCGCACCCTGGAAGGTCAGGCCGTCAACGGTGGCCCGAACCTGAAAAAAGGCGACGTGCTGAGCGAGACGTACCTGGACGAACTGCCCCGTCAGCAGTGGTTCAAGCTGCGTATGCAGGACGAAGCCTACAACGAACTGCTGGCCCAGGCCGATGAGCAGCTCGAAAATCGCCGTAAAGAGATGGATGAGCGTTTCGAAGACAAGAAACGCAAGCTGACCCAGGGCGACGACCTCGCGCCGGGCGTGCTGAAAATCGTCAAGGTCTACATGGCGGTCAAGCGTCGCATTCAGCCAGGCGACAAGATGGCCGGTCGTCACGGTAACAAGGGTGTTATCTCCGCGATCATGCCCATCGAAGACATGCCGTTCGACGAGAAGGGCGAGCCGGTGGACGTGGTACTAAACCCGCTGGGTGTACCGTCGCGCATGAACGTCGGTCAGATCCTGGAAACCCACCTGGGCATGGCGGCACGTGGCTTGGGTGTCAAGATCGAGGCCATGCTGCGTGATGCACGTGGTCAGCAGGTTGCGGAAATTCGTGACTTCCTGGGGCAGGTCTACAACACGCCTGGCACCCGCATGGAGGACATCGATTCGCTGACCGATGAGGAAATCATCGCGCTGGCGAAAAACCTCAAAGGCGGTGTGCCCATGGCCACGCCGGTGTTTGACGGTGCCAAAGAGCACGAGATCAAGCACCTGCTGAAGCTGGCGGACATTCCGGAATCCGGTCAGATGGTGCTGTACGATGGTCGTACCGGCGATGCCTTCGACCGCTCGGTCACCGTTGGCTACATGTACATGCTGAAGCTTAACCACCTGGTAGACGACAAGATGCACGCGCGTTCTACCGGTTCTTACTCGCTGGTGACTCAGCAGCCCTTGGGTGGTAAGGCACAGTTCGGTGGTCAGCGCTTCGGTGAGATGGAAGTGTGGGCGTTGGAAGCCTACGGCGCTGCGTACACGCTACAAGAGATGCTCACCGTCAAGTCGGACGACGTCGAAGGCCGCACCAAGATGTACAAGAACATCGTGGATGGCGACCACACCATGCAGGCAGGCATGCCGGAATCCTTCAACGTACTCGTGAAGGAAATCCGCTCGCTGGGCATCGATATCGAGTTAGAGAGCTAGGAGCCGTCATATGAAAGATTTGGTGAAAGTACTCAAATCGCAGTCTCAGTCCGAAGAGTTCGACGCGATCAAGATTACCCTCGCGTCGCCGGACATGATTCGCTCCTGGTCGTTTGGCGAGGTGAAGAAGCCCGAGACCATCAACTACCGTACCTTCAAGCCGGAACGGGATGGTCTGTTCTGCGCCAAGATCTTTGGCCCGGTCAAGGACTACGAGTGTCTGTGCGGCAAGTACAAGCGCATGAAGCACCGTGGCATCATTTGTGAGAAGTGTGGCGTCGAAGTCACCAAGGCTGCCGTGCGCCGTGAGCGCATGGGCCACATCGAGCTGGCCTCGCCGGTCGCTCACATCTGGTTTTTGAAATCACTGCCGTCGCGTATCGGCATGTTCCTCGATATGACCCTGCGTGATATCGAGCGCGTGCTGTACTTCGAAAGCTTCGTGGTCATCGACCCGGGCATGACCACGCTGGAGCGTGGTCAGCTGCTCAACGACGAGCAGTACTTCGAAGCCCTGGAAGAGTTCGGCGATGACTTCGACGCCCGCATGGGTGCCGAAGCCGTTCAGGAACTGCTCAAGGACATCGATCTGGAAGAAGAGATCAACACGCTGCGCGAAGAGATTCCGCAGACCAACTCTGAAACCAAGATCAAGAAGCTCTCCAAGCGCCTGAAGCTGCTCGAAGCGTTCTACCACTCCGGCAATGCGCCGGCGTGGATGGTCATGGAAGTGCTGCCCGTGCTGCCGCCGGATTTGCGTCCGCTGGTGCCGCTGGACGGTGGCCGCTTCGCGACCTCCGATCTCAACGACCTCTACCGTCGTGTGATCAACCGTAACAACCGCCTGAAGCGTCTGCTGGACCTCAATGCGCCGGACATCATCGTGCGTAACGAGAAGCGTATGCTGCAGGAAGCGGTGGATGCGCTGCTGGACAATGGCCGTCGCGGCCGTGCCATCACTGGTTCCAACAAGCGTCCGCTGAAATCCCTTGCTGACATGATCAAGGGTAAGCAGGGCCGTTTCCGTCAGAACCTGCTGGGTAAGCGTGTCGACTACTCCGGTCGTTCGGTCATCACCGTGGGCCCGACCCTGCGTCTGCACCAGTGTGGTCTGCCGAAGAAGATGGCCCTCGAGCTGTTCAAGCCGTTCATCTACTCCAAGCTGCAGTCGCTGGGCCATGCGTCCACGATCAAAGCCGCGAAGAAGATGGTCGAGCGTGAACTGCCGGAAGTGTGGGATATTCTGGCCGACGTCATCCGCGAACACCCGGTACTGCTCAACCGTGCACCGACCCTGCACCGTCTGGGTATCCAGGCGTTCGAACCGCTGCTGATCGAAGGCAAGGCGATCCAGCTGCACCCGCTGGTGTGTGCGGCTTACAACGCCGACTTCGACGGTGACCAGATGGCGGTCCACGTACCGCTGACCCTGGAAGCCCAGCTCGAAGCGCGTGCGCTGATGATGGCCACCAACAACGTGCTGTCGCCTGCCAACGGCGAGCCGATCATCGTGCCGTCGCAGGACGTTGTTCTGGGTCTGTACTACATGACCCGTGAAAAGATCAACGCCAAGGGCGAAGGCATGGTGTTTTCTGACCTCAACGAGGTAGAGCGTGCCTTCGGTACTCAGTCCGTCTCGCTGCATGCACGCGTCAAAGTGCGCCTGGATGAAGTGGACGTCGACGAAGAGACCGGCGAGCGCTCCAGGCATCGTCGCCTGTACGACACCACCGTGGGTCGTGCCCTGCTGTTCCGCATTCTGCCGGAAGGCGTACCGTTCGCGCTGATCGATCAGCCGATGAAGAAGAAGGCGATCTCCAGCCTGATCAACGAAGTGTATCGTCGTGCGGGCCTCAAGCCCACGGTCATCTTCGCTGACCAGCTGATGTACACCGGCTTCCGTCTGGCGACCTGGTCCGGCGCCTCGATCGGTGTCAACGACTTCGTCATTCCCGAGGCCAAGACCGATATCGTCGACGCGGCCGAAGCCGAAGTCAAAGAGATCGAAGACCAGTTCTCGTCCGGTCTGGTGACCGCAGGCGAGAAGTACAACAAGGTTATCGACATCTGGTCCAAGGCCAACGACAAGGTGGCCAAGGCGATGATGGTAGGTATCTCCAAGGAGACCGTCGTCGACCGTGAAGGCAATGAAGTGGAGCAGGACTCCTTCAACAGCGTCTTCATCATGGCCGATTCCGGTGCCCGTGGTAGTGCCGCCCAGATCCGTCAGTTGGCGGGTATGCGTGGCCTGATGGCCAAGCCGGATGGCTCGATCATCGAAACCCCCATCGTGGCCAACTTCCGTGAAGGTCTGAACGTACTTCAGTACTTCATCTCGACCCACGGTGCGCGTAAAGGTCTGGCGGATACGGCCCTGAAAACGGCCAACTCCGGTTACCTGACTCGCCGCCTGGTCGACGTGGCCCAGGATCTGGTGATCACCGAAATCGACTGTGGCACCGAGAACGGTCTGACGCTGCACCCGATCATCGAGGGTGGCGACATTATCGTACCGCTGTCACAGCGTGTACTGGGCCGAGTGGTGGCGCAGGACGTCATCGATCCGAGCACCGAAGAAGTGCTGATCCCGCGCAACACGCTGCTCGACGAGAAGTGGTGTGCATCGCTGGACACCATGGGTGTGGACGAGATCATCGTGCGCTCCACCATTACCTGTGACACCGCCCATGGCGTTTGTTCATCCTGCTACGGCCGTGACCTGGCGCGTGGCCATCAGGTCAACATCGGTGAGTCGGTGGGTGTCATCGCTGCCCAGTCCATCGGTGAGCCGGGTACCCAGCTGACCATGCGTACGTTCCACATCGGTGGTGCGGCATCGCGTTCCTCGGCGGTCGACAGCGTACAGGTGAAACACGGCGGTAAAGTACGCCTGCACAATATCAAGCACGTTGAGCGTGCCGACGGCAAACTGGTGGTGGTGTCTCGTTCAAGCGCCCTGGCCGTCGCCGACGATCATGGTCGTGAGCGTGAGTACTACAAGCTGCCTTACGGTGCCGAGCTGTCGGTTCGCGACGGTGACGTCGTCGACGCTGGTACGATCGTGGCCAAGTGGGACCCGCACACCCATCCGATCATTGCGGAAGTGGAAGGTAAGGCCCAGTTCATCGATCTCGACGAAGGTGTCACCATGCACCGCAGCGTCGATGAAATGACTGGCCTCTCCTCCATCGAGGTCATCGAGTCCGCCGCCCGCCCGATGGCCGGCCGCGACAAGCGCCCGATGGTGATGCTGCAGGACGCCGCAGGCGAGTACGTGTCCGTGTCCGGTTCCAACACGCCGGTACAGTACCTGCTGCCCGGCAACTCGATCATCTCCGTGGACGACGGCTCGACCATCGGTGTGGGTGAAGTCGTTGCCCGTATCCCGGTAGAAGCCTCGGGTAACAAGGACATCACCGGTGGTCTGCCGCGGGTAGCCGACCTGTTCGAAGCGCGTAAGCCGAAAGAGTCGGCCATTCTGGCGGAAATCAGCGGTGTGGTGAGCTTCGGTAAAGAGACCAAGGGCAAGCGTCGTCTGACGATCACCCCGGAATCTGGCGATCCGTTCGAAGCGCTGATTCCGAAATGGCGTCAAATCGCCGTCTTCGAAGGCGAAGCCGTCGAGAAGGGCGAAGTGATTTCCGATGGCCCGAGCAACCCGCACGACATCCTGCGCCTGCTGGGTGTGGCGGAGCTGGCCAAGTACATCACTGCCGAAGTACAGGACGTATACCGTCTGCAGGGCGTGGGCATCAACGACAAGCACATCGAAGTCATCGTGCGTCAGATGCTGCGCAAGGTGGAGATCACCGATTCCGGCGACTCTGACTTCATCACCGGCGACCAGGCAGAACTGGTGCGCGTGCTGGAGCAGAACGAGCGCCTGGAGAAAGAAGGCAAGTTCCCGGCCAAGTATCAACGTTTGCTTCTGGGTATCACCAAGGCCAGCTTGGCCACCGAATCGTTCATTTCGGCGGCGTCGTTCCAGGAAACGACCCGCGTATTGACCGAGGCGGCGGTCACCGGCAAGCGCGATTACCTGCGTGGCCTGAAAGAAAACGTGGTAGTTGGACGTCTGATTCCGGCAGGTACCGGTCTGACTCACCACGCAGAGCGTCGTCGCAAGCGCGAAGACGTAGAGCGTCTGTTCAACCCCTCGGCTACCGAGGTTGAGCAGGAGCTGGGTGCTCAGTTGACCGCCCTGGATTCAGACGACGATCTGTAACCCAGGACAGGCCACGAGCAGCCAAGAGCGGCTGACCCTGAATGGCAGGAACCTGGCGGTAAACCACCGCCAGGGCTTGACGCCAGGCAGGGGCAGCCTTTAGAATGCGCAGCCTTTAACAGTGGGGTGGGTGCGCCCGCATCCGCTGCTTGTATTTGTTAATAGGCCAAGGCAACCATTGGAGTCAGCTAAACACCATGGCAACGATTAATCAGCTAGTGCGCAAGCCGCGCAAGCGCCCCGTCACCAAGAGTGACGTGCCTGCGCTTCAGGCATGCCCGCAAAAGCGCGGCGTTTGTACGCGCGTTTACACCACCACCCCCAAGAAGCCGAACTCGGCCCTGCGTAAGGTTTGCCGTGTGCGCCTGACCAACGGTTTCGAAGTCTCTTCTTACATCGGTGGTGAAGGTCACAACCTCCAGGAGCACTCTGTTGTTCTGATTCGCGGCGGTCGTGTAAAGGATTTGCCAGGTGTGCGTTATCACACCGTTCGTGGCGCCCTTGACACCTCTGGCGTACAGAACCGTAAGCAGGGTCGTTCCAAGTACGGTACCAAGCGTCCGAAGTCCTAAGGCGCTGAACGTAGCCTCGCGGAGCGCTGCGGTGTTACCTTTTTAACCGAATATGATGGTCTGATAAGAGTAAGGTCGGGCGGCGCCAAGAGCGCAAGCAGGTTCCGAGTTTACCTGAAGGATCCTTAATTGAGGGCTTATCATGCCTAGAAGAAGAGTTGTAGCTAAACGCGAAATCCTGCCGGATCCCAAGTTCGGAAGTGAGCGTCTGGCGAAGTTCATGAACCACCTGATGGTCAGCGGCAAGAAGTCCGTAGCTGAGCGCATCGTCTATGGTGCGTTGGACAAGGTTGCCGAGCGTAGTAAAGAAGAGCCGCTGGAAATCTTCGACAAGGCGCTGGAAACCATCCAGCCGATGGTCGAAGTAAAGTCGCGCCGCGTGGGTGGTGCTACTTATCAGGTGCCGGTTGAAGTTCGTCCGTCACGTCGCCAAGCGCTGGCAATGCGCTGGCTGGTAGACGCTGCGCGTCGTCGCGGTGAGAAAACGATGGTTCAGCGCCTGGCAGGTGAAATGCTGGATGCCGCTGAAGGCAAGGGCTCTGCTGTCAAGAAGCGTGAAGACGTGCACCGTATGGCAGAAGCCAACAAGGCCTTCTCTCACTATCGTTTCTAAGCTCGACGTTTCTGGGTTCGTATCGGTTTCTGCCGGTTGCACAGCGTTAAAGGTCTTTATCGTCATGTTGCAACACTCCGCCGCTATCGTTGTCGATGGCGGCGGTGGCATAAGCAGAAATGGTACCGCTGGATCAACGAGCATCGCCAACTAACGGGAGTTTCACCGTGGCACGCAAAACACCGCTTAATCGCTACCGTAACCTGGGGATTGTGGCTCACGTCGACGCAGGTAAAACTACCACCACTGAGCGTGTATTGTTTTACACTGGCGTAAACCACAAGCTGGGCGAAACGCATGAGGGTGCGTCTACGACCGACTGGATGGAGCAGGAGCAGGAGCGTGGTATCACTATCACCTCTGCTGCTGTAACCACCTTTTGGAAGGGGATGAATCATCAGTTTGATGAGCACCGTATCAACATCATCGACACCCCCGGGCACGTTGACTTCACTATCGAAGTTGAGCGTTCTCTGCGTGTTCTCGATGGTGCGGTCGTTGTACTGTGCGGTTCCTCCGGCGTTCAGCCGCAGACCGAAACCGTATGGCGTCAGGCCAACAAGTACGAAGTTCCGCGCATGGTCTTCGTCAACAAGATGGACCGTACCGGCGCTGATTTCTTCATGGTTGTCGACCAGCTGAAAGAGCGCCTGGGTGCCAACGCCGTGCCGATCCAGATTAACTGGGGCACGGAAGAAGACTTCAAGGGCGTTATCGACCTGATCGAGATGAAGGCTATCCTCTGGAACGAGGAAGACCTTGGAACGAGCTATGAGCTTGTAGATATCCCTGCAGAGTTGGTCGAAACCGCTGAAGAGTACCGTGAGCAGATGGTCGAAGCCGCTGCCGAGGCCTCTGAAGAGCTGATGGACAAGTACCTTGAAGAAGGCGAGCTGAGCGTCGCTGAGATCAAGGCAGGCCTGCGCGCCCGTACATTGGCAAGCGAAGTCGTTCTAGTCACCTGTGGTTCTGCCTTCAAGAACAAAGGTGTTCAGGCGGTTCTGGACGCAGTAGTTGAATATCTGCCGTCACCAACGGAAGTCAAGGCCATTGAAGGTGAGCTGGACGACAAGGATGGTACTGTCGCAACTCGTGAAGCTGACGATAATGCTCCGTTTGCTGCACTGGCGTTCAAGATTGCTACCGACCCCTTCGTTGGTACTCTGACCTTCATTCGCGTCTACTCGGGCGTTCTGAAGTCTGGTGACGGCGTCTACAACTCCGTCAAGCAGAAGAAAGAGCGCGTTGGTCGTATCGTTCAGATGCACGCTAATACACGCGAAGAGATCAAGGAAGTACTGGCGGGCGACATCGCGGCCTGTATCGGCCTGAAAGACGTCACCACCGGTGACACCCTGTGCGATATCGATGACAAGATCGTTCTCGAGCGTATGGAGTTCCCGGATCCGGTGATCTCGGTTGCTGTTGAGCCGAAATCTAAAGCTGATCAAGAGAAAATGGGCGTTGCGCTTGGCAAGCTGGCCCAGGAAGATCCTTCGTTCCAGGTCAAGACCGACGAAGAGACCGGTCAGACCATCATCTCCGGTATGGGTGAGCTGCACCTGGACATCATCGTTGACCGTATGCGTCGCGAGTTCAAGGTAGAAGCCAATATCGGTAAGCCGCAGGTCGCCTACCGCGAAACCATTCGCGGCAGCGTCGAGCAGGAAGGCAAGTTCGTGCGTCAGTCTGGTGGTCGTGGTCAGTTCGGTCACGTCTGGCTGCGCATCGAGCCGCTGACTGCAGAAGAGAAGGGTGAAGGCGAAGAAGAGATCTTCTTCAAGTTCAACTCTGAAATCGTGGGTGGTGTGGTTCCCAAGGAATACGTCCCTGCGGTTGAGAAGGGTGCTTTCGAGCAGCTGAAAAACGGTGTCATCGCCGGTTACCCGATGATCGACGTCAAAGTCACGCTGTTTGATGGTTCCTACCATGACGTGGACTCGAACGAGACTGCGTTCAAGATTGCTTCTTCCATGGCAGTGAAAGAAGGTGCCCGGAAGGCCAAGGCCGTGCTGCTGGAGCCGGTGATGAAGGTCGAAGTCGTGACCCCCGAAGATTTTATGGGTGACGTCATGGGCGACCTGAACCGTCGTCGCGGCCTGGTGCAGGGCATGGATGACTCTTCCTCTGGTAAAGTCATTCGTGCAACGGTGCCACTGGGTGAGATGTTCGGTTACGCAACCGATCTGCGCTCACAGACCCAGGGCCGTGCGAGCTACTCTATGGAGTTCGCGAAGTACGAGGAGGCGCCCTCCAGCGTCGTTGAAGCCGTCATCAACCAAAACGGTTAACCGTTAGCTAACGTAAAGAGGTTATAGCAGTGGCTAAGGAAAAATTTGAACGTTCCAAACCGCACGTCAACGTCGGCACCATCGGTCACGTCGACCACGGTAAAACGACTCTGACAGCGGCCCTGACCCGCGTGTCTGCTGAGGTTTTCGGCGGCGACTGGCGTGCATTCGATACTATCGATAACGCACCGGAAGAGCGTGAGCGTGGTATCACCATCGCGACTTCTCACGTTGAGTACCAGTCTGAAGAGCGTCACTACGCGCACGTTGACTGCCCGGGACACGCTGACTACGTCAAGAACATGATCACTGGTGCTGCTCAGATGGACGGCGCTATCCTGGTATGTTCTGCCGCTGACGGCCCCATGCCGCAGACTCGCGAGCACATCCTGCTGTCTCGTCAGGTTGGTGTTCCGTTCATCGTTGTGTTCCTGAACAAAGCGGACATGGTCGATGACGAAGAGCTGCTCGAGCTGGTCGAAATGGAAGTTCGTGAACTTCTGAACGAGTACGACTTCCCGGGTGACGACACGCCGATCATCACTGGTTCTGCGCTGATGGCTCTGAACGGTGAAGACGAGAACGGCATGGGTACTACTGCCGTGACCAACCTGATCAAGGCTCTGGATGAGTACATCCCTGAGCCGGAGCGTGCCATCGACCAGCCGTTCCTGATGCCGATCGAAGACGTATTCTCTATCTCTGGCCGTGGTACTGTTGTTACCGGTCGTGTAGAGCGCGGCATCGTGAAAGCCGGTGAAGAAGTGGAAATCGTGGGTATCCGCGACACCACCAAAACCACCGTAACTGGCGTTGAAATGTTCCGTAAGCTGCTCGACGAAGGTCGTGCAGGTGAGAACGTTGGCGCCCTGCTGCGTGGTACCAAGCGTGATGACGTCGAGCGTGGCCAGGTTCTGGCCAAGCCGGGCACCATCAACCCGCACACCACGTTCGAAGCCGAAGTATACGTACTGTCCAAGGAAGAAGGCGGTCGTCACACGCCTTTCTTCAAGGGCTACCGTCCGCAGTTCTACTTCCGTACCACCGACGTAACCGGTACTTGTGAACTGCCGGAAGGCGTTGAAATGGTAATGCCGGGCGATAACATCAAAATGGTTATCACCCTGATCGCTCCGATCGCCATGGACGAAGGTCTGCGCTTCGCTATCCGCGAAGGTGGCCGTACCGTAGGTGCTGGCGTCGTAGCCAAGATCGTCAAGTAAGCTGTTGACTTGATGATGCAAGGGGGCTCGCAAGAGCCCCCTTTTCTGCGCACCAATCGCAAATGTTTGACATGGCCGATTGGCGTGCCTATAATGCGCATCCTTTGAATGCGTGGGTAGACGGCTCGCGCCGTCGACATCCATTGGAGTTTAGGGCAAATGCAGAACCAAAAGATTCGCATTCGGTTGAAAGCGTTCGACCATCGCCTGATCGATCAGTCCACTGCGGAAATCGTTGAAACCGCTAAGCGTACTGGTGCTCAGGTTCGTGGTCCGATCCCGCTGCCGACCAATCGCGAGCGCTATACCATCCTGATTTCTCCGCACGTCAACAAGGACGCGCGTGATCAGTATGAGATTCGCACTCACAAGCGTGTGCTCGACATCGTTGAGCCGACCGAGAAAACCGTTGATGCGCTGATGAAGCTCGACCTCGCCGCTGGCGTAGACGTGCAAATCAAGCTCGACTAATACACTAGACACTTTGCGGCCCAGCGCTCATCGCCATCTGTCGAGAGCAGCAGCCGCCGCGCCGTGAGGCGCCACACAATGTGCTAGTGGAATGCTCTGGAAAGGGCAGCCATAGCGGGTGATAGCCCCGTACACTATAGGAGACTGAGCATGACTATCGGTTTAGTCGGTATCAAGGCCGGGATGACCCGCGTCTTTACCGAAGACGGCGCATCCGTGCCCGTAACCGTTATTGAAGTTGATCCTAACCGTGTAACGCGCGTCAAGACGCTTGAGTCTGACGGCTACGCAGCGGTTCAGGTCACTACTGGTTCTCGTAAAGCCAAGCACCTCACCAAAGCGCAAGCGGGTCAGTTTGCCAAGGCGGGTGTCGAGGCTGGTCGTTCACTGATGGAATTCCGCCTTGCAGAAGGCGAAGAAGCTCCTGAAGTGGGTGGCGAACTCACCGTATCCCTCTTCGAAGCTGGTCAAAAGATCGACGTGACTGGCACTTCCAAGGGTAAAGGCTTCCAGGGTGCTGTTAAGCGCTGGAACTTCCGTACCCAAGACAACAGCCATGGTAACTCCCTGTCGCATCGTGCGCCGGGTTCTATCGGCATGTGTCAGACACCTGGTCGCGTATTCAAGGGCAAGAAAATGGCCGGTCAAATGGGTAACACCCGTTGCACCGTGCAGAGCCTTGAGATCGTCCGTGTCGACGCCGAGCGTAACCTGCTGCTGATCAAGGGCGCTGTACCGGGAGCAACCGGTAGCAACGTGATCGTTCGCAGCGCCGTGAAAGCTGGCTGAAGGGGATAATTACCAATGAATCTGAATCTTGCTGCAGGCGCGGGTACCGTTGAAGTAGCCGACGCCACTTTTGGCAAAGAATTCAACGAAGCGCTGGTGCATCAGGTCGTCACTGCCTATCTGGCAGCTGGTCGTCAGGGTACACGCGCTCAAAAGAGCCGTTCCGACGTGCGTGGCGGTGGTAAGAAGCCGTGGCGTCAGAAGGGTACCGGTCGTGCACGCGCTGGTACTATCCGCTCTCCGCTGTGGCGCAGTGGTGGTGTTACTTTCGCGGCGCGTCCTCAGGACCATTCGCAGAAAGTTAACCGCAAAATGTACCGCGCGGCGATGCGCTCCATTCTGTCTGAGCTGGTCCGTCAAGAGCGCCTGGTCGCGATTGAAGAGTTCAGCGTAGAAGCGCCGAAGACCAAGCAGGTAGCTGCCAAGCTGAAAGAGCTCAACCTTGAGAAAGTGTTGATCGTCACTGAAGAAGTCGACGAAACGCTCTATCTGGCCGCACGCAACCTTCCCCACGTTGACGTGGTGGATGTCGCTGCCGCTGATCCGGTGAGCCTGGTTGCCTTTGACAAGGTCCTGGTCACCGTCTCCGCCCTGCGTAAATTCGAGGAGAAGCTGGCATGAACCAGGAACGCGTATTCAAGGTTCTGCTTGGACCGCACGTGACCGAAAAGGCCGCGATGGCAGCCGAGCGCAACCAGTACGTTTTCAAGGTGGCACCCGATGCTACCAAGCCCGAGATCAAGAAAGCCGTTGAAGCACTGTTCGGCAAGAAGGTCGGTGGCGTTCAGGTACTGAACGTCAAGGGTAAAACCAAGCGTACTGCTCACGGCGTTGGCCTGCGTAAGGGTTACCGCAAGGCGTATGTGACCCTGGCTGCGGGTGAAACGCTCGAAGACTTCTCTGGCGCCGAATAAGGGCAGGAGTACGGATAATGGCAATCGTCAAGACCAAACCCACATCCGCCGGTCGTCGCCACGTCGTCAAGATCGTTGGTGAGGAACTGTACAAGGGCCGTGCTTATGCACCGCTTTTGGAAAAACAGTCCAAGTCCGGTGGCCGTAACAACTACGGTCGCATCACCACCCGCCACGTGGGCGGTGGTCACCGTCATCACTATCGGTTGATCGACTTCAAACGCACCAAGGATGGCATTCCGGCCACCGTTGAGCGTCTGGAGCACGACCCGAACCGCAGTGCGCACATTGCGCTGCTGAAATATGCCGATGGCGAGCGTCGTTACATCATTGCACCGAAAGGCGTTAGCGCCGGTGACGTGCTGGAATCTGGTGTCAACGCGCCCATCAAGAAAGGCAATGCCTTGCCGCTGCGTAACATCCCGCTCGGTTCTACCGTTCACGGTATCGAACTGAAACCGGGTAAAGGCGCGCAGATTGCTCGCAGTGCCGGTACTAGCGCTCAGCTGGTTGCTCGTGAAGGTAACTACGCCACCCTGCGTCTTCGCTCTGGCGAAATGCGCAAGGTGCTGGCCGAGTGCCGCGCGACCCTGGGCGAAGTGAGCAACTCCGAGCACAGCCTGCGTCAACTTGGCAAGGCCGGTGCGAAGCGCTGGAGAGGCGTGCGTCCGACAGTTCGCGGCGTCGCGATGAACCCTGTGGATCACCCGCACGGTGGTGGCGAAGGCCGCACCAGCGGTGGCCGTCACCCGGTTACTCCGTGGGGCGTGCCGACCAAGGGTCACAAGACGCGTAAGAACAAGCGCACCGACAAGCTGATCGTACGTCGTCGTAACAAGACGCGTTGATCTAAATTGCCAAGACATTAAGAGGTAACGGCTGTGCCACGTTCACTAAAGAAAGGTCCCTTCATTGACCTTCATCTTTTGAAGAAGGTAGAGGCTGCAGTGGAGAAGAACGACCGTAAACCGATCAAGACCTGGTCGCGTCGTTCGATGATCCTGCCAAACATGGTAGGCCTCACAATCGCTGTCCATAACGGTCGCCAACACGTCCCGGTGCACGTCTCCGAGGAAATGGTTGGTCACAAGCTGGGCGAATTCGCTGCCACTCGCACTTATCGCGGGCATGCGGCGGACAAGAAAGCCAAACGGTAAGCCAGAGAGGATTGAGAGATGGAAGTCACAGCTAAGCTGCGTGGCGCTCGTTTATCCGCCCAGAAGGCCCGTTTGGTGGCTGACCAGGTGCGCGGTAAACCGGTCGCCGAAGCACTCGACCTGCTGACCTTCTCACCGAAGAAGGCTGCCAAGCTAGTCAAGAAAGTGCTGCAGTCCGCCATTGCAAACGCGGAAGAAAATAACGGCATGGATATCGACGAGCTGCGTGTCTCGACCATCTGCGTCGATGAGGGCATGACGCTCAAGCGTATCAAGCCGCGTGCCAAAGGCCGCGCGGATCGTATCTTGAAGCGCACCTGCCACATCACCGTCAAGGTAGCCGAGAAGTAGGAGTCGACCAGATGGGTCAGAAAGTCAATCCAACAGGCATTCGACTGGGCATCGTCAAAGACCATGCTTCTGTCTGGTATGCCGAGCGCGGCGCCTATGCCGATAAGCTCAACAACGATCTCGAAGTGCGCAGCTTCCTGGACGAGCGTCTGAAAAGCGCCTCCGTAAGCCGCATTCACATCGAGCGTCCGGCGAACAATGCCCGCATCACCATTCACACTGCCCGTCCGGGTATCGTGATTGGCAAGAAAGGTGAAGATGTCGACCGTCTGCGTCGTGATCTGACCGAGATGATGGGCGTTCCGGTGCATGTGAACATCGAAGAAGTTCGCAAGCCCGAGCTGGATGCCAAGCTGGTTGCTGCCAACGTGGCAGGTCAGCTTGAGCGTCGCGTCATGTTCCGTCGTGCCATGAAGCGCGCGGTACAGAACGCAATGCGTCTTGGCGCTGGCGGCATCAAGATTCAGCTGTCAGGTCGTCTGGGTGGCGCCGAAATCGCACGTACCGAATGGTACCGCGAAGGTCGCGTTCCGCTGCACACTCTGCGTGCGGACATCGACTACGCCACTTACGAAGCTCACACCACCTACGGCGTCATCGGCGTCAAAGTGTGGATCTTCAAGGGTGAAATCCTCGGCGGTATCGAGGAAGTACGTGCCAAGGCCAAGCAACAGCAACAGCCTGCCGGCAACGCGCCCAAGAAGAAAGGTTCCAGGTAAGGGGAGAGCGAGTCGATGTTACAGCCCAAGCGTATGAAATTCCGCAAGATGATGAAAGGCCGCAACCGTGGCCTGGCGCATCGCGGAAGCAAGATCAGCTTCGGGGAGTACGGTCTCAAGGCAACCGGTCGTGGCCGCATCACTGCGCGTCAGATCGAAGCTGGCCGTCGTGCGATCACACGTCACGTCAAGCGTGGCGGTAAAATCTGGATCCGCGTTTTCCCTGATAAGCCGATTTCCAAGAAGCCGCTCGAAGTTCGTATGGGTAAGGGTAAAGGTTCAGTTGAGTACTGGGTAGCCCAGATCCAGCCGGGTCGGGTCCTGTATGAAATTGAAGGTGTATCCGAAGAGCTGGCCCGTGAAGCATTTGAACTGGCCGCCCAGAAGATGCCCCTGTCCACCACCTTTGCGAAACGGACGGTGATGTGATGAAAGCCCAGGAAATTCGTGAAAAGTCCGTAGGAGAGCTCCAAGAGCAGCTCCTCGAGCTCCTCCGCGAGCAGTTTAACCTGCGCATGCAGAAGGCCACTGGCCAACTGAGCCAGACTCATCTGCTCAAGCAGGTCCGTCGGGATATCGCCCGCGTTAAGACTGTGCTCAACGAGAAGGCAGGTGATTGAGATGGCCGAAGAGAAAAAACACGTACGCTGACCGGCAAGGTGGTCAGCGACAAGATGGACAAGTCCATCGTCGTCATGATCGAGCGTCGTGAGCGTCACCCGATCTACGGAAAATACGTCAAGCGCTCCACCAAGCTGCACGCCCATGATGAGGCGAACCAGGCAAAGGCAGGCGATACGGTTTCCATTCAGGAGTGCCGTCCGCTTTCCAAGAAGAAAGCCTGGACGCTGGTCGAGGTGGTCGAGCAGGCCAAGGGTTAATCCCCTGCGTCTGTTCAACCAGTGCAGTCAGATTAGGTTTGGAGAAAACCGATGATTCAGACTCAGACAATGCTGGATGTCGCCGACAACAGCGGAGCGCGCCGGGTGCAATGCATCAAGGTGCTGGGCGGTTCACACCGTCGCTACGCCCGCGTTGGTGACGTCATTAAAGTAACGGTCAAAGAAGCTATTCCTCGTGGCAAGGTCAAAAAAGGCCAGGTCCTCAAGGCAGTAGTCGTTCGTACCCGTAGTGGCGTCCGTCGTAGTGACGGTTCGCTGATCCGTTTCGATGGAAATGCGGCAGTTTTGTTGAATAACACCAACGAACAGCCGATCGGCACGCGTATCTTCGGGCCGGTAACTCGTGAACTTCGTAATGAGAAGTTCATGAAGATCATTTCCCTAGCGCCTGAAGTGCTGTAAGGAGCGAGGCGGATATGCAAAAGATCAAACGTGACGATGAAGTCATCGTCATCGCCGGGAAGGATAAGGGCAAGCGCGGCACGGTGAAGCGGGTACTTGAAAACCGTTTCGTGGTGTCCGGTGTGAATATGATCAAGCGTCACACCAAGCCTAATCCCATGGCGGGAAATCAGGGCGGTATCGTCGAGCGTGAGGCTCCGATTCACGCGTCCAACGTAGCCATCTTCAATTCGGAGACCGGTAAGGCGGATCGCGTCGGCTTCCAGGTGAAGGAAGACGGTACCAAGGTACGTATCTACAAGTCGACGCAGACGCAGATCGACGCCTAACGCGAGTCGGGTAGCATAATGGCGAACTTGAAAGAACGTTATCAAAACGAGGTGGTAGCTCAACTCAAAGAGCAGTTCAGCTACGCCAACGTAATGCAGGTACCCCGGATCACGAAAGTGACTCTGAACATGGGTATCGGCGAAGCGGTCAGCGACAAAAAGCTGATCGACAATGCCATCGGCGACCTGGAGAAGCTTTCCGGTCAGAAGCCGCTGGTGACCAAGGCACGCAAGTCCATCGCGGGCTTCAAGGTGCGCGAAGGTTGGCCGATCGGTATCAAAGTCACACTGCGCTCCGAGCGTATGTGGGACTTCCTGGACCGTCTGGTGAACATTGCCATCCCACGCGTGCGTGACTTCCGTGGTCTCAACCCGAAGTCCTTCGACGGTCGCGGCAACTACTCCATGGGTGTGCGTGAGCAGATCATCTTCCCGGAGATCGAATATGATAAAGTCGATCGCGTACGGGGGCTGGACGTCACTATCACTACTACCGCCAACACCGACGAGGAAGGTCGTGCGCTGCTTGCAGCACTGAACTTCCCGTTCAAGAAATAAGGGTTGGATCATGGCTAAGAAAAGTATGATAGAGCGTGAGCTCAAGCGTACTCAGCTGGTCGAGAAGTTTGCGGCTAAGCGCGCAGAGCTCAAGAAAATCATCTCGGACGTGAACGCTTCTGAAGAAGATCGTTTCGAGGCGACGCTGAAGCTGCAGCAACTGCCGCGCGACTCCAGCCCGGTGCGTCAGCGTAACCGCTGCCGCGTGACTGGCCGTCCGCACGGCTTTTACAACAAGTTCGGCCTCGGCCGTAACAAGCTGCGTGAAGCCGCCATGCGTGGCGACGTCCCTGGCCTCAAAAAGTCCAGCTGGTAACGCCACGTAGAATCATCAGGAGCGCACATTAAATGAGCATGCAAGACACTCTGGCGGATATGTTTACCCGTATCCGCAATGCGCAGATGGCCACCAAGGAGACGGCTACCATGCCGTCCTCCAAACTGAAAGTCGAAGTGGCCCGAGTGCTAAAGGAAGAAGGCTACATTACCGACTTTGCGGTGGCTGAAGGCGTCAAACCCGAGCTGACCGTTACTCTCAAGTACTTTGAGGGTAAGCCGGTTATCGAGCACATTCAGCGGGTTTCCAAGCCGTCTCTGCGTCAGTACAAGGGCAAGGATAACCTGCCCAAGGTAGCCGATGGCCTGGGTATCGCGATTGTCACCACCTCTAATGGTGTCATGACCGATCGTGCCGCGCGCCAGGCTGGCGTCGGTGGCGAAGTCATCTGCACCGTATTCTAGGAGGCTGGAATGTCCCGCATAGCGAAATATCCGGTTAAAGTGCCTGCTGGCGTTGATGTCAAAATCGATGCTGGCCAGCTGACCGCCAAAGGCGGCCAGGGCACGCTGTCCATGCCCATTCACCAGGACGTGGTGATTGGTCAAGAAGACGGCCAGCTGACCTTCGCCCCGAGTGAGTCTGCCAAGAGCTGGGCAATGGCCGGTACTACCCGCGCCCTGGTTCAGAACCTGGTTACGGGCGTATCCGAGGGTTTCACAAAAACTCTCGAAATTGTTGGCGTCGGTTATCGTGCCCAAGCTAAGGGCCAGACGCTCAATCTTTCACTGGGCTTCTCGCACCCGGTCGACTACGAACTGCCTAAAGGTGTTACAGCGGAAACGCCGAAGAACACCGTGATCGTGCTGAAAAGCGCGGACAAGCAGATGCTCGGTCAGTGCGCCGCGGAAATCCGCGCCTTCCGTCCGCCTGAGCCGTACAAAGGCAAGGGTGTACGTTACGCCGACGAGCAGGTGCGTCGCAAAGAAGCCAAGAAGAAGTAAGGCAGGGTTATGAACGCGAAGAAAGAATCTCGTCTCCGTCGTGCCCGCCGCGCTCGCGCCAAGATCCGCGAGCTGGGCGTGTATCGCCTGTGCGTCAACCGTACCCCGCGTCACATCTATGCGCAGATTATCTCGCCGGATGGTGGCAAGGTGCTGGCCAGCGCTTCTACGCTGGACAAAGCACTGCGCGAGGGTGCGACCGGTAACTCAGACGCGGCCTCCAAGGTCGGTGCTCTGATTGCCGAACGCGCTAAAGAAGCAGGCATCACCCAGGTGGCCTTCGACCGTGCTGGCTTTAAGTATCACGGTCGCGTCAAGGCTCTGGCCGACGCCGCACGTGAAGGCGGCCTGGAATTCTAAAGGGTTTTACGATGGCGAAGAACGAACAGCAAAACGGTGATCTGCAGGAGAAGTTAGTGCAGGTCAACCGCGTCGCCAAGGTGGTCAAGGGTGGTCGTATTTTCGGCTTCACCGCACTGACCGTCGTAGGTGATGGTAAAGGTCGTGTCGGTTTCGGTCGTGGCAAGGCGCGTGAAGTGCCGGTCGCAATCCAGAAAGCGATGGACCAGGCTCGTCGCAACATGGTCAAGGTCAACCTTGCAGGTCACACACTGCAGTACCCGGTAAAAGCCCGTCACGGTGCTTCCAAGGTGTACATGCAGCCGGCCTCCGAAGGTACTGGTATCATCGCTGGTGGCGCCATGCGTTCCGTACTGGAACTGGCAGGCGTTCACGATGTACTGGCCAAGTGCTACGGTTCCACCAACCCGGTTAACGTGGTGCGGGCGACTGTCAAAGGTCTCTCTTCCATGCAAGCACCGGAAGACATCGCCGCCAAGCGCGGTCTGTCTGTCGAAGCGATCACGGGGTAAGGCACCATGGCAGCAACGATCAAGGTTACCCAGATCCGCAGCACCATCGGCGTTTTGCCCAAGCACAAGGCTACTATGAAAGGCCTGGGTCTGCGTCGCATCGGTCATACGGTTGAGCTGGAAGACACCCCTGCCGTACGCGGCATGATCCACAAGGTTAACTACCTTGTGCGCGTTGAGGGAGAGTAATCCATGAAACTCAATACCCTGAGCCCGGCGCCGGGCTCCAAACACGCTGAAAAGCGCGTTGGTCGTGGTATCGGTTCCGGTCTGGGCAAGACCGGTGGCCGTGGCCACAAAGGTCAGAAATCACGCAGTGGCGGTAGCGTCAAGCCTGGTTTCGAAGGCGGTCAGATGCCGCTGCAGCGTCGTTTGCCGAAGTTTGGCTTCACGTCTGCCAAGTCGCTGGTATCTGAAGAAGTACGCCTGGCGGAACTTGCCAAGGTTGCCGGTGACGAAGTCACCATGGAAACCCTGAAGCAAGCCAACGTGCTGAAGGATGCGACGCTGCATGCGAAGATCATCCTTTCTGGCGAACTGAACAAAGCGGTTACCGTTCGTGGAATCAAGGTCACCAAAGGTGCCCGTGAAGCGATCGTAGCCGCTGGCGGCAAGGTAGAGGACTAAATGGCCAAGTCAGGAAACATGCCGGCGATGGGCAGCGGTCTGAGTGAACTGTGGGCGCGTTTGCGCTTCGTGCTCCTCGCCATCGTGGTGTACCGTATCGGTGCCCACATTCCCGTTCCCGGTATCAATCCTGACCAGCTTGCTGCCTTGTTCAGGGAGCAACAGGGCACCATCCTGGGCATGTTCAACATGTTCTCGGGTGGCGCCCTGGAGCGCATGAGCGTCCTCGCCCTGGGCATCATGCCCTATATTTCGGCGTCGATTATCATGCAGCTGATGACTGCAGTCTCCCCTCATCTTGAACAGCTCAAGAAAGAGGGCGAGGCTGGCCGCCGCAAGATTAGCCAGTACACCCGCTACGGCACGGTGTTACTGGCTTTTGTCCAGGCTACCGGCATGTCCGTGGGTCTGGCTAGCCAAGGCATCGCTTACAACGCTGACTTCAGCTTCTATTTCACCGCCATCATCACGTTTGTGTCGGGTGCGGTGTTTATGATGTGGCTAGGCGAGCAGATCACCGAGAAGGGCATCGGCAACGGTATTTCGCTGCTGATCTTCGCGGGGATCGTCGCTGGGCTGCCCAGTGCCGTGGGGCAAGCCTTCGAGCTTGCTCGTAACGAAGGGGCCTGGAATGTTCTTCCGCTGTTAGCGCTGTCCGTGCTAGGTATTGCCACCGTGGCATTCGTGGTGTTCATCGAGCGTGGCCAACGCCGCCTCAAGGTGAACTACCCACGTCGCCAAGTGGGCAACAAGATGTATGCAGGTCAAAGCAGCTACTTGCCGTTGAAGGTGAACATGGCGGGCGTCATTCCCGCGATCTTTGCCTCCAGTATTCTGCTCTTCCCGGCCTCTATCGGTCAGTGGGTAGGTGCTGGCGAAGGCATGGAGTGGTTGCAGCGAGCCTCGCAGGCGTTAGGCCCTGGCCAACCGCTTTACATCTTGCTTTTCGCTGCGGCAGTGGTATTCTTCTGCTTCTTTTACACAGCGCTGGTCTTCAACCCCAAGGATGTGGCTGACAATCTCAAGAAGTCAGGCGCTTTCCTGCCGGGCATTCGCCCCGGCGAGCAGACCGCTCGCTATATCGACAAAGTGATGACTCGTCTCACTCTGTTCGGTGCCTTGTATATCACTGCGGTTTCCCTGATGCCCCAGTTCCTGATCGTAGCATGGAACGTTCCGTTCTTCTTTGGCGGCACGTCGCTGCTGATCGTGGTAGTGGTCATCATGGACTTCATGGCCCAGGTGCAGTCGCATCTCATGTCGCATCAATATGACTCAGTGATGAAGAAGTCCAACCTGAAAGGCTACGGTAGCGGCGGCATCATGCGCTGAGGCGCCCCTAACGAATTGGCGCGCCGCGAGCCGTTTTTGGAGAAAGAACGATGAAAGTTCGAGCTTCCGTAAAGAAGATGTGCCGTAACTGCAAGATCATTCGTCGCAATGGCGCTGTACGCGTCATCTGTGTCGAGCCGCGGCACAAGCAGCGTCAGGGCTAAACCTGGGCTGTTTTAAGCGGGTGCAGGCATACCCCTTGCCTTCGGGCTCCTAAAGGGGTATGCTGTTGCGCCTTTTGTAGATGAATAAACGAGCAAGCCGCTCAAATTTCGGAGTAAGCTGATGGCCCGTATTGCAGGCGTCAATATCCCGGACAACAAGCATGCGGCGATCTCGCTGACCTATATCTTCGGGATTGGCCGTACTCGCGCGCAACACATCTGTGTTGCTGCCGGTATCGCGCCGACTACCAAGATCGTAGATCTGTCTGGCGACGAGCTGGACACCCTGCGTTCTGAAGTTGGTAAGTACACCGTAGAAGGCGACCTTCGTCGTGATGTCACGCTTAACATCAAGCGTCTCATGGACTTAGGCTGCTACCGTGGTCTGCGTCATCGTCGTAGTCTTCCGCTGCGTGGTCAGCGGACCAAGACTAACGCGCGTACCCGTAAGGGCCCGCGTAAGCCGATCCGCAAATAACACGCAGGCTCTTTAATCGAGAGCTGACGTTAAGACAGGAATAGACATCAACATGGCTAACCCGCGTAGTAACCGTAAAAAGGTTAAAAAGCAGGTAGTGGACGCCGTCGCGCACATCCATGCCTCTTTTAACAACACGATCGTGACGATCACAGACCGCCAGGGCAATGCTCTTTCTTGGGCAACAGCCGGTGGTTCGGGTTTTCGTGGTTCTCGCAAGAGCACCCCGTTCGCTGCGCAAGTTGCAAGCGAACGTGCAGCAACTGCTGCAGCCGAGTATGGTGTGAAAAACGTAGACGTGCTGGTCAAGGGCCCCGGTCCCGGCCGTGAATCCGCCGTGCGCGCACTGAACGCCGCCGGCTTCCGCGTGCAAAGCATCGTAGACGCGACGCCCATCCCCCATAATGGCTGCCGTCCGCCGAAGAAACGCCGCGTTTAAGGAGACAGATTCATGGCTCGTTATATTGGACCGAAGTGCAAACTGTCTCGTCGTGAAGGCACCGATCTCTTCCTGAAGAGTGGCGTGACTCCCTTCGAGAAAAAGTGTAAATCCGAGCAGATCCCGGGTGTACACGGCCAGCGTCGTCAGCGTCTTTCCGACTACGGCTTGCAGCTTCGCGAGAAGCAGAAAGTACGCCGTATGTATGGCGTACTCGAAAAGCAGTTCCGCAACTACTACAAAGAAGCCGCTCGCCTGAAAGGTGCGACCGGTGAAGTACTGTTGCAACTGCTTGAATCCCGACTGGATAACGTCGTCTACCGCATGGGCTTCGGCTCGACTCGCTCTGAAGCGCGTCAGCTGGTCAGCCACAAGGCGATTTCCGTCAACGGCCGCACCGTTAACGTTGCTTCCTACCAAGTGAAGCCGGGTGACGTGGTAGCTGTTCGTGAAAAGGCGAAGAACCAGGCTCGTATCCAAAGCGCGTTGAGCATTGCTGCCAACCGTGGCGATATCACCTGGATCGAAATCGACGCCAAGAAGATGGAAGGCACTTTCAAGGCTCTGCCTGAACGCGGTGACCTGACTGCCGACATCAACGAAAACCTGATCGTCGAGCTGTACTCCAAGTAAGCAGTCTGTTTGTTGCTTCTGCTTCTTGAGGCCTGGGCGGGATAGCAAAGCTAACCGCCCAGATGCTCTTGAGTATTGTGCTTTAGAGTACTCAGTATCCGTTTGGCAGCCTGAAAGGTGTTCATATGCAGCGTTCAGTGACAGAGTTTCTTCGCCCCCGCGACATCAAGGTCGAAGAGATCAGCGCACATCATGCCAAAATCGTTCTCGAACCGTTCGAGCGCGGCTTTGGTCACACCCTGGGGAATGCACTTCGTCGCATTCTGCTTTCATCCATGCCCGGCGCTGCCGTGGTAGAGGCTGAAATCGCCGGTGTAGAGCACGAATACAGTGCACTCGAAGGGGTGCAGGAAGATGTCATCGAAATCCTCCTGAACTTGAAAGATGTTGCGATCAAGATGCACAGCCGCGATGAGGCGGTGCTCTCGCTGAACAAGCAGGGCCCAGCCGTCGTCACCGCTGGCGACATTGCGCTTGATCATAGCGTCGAAATCGTCAACCCGGACCACGTCATTGCACACGTCAATGAAGGTGCCGAGCTGAAAATTCAGCTTAAGGTAGCGCTGGGTCGTGGTTACGAACCGGCTGACGCTCGTGGCTCTGATGAAGAGACCCGTGCTATTGGCCGCCTGCAGCTGGATGCCACCTTCAGCCCTGTTCGCCGTGTTTCCTACTCGGTCGAAGCCGCTCGTGTCGAGCAGCGTACCGACCTCGATAAGCTGATTATCGACCTGGAAACCGACGGTACACTGGATCCGGAAGAGGCTATCCGTCGCAGTGCGACCATTCTGCAAGAGCAGCTGGCCGCCTTCGTCGACCTGGAAGCTGACAAAGAGCAGGAAGTCGAAGAGGAAGAGGATCACGTTGATCCGATCCTATTGCGCCCCGTAGACGATCTCGAGTTGACCGTTCGCAGCGCCAACTGCCTGAAAGCCGAGAATATCTACTACATCGGTGATCTGATCCAGCGCACGGAAGTGGAGCTGTTGAAGACCCCGAACCTCGGTAAGAAGTCCTTGAATGAAATCAAGGATGTATTGGCAGCGCGCGGCTTGTCCCTCGGTATGCGGCTGGAAAATTGGCCACCCGCTAGCCTGAAGGACGACAAGGCCTCCGCGTAAGCGTCGACTTGAGTCCCAGTTTGGTAAGGAATCACAACCATGCGTCATCGTAAGAGTGGTCGTCATCTGAATCGTACCAGCTCGCACCGTCAGGCCATGTTCAAGAACATGTCTGTCTCGCTGGTCGAACATGAAGTCATCAAGACAACCCTGCCCAAGGCCAAGGAACTGCGTCGCGTTATCGAGCCGCTGATCACCCTGGCAAAGCAGGATAGCGTTGCAAACCGCCGTCTGGCGTTTGCTCGTACGCGCTCCAAAGAAGCCGTCGGCAAACTGTTCAACGAGCTGGGTCCGCGTTACGCCGAGCGTCCGGGTGGTTACATCCGTATTCTCAAGTGCGGTTTCCGCACCGGCGACAACGCCCCCATGGCCTACGTTGAACTGGTAGACCGCCCGGTAGCCCAGGAAGAAGCCGCTGCAGAGTAAGCGTAGCGCCCCTTCCAAGGCACAATGAAAACCGCCCCTCACCGGGCGGTTTTTTTGTGTCCATGTTTTTATGTCTACGGGATATGAACAGATTGCCTGTCGGGCCGGGATTAATCTATATATAAGCCCTCGGGCACATCCATTTGTCGGCAGGCCATGCTAGTCTTGTTCGGCTGAGCATGGCCATTCAAGGGCGGTGCCAGGTCATCAGTAAGTGTGTGCCAGGGTATCAGGCGCGAGTGACGTTTAGCAGTGATGTACATTCATCAAGGGGCAGGTATGTCAGCAGAGGCAAGGTATTCACGGACAGCAGCAACGGTGTGGCTGTTGATGCTCAGTCTATTGGTGATCGGCAGTATCACCAAAGCGCAAGCCAACCCTCGCTATGCGGGCATCGTCGTCGATCTGGAGCATGGTGAAGTGCTTTATGCCGAGAACGCCGACGAAGCGCGCTATCCTGCCTCGTTGACCAAGATGATGACCATGTACCTCACCTTCGAAGCGCTGGAGAGAGGTGACTTGCGCCTCGACCAAGCGCTGCCGGTGTCGGCTCAGGCGGCGGCCATGCCCGCCAGCAAGCTGTGGCTGTCAGCAGGCAGCACCATCAGCGTGGACACCGCCATGCGCGCCCTGGCGGTACGCTCTGCCAACGACGTGGCCGTGGTGGTGGCCGAGGCTCTGGGCGGCAGTGAGCAGCGCTTTGCCCACCTGATGACGGAAAGAGCCCGTGAGCTGGGCATGAGCAGGACGACTTTCCGCAATGCCTCGGGGTTGCCGGATGACCAGCAGATCACCACGGCGCGGGATATGCTGACCCTGTCGGTGCGTGTGATCCAGGACTTTCCTCAGTATTACCACTACTTTGGGCTGCAGGAGTTCACCCACCGTGGCACTCGCCACACTAGCCACAACCGCCTGGTGCGTGACTATCCCGGCGCCGACGGCCTGAAGACCGGCTTTATCCGTGCCTCCGGGTTCAATGTCGCCACCACTGCCGTGCATAACGGCCGACGCATGGTGGCGGTGGTGATGGGGGGATTCACCGCCGCCTCCAGGGATACGCACATGGCCAGCCTGCTGGATCGCAGTTTCGAGCGCGCAGCGCTACGTGACCACCAGACCTGGATTGCCAACACCAGCTTCTCGCAGGAGTACATGAGCTTCGGGGGTTCACAGCAGGCGATCTCGCCTCCGCCCGAGCCCCCATCGCGGCCGATAATGGCGCATATCGACACCAGCGCACCGGTCACGGCGGCGGCCGTGGAGGCCCAGTGGTCACAAACCATGGCGCCTACACCTTCCCCTCAGGGTGACCCGCTGCTGGCCTTGATCGAGCAGGAGCGTGGCTTTGCCTCAATGGGGTCGGCACCGGCCGCTGGCGGTGGTAACTGGGGCATCCAAGTGGGTGCCTTCAGCCAGGCCCATCAGGCGGAACAGCTGGCCCAACAGGCTGCCCAGCGGCTGCCCAGTGAGGTGGGGGGGCAGGTCGCCATCGATACCTTCGAGGGGCGCTCGACGGTCTTCCGAGCACGCGTCGTGGCGCTGGACGAAATACGTGCCCGTCAGGCCTGTCAGTCGCTGCAGGCACAGGGGATGGACTGCATGGTGGTGAACGCCAGCCTTTGACACTACTCATCACGCCAACGCCCCGCCAGTGCAGCATTGGCGGGGCGTTTTATTTTATGCGACCACAGGAGGAACGCCATGACAGCTTCCCTGAAAGGCATTCTCTGCATGTGTGCAGGCGTACTGTTTCTGGCCTTGGGTGACGCGGTATCGAAATGGTTGGGTGAGGTGCACTCGCCGCTGCAAATCATTTTTTCAGAACGCTGGTGTCGCTACCGCTGATCGCCCTGCTGGCCCATTTTGGTGGTGGGCTGCGCAAATTGCGTACGCGTCGCCCGGGCGTGCACCTGCTGCGCGGGCTCATTTATACCGCCACCATGGTGTGCTTCGTCTGGGGGTTGACCCTGCTGCCGCTGGCGGAAGCCACGGCGATTGCCTTTGTGGCCCCGCTGTTCGTGACGCTGCTGTCGGTGCCGTTACTGGGTGAGCGTATCGACCCGCCAGTGCTGGCCGCTTCGCTGCTTGGCTTTGTCGGGGTGCTGATCGTGGTGCGGCCAGGTGGTGATGCCTTTCAACTGGGGGCCATGGTGGTGCTGGGCGCGGCGGTGTTCTACGCGCTGATGATGGTCACCGCGCGGCGCTATGGCGCCAACGAGCACCTGTGGGCCATGGTGTTCTACATGACGGCCGTGCCGCTGGTACTGACGGGCCTCAGCCTGCCCTGGGTATGGCAAACGCCCCATCCCTGGCACTGGCTGGGCTTTGCCGCCTCCGGAGTGTTGGGGGTGGGAGCCACGGCGTTCATCACTCTGGCCTTTCGCCATGCGCCCGCCGCCATAGCGGCGCCCTTCGATTATACCGCCATGCTGTGGGCCGTGTTGTTGGGGTGGTGGTTCTGGGGGGAGCTGCCGGACGTTTGGGTCTGGGTAGGCAGCGCGCTGATCATGTGTAGCGGTCTGGCCATTGCCTATCACGACCGTCGCACCACCCTGAAACGTCGCCCAACGGCCTGATATGCACCGGGAATTGCCCCAGATTAGCAAACCGGCCGGCGGGCCGCAGTCGGCGAGGTGCGCTGGCGATAATGCCGCCCGTTCAAACAACGGTGACGGTTATGCAAGCTCACGACCTATCTGCGGGATATGGAGCCGGTGATCGAGGCTGGGCCGGACGCTCTGATCATGTCCGACCCCGGCTGATCATGATGATCCGTGAGCGCTGGCCGCACCAAGTCATCCACCTGTCGGTGCAGGCCAACGTGGTGAACTGGGCCGCGGTCAAGTTCTGGCAGTGGCAGGGGATCCAGCGCATCATTCTTTCTCGGGAGCTGTCGCTGGAAGAGGTGGCCGAGATCCGCACCGAATGCTCGGATATCGAGATCGAGACGTTCGTTCACGGTGCGCTGTGCATCGCATATTCAGGGCGCTGCCTGCTCTCGGGGTACGTCAATCGCCGCGACCCGAACCAGGGCACCTGCACCAACGCCTGCCGCTGGCAATACAAGACGCTGGACGCCACCCAGGATACCACCGGCGACCTGATACCCGTGGCGGCGGACGCCGAGCGGGCCGCGTTGATCGAAGATGTCTCCCGCCCAGGCCAGCCATCTGGGCGTGGCCGTCAGTTGAACGCGTAGACATCCATCGCCAGCACGCCATGCTCGACGCTATGGTGCAGCCGCTGGCCCTGGCCCCCGGCTCCCATGGCGATCAGTAACGGTTGGAAGTGCTCCGGCGTGGGATGGTTGCGCTGGGCATGGGGAGCCGTTTGCCATGTCAGCAGCGCCTCCCGCGCGTCTTTTTCCAGTTGGGTGTGTGCCCAATCGGCAAAGGCATCCACCCAGCCTGGTGCCTGGCTGCCCTGGGGCTGTAGCGCATGCAGGTTATGGGTCAGGCTGCCGGAGCCCACGATCAGAATACCTTCGCTGCGCAGGTGGGCAAGCCGCTGGCCCAACTCCATCAGCGCCGCGTTGCTCCAGCGGCTGGGAAGCGACAGCGACACGACCGGTAGCCTGGCCTCGGGGTACATCAGGGAAAGTGGCACCCAAGCGCCGTGGTCCATGCCGCGCTCCACAAGTCTGGCACCGAGCGTTTTGCCCAGCGTTGCGGCCAGGGCTGGGTCCCCCGGTGCCGGGTACTGCACGGCGAATAACGCCGCCGGAAAACCGCCAAAATCGTGGAGGGTCTCGGGGTGAGCGCTCTGACTGATGAGCAGCTCCGGCGTTTCCCAGTGGGCAGAGACCACAACGATGGCCTTGGGGCGAAGCGTCTGGCCCAGCTCACGCAGGAACCGGTGAGCGGGCGTGGGGGTCAGCGCCAGCATGGGCGAGCCGTGAGAGATAAACAAGCTAGGTAACATAAGGCACCTCAATGTGTGGCCTGCCAGCGTAGGCACGCCAGCAGGCCAGTGGCTCACGCGAAGCGGCGTGCAACGACCAGGCTGCCGCCGCCAAGGCCGGCTTGCACGACCAGTGCAATGGCCCAGAATACCGGGAATTCCCAGCCGCCGCCCGGGTTGGAAAAGAGCCAGCCGTTACCGATATGTACCCAGGCGGCTCCCAGCAAAACCGGTACCAGGGCAAGGCTGACCCAGCGGGTATAGATACCCAGCAGCAGGGCCAGGCCTCCGCCGACTTCCGCCGCAATGGTCAGGTAGGCCAGAAAGCCTGGCAGGCCCAGCGACTCAAAATAGCCGACCGTTCCAGGCAGGGTGAACACGAATACTTTCAACAGCCCGTGGGCCAGGGTCATGATACCCAGGCTGATGCGCAGCAGGGAAGTGGCATGCAGGTGTGATGCTTGGGTTGTCAGTGTCGTCGTCATGGTGTTCTCTCCTGCTTCCGTCAGGTGCAGCCGCCGGGTGGTGCGCTGTATCAGCCGCGCGCCCAGCGATTCCTCGAGCGCCATGACCCGGCGCGATAGCAAGGTGCGCGAGAGGTCCAGGGCCTCCGCCGCCCGCGTGTAACTGCCTAACTCGGCCACCTTGACGAAGGCTGCCAGTTGGTCGAACTGGGTCATGACCTGAAGAACGCCTGGGCCGCCTGACGTGGGTCAGGATGGCCGCAAATGGCCGAGATCACCGCGAGCCCGTGGGCACCGGCGGCTTTCACCTGGGCGGCGTGCTCGGCTTTCAAGCCGCCGATGGCCACGCTGGGCAGCGGGCAGGCACTGGCCAGTTGGGCCAGCCCGGTAAAACCGATGGGCTGCGCGTGGTCCTGCTTGCTCCCGGTGGCAAACACGGGCCCCAGCCCCACGTAATCCAGCAGCGCCACGGGGGCACGCTGCAACTGCTCCAGGGTATTGATGGAGAGCCCGATGATCGCCTGCTTGCCCAGTACCTGGCGGGCCTGCATCACGTCCGTATCGCTCTGGCCAACGTGCAAGCCGTCGGCACCGCTGGCGTGCGCCACGTTCAGCCGGTCATTGATGATCAGCGGCACTCCGCTACCTGCCAGCACTTCCTTGAGACGCTTGGCCTGGGCAATCATGGCTTCGTCGCTGGCCTGCTTGTCGCGTAGCTGGACCAGCGTGACGCCTCCTGCCACGGCGGCTTCCACGGTACGTTCCAGGCCCGTGGAGGCGCATAGCTGAGCATCCGTGACCAGATAGAGCGTAAGATCAACCGACATGCAGGGTCTCCGAGTGAGGTGGTGCTGGCAGGTCATCTGCCGTGAGCGAATACAGGGTATCCAGCAGCGTCACATGGAAACTGCCTGGCCCTTCGGCCTGCTGCCCGGCGTGACTGCCTGCCAGATTGAAGTAGGTCAGGGCGCCGAGCGTGGCGGCCAGCGGGGCGTGACGGTTGGCCGCTACGAAACCGGCGACCAGCGCGCTGAGCCCGCAGCCCAGGGTGGTTACCCGTGGCATCAGCGGGTGGCCGCCGGTCAAACGATACAGCGACTGGCCATCGGTGACGATATCGGTGGCCCCGGTCATGGCGACGACACAGTGATACCGACGCGCCAGGGTGATGGCCGCCTGGGTGGCATCGTCGGTGCTCACCGTGGCATCCACGCCCCGGCCCTGGTGGGCAAGGCCGCTCAGCGCCATGATTTCCGAGGCATTGGCACGAATCACGCTGGGCGAGTAAGCCAGCAGGGACAGGCAGGTTTGCTGGCGCAGCCGCGTGGCACCCACGGCAACCGGGTCCAGCACCCAGGGCACCGCGTGGGCCTGGGCTGATTGGGCGGCCAGCTGCATGGCTTCGGCCCAAGGGGCAGAGAGCGTACCGATGTTGATCGAGAGCGCTCCCGCGATGGCGGTAAATTCCGCCACTTCTTCCTGGGCATGCAGCATGGCGGGGGAGGCCCCGGCGGCCAGCAGCAGGTTGGCGGTACTGTTCATGGCAACGTAGTTGGTGATGCAGTGAACCAGCGGGGTCTGGTCACGCAGCGCGAGCAGCGTCTCGCGTGGGCTGGGTAGGGTCATGACTTCCTCCCGGCAGGGAGGTGGTGAATGGAAGCACCACGACTCCCTACGCCGGTGCTATCCGGTTCAGGTTCAAAGGGTGCGTCTCAGCCGCGTCGCGGCGCCCCTGTCGTAGGCGTACTATCCTCGGCCAGGCGGGAAGTGTAAAGCCAATGGCGCGGAAAGATCAGCGAAACGCGCTGGGTGTGCCGTAGGTCAGCATTTCATCGAGCGTCCACGATAAACCCCCCGTCTTGGGCGAGTGACAGCAGGGGGTGAGCGGCTCACCCAGTACATTGAGATCACGTGACATGCGGCCTCCTCAGGCAGGGACTAGAATTATCGCAGCACCGCCCTCATACATGGTCCAAGGGGCGGTAACGGCGGATTCGATGGGGTTCGCGTTAACAGCAGCCTAAAGCCTTGTACATGGTATGGGCTTCGTCAAAGTATTTACGTACCAAAGTGCTTACTTGGGTACCAATGGCCAGATACATCACACAGCAACAGGAGAAAGTCATGTCGTTTTCAGGTGAACAGTATCCCGGTGTTGCCCCTGCGGCTCCCCAGACCCAAGGGTTTCGGTTGAATCACACCATGCTGAGGGTCAAGGACCCGGAGCGCGCGCTGGCGTTCTATTCCCGCGTATTTGGCATGCAGGTGCTGCGGCGGCTGGATTTCGAAGAGATGCAGTTCTCGCTCTATTTTCTGGCTAACGTGGAAGCCGACGACCAGGTGCCGGAGGACCAGAACGCTCGCACCGCCTGGACTTTCAGCCAGAAGGGCCTGCTGGAACTGACCCACAACTGGGGCACCGAAACCGAGCAGGACTTTGCCTACCACGACGGCAATGCCGAGCCCCAGGGGTTTGGCCACATCTGCTTCAGCGTGCCGGACCTGGAGGCCGCCCAGGCCTGGTTCGACGAGCAGGATGTCACCTTCGTGAAGCGTGCCGACCAGGGCAAGATGAAAGACGTCATTTTCGTCAAGGACGCGGACGGCTACTGGATCGAAGTGATTCAGGCGGATCGCATGGCCGCATTGGGCGGCTAATATGGCACATTTGCTGTTCCGGTTGCGCCACGTGACCGATGAAGAGGCCATGGAAGTGCGCCAACTGCTGGATGAACACGGCTTCGACGTGTATGAAACCCAGGCGGGGTTCTTCCGCCTGGGGGTCGATGCCATCTGGCTGCGCAACCCGGCCCAGCGAGATGACGCCGAGGCGCTGCTGGCGCAGTACCAGGTCGAACGCCAGGCCAGCGCGCGAAAGGCCCACCAGGAGGCGGTGGCCCGCAACGAAGCACCGACCTGGGAGCGTCGTTTACGGGAACAGCCGATTCAGATCGCGCTGGTGATGGTCGCTGTCATCCTGATCGCACTGCTGACCCTGCTGCCGTTCATTGGGCTGGCGCGTTAGCCTGGCACACCGCATCCGTCAGGTGCCCGCGCTTCATGTACATCATGACGCCATGTTCACCGGCGCGCAGCGATGGAGTAGCCCCAGGTGGGAAGCGGCACCAGCTGCCCTGCGGGTATTCGTTGCCCGCCTCGTAGAGCGAGCCTTCCAGTACCAGCAGTTCCAGCCCGCCCGGTAGCGCAGGGTAATCGATGGCCACATCGTGCTCCCAGCGTTCCAGACTGACCTTCTCCTGTGCGTAGGTGTGCAGCATTTTGTAGCCGATGCCTGGCCGCCGGTCGGGCTGCCAGGGCAGGCGGTGGGCAGGAATGGCCAGCTGCAGCAGGTCGTTGTCATCGAACTGATGCAGTTTCACCAGAATCAGCGCACCTTCTTCGCCAATATGGGGCGTATGGCCAGTGCCAATGGGATTGCGCAGGTAGCTGCCCGCAGGGTAGCGGCCATGTTCGTCGGCAAACACGCCCTCCAGCACCAGAATCTCTTCACCGCCGCCATGGGTATGGTGGCTGAACTGGCTGTGCGGCGCGTAACGTACCAGGCTGGTGGCGCGGGCGACTTCCTCGCCAATCCGGTCCAGCATCATACGTTCCACGCCTGCACTGGGCGACGCGACCCAGCGATACTGCTCCGGCGTCATACAGGCAAAGTGGCTAAAATCGGCGTTCAGGCGCATGGGCTTGGCTCTTTGCGGGTGGTGGGCCAAGTCTCCGTATCTCGCGGATAAAATGCAATGCAAAAAAATACCGCCAGCGAGGCGGTATTTTTTCTTCACGGTAGCGATCAGTGACGATGACCATGATCATCGTGGCCCGGTTCGGCCAGGGCGGCGTGCAGCACCGTGGCGTTGTGGCGCATCATGCCCAAGTAAGTGCTGGCATCGCCCTCACTGGCCAGCGCATCCGCGTAAAGCGTGCCTGCAATGGGCAGGCCGGTTTCTTCGGCCAGTTGCACGATAATGGACTGGTTGGTCATGTTCTCGTGGAACAGCGCCTGAACGTTCGCCTGCTCGATCACGTCCACCAGCGCTGCCATGCTGGCGCCGCTGGGGTCTGCTTCGGTAGAGAGCCCCACCGGCGACAGGAAGTTGACCCCATAGGCACGGGAGAAGTAACCGAAGGAGTCGTGGCCGGTGATGACGCTGGCGGAAGCCGGGATCTCACTGATCAGCGCACGAATTTCGGCATCCAGCTCCGCCATGTCAGCCAGGTAGCGATCGGCATTGGCCTGGTACTGCTCGGCGTTGTCCGCATCGACTTCCATCAAACCGTCGCGGATGTTCTCGACGTAGACCCGCGCCTGGGTCATGTCCTGCCAGGCATGGGGATCATCGTCGCCGTGCTCGTGGTCATGACCGTGACTGTGGTCATGTCCATGATCGTGGTCGTGATCGTCATGCCCATGATCGTCATGGCCCGCGTAGGCCAGGGCGTTGATGCCATCCGTTGCGGTGACCACCGGGCCTTGATAGTCGCTGGAGTCGATCAGTCGCTCCATCCAGCCTTCGAACAGCAGGCCGTTGAAGACCACCAGGTCGGCCTCGGCCAGTGCACGGGCATCACCTGGGCGCGGCGAGTAGACGTGTGCATCGCCGTCAGGGCCGACCAGGGAAGTGACCTCGACATGCTCGCCGCCCACGTTCTCGACCATATCGGCCAGAATCGAGAAGCTGGTGACCACCTGCACACGCTCATTGGCGATGGCGGCAGGCAGGGCCAGCATGGCCGAAACGCCTACCAGCCAGCGGGACGTATGGGAAAGGGACATGACAAACTCCTTTAGTGAATGATCAGGATGTCTGCTCCAGGGCGAGTGGCGTGGTCTTGCGTCGCAGCTTGGCCGCTAAGCTGTGATAGCGGCCAAACAGCGCTGACAACAAGTAAGCCACCCCTGCGAGCAGGATAATGCTTGGCCCCGAAGGGGTGTCAAAATGGAACGACAGCAGCAGCCCGCCAGTGCTCGACACCATGGCCAGCACCACCGCGATGCCGATCAAACCTTCCAGCCGCTTGCTCCAGAACCGGGCTGCCGTGGCGGGCAGCATCATCAGCCCCACGGCCATCAGCGTGCCCAGGGTTTGGAAGCCCGCCGTCAGGTTCAGCACCAGCAGCCCCAGAAACACGCTATGCACCCAGCCACTGCGGTGGCTTTGGCCGCGCAAGAAAAGCGGGTCCAGGCACTCCACCACCAGCGAGCGGAAAATCACCGCCAGCGTGACCACGATGAGCGTGCTGATACCGGCAATCAGCAGCAGGGCGGTCGAGTTGATGGCCAGAATGGAGCCAAACAGCACGTGGGTTAAATCCACGCTGCTGCCGCCCATGGAAATCAACATGACGCCCGCCGCCAACGAAATGATGAAAAAACTCGCCATGGCTGCGTCTTCCCGCTGGCCGCCCATTTTGGAAACGGCCCCGGCCAGTAGCGCCACCAAGAGCCCGAACAGCACGCCGCCCACACTCATCACCGGCAGCGAAAACCCCGCCAGCAAAAAGCCCAGCGCCACCCCCGGCAAAATGGCATGGGCCATGGCATCGCCAATCAGGCTCATGCCGCGCAGCACCAGAAACACGCCCAGCGGCGGCGCGGCCAAGGAAAGTGCCAGCCCACCCACCACGGCGCGGCGCATGAATCCGTAATCGAACGGCGCGATAAACCACGCGTCAAGCAGTGCCAGCATGACGACCTCCCAACGAGAAGGGCGCCACTTGGGCGGGGGCATGCTGCGTGTGCAAGGCACTCGGCGCCACCCAACGGCCATGGCCGTCGCTCAGCATCAGCACCTCATCGGCCAGGCGGCGCAGGTGGTCCATGTCGTGCAGCACGATGATGATCGTCACGCCTTCATCGGCCATCTGGCGCAGGATACGGATCAAGATATCCACTGTGTCGCTATCCACGTTGGCGAACGGCTCATCCAGCAGCAGCAGCTCGGCTTCCTGCATCAGCGTGCGGCCAATCAGCGCCCGCTGGCGCTGGCCGCCGGACAGCTCGCCCAGTGGCCGATGTGCCAAATGGGAGATGCCCAGCCGCGCCATGATCTCGCGCCCCTTGCGGTAGTGCGCCGCGCAGTAACCTTTCATGGCCCCATGGCTTGGCCAGCTGCCGGTCATCACCAGCTCTTCCACGCTCATGGGGAAGGTGAGGTCTAACGCCAGCTGCTGGGGCAGCCAGGCACGGCGCGCTTTATCCACCGTGCATACCACCTTGCCGCTAATCGGCCGAAGCTCACCCATAATGGCCTGAATCAGCGTGCTTTTACCGGCACCGTTCGCACCAATCAGCGCGGTGATCGCGCCGCGCTTGATGTCGCCGTCTACATGCTCCAGCACGGTGCGCCCTCCCTGTGCCAGGTGCAGGTCGTGCAGTTGCAGGCGAGAAGAGGAACGCTCACTCATAGCGGCCACCCGCCTGCCCACGCCACCAGCCCCCACAACGCCAGCAGGGGAAGGGCAACCAACCCCAGCCGTTTGGTGGCCGACAACGACATCAGCGAAAAATGACAAGGACCTTCCTTGTTATGGCGATGCATGTGCTCACTCATCGAGCAACCTCACTCACGAATAAATAAGTTATAACATAACGAATAGAGAAACAAAAAAAGAGCCGCATATTTTACGCGCTCATGCGGCCCTGACAACGACAAGCGTACCTATAAAAAGTGCCCGGCAAGCCGAGCACGAAAAGCAGCCTGGCCCACCTTCAGAACCGCCAGGTCGCGCTCAGCTGTTGAGGGGTAACCAGCAGGGCATATTCGCCTTCCAGCGTAACCGGGCCCAGCGACACACGGGCCGGTTGGAAGTGGTTGATCGCGCGGGACGCCTGATGGGGCTGGGTCCAGATCTGTAATTCATTGATCAGCATGCCGGTGGCAAAATTGACCGCGCCATCCCGCTCCCGGCCATCGGCCGCAATCACCGCGCCGGCCACGCTGTTCACCACCAGAGAGCTGACCCGCGCTTCCCAGCCACGGCGTTCGCGTTCTGCCTGGGCCAACTGCAGGCCCAACGCCTGCACCCCGCTCAACTCGCCCTGGGCCTTCAGCCGCTCATACTCTGCCAGCGCCGCCCGATGTGGTTGGCGATCGGTGAGCGTCCCCGCCAGCGCCAGCGCCGACTTCACCACGCCAATGCGCGCATCGAAACGGTCATCTCGGCTGCTGGCCTCGCTGGACTGGTAGGCATCGACCACCAGGCTGGCCGCGTAAATGCCGCTCCAGCCCGCCTCCCACCACTGCGCCTGACGCGCCCCGTTCTCGAACACGCGGTCGTACGTGGCCCACTCATTTCCAGTTTGCGCCTGGGAGGGCAGTGTCAGCATCAGCAACGCCCCCGCCGCCAACATCTTCTGTACACGTTGCCGTAATTGCATGGCCAAACACCTGAGTCACCGAAACGATAGTGCTAAGCGTAGCACGGCGGAAAGGTGCCATGAGCGTGGAAAGTGGGTAGGCAAAGCGTGATGAGGATCAATGGTGTTTCAGGGCGAAGGGTGCTTAGATGGTGGCAAGAACAATAGGAGAGCCGCCATGGATGACTTTTCACCTTCTGATCTTAAAACCATCCTGCACTCCAAGCGTGCGAACCTGTACTACCTCCAGCACTGCCGAGTGTTGGTGAACGGTGGGCGGGTAGAGTACGTCACCGATGAAGGTAGCAAGTCGCGCTACTGGAATATTCCCATTGCCAATACCACCTCGATACTGCTGGGCACAGGCACCTCGATTACCCAAGCGGCCATGCGCGAACTCGCCAAGGCAGGCGTACTGGTCGGGTTTTGTGGTGGCGGTGGCACACCGCTGTTTGCCGCCAATGAAGTGGATGTGGACGTTGCCTGGCTGACGCCACAAAGCGAGTACCGGCCCACGGAGTATCTCCAATACTGGGTACGCCTCTGGTTTGATGATGCCAAACGCCTGGATGCTGCGCGCGCCTTTCAGCAGGCGCGCTTGGCCCGTATCGAAGCGCTGTGGACAAGCCGAGTGATGAAAGACGCAGGCTTTACTATTGCCACCGATCACCTGCACAGCGCACTCACCCATCATCGCGAAGCCATCAAGCAAGCCCCCAGCACGGTTGACCTGCTCACCCTGGAAGCGCGCTTGACCAAAACGCTGTTTAAGCTAGCGGTGAACGCCGTTGATTACGGCGACTTCACCCGCGCCAAGCGCGGCGCGGGTACCGACCCCGCCAACCGTTTTCTCGATCATGGCAACTACCTGGCCTATGGCTTGGCGGCGACCGCCACTTGGGTATTGGGCATTCCCCACGGCCTGGCGGTACTCCACGGTAAAACCCGCAGAGGTGGGCTAGTGTTCGATGTGGCGGATCTGGTGAAAGACGCGGTGATTCTGCCCCAAGCGTTCATTTCCGCCATGCGCGGCGATGAAGAGCAGGAGTTCCGCCAAGCCTGCATCGAACGCTTGACCCGCACTGAATCCCTCGACTTCATGATCGATACGCTCAAGGAAGTCGCCCAGGCGCTGGGGCAAGAACTGGGGAGCGTCGATTCATGAACGTGCTGCTGATTTCCCAGTGCAATAAAAATGCTCTGAAAGAAACGCGCCGTATCCTCGACCAGTTTGCCGAACGCCGGGGCGACCGCACGTGGCAAACGCCGATTACCCAGGCCGGGCTGGATACGCTGCGTAAGCTGCTGCGCAAAACCGCCCGCAAGAATACCGCCGTTGCCTGCCACTGGATTCGTGGCCACGACCACAGTGAGTTGATGTGGGTGGTGGGGGATGCTGCCCAGTTCAATCTCAATGGCGCCGTACCGACCAACACCACCGCCCGAGATATCCTGCGACGCCGCGATGAAAATGATTGGCACAACGGCGAAGATATTCTCCTGCTCACCGCGCTGGCTGCGTTGCTGCATGATTTGGGGAAAGCCTGTGATGCCTTTCAGCAGCGGCTCAAGGGCAAGTTGGAAGGGCGCAATTTATACCGCCATGAGTGGATATCCCTACGCCTGTTCCAGGCATTCGTGGGAAGTGATGACGATGCCTCCTGGTTGGCGCGCTTGGCTGAAGGCAGTTATCAAGAGCAAGACTGGCTGGGTGGATTAGAGCGTGACGGGATAGATACACCCGCCTCTGCGGTATTTAGCCGTTTACCCCCGTTGGCGGCTGCGCTGGGTTGGCTAGTGCTTAGCCACCATCGGCTACCGTTAAAGCCACCGGAACGCGATGGCGAGGCTGAACGGCGTTGGGGCAGAGGAAATACGCCACTTCAATCGGAGCAACTAGGCGGGCTGTTTGCTTCTATTCATGCCGAATGGAACGAGCTTCCCGAGACCCAGGACCCTAAACGCATTGCGCCCTACTGGCAGTTCAAGGGCGGGTTGCCTGTTAGTACGCCACGTTGGCGTGAGCGTGCCTCAAAGCTTGCCAGGCGATTACAGGCACGGCTGCCCAGTGGTTGCCACTGGTTGGAAAGCCGCTATGTCATGCACTTGGCACGGCTTAGCTTGATGTTGGCCGACCACCACTACTCAAGCCTTGAAGACCTCCAGCATCGCGTGCGCGGCGAGCCCAGCTACCCGTTAATTGCCAATACCGTGCGCAAAACTGGCAAGCCCAACCAGCCATTGGATGAGCATATTCTGGGGGTTGAGAAACATGCGGCGGCGGTTGCTCGCGCGCTACCCAGCGTCGACAGCCACTTACCCCGTTTAGCGCGCCACAAAGGGTTCCGTAAGCGCAGTAGCCACCCACGTTTTCGCTGGCAAGATAAAGCGTTTGATCTTGCCCAGTCGCTAAGGGAGCGCAGCCAGCGCCAAGGATTTTTTGGCATTAACATGGCGTCCACCGGGTGCGGTAAAACCCTCGCCAATGGGCGCATCATGTATGCGTTGGCTGACCCTCAGCAGGGCGCGCGGTTTAGCATTGCGCTGGGGCTACGCACCCTGACGCTTCAAACTGGCCAGGCTTTACGAGATCGCTTGAATTTAGGGGAAGACGAACTCGCCGTACGCGTAGGGGGAAGTGCCAATAAAGCCCTATTCGAACACTATGAGCAGCAGGCTGAAGCCCGAGGCTCGGCGTCGCAACAGGCGTTGATCGAAGAAGATGCTCACGTGGTGTTCGACGGTAATTTTGATAATCACCCGGTGCTGCGCCGCTTGAGCGATGAGCCGGGCACTCGCGCGCTGATCGCTGCGCCCATTTTGGTATGTACCGTTGACCACCTAGTGCCAGCCACCGAGAGCATTCGGGGTGGACGTCAGATCGTGCCCATGCTGCGCTTAATGAGCAGCGACCTGGTGCTCGATGAAATAGACGATTTCGATATCAACGACCTGCCGGCGCTTACCCGGCTCGTCAATTGGGCTGGGCTGCTAGGTTCACGGGTGCTGCTTTCATCGGCCACCTTGCCGCCTGCGCTGGTTGAAGGGTTGTATGAAGCCTACCGAAGCGGTCGTGAAGCTTTTCAACGCCATCGTGGCGAACCAGGCTTGGCGGTGGATATTTGCTGTGCCTGGTTCGACGAGCATGACCGCCAGCATGAAAACTGCGCCAGTAGCGAGACCTTCAAGGCCGCACACAACGCTTTTGCCAAGCGCCGCTTAGAACGTTTGGCCAAAAGCCCAGTACGCCGCCGTGCAGATATTTTAGCGTTACCGCCGTTGAGCAAACGCCCTGAAGAGGTAAGGCCAACGATTGCGACCCTGCTGCGTCAAAATGCGCTAGCACTCCACCAGCAGCATCATTCCGTTGACCCACACTCGGACAAGCGCGTCAGCTTTGGCTTGGTTCGCATGGCTAATATTGATCCCTTGGTGGATGTTGCTAGAGCGCTGTTTCAACAGGGCGCGCCGGAGGGTTTTCGCATTCACCTCTGCGTCTACCACTCTCGTCATCCGTTGGTCATGCGCTCGGAGATTGAACGCCGATTAGATAAAACGCTGCAACGGGCCGACCCCGAGCGCGTGTTTCAACAGCCGGATATTCGTCACCTTCTGGATGGCAGCGAAGAGCAAGACCATCTGTTTATCGTTCTAGGCTCGCCAGTCACTGAGGTGGGGCGCGACCACGACTACGACTGGGCCATTGTCGAACCATCGTCCATGCGCTCGATTATCCAGTTGGCTGGCCGCGTTCGACGACACCGCGAGCAGGCGTGTGATTCGCCCAATATTTTGCTGCTCGATACCAACCTCAAACATTTAGAGCAGCCTGGAAAACCCGCTTTCCACAAACCCGGCTTTGAAACAGATCTGCAATGGCGGCTAAGTAGCCACTCGCTTAGTGAGCTGTTAACGCAAGATGAGTACCAGGTGATCGATGCCCGCCCCCGCGTGCTGGCGCGGGAAGTGCTGCGCGCCAAAGATAGTCTTGTCGACCTGGAGCATGAGCGGCTGCATCAACTGATGATCGAGCAGCCCGCCGAGCCATTGACCAAAAAAGAGCTACGAATCGGCAAAACGCCCAAACCACCGCCGTTAGGAGCCTACAGCTGGCATGTGATGCCGCAACTGCATTTGACGGGTGTATTGATACAGCGCGACCCCTTTCGCAAACAGCTCGAATACGAAATCACGCTAGCGCTGCTGCCCGATGAGGGCGGTGAAACCTGGACGCTACACCGTGTCGATGATGGCGCAAGGCGAGGCGAAAAGCTCTACGTACCGGTGGAAGAGAGCCTGCTGGTGCGGGTAGCGCTAGAAAAAGAGCAGGGCGAGCGGATACATCCCTGGGGTTCAACCGACTATTTAACGGCGCTGGCTGACTTGGCGGAAGACCTTGATATCTCCCTGGATCGCGCCGCCCGTACCTTCGGCACGGTAACTGCTTCGGCTAGAAATCAGCGATGGGTGTATCACCCTGTGTTGGGGTTTTGGCGGAGTAACTAGCTATACGTTCGCGAGCCGATCACTGATTAAGCGGTTGAGGCTGATATTTTCCTCTGCTGCCTTGATCGCAAGCTCGCGGTGTTTTTCTGGGGGAATGCGCACATTAAAACGACCAGAGTAGTGGCGTTCAGACAGTGGGAGCGGTGGTGTTTCTCCTTCAGCCTCCATGTCGGCCACTACGTCGGCCACCAGAGACAGAATACCTTCCAGCGCTTCTTGGTGAGTATCTGCAAGCCAGGAGAGGCTGGGTAGTTCGGCGCATAAACCAACGAATTGGTCATCTTCTTCGGACCAGCGGATGCGGTAGGTGTAATGGGTATGGTTCACCATGGTGCGACTCCCATCGTCATGCTGATGACGATAATTTATCAATGGCAGCGAGCGCTTGGCGTACCTGATAAGCCTTGGCTTCTCCATTTTTCCCTCGCTGAATATTAACGCGAGGGTCGCGGGGCCAAGGTGTTTTGTACACTCGATGGCTGGTTTTTTGCTGGCGAGGAGGACCAAAGTAGTGATCGCATAAATAGGCCAATTCGTCGAAGCTCATGCTTTGAGGCTGTCGACGTGCTTTATCCAGAAGCTTATCAAGCTTTGCCATAAGCGCTCTCAAATAGTAGTACTAATAATAGTACTGTATTGGATGTATGTCACGCTGCCATGATGAGTCTGCTGCCTGTTCGGCAGGACATTGCCAAATGCAAATATAAGGCGTGCGATAGTATTGCTGAGCTACCTTCTCGGCAGTCAGAAATGAAGGTTAGGAGCCTTGGAGCAGGTAGTCAAGCCTTTTTGATTTTATAAGCGTGCGATAGTAGGATGGTTCTTGTGCTCGCGATTTTTTGCTGTGTAGAAGGGCTGTTGTCAGAGCTGTTCAGGCTACAGTGTAAAAATATGATTAGAGGGGGAATTTATGCTTGAAAGTACCGAAAGTGAGGGGCAAGGACTCAAATTGGTAATCCAGCGCTTTCTGAAGGAGCGCTTCGATACCAAGGCAGAAAAGCTAACTCCCGACGATCCAAAATACCAAGCGCTGGTTGAGCAATTCCAATTCGATACTTGGATCAACGATGCAGCCAGGCGCGTTGGTCAACTGCAAGTCGTCACCCATTCTCTCAAGCCGATTCACCCGGATGCCAAAGGCTCCAATCTTTACGCCCCACCTGAATCGCTAAATAACCATTCTCTGGTTGGCAGCCACACGCTATCCGCTGATTTTGCGGGCGATGTGGTGGGGAACGCTGCCGCCCTGGATGTTTATAAGTTCTTGAAGCTGCAACTCGAAGGGAAGTCACTGCTTGAGCGGGTGCTGGAAAACGACTCTGAGCTGGCAAAGGCGTTAAGCGCCAATCCTGAGCAGGCTCAAGCATGGATCAAAGCCTTTGCGGCGATTACCGAACCGCGTGGAGAGCATGCCTCACATACCCGAGGCAAACAGCTCTATTGGCTGGTGGGGGAGGATGCAGCAGACCTGGAAAATGATGCTGAGAATTTTCATCTGCTCGCACCGCTTTACGCCACTTCGCTGGCGCACCGTGTATTCCAAACCATTAACCATGATCGCTTTAGCGAAGAGGCCAAAGAGGCACGTAAGGCCAAGCGAGAAGGCAAGTACGCTGGGCAGGCCGTGCACAGCTACCCCAACTTGGCTGCACAGAAAATGGGCGGTACCAAGCCGCAGAATATCTCGCAGCTGAATAGCGAACGGGGTGGCAATAACTATTTGCTGGCCTCCATGCCACCCAGTTGGAATGTTCGAGATATTCGTCCGCCGCTGAAAACCGCGACGGTATTCTCTCACCCTGGCATCTTTGGCAGTCGTTCAGACGTGCGCTCGCTGGTTAGAGACCTCAAACAGTTTCTTGAAACGAACCCTACGCCAGACATGCACACCCGCGACCTGCGCGATGACTACACCGCCATGTTGATGGACGAGCTGGCGCTGTTTGCCATGCAGATGCATAGCCTGCCATCGGGGTGGAGCGACGATGAAAAGTGTGAATTACCAGTAGAAGAAATGTATTGGCTAGACCCCGGTCGTGCTGAAGGTGATATTGCTTTTCGTGAAGCGCGAAACAGCATGGAATGGGCAGACGATATTCGCCATCGATTCGCTAATTGGCTCAATACCGCGTTAGGCGGAAAGCTGCCTTTGGGTGATGTGGAATTCCGCCACTGGAAGAAAGCGCTAGAGAAAGATGCAACCCATCAACGTTTACTTGATCGTGATCGCCGCTGGATGGAAAGCCTAATGGAAGACTTAACCAACCTGCCAGGAGGTGATGACGATGAGTAAAGTAAAAAACCTTTTGGTTCTGCCGCGCCTGCGAGTGCAAAACGCCAACGCGATTTCCAGCCCCATGACCTGGGGCTTTCCTGCCATGAGTGCATTTGTGGGCTTGATGCATGCTCTGGAGCGGAAGCTGGTAGAGGCGAGTATTCCCGTGTCGTTAGACCGCGTTGGGGTTATTTGCCATGACTTTGAAGCCCAGGCCACTGAGGGTGGTTACATCCGTGGCTTTCACCTGACGCGTAATCCGGTGGATAAGACAGGTGGTACGGCAGCGATTGTAGAAGAAGGGCGTGTCCATCTGGATATCACGCTAATCTTTACAATTGATACCGGCGCTGAAGAAAGCGAGCATGAGAATATCGCTAAAAAAATCGGAGAGATTGTAGCGGGCATGCGCATTGCCGGAGGCAGTGTCATCCCTAACCGTGCGGTGCCAACCCATAAACAACGTCCGCAATGGGTCACGCTTGATGACGATGAAGAAGAGCGGCAAAAGCAGTTCGCGCGCTTAAAGCGGCGCTGGCTACCGGGCTTTGCTCTCACCCTGCGTGATGACTACCTCACCGAGCACCTTCAAACACTGCAACAGCAAAACTCAGAAGCCAGCTTACTGGATGCGTGGCTAGACCTTTCCCGTCTTAACCATGTTTGTACGCTAGAGAACGAAGGCAAACCCAACGAAAAGCCCGTTTGGCAGGCGCAGCGTCCCTATCGTGGCTGGTTGGTGCCTATTCCAGTGGGTTATGGCGCTATTTCAGATCTTTTCCAGCCAGGTGAAGTCGCTAACGCCCGCGATACCAAGACCCCTTTCCGCTTTGTCGAAAGTCTCTACTCCATCGGTGAGTGGGTTAGCCCGCACCGTATGAAGCAACCTGAAGACCTGCTTTGGTACGTTGATAACGACGAAGAAGCGGGCCTCTACCGTCTCAATAACGACTATCACCTTCGCACCTCAGCACAGTAAACAAGGAGCTTTATCATGGCTAAAAACGATACCCTTAAAACCGCTTCTGTCCTCGCCTTCGAACGCAAGCTCGACCCTTCCGATGCGCTGCTGTACGCCAGCCATTGGTATAAGCGGCAAGATGAACCGCAATGGCAGCCGGTTAGGGTGCGTGAAAAGTCGGTGCGCGGCACGATTTCCAATCGCTTGAAAGCCAAAGACCAGGACCCAGCCAAGCTAGATGCCGCGATTGAAAACCCCAACCTACAAACCGTCGATGTGGCCACGTTGCCCCATGATGCAGATACCCTGGTGGCACGCTTCACCCTGCGCGTATTATCCGGTGCGGGAACACCGTCAGCCTGTAATAACGCTGAGTACCAGGCCAAGTTGGAACAGGCCGTTGCCGAGTATAAGCAAGCTCAAGGCTTCGGCGAGCTGGCGCACCGTTACGCCAACAACCTCGCTAATGGCCGCTTTCTGTGGCGTAACCGCATGGGCGCAGAGCAAGTAGAAGTGAGTATTCGCCAGTTGGAACAGGGTAAAGCCACCAAAGAGTGGACGTTTGATGCACTGTCACTTTCGTTGCGTGCCTTCGAGGATACTGCCGAGCTTAAAGAGCTTGCGGGTGTCATCGCCGCTGCGTTGGCGGGCGAGCAGCACTTGCTGCTAGAAGTGGTGGCCTATGTCCGCATGGGCAGTGGTCAAGAAGTATTCCCTTCTCAAGAGCTGATTCTTGACCGAGGCCGAGGCGACAAAAGCAAAACGCTTTACCACGTCAGCGATATTGCCGGTATTCACTCGCAGAAGCTGGGTAATGCCATCCGTACCATCGACACCTGGTACCCCAATGAAAGCGATGAAGATCTTGGGCCTATTGCTGTCGAGCCTTATGGTTCAGTGACCACCCAGGGCAAAGCGTACCGCCAGCCCAAGCAGAAGGCCGACTTTTACTCACTGCTGGATAACTGGATGATCAAAGACCAAGTGCCTTCCAAGGAAAACCAGCACTTTGTGATGGCAACACTCATCCGTGGTGGCGTGTTCGGCGAAGCGGGGTAAGCCATGGATTATTACATTGATATCCGGCTCAGGCCCGACCCCGACTTTCCCGAAGCCATGCTGATGGGTGCGCTATACAACAAGTTGCATCGAGCGCTATTCGACCTACAGGCAACGGATCTAGGCGTGAGCTTTCCAGTCCATAAACACGGTGTTCGTGCCCGCACGTTAGGCAGCCATTTGCGCTTGCATGGCACCCATGAGCGACTAAAGCAGCTGATGGGTATGGATTGGCTGACAGGCATGCGGGATCACACGCAGGTAAGCGAAGTGTTGGAAGTTCCTGCGGGTGCTCAGCATATCAACGTGGCGCGGAAGCAGTTCAACACGGGCAGCGAGAGCCGTGCCAAGCGTTATGCCAAACGGCACAGCATTAGCGAAGAGGAGGCAAGGAGCATTTACGCCAAAGTGGCGGCTCGGCGAATTGAGCTACCGTTTGTGCAGATCAATAGCCGATCTACTCAGCAGCGTTTCAACCTGTTTATTGAACATGGCAAACCTGCAGCGTCTTCATCGGAAGGCACATTCAGCCATTACGGCTTGAGCCCCAGCGCCACCGTGCCCTGGTTTTGACCCTTTTTTCTAACATGAAAATAGGCAGCTAAAAATCAATGGCTTAGCGGTATTGCTCCTGAAAGGGTAATGCCGCTTTTTTTGATGAAAGCTCTTTAACAATCAGCACATTAATTTTGATATACTCTAGTTCGCTGCCGCCCAGGCAGCTCAGAAATGCACATCAACGGTTAGCGTGCGCGTTGTGTCGTTCGCTGCCGCCCAGGCAGCTCAGAAATGCAAAAGACATTGTTGATGCCGTCGCATAAGGTTCGCTGCCGCCCAGGCAGCTCAGAAATGTGTGGAACCAGAAAACGGCGGGGCAGATGTGTTCGCTGCCGCCCAGGCAGCTCAGAAAAAACGTGCCGGAGTACCGCCGGGCAAGAACATGTTCGCTGCCGCCCAGGCAGCTCAGAAAATGCGGACCTAGACATCGTCACAGGGCGCCTCGTTCGCTGCCGCCCAGGCAGCTCAGAAAAGGCTGACTACATAGCAGCTGATCAGCTCAGCGTTCGCTGCCGCCCAGGCAGCTCAGAAATCCCTGCTATAGCTTTGTTTTGGCCTCTACCGGTTCGCTGCCGCCCAGGCAGCTCAGAAAGCTTCGATGAACGACTCCCATAGAATCTCATCGTTCGCTGCCGCCCAGGCAGCTCAGAAAAACTGTCCGGCGCAATGGATCGCGCAGGCGCGGTTCGCTGCCGCCCAGGCAGCTCAGAAAACGTTGTAGTGCAGCGCGGCGTCAACGGGGTTGTTCGCTGCCGCCCAGGCAGCTCAGAAAATGCACCTCAAATAGAGGTGTAGGCAAGCCAGGTTCGCTGCCGCCCAGGCAGCTCAGAAATAATTCCATCACATTATGCGCAGACGCAACCCGTTCGCTGCCGCCCAGGCAGCTCAGAAAGCCAGCGCTGACGACGTTGAACCGCACGGGCGGTTCGCTGCCGCCCAGGCAGCTCAGAAACAACAGCCCGGTCAGCCGTGACGCCACCGCGCGTTCGCTGCCGCCCAGGCAGCTCAGAAAGCTGCCAGAATTTCACGCAACGGCTGACCTTCGTTCGCTGCCGCCCAGGCAGCTCAGAAAAAAGTGCATACCCGAGTGACCGGTACCGCCGCGTTCGCTGCCGCCCAGGCAGCTCAGAAATCAACGCAAACCCCGCTGCACAGGAGTCTGCCGTTCGCTGCCGCCCAGGCAGCTCAGAAATGGTCGGCACCGGCATCAAGCCCCAATGGGGAGTTCGCTGCCGCCCAGGCAGCTCAGAAATGAACACCGACGCCGAGGCCCTGCGCCACCGGGTTCGCTGCCGCCCAGGCAGCTCAGAAAGTACACGGGCAGCCAATCTGGAAATTTCATTCGTTCGCTGCCGCCCAGGCAGCTCAGAAATACCTCCGCCGCCGCCGGGCTGATGGAGGATCGTTCGCTGCCGCCCAGGCAGCTCAGAAATGCAGGGTAGCACTGCGCGACGGCTGGGACGCGTTCGCTGCCGCCCAGGCAGCTCAGAAAAAAAATATCACCAATGAGACTAACCGCCGCATGTTCGCTGCCGCCCAGGCAGCTCAGAAAGTGTAGCGCAGCAAGTTGTTGCTGATCATCATGTTCGCTGCCGCCCAGGCAGCTCAGAAAAGGTACGCGCCTGTGTCTGATTCAATCCCCCAGTTCGCTGCCGCCCAGGCAGCTCAGAAAAAGTCGAACACTTCGCCTTCCACGGTTAGCACGTTCGCTGCCGCCCAGGCAGCTCAGAAAGGCAGCCGCGTCCAAGGAAAGCACGGGCTGGGGTTCGCTGCCGCCCAGGCAGCTCAGAAATGGAGTCGTAGATTCCGGGACACCGGCCCCTCGTTCGCTGCCGCCCAGGCAGCTCAGAAAATGGCCCGGGTCGCCGATATCCTCTCGGGCACGTTCGCTGCCGCCCAGGCAGCTCAGAAAGTCAGCCAGGCCAGGCAACCCAACGCCCAGCTGTTCGCTGCCGCCCAGGCAGCTCAGAAAGCCCCGAGGTGATGCGCTTCAGCCAGAACCTCGTTCGCTGCCGCCCAGGCAGCTCAGAAAGGCCAGTGCTAACCGTGGAAGGCGAAGTGTTCGTTCGCTGCCGCCCAGGCAGCTCAGAAAAGCACGCCCACCGCCAGCACGCCCACCACCAGGTTCGCTGCCGCCCAGGCAGCTCAGAAAATGTCGACGTGGCTTCGCTTTATCGCTGGAACGTTCGCTGCCGCCCAGGCAGCTCAGAAAAGCACGACGTAAGCGGAAATTGAACGGCCGGAGTTCGCTGCCGCCCAGGCAGCTCAGAAAAGCAGCACGCCAGCCAGCAGCAGCACGCCAGCGTTCGCTGCCGCCCAGGCAGCTCAGAAAGAAACGCGCTCGATATGGGCAAATACGCGGACGTTCGCTGCCGCCCAGGCAGCTCAGAAATGGCAGCGCAGCACCCTGGCAGCGCAGCACCCGTTCGCTGCCGCCCAGGCAGCTCAGAAAACTACAAAGGCGGCAAGCACCCGGGGGAACTGGTTCGCTGCCGCCCAGGCAGCTCAGAAAGTACCAAGGGCGCAGAAAATGAAGCCACCAGGGTTCGCTGCCGCCCAGGCAGCTCAGAAAGCGCTGTTCCTGTCCGGCGTGCCACTGCTTCAGTTCGCTGCCGCCCAGGCAGCTCAGAAAACGGACAACCACGCGATAGTGGGGCAATCCGTGTTCGCTGCCGCCCAGGCAGCTCAGAAAACGCACCGCCAGCGAAGCCGCAAAACGTCACGGTTCGCTGCCGCCCAGGCAGCTCAGAAATGGCAGCGCAGCACCCTGGCAGCGCAGCACCCGTTCGCTGCCGCCCAGGCAGCTCAGAAACGGAGGACTCCGCGATGAGCGAAGCGCTGCGCGTTCGCTGCCGCCCAGGCAGCTCAGAAACTACGGGGGGAGTGGGCTGGGGCCGCGCTGTTGTTCGCTGCCGCCCAGGCAGCTCAGAAAAGTATTGCCGAGCTGTTCAGCACCATCGACGAGTTCGCTGCCGCCCAGGCAGCTCAGAAATCAATGTTTAGCATTTCAGGGTTGTATAAATGGTTCGCTGCCGCCCAGGCAGCTCAGAAAAACATCGTTATCGGCAACGCCACCGTTGTCGGGTTCGCTGCCGCCCAGGCAGCTCAGAAAACCAGCAGCTTGACCGATTCGCAGGCGCGTGAGTTCGCTGCCGCCCAGGCAGCTCAGAAACGCTAGAAGTGCTTAATCTGCTGCGCGATTATGTTCGCTGCCGCCCAGGCAGCTCAGAAATAGCGCTATCACTGGCCCGCAAACGCGGGCTTGTTCGCTGCCGCCCAGGCAGCTCAGAAAATTCAGTCACGGACACCACTGAGCTAAAGGGCGTTCGCTGCCGCCCAGGCAGCTCAGAAAATACTCACGACAAGAACTTGGTGAAAGATGGCGTTCGCTGCCGCCCAGGCAGCTCAGAAAACATGGTTTATAACCGTGAAGCATGGGTAGCCGTTCGCTGCCGCCCAGGCAGCTCAGAAAACGTTATAAGCAAACGCGAGCTGCATTAGCGTGTTCGCTGCCGCCCAGGCAGCTCAGAAAAGGTGCGCCGCGCATACAAAAACCAGCTATGGGTTCGCTGCCGCCCAGGCAGCTCAGAAAATATTGCTAACGTCCGCAAAATGGTTCCGGTAGTTCGCTGCCGCCCAGGCAGCTCAGAAAACATGAAGATGCTCGCCACGCTGCTCGACAGCGTTCGCTGCCGCCCAGGCAGCTCAGAAAGTTAATTCTGCCATGGTTGAATCTCTCTATCAGTTCGCTGCCGCCCAGGCAGCTCAGAAAAAATAGCCATCCGTACCATCCTTTAATGACCTGTTCGCTGCCGCCCAGGCAGCTCAGAAATCCGTTTCGACGGCGCTGCTCATGCAGTAGGTGTTCGCTGCCGCCCAGGCAGCTCAGAAAGTGACCAGGTTTCATAGGCTTTCAGCGATAGGGTTCGCTGCCGCCCAGGCAGCTCAGAAAATTCAAAAGGACGCCCAGCCCCCGGCGAAAGCGTTCGCTGCCGCCCAGGCAGCTCAGAAACGCACCGCGTTCAGTGTCGTCCAGCTCATCGAGTTCGCTGCCGCCCAGGCAGCTCAGAAATAGCTCGATAAAATCGTTTGGCGATGGAGTGGGTTCGCTGCCGCCCAGGCAGCTCAGAAATAGGAGTTATGGTGATTTCTGGTGTATGGAAGCAGGTTGAAGGGGTGGCGTATCCTGTTGGTTGATCACCGCCAAGATCACAACCAACAGAGGAATGATACGCCATGTCCGAGTCTAACCTGCATGCTCTTTCACAACCAGAGGTAGCCAGCAACGACCCGTTGCACGAGTTGATCCGGCAGGGTGCCCGGGACCTGATCGCACAGGCCGTTGAGACGGAGCTGGAGAGCCTGTTGAAGCAGTGCGCGGACGTCAAGACGCCGGATGGCCGCCGTGCTGTGGTGCGTAATGGGCACCTTCCCAAACGCGCTGTTCAGACAGGCGTCGGCGACGTAGAAGTCCAGGTTCCCAAAGTCCGGGATCGCAGTGGCTCCGGTATTCGCTTCAACAGCCACCTACTGCCACCGTACCTGAAGCGCGCCCGGAGTCTGGAGGAACTGATTCCCTGGCTCTACCTGCGTGGCGTTTCCTCCGGTGACTTCCAGGAGGCCCTGAGCGCGCTGGTCGGCGAGCAGGCCAATGGCCTGTCGGCGAACACGGTCTCCCGGCTCAAGTCGAAGTGGCTTGATGAGCACAAGGGCTGGCAGCGACGGGACCTGAGTCAGAAACGCTATGTGTACTGGTGGGCTGACGGCGTGTACAGCAACGTCCGTCTGGATGACCGGCTCTGCCTGCTGGTGATCATCGGCGTGACCGAGCATGGTCACAAGGAGCTGGTGGCTGTGGAGGACGGCCACCGGGAGTCCGAAGCCAGCTGGCGAGAGCTACTCACGGATTTGCGGGAACGTGGCTTGGAACCCTCGCCCAAGCTGGCTGTTGGCGACGGCGCACTGGGCTTCTGGAAGGCTCTGAGCAAGGTGTTTCCGGACACCCGGCATCAGCGGTGCTGGGTGCACAAGACCGCCAACGTGTTGGACAAGCTGCCCAAGTCGGTACAACCGAAGGTGAAGTCAGCCTTGCATGAAATCTACCTGGCGGAGACCCGAGACAGCGCCCACAAGGCGTTCGACAGCACCTTGAGACGATTCCGAGACAAGTACCCGAAGGCCATGGAAAACCTGGAGAAGGACCGGGATGAGCTGCTGGCCTTCTACGATTTTCCGGCGACTCACTGGATTCACTTGCGGACCACCAATCCGATTGAATCCACGTTTGCCACGGTGAGGCTAAGAACCAAGCGGAGCCGCTCCTGTGGCAACCGGGACACCACGTTATCGATGGTGTTCAAACTGCTCCAATCCGCCCAGAAACGCTGGAAGCGGATCAAGGGGTTCGACCAACTGAAGCTGGTCGTGGATAACGTACAGTTTCAGGATGGAATACAGGTGGAAGATCAATCTGACAGGAACGCTGCCTGATGGTCATACACCAGATTTGAG
>NZ_LFGS01000002.1:127204-132926 GCF_002078135.1 Halomonas sp. BC1 | reverse complement strand
GAAGCTTTGCGGCAATTTTGGAATCGCAAAGCGGTGAAAAAATTGTCCGGCAACAGCGTATTGTTATGACTAAATTAGGTTGAGGGATTTCCATAACCCTGAATGAACTACTAGTTCGTGCTTAAGGTTCAGATTTGCATTTATTTTACGATGTTTCCAAGAGTATCTTGGAGTCCCTTTATTGGTGTCCCACCGATTTCCGAGCCATGAGGAATTAAAAAGGTCTCGTGCGATTTGCTCAGCCGTTATCCCCTTCGAAAGCAACCCATGCTCCTCAAGCTTTTCTTTTAAATCATCTATTTTAAAGTTACGACCCAATTCTGAAATAATATCAGGTAGCTCTACTCGAATGTTTTCATCTATCACGCCAACCAGAGCATCTCCAAGTTCCTGCAAAAACCAATCTGAATAATTATTTAAGGCAGACAGGACGTCTACTCTGTTAAATGGCGGTTGCTTCCCAAGTTTTTGAACCTCCCTGAAAAAACTTATTAAGTCCCTTGGAAGGTATCTTGTATTTACGATCACGAATTCAAATGAGCCCGTACCGTTAATCTCCCTTGGAAACCAGTTATACCAAAGCTCCCTCATAGAAGCCTGGTATCCAGCGAGTGCAGCCCTGCTCCGAATCACCTCTAAAAGGCTGCTATCGAATGGCGATCTAACATTGTCAAACCACTTTAGTTGAACACCGTTATCATTAATTCTTTTGGTAAGGTTTGGATCGGGAACTACCTTTAAAACTTCATTTCGTATCAGAATTATTGCCTTCGCAGATAACCCTAAAGATGCAAAAAATATATTTAGCTGCCTCACGGCATTTATCAGATCGGCAATATATTTTGTATTATCTCTACCCTCCCTCAGAATATAATCTAAACCATCGATTACTAGATAGTAGCTTGATTCTGATGGAGTGGCCTTTTCAAATATGCTCTTAATTGAAGAAAGTAGTGCAGCTGGATCTTTTACCTTATAGTTTTCTTCTTCAACTTTTTCACCTGTAACTTCAGATATTGCAGATTTAACCTTCCCAAAAATGCCTCGGCGACTTGTATACTGGATTATGCTGATCAAGCTATCAGACTCAGATAGGCCATATTTCTTCAAGGATTCACTTAGCTTTATAATCCCAGGATTTTTATCTTTAAAGTGTTCATCTTTTAAAAAAAGGGGAATAATCCTGAGAAAAAGGATTAACTGCCAAGCAGTAAGAGAACCACCTATCGTTGTACCTTTTTCGCCTCCGGTCTTGTTTAATAGGTGATATTCAAACTGCTCCAAGATATCGCCGTCGACGAAGAGATCCCACCTATGCTTGTCCATTAACAAAAGTTTGGATGCGAGCGCCGTTTTTCCGGCACCCTTGGGGCCTACAACGAGGAATTTCTCAGGCGAGGTGATAGCGTTAAGGATTCCATTTATATCTACATAAGCTTCTTCTAGTAGCTGTGGAGCGTACAAACGCTCTTCTTCAGCATCCGTGTACTTAAAATTTATGTCGCTAAAATTCGCCATTGTTACTCCTTTATATGGTCCTGCGGCATGTCATAACAGTGATTATACGCCCTTCCACATAACACTTTTGAACGCGCCAGCATGATTATTGATGTTATATAGCCACTCAAACAGGCATAAACCATTGTTTCTAAAAGACTATAGCTGACTTATGGCAGCATAACCAAAATTCGCGTGACCGCTGCTTTTTGCGATTTCATCATACTCTATTGATAAATTTGGCTTTGGTCACGCAGATTTTTTGAAAAATTGCGCTGGGTCAGTTTGAGGAGTGTGGGTGAGGGGATGTGGCGGGATCGGGGCGGCTGGTCGCCGCCTTCGCGCCGGGCCGCCGCTGCGGGTGCCTTCCTCGCTCGTTGCTCTCGCTCGGGCGTTACGCCGCGCTACGGGTATGCTGAGATTTGGTGGCTTGATCGTCGCGAGCTGAAGCTGCCTCCCACAAGGGCGGGTGGGCTGAGGCTTGGTGGCTTGATCGTCGCGAGCTAAAGCTGCCTCCCACAATGCAAGTTCGGGGCGGCTGGGGGCCGCCTTCGCGCCGGGCCGCCGCTGCGGGTGCCTTCTTCGCTCGTTGCTCTCGCTCAGGCGTTACGCCGCGCTACAAGTTGCCATCGACCATTTGCATTGCCGTTACCCCTTGCGCGTTTCTCCTCACTTCAAAGCTCGATGCCTTTTTGGGCTTTGATGCCTTGGTCTTTGAAGGCGTGTTTGACGACTTTCATTTCGGTGACGGTGTCGGCGAGGTCGATGAGGGGCTGGGGGGCGTAGCGGCCGGTGACGATGGCGTGTTGCATGGGGGGGCGGGCTTGCAGGTCGTCGAGGACCTGGTCCAGGTCGAGGTACTCGTAGCGCAGGGCGATGTTGAGTTCGTCGAGCAGTACCATGTGGTAGCTGTCGTCTTGCAGCATGCGCTTGGCTTGTGCCCAGGCGGCGTTGGCGGCGGCGACGTCGCGTTCGCGGTCCTGGGTGTCCCAGGTGTAGCCTTCGCCCATGACGTGGTAGTCCACGTTGGGCAGGTTGCGGAAGAAGGCTTCTTCGCCGGTGCTGAATGCGCCCTTGATGAACTGCACCACGCCTACCTTCATGCCGTGGCCCAGGGCGCGGGCGAGCATGCCAAAACCGGAGCTGTCTTTTGCCTTTGCCGGGGCCGGTGAGCACCAGCAAGATGCCCTGCTCTTTGTCGGCGCGGGCAATGCGCTCGTTCATGATTTTTTGCTTGGCCGCCATGCGCTGGGCATGGCGTTCCGGGGTTTTGGCATTTTCGCGCATGGGGGTTCCTTGGAATGTTTTACGAACTACGTTTTACGCTTTCAGTACATAGCGCAGGGTTTCCACGACCTGATCGGTGGTGGTGCACCAGGCTTGGGCCTGGGCGTCGACTTCTTTCAGCGGGTGAACGATCTCTTCGCTGTGCAGCGTGATGTAGGGCTTGGCCAGGGCTGCGCAGTAGCCTGCATCGAAGGCGGCGTTCCACTGCTTGTACTTGTCGCCGAAGCGCACCACCACCAGATCGGCTTGTTCGATCAGGGTGCGGGTGCGGATGGCGTTCACTTTGGAGGACTGGTGGTCACGCCAGAAGCCGTTGTCCGGCTTGCCCAGGTGGTCGCCAGCGGCATCGGAGGCGTCGTGGTCGGTCACCGGGGCGGTGAAGACCACGTCCAGGCCTGCGGCTTCTGCGCCGCGCTGGATCTCTTCGCGCCAGTCGGTGTGAATCTCGCCGGAAAGGTAGACGTAAAAGCTCATGGTGGCTCCTTGGGGTTGGGGAGTGTGTGTCGCTCTATCATAGCCCACTGGGCTTTTTGGAAAAACCTTCCATATTTGATTTGCAGCGACCCGCCTCCCCTGCCCGTTACGCGGTGGGCTGCAGTGCCTGGCCGGTGAAAATGTCCGCCACCAGCCTGGGCGCGGAGGGAAAGTAGCCGTGGAAGTAGCTGGCCACCAGCGCGCCCTCGATGTAAATCGGTTCGGCTTCGCTGCCTGCCAGCTTGCGGGTGCGGGCCAGCGGCTTCAGGGAGGTGTCCAGCAGCGAGTGGTGGTAGGTGTGGCCGCACAGTTCGCCGCGTTGGGTGTGCAGGCTTTGCAGCCCAAGCGCAGTGAGCTTGCCGGCCATTCTGGCGGTGCCCGGCAGTAGCCCCAGCATGGCGTGGCCGTTGCCGTCGCCATCTACCAGCTGCTCTACGCAGCTCATCAGCCCGCCGCACTCGGCCAGTATGGGCTTGCCTGCCCAGTGGTGGGCGCGAATGGCGTCGTGCATGGGCTGGTTGGCGCTGAAGCGGGCGGCGTGGAGTTCCGGGTAGCCGCCGGGCAGCCACAGGGCATCGCACTCTGGCAGCGCTGTGTCATCGAGCGGCGAGAAGAAGCGCAGCATGGCGCCCATCTCTTCGAGCACATCGAGATTGGCGCGGTAGAGAAACGCGAAGGCGTCGTCTTTGGCGATGGCGATACGCACGCCGCGCAGATGTGTCGGGGCAGGCGTGGGGGGTCTCAGCGCTGAGCGTGACCCGCTTGGGCAGGCGGCCCAGCCCGGCCTCTTCCAGCACGTTCGCAGCGGCATCCAGCTGGGCATCCAGGCCGCCCAGTTCGCTGGCTTGCACCAGGCCCAGATGGCGGTCGGGAATCTGCATGGCCTCGTGGCGGGGAATGGCCCCCAGCAGGGCAATGCCTTCCGGCATGCTCTCGGCCAGCAGTTTGCCGTGGCCGGGGCTGCCCACGCGGTTGGCGATCACTTCGTGAATGGCGAGATCCGGGTGGTAGTTGGCCAGGCCCTGGGCCACCGCGCCGAAGGTTTGCGCCATGCCCCAGGCATCGATGACCGGCAGCGCGGGAATACCCGCCAGCATGGCCAGATCCGCGCTGGAGGGCGAGCCATCGAACAGCCCCATGGAGCCTTCCACCAGAATCACATCGGCTTCCTGGGCGGCTTTGGCCAGCCGCCAGCGGCACTCGTGCTCGCCGGTCATCCAGGGGTGAAGCTGGTACACCGGCTGGCCAGAGGCGACCTCTTGCACCATGGGGTCCAGGTAGTCGGGGCCGTGCTTGAACACCCGCACGGTGCGCCCGGCATTGCGGTGCAGCCGGGCCAGTGCCGCCGTCACCATGGATTTGCCCTGGCCGGAGCCGGGGGCGCTGATCAACGCGGCGTGTGCTTCACCTTGCAACATGTGGCTTCCTTGAATCATTCATGATCGGTCAATGGCGCTTGAATGGGCACGAACACCGGCGCGCCGTCCACCTCTACCGTGGCCAGCCGCTGGCGGTAGAGCCGCTCCAGGGCGCTGGGCACCAGCATGGTGTCCCGGGGGCCCCAGCAGGCTTCGCCGCTGGGGTAAAGCAGCAGAATGTGGTCGCACCAGCGGGCGGCCAGGTTGAGGTCGTGCAGGCACATCATCACCGCGCTGCCCTGGGCGGCCTGTTCGGCCATCAGCGCCATCACCGCACTTTGATGGTGTAAATCCAGATGATTGGTGGGTTCATCGGCCAGCCAGAGGCTGGGGGCCTGGGTCAGTACCGTGGCCACGGCCACCCGCTGGCGTTCGCCGCCGGAAAGCGTATTCACCAGGCGGTCGCGCAGATGGGCAACGTCCAGCGCAGCCAGCGCGGCTTCGGCGCGGGCGTAGTCGTCGGCACCTTCCCGCTGCCACAATGAAAGGTAGGGGTGGCGGCCTATCAGCGCGGTCTCCAGTACCGTGGCGGGAAAGCCGTCCAGCCGCTCCTGAAACACCAGCCCCAGCCGCTGGGCCACTTGCCTCCTGCGTAGCTGGCCAAGTGGCGTGTCGTCCAGCAGCACCTGCCCCGAGCGGGGAGCGTGAAGCCCGGCCAAAGTGTGCAGCAGCGTGGTCTTGCCCGCGCCGTTGGGGCCCAGCACGCCCCATACCTGCCCCGGCTCGATGGTGAGGTTCAGCGCGGTGCCTGAACGGCGCCCCGGCACGTCGATGATCAACTCCTGGGTGGCCAAGCGGGTCATCAGCGGCTCCGGTAGAGCAGAAAGAGGAACGTGGGCACGCCCAGCAGCGCGGTGATCACCCCCACGGGCAGCTGTTCCGGGGCAATCAGGGTGCGGGCCAGGGTGTCGGCCAGCACCAGCAGCGTGCCCCCGGCCAGGGCGCAGGCGGGCAGAATCAGCCGCTGGTCGTTGCCCAGCACCAGGCGCAGCATGTGCGGCACGATCAGCCCCACGAAGCCGATGCTGCCCGCGCTGGTCACGGCG
>NZ_LFGS01000002.1:118335-126785 GCF_002078135.1 Halomonas sp. BC1 | reverse complement strand
TGGGGGCCTCGGGCCAGTACGTTCAGGCTGCGCCCCAGCGGCACCAGCACCAGGCAGGTCATCAGCAGCAGGAGCAGCGGCGGCCAGGGGGTGCGGGAGTAGGAAAGGTCGCCCATCAGCCAGTAGAGCATGCCGGGCAGCCGCTCGGCGGGGCTCAGCGCCAGCATCAGGGTAATCACCGCGCCCCAACCGGCGGCCACCACCACGCCGGTCAGCAGCAGCCGAGAAGGAGTCCAGCCGCCCCGGCCATGGGCCAGGCCAAACACCAGCAGCGTCGATACCAGCGCCCCCACGAATGCAGAACCGGAGACCAACAGGCCGCCCAGGCCCGCCAACATGGCCGCCAAGGCACCAATCGAGGCGCCGCCGGAAAGCCCAAGCACGTAGGGGTCGGCCAGCGGGTTACGCAGCAGCACCTGCATCAGCGCCCCGGCCACGGCCAGCAGCCCGCCCACCGCAAAGGCCGAGAGCGCCCTTGGCAGGCGCAGTTCCACCACCAGGGTGCGCGCCAGCGTATCGCCCTGCCCCTGAACCACGCCCCAGAGCTGAGCCATGGAAAGCGAGGCGCTGCCCACCGTCAGCGAAAACAGCAGCGCCGCCACGGCCATCAGGGCCAGCAGGCCAAGGGGTGTCCAGCGGCGCAGCGGCATCAGGCGTCCTCGCGCTTCTGGCGCGCCTGGTCGAGTTTGTCGCACAGCAGCTGTGCGCCTTCCAGCAGCCGCGGGGTGGGCCGCTGGATCAGTGAAGGCGGTACGAAGTAGAGGTTCTCCTTGGCCACCGCATCGAGGTGAGGGTATTGCTCCCAGTGGGTCAGCCAGTGGCGGTTCTCTTCGCCCATGCCGCCCGCGATGATGGCTTCCGGGTTGGCGGCCAGCACGGCTTCGTCATCCAGTCTGGGCACCAGCCGTTCCAGGCTTCCAAACACGTTCTCGCCGCCGCACAGGGTCACCACCTGGCCAATCAGGTGTTCGTCACTGACGCCCATCAGCGGCTCGTCCCATACCTGGTAGAACGTGGGTACCGGGTCGCGTTCGCTATAGCGCACGGTGAGCGCGGCCATGCCGTCTCGGAACTCGCTGGCCGCCTGCCGCCCTATTGGCTCGGTACCGGCCAGCCGGGCGAGTCGTTCGATGGTATGGGCGACCGCTTCCACGCTGCGCGGCTCGATGTAGAACACCGGCATGCCCAGCGCTTCCAGGGTCTCCATCTGCTCGGCGGGGTTACCGGTGACCCAGCCGATGACTAAATCCGGGGCAAGCCCGACCAGGGCCTCTAAATCAATCCGCGTGTGGCTGCCCACCGAAGCCACTTCTTGGGCTTGTGGCGGGTAGTCGCTGTAGCTCACCACGGCCACGACCTGATCTCCTGCGCCTGCGGCGTAGGTCAGCTCCGTTGCCCCTGGGGAGAGCGTGGCAATACGCCGTGCAGCGTTGTGCAGGCATAATTCGCGGTCACGAGCATCTACCACGCAGCGTGAGTGGTCGTGGCCCTGGACAGGTATGGCTATGAGCAAAAACGCGAGGCCCAAGGCCCCGCGCATTAACCCACGTTGGCTACTGGCCAAAGTGAACACTTAAGAACCCTGCTCGGCCTGCGTTGATGTAGTCACGCGAGGTTTCATACTCTTTATCAAAGGCATTTTCTACCGTAACACGGGCCGTCCAAAGCGGTGCAAACTGCCATCCCGCACGTAGATTAACCAACCCATAGCCACCCAATCGCTGAGTATTAGAGGCATTATCATAGCGGTAACCTTGTGCTACTAACGACCCTCCCAATGACCAATCGCCAAGCTCGCGGTCAGCATCTAGCCGCACACTTTGGCTAGCACGGCGGGCTAGTCGATTGCCTGTTTCCTGATCTTCCGGGTCCAGGTAGGTATAGGCAGCTTGCAGTACCCAGTCGTTGACTTCTACGCCGCTTGAAAGCTCAGCACCGCGAATACGCGCATTATTGACGTTTTGTGGCGCCCACAAACCGCTTGGCGTCGGCGCCCAGGCAATCAGGTCGTCGTAGTCGTTTTGGAAGACGGCCACGTCCCAGAACCACTGGCTGTACTGGCCGCGAACGCCCACTTCAACGGTTTCAGATTTTTCCGGATTGAGATCAGGGTTGCCAGAGTTCGGCCAATAGAGGTCATTAAAACTCGGGGCTTTAAACGCCGTGCCTATACTGGCGCGCAGCGTATGGTAGTTATCCAGTTCGTAGCCCAGCGCCAGGCTGCCGGTCACTTCATCGCCATACGCCTCGTTATCGTCATAGCGCAGGCTGGCCTGAACAGCGAATGGCGCAAAGTCCAGCAACGCCTGACCAAAGACCGCCTTGTTATCGCGCTCTTCGACATCATAAGGGCCATCCCAAGGCATATCCCCGGTAATACTACCGACCACACTATCGTTCAGATACTCCGCGCCGACAATCAGCTCATGCACACCGGCACTCAAGGTATTCTCCCAGCGAGCCGTGCGTGTCTGGGTGTCGAGGATGGAGTCATAGGCATGGTTGACGCTCTCATCACGCGCTTCGCTAAGCGTCAAGCGGCTGCGCCAGTTATCCGTGATCGGTAGCTCACCGTAAATTCCCGCCACCTGCTGTATATAGTCCGTCGTAGCCAAGCTACCACTTTCATCATACTCAGTGGTACCGCGCGCCCTCAGTGCCAGAAACCCCACTTCCGCGCCATTACCGAAAGTATGCGACATGCGCGCCAGCGCCGTGGTGTTGTCGTAGCCCATATCCTCACCACCACGACGCACCGGCTCACCATTGGTATCGAAATGGCTGGCGGCAAAGCTATAGCGGGTACCGCCGCTGCTGCCGGAAAGGCCGGCACTATAGCGCTGGGTATCGAAGGAGCCGCCGCCAAACGAGAAGCGTGGGTAGGGGCCACCCTCTTCGCCATCGTGCGTAAACAGCTGTACCACACCACCCATCGCGTCGGCGCCATAGAGACTGCCACGCGGGCCGCGCACGATCTCGGCACGCTGGAACATGCGTGGATCGAGGTACTGCCAGGCAGCGCCACCCGCGGTGGCCGAGCGCAGGCGAATACCGTCGATCATTAGTGTCGTTGCGTCATTACCGGTACCACGGATATAGACGCCACCGCTCTTGCCGAAACTGCCATTGGAAGTGACATCGACCCCCGGCTGGCCGCGCAGCAGATCAGTAACACTGGTCGGGTCCTGGCGGCGAAGCGTCGCTTCATCCAGAACGGTGACCGAAGAGAGGCTTTCGTTGGCGGTACGCGGTGCCAACGCCGCCGTCACGACGACAGGATTGAGCGTATCGTGACTGGCCGAGGCCTGCTGCTGCGCCTGCGCATGAACGGCCATGGGCACGGCGGCCATGGCAAATGCCGCCAACGTGACGGTAGAAGATAAACGTTGCATGATGGACCCCTTGCGCACTGTGCTCACCCGCACAGCGTGTTTTTTAGTGGCCGGTGCAGGCGCACACGCAAGGCAGGCAAGCTGCGTTGGCAGCCCACCCTACACCCTGCACATGCCCACCGCATGCCGGTAATCCGTGGCTTTTCAGCCGTCACTCCTGGGCCGGTCTCCGGGCTGACGAGCGAAAGGAGGCGCTTTTTTCAAGCGCCGACCCTTTCCGAACGACCACCTTCCCATGCCTGAGCACAGTGGCGTCCTGGCCGTTCTTGTCTCGATCACCGTTGCGGGGGCAGCGTTGGATTGACGCAGTCGCGTTCACCAACTTCCCGTTTAACTGAGGGCGAAGGGTCGCCATCAGCACCTAAGAGTGCGCGTAAACTAGCAACTTGCGCTAATCAGGTCAATTTTGGCCAGGCGGGGCGTGCTGCACTATGTCGGACTTTATGCCGTGCTTTTCAGCGCTTGCACAAGCCCATGGCGCACGTACCACACCTGGCTTGCCTGGGCAGCGGCGTCCTGGGTGAACCAACCGCTGAGATCCCTCAGGCGGCGCTGGTCCCTTGCCATGGGCACCAGGCCTCGGCCCAGCTCGTTGGCAATCACCACCAGGGTGGCGTGCTGGCCTGCCGCTGCCTCGTCCAGGCGCTGCAGATCTTCGCGCCAGTGGGCGCGCCATTCGTCGCTGCTGAAGTCGGAGTGAATGGCCGCCGAAAGCCATTCGAACAGGCCATGCAGCACCAGCGGAGTACCGGGGTGCATGGCGTGGGACACTTCCTGCAAGCGCTGGCCCGGCGCCAGGCGCCACCACACCGCGCCGGGAAAGCGCTGTTTTACTGCGTCTCGCTTGCCTGCGCTGGCACCGCCGATGAACAGTTGCATTGCCACTCTCCTTTGCCTGCATCGTTGGGCTGATAGGTCAGCTGCCAGCGACGGCCCTGGGCCTGATGGACGATGCCCGCCCAGAAATCCAGCGTTTCGAACCGGCGGCGCAGCTCACGAATCACCCCGCCGTGGGTCACCACCAGCACCTTGCGATGGCCCTGTTCGCGCGCCTGTTGCGCCACCTCTTCCAGCCAGCCATCGAGGCGCTCGCGCAGCTGGCCAGACGACTCACCGCCGGGTATCTGCAGCTCGCCCGCGCTGTCTATCCAGGCGCGGTAGTGCGGCAGCTCCTTGAGCTCATCGTAAACCTTTCCTTCGTACTCGCCAAAATCCAGCTCTCGCAAGCGCGGCTCCCGGTACACCGGCATGCCGGGCCTGGCCGCCTGTGACCACGCCAGGGTTTCCTGGCAGCGGCCCAGGTCACTGGCATGAATGGCATCGAAACGCTCGCTTGCCAAGGCGTCACGCAGGGCCAGCAGGCCCGCTTCCGCGTCCGGGAACAGCAGTGGAATGTCGCGCTGCCCCTGGTACCGACGCTCCAGATTCCAGGACGTTATACCGTGGCGAACTGCCACCAGCTCCACATCAAGACCAGTAGCCAAAGCTCTCCTCCTTCGATAGTGGCACCCACCATGTCACCGTTGATGCCGTGAAATAAGCGCAGCAGCGCCTGACGCATCAGCACGACCCACAAGGCCGTGGCCACCAGCCAGACCCACAGCCCCGGCATGAACAGTGCCCCGACCAGCAGCGGCAGCAGGGCCAGCACCACGTCCCTTCGGCCCAGCGACTGCTGCCAGCTAAAGGCCAGGCCGCTGGGCTGGGCACAGGGCGTCAGCACCAGCAGGGCCACCCCCGCCAGCCGACCCAGCGCGGGGGCCACCGCCAGCCAGCCAAGCGGCGCCTGATAGTGCACCAGCGCCCATAGCAGCACCCCTTTCCAGGCCAGCAGAAACACCAGCGCCAGCATGCCAAAACTACCCACCACCGGGTCTTTCATGATCTCCCATCGGCGGGCCACGGGCTGGTTGCTGCCCAGCGCATCGGCCAGGTCCATCACGCCATCCAGGTGCAGGCCACCGGAAATGGCCACCCACAGGCTAAGCAGCACCAGCGCCGTGATGGGCGATGGGGTTTGCCACTGGCCCAACAGCAGGGCGACACAGGCTAGCAGCGCTCCCACCATCAGGCCCACCAGCGGGTAGGCGCGAATGGCCCAGCGCCGAGTGGCCGGTGTCCAGGGGCAGGCAACGGGGATCGGCAGGCGCGTCAGAAACTGCAGCGCCAGCAGCATGCCGTACAGGGCATTTTTCATGGTGCGCCAGCCGCCTTCCATTCGATGGTCTGCCCGGCCACTACCTCCACCACCCGGTCGGCCTGGGCCGCCAGCCAACGGTGCAGCTTTTGCAGGAATTCCACGTAGCGCCACACCTCTGCCGAGGCAGGCAAGGGCGCTTCGTTGAGATCGTTGGAGACCACTACCAGCGTCACCCCCCGGCGGCGGGCATCGTGAAGCGCACGCACCAACAGCGCAAAGGCTTCCGTTTCACTGACCGGGGCGGCGTCCTCCTGAGTATTGAACATCACCTGGCTGGCCCAGAGGGTCAGGCAGTCCAACAGGGCGGCATGGCCGTTGGGCACCTGGGCCACGGCCTGTTCGATGTTGAGCGGAGCTTCCAGGGTGACCCAGTGGTTGGCGCGGCGGGCCTGATGATGGCCTACCCGTTCGGCCATTTCGCTATCGTAGATGTCGGCGGTGGCCACGTAGTAACACGTCTTGCCGTCGGCGTACTGCTGAACACACTGCTCCGCCACCAGGCTCTTGCCCGACCGAGCCCCTCCACTAACAAAGACAATCATTCAGCACCTTTAACAACCGATCATTGGTCACACCATCGCGCAGTGCCAGCCTTAGCCAACCACCCTTCAGGCCAGCAAAACCATGGGTATGTCGCGCCAGCATACCTTGGTGAAGCAGGCGTTCAAGCAGCACGATACTGGAAATGCCCCGCTGCCGCTGAGCGGCCCCAGGCCGCACCAGATGAAAGCAGCTGTGGCTGGGCACCACCTCCAACCCCAGCGCGGCCAGGGCAGCGCCCATGCGCGGCTGCTCACCGGCCAACCACTGGTGGGTACGCCGGGCAAAGCCCTCATCCGCCAGCAGCGGCGGCACCAGTTCGGCGGCCAGATGATTGACGCTCCAGGGCGGTTGCTGCGCCTGAAGCTGAGCGATACGCCGCTCATCGGCCAGCACGTAGCCCAGCCGCAGGCCCGGCAGGGTAAAGAATTTGGTCATGGAGCGCAGCAGGATCAACGCCGGGTAGCGTTGGAGCAGCGGGGTCAGCGGTGCAGCCTCCAACGCCAGATCGATAAAGGCTTCATCCACCACCAGCGAGACCCCCGATTTCAAGGCGTCCAGCAGCGCTTCGATAAGCGCCACGGGCAGCAGCGTGCCGGTGGGGTTGTTGGGGCGGCATACGAACACAACATCAGCGCTGGCCGCCGCCTGCAGCAACGCGGCCGCGGGCGGGTCGAAGGTGCCCGGCAACAGGCCAAGCTCGCTGATGCGCACACCGTGGGCGTTGCAGGCCCGGGCGTACTCGCCAAAGGTGGGGGTGACGATCAGCGCCTGCTGGCCGGCGTGGTGCGCCGCCGCCAGAAAGATGGCTTCCGCACCGCCGTTGGTGAGCAGTACCTGCCCCGGCTCCACGCCTGCGTGTTCGGCAATTGCCTGCCTGGCGGCGCGGTAGTCCGGCTCGGGGTAGCGGCCCAGCCCAGCCAGACGCTGGGCCAGGTAGCCGGTTACCCAGTCGGGCGGGCCCAGCGGGTTCAGGTTGGCGCTGATATCTTCCAGCGGGTGGTCGGCAGGCAGGCCAAAGCGCTGCAGCAGCGCGGCGGCCTGGCCACCGTGGCTTGGCCAATGGTCGAGGGGTAGGTTGCCGGGCTGGCCGCGCATCACCCGGCCCCCGTAGCCATCACGAGGCACAGTTGCTGGAAAAACAGCTGCAGGAAGAACAGCAGCAGGAAGAAGAGCAGCCAAGCCCCGTGCATCAGCCAAATCGTGGTAGTGATGTGGCTGGCTTTCAGTAAATCATGGGCGGTGCCCAGCGTGGCCCGGTGTGATACTTGCCCCTGGTAGACGTTGGTGCCGCCCAACTGGACGCCCAGCAAATTCGCCACCATCGCCTCGGGCCAACCCGCGTTGGGGCTTGGGTGGCGGGGTGCCTCGCGCCAGGTGGCCGCCAGGGCACCTCGCCAGCGCAGAGGTGAGCGGTGAAACACCCCATACAGCACGCCCGCCAGCCACAGGCACAGGGCGGTCAGCCGGGCAGGCAGCCAGTTGGCCAGGTCGTCCAGCCTGGCCGAGGCGTAGCCGAAGTCGCCGTAGCGTTCGTTCCGGTAGCCCACCATGGAGTCCAGCGTATTGACGGCCTTGTAGGCCAGCGCCAGCGGCGCGCCCCCCAGCAGCGCAAACAGCAGCGGCGAGGTAATGCCATCGACGGTGTTCTCCGCCACGGTTTCCACCGCGCCCCGGGTAATCTCGGCTTCATCCAGAGCCTGAGTATCACGCCCCACCACTCTGGACAGCGCCTGCCGCGCGCCGGGCAAATCGCCCTGCCGCAACGGGGCGGCAATGGCCCGCCCGGCATCCGCCAGCCCCTTGATGGCCAGCGTGGTGGCCAGCAGCCACAGCTCGGCGGCCAGCCCCAGCCAGGGGTGCACCCACGACAACAGCGCAAGCCCCAGCCAGGCCACCGAAAAGGTGCCCAGCACCACCACCAGGGTAAGGCACCCGCCCAACAGGCGCCGCCGCTGGGGGCTGCCGTGGTTCCAGCGGTGCTCCAAAGCGCTAATCGCCTTGCCGATGATCACCACCGGGTGGGGCAGCGTGCGCGGGTCCCCCACGATCAAATCGATGACGATGGCCAGCGCGACCCATCCGGCCAGAGCGGGCAGGCTCAGCAAGTCGAGGCTCATGGTGCCTTGCCACTCACCCCCGCTTGGGAGAACGTGGCCATGTCACTGAGCATGGCGGCAGCAGCCTGTAGCAGCGGGTAAGCCAGCGCCGCCCCACTGCCCTCGCCCAGGCGCATTTCCAGGGCCAGCAGCGGCTGCGCCGACAGGGCTTCCAGCGCCAGGGCGTGGCCCGGCTCCGCCGAACGGTGGCCAAATACC
>NZ_LFGS01000002.1:107788-117610 GCF_002078135.1 Halomonas sp. BC1 | reverse complement strand
GCACGCGGGCATCGGTGGCTCCCGGCAGCGGTCGCGGCGACGCCACCCCGACATCCACCACGTCCACCCGAGCGCCCAGCTGGCGGGCAAACACGTTGATGGCCGCGCCCTGCTGAACGAAGTTGGCGACCATCTGCGCGGTCACCTCCTGGGGAAACGCCGACACGCCTTCAGCGGCCACGCCGTGGTCGGCGGCAAACACCACCACGGTGGGGCTATCCACCCGAGGGCGGGCGCTGCCCGTGATAGCGCTGAGCTGAATCGCCAGCGCTTCGAGCCTGCCCAGGCTGCCAGGCGGCTTGGTCAAAGTGTCGAGGTAGGCACGGGTGCGCTCAGCGGCGGCGGCATCGACGGGGCCGATGTCGGGTAGCCAGGGGTAAGCGGCAAGGGAGTCAGAAGCGGCAGCAGAGGACGCGCAGGGAGGCATGGCAGCTCCAGTGGCAGCAAAACCAGAGATGAAGTGATCGCAAGCGCAGCATGGTAACAGATGCGGGCGGCCAGCGGAGCCGCCCGGGCTGTGGTTACCGTACCGGCAATCAGTAAACGGGGGTTTCCTGCCAGCCACCCCCCAGCGCCTTGAACAGCGTGGCCGTGGCCGCCAGCTGTTCACGGCGCGCACCGGCCTGGGCCAAACGGGCCGAGAGCAGGTTGCGTTCGGCGTCCAGGCGCTCCAGCTGGCTCACCTGCCCCTGGTCGTACATCAGCACGGCCAGCTCCCGGGTGCGGGCAACGGCCTCCAGCTGTTCGTCGATGGCGGCCAGCCGTCGCTCGCTGAAGTCGTAGCTGTAGAGCGCATCGCGCACTTCGTTGAAAGCGGTCAGCACGGTCAGGCGATACTGCGCTTCGGCCTGTTCGGCCAGCGCTTCGGCGCTTTCCACCCCGGACTGGCTACGACCGAAGTCGAACAGCGGCCCCATCACCGAGGCCCCGACGCCCCAGGTGCGGGCCACATCGCTGAACAGATCACTGGTGCTGGCGGCCGCAGTGCCCAAAAAGGAGCTGAGATTGAGCGACGGCAGGCGGTTGGCCTCGGCCACGCCGATCTGGGCGGTGGCCGCAATCAGCGCCGCTTCTGCCGAGCGAATATCGGGCCTGCGCTGGAGCATCGCCGACGGCATCACGGCAGGTATGCCCACCGGCTGGGCCAGGTCATCCAGCCGCGACGTGCCAGTGTCCAGGGTAGTCAGCAGCTCATCAGGGGACATGCCCACCAGCGTGCCCAGGGCCCCGCGCAGGGTTTCCACCTGCTGCTTGAGCGACGGCAGCTCTGCCTGCAGGTTGCGCCACTCGGCTTCGGCCTGGCGCAGTTCCAGTTCGCTGATGTCGCCATGCTCGAAGCGCAGCGCCTGAAGGCGATAGGTCTCCTGGTACGCGGCCAGGGTCTCTTCCATCAGCGCTTGCTGGGCTTCGGCACTTTTCAGGCTGACGTAGGTGGTGACCACGTCACCGATCACGCCCAGCTCGGCGGCGTCTCTGGCAAACAGGCTCTCCTGCAGGGCGGCCATGGCCGCAGCACGCTGGTTGGCCAGCCGCCCCCACAGGTCGATTTCATACTCCAGGCTGGCGGCCAGGGAGTACTGATTATTGGTGGAGGTCAGCAGCTCCTGCACGGGCTGAACATCGATGGGCAGCGCCGCCCCCGGGGTGCGCTCACGGTTGGCTTCGGCCTGATAGCCCACGGTGGGAAAGCGCTCGGCATCGGCAAACCCCAGCTGGGCCCGGGCCTCGCGAATGCGCGCCAACTGAATCGCCAGTTCGAGATTGTCTTCGCTGGCGCGCTCGACCAGCCGGTTCAGCGCCGGGTCTTCGAAGCGCTGCCACCAGCGGTGCCAGTCGTCACGGGCCTGCTGCTCCAGGGTGATATGGGCAGGCCAGCTCTCTGGCAGCTCGATGTCGGGCGCTTGATACTCCGGGCCGACCGCACAGCCTGCCAGCAGCAAGGCCAGCGTCGAGGCAGCGGTGAACGGTTTGAGGCGGGGTCCCCACGGGCGATTCCTGTGCACGCTGATCATCCTTGCAGTTCGGGTGAATACCGATTTAGAGCGGCGTTAAACCAAACACCTGTTCGAAGTGGCTAAGAGTACCTATTATAGCCTATTATAGGGGGCTGACGAAACAGGGGATACATCACACCACCGTGATCCCCCATTGACTTGCAGGGAGGCATTGAATGAGGTTCATCCGCAAGGGGAAGTGGCTACCCACTCTGGCCGGGTTGCTGGCATGCGTGACGTTATTGGCAGGTTGCAGAGACGCCGAAGAGCCCCCCGAGCCTCCGGCTCAGGTGGTCAAACTGTTTGAGACCGGCCAGCAGCAGGCCTTTTCGGGCCGTCGTTTCGTGGGTCGCGTCGATGCCGTGAGCACCGTCAATCTGGCCTTTCAGGTGGGCGGGCGCCTGACCACCTTTCCAGCCGTACAGGGCACCACGCTGGCCAAAGGCGAGCTGATCGCCCAGCTCGATCAAACCGATTACGCCTTGCAGGTGCGCGCCGCGGAAGCGGAATTGACCCAGGCCCGTCAGCATCTGCAGCGGCAGGAAAATCTGTATCGCCATAACGCCGTCTCCGCCTCGGTGCTGGAAGCGGCCCGCACTGATGCCGAGCTGGCCGCTACCCAGCTGGAGAGCGCCCGCCAGGAGCTGGCCTACACCTCATTGTACGCGCCCTTTGATGCGCTGATTGCCCGCCGCCTGGTGGAAAACCACACCACGCTGCCGCCCAATGCCGAAGTCGTCCGTATTCAGGACATCTCGGAGCTGCGGATTCGCATCAACGTGCCCGAAGCGCTGATGCAGCATCTCGATGGCGAACACGGTTTCAACGCCGAAGCCGAGATCGCCACGCTGCCCGGCGAGCGCATTGCGCTGGAGTACCGCGAACACATCACCGAGCCCGACGAGGTCGCCCAGACCTATCAGGTGGAGTTCGCGCCCGCCCAAGGCGAGCACCTGGTGGCGCTGCCCGGCACCACGGCCACCGTGTTCATCGAGCCCGCCGAGCGGCTGGTGTCCGGGGTGATGATGATTCCAGCCAGCGCCCTGGACACCACCGAGAGCGGTGATTTTCGCGTGTGGGTCTACGACCCCGACGAGGGCACGGTATCGCCCCGGGAGGTCACCGTGGGTGAGCTGAGCGACGACGCCGTGATGCTGGTGGCAGGCGTTCAGCCTGGCGAGTCGATTGCGGCGGCCGGGGTACACCTGCTGCGCGACGGCATGCGCGTCAAACCGCTCAAAGCCGCGCTCTAGGAGGCCTTATGAATATCGCAAAGCTGTCCATAGAACGGCCTTTAAACACGTGGCTAATCGTCTTAATTTGCTTATTTGGTGGTTTGTGGGGATATAACGCCGTCGGCAAACTCGAAGACCCATCCTTCACCATCCCTAACGCGATTATTAATACGCCCTATCCTGGCGCCACCGCGACAGAAGTAGAAAATGAGGTCACCGAACGCCTTGAGCGCGCTATCCAGAAAATGGAGCAGATCGACGTCATCAAGTCGAAGTCGCTACCTGGGCGCTCGGAAATCCAGGTGGAAGTCCACTCCAGCTACCGCAACCACGAACTGCCGCAAATCTGGGATGAGCTGCGCAACAAGATCAACGATGCCCAGGGCGACCTGCCCGAGGGGGTGCTGGGCTCCCAGGTCAACGACGATTTCGGTGAAGTGTACGGCCTTTTCTATGCAGTCACGGCCGATGGGCTCACCACGCGGGAGATCCGCGACATTTCGACGTTTCTTCAGCGCGAGCTGCTGGCAGTACCCGGCGTGGCCAGGGTGACCACCGCAGGCGAGCGGGAAGAGACCATCTACATCGACATCTCCAACGAGCGCCTGACCACCCTGGGCATTCCCATCAATCAGGTCATCAACACCATCCAGACCGAAAACGCCGTGGAAAACGCGGGCAGCCTGCGGGTAGGGGAACGCCAGGTGCGGCTGGTGGCGCGTAGCGACATCGACAGCACCGCGCTGATCGAAGCCATTCGCATCGGCCGCCCCGGCACCACCGAACAGGTGTCGCTGATGGATATCGCCACCGTCTACCGCGAGCCCAGCGACCAGCCCAACCAGCTGATTCGCTATAACGGCGAGGATGCCTTCACACTCGGCATTGCGGGCGCCGCCAACGACAACATCATCAGAGTGGGCGAAGCCGTCGAAGCCCGCATGGAAGAGCTGAAAAGCCGCCTGCCGCTGGGCGTAGAGCTACATCCTCTCTACGAACAGCACCATGTGGTCAACGATGCCATCAACGACTTCCTGCTCAACCTGGCCATGTCGGTGGCCATCGTGATCGGGGTGCTGTGCCTGGCCATGGGCTGGCGCATCGGCGTGGTGGTCGGCAGTACCCTGCTGCTCACCGTGCTGGGCACCCTGCTGTTCATGGGGCTGTTAAACATCGAGATGGAGCGTATCTCGCTGGGGGCGCTGATCATCGCCATGGGCATGCTGGTGGATAACGCCATCGTGGTCGCCGAAGGCATGGTCACCAACATCAAGCGCGGCCAGCGCGCCAAGGAGGCTGCAGGCAGCGCCGCCAAGCGTGCCCAGCTGCCGCTACTGGGCGCCACGGTGATCGGCATCATGGCCTTTGCCGGTATTGGCCTGTCGGACGATGTCACCGGCGAATTTCTCTACTCGCTGTTCATGGTCATTCTGGTCTCCCTGATGCTGAGCTGGCTGCTGGCGATCACCGTCACCCCGCTGTTTGGCTACTACCTGCTGCGCCAAAAAGGCGACGACGAGGACCAGCCCGCTGACGAGCAGCAAGCAGGCGAGCGCCAGCACGAGAACGAGGAGAACGAGGAGAACGACGACGAGCCCAGCAAGCGCGAGCTGTACGGCGGCCTGCTCTATCGCGCCTATCGCCGGGTGCTGCTGTTGGCACTGCGCATACGCATCATCACCGTCAGCGCGCTGGTGCTGATCACCGCCGTGTGCCTGTGGGCCTTCAGCCTGATACCCCAGTCGTTCTTTCCGGACTCCAACACGCCGCTGTTCTTCGTCAATGTGGAGCTGCCCCAGGGCACCGACATTCGCTCGACCGCCGACTACGCCGCCGATATCGAGGCGTATATCCTGGAGCAGGAGGACGTGGTATCGGTGGCCAGCTTCATCGGCCAGGGCGCTACCCGCTTCATGCTCACCTACGCCCCGGAGCAGCCCAACACCGCCTATGCCCAGTTCATCGTGCGTACCGAAGACCTGGACGCCATTCCCGCGCTGGACCAGCGCTTCTACCGAGAGCTGAACGAAGCGTTTCCCAGCGCACAGGTACGCACCCAGCGGCTACAGTTCGGCCCAGGCGATGGTGCGGACATCGAGGCGCGCTTTCAGGGGCCCTCCCCGGAAGTGCTGCGCTCGCTGGCCGACCAGGCCCAGCGCATCATGGCCGACAGCCCCTACCTGATCGACCCGCGCACCGACTGGCGTCAGCAGGAGTTGGTGGTGCGGCCGCGCATCAACGAGGAGCGCGCCCGCATTGCCGGGGTCAGCCGTGAAGACATCACCCAGACCCTGCAGTTTGCCTCGTCGGGCATTCGGGCAGGCACCTACCGTGAAGGCGAGCACCTGCTGCCCATCGTCGCCCGCCCACCGGCGGCCGAGCGGGACGATGTGGCGCTGCTGGAAAACCGCAACGTGTGGAGCGCCGCGCAGCAGCGCTTCGTGCCCATCAGCCAGGTGGTCTCCTCCTTCGATACCGATAGCGAGGAAGCGCTGATTCAACGCCGCAACCGGGTGCGCACGCTGACCGTCGGGGCCGACCCCGCCGAGGGCTATACCGCCGCCCAGGCGTTCGACGGCATTCGCGAAGAGATCGAGGCCATGACGCTGCCACCGGGCTACCAGCTAAGCTGGGGAGGTGAACACGAGGATTCCGGCGATGCCAAGGAGGCGCTGGCCCAGCAGCTGCCCATCAGCCTGCTGGTGATGCTGCTGACCTCGATTTTGCTGTTTGGCAAGCTCAAGCAGCCGCTGATCATCTGGCTGGTGGTGCCCATGTCGGTGTGTGGCGTGGTGATTGGCCTACTGGTAACCGGCCTGCCCTTCTCGTTTACCGCCCTGCTGGGCATGCTCAGCCTGTCGGGCATGCTGATGAAAAACGCCATCGTGCTGGTGGACGAGATCGACGGGCAGATCAAGGAGGGCAAGGCGCGCTTTTCTGCACTGGTGGACGCTAGCGTCAGCCGCTTGCGGCCGGTCTTTCTGGCCGCTGGCACCACTATCCTTGGCATGCTGCCGCTGCTGGCCGACGCCTTCTTCAACAGCATGGCGGTGACCATCATGGGCGGTCTGGCGTTTGCCTCGCTGCTGACGCTGATTGCCGTACCCACCCTGTATGCCATGCTGTTCCATATCAGCAGCGATGAGGTCGAGTCCTGAGCAGGCGCGTTCGGCCCATGAGCGCTTTTTAGCCATCATGGGCCGGGGCCGGGGTCACCCGGCTCATCCTTTCGGGTAATAAAACTACAACTTAAGCTATAAATCGGCTTTTTATTGCCGTAAGGTCTCTATTATTGGCGCCATAAAATGTAAAATAACTACAAGATACTTTCACCGTCTCTACTCATGCAGAGGTTTCTATGCCTGGTTCAACGTCTGGTTCTACCCCCGCAGCCCTTCATCCCAAGGTCGCGGAAGTCACCCAACGCATTCGTGAACGCTCTGCCGAGCGCCGCGCCCTCTACGAGCGCCGCATGGCCGACCAGCACAAGCGTGGCGTGCATCGTGCCGAGCTCTCCTGCGGTAACCTGGCCCACGGCTTTGCTGCCTGTAGCCCCCAGGAAAAAGACGCCCTGAAGCTGATGAACAGCGCCAACCTGGGCATCATCTCGTCCTACAACGACATGCTGTCGGCCCACCAGCCGTTTGAAACCTTCCCGGAAACCATCAAGGCGGCGGCGCGGGCCATGGGTTCCACCGCGCAATTTGCGGGCGGCGTACCGGCCATGTGTGACGGCGTAACCCAGGGCCAGCCGGGCATGGAACTATCGCTGTTCTCCCGTGACCTGATTGCCATGGCCACGGCGGTGGGGCTGTCACACAACATGTTCGACGCCGCCATTTACCTGGGCGTGTGCGACAAGATCGTGCCGGGCCTGTTCATCGGTGCCGCACGCTTTGGCCATCTGCCCGCCATGTTCGTACCCGCAGGCCCCATGCCCAGCGGCCTGCCGAACAAGGAGAAAGCGCGCATTCGCCAGCTGTATGCCGAAGGCAAGGTGGGCCGCGAAGAGCTGCTGCAGGCAGAGTCCGACTCTTACCACAGCCCCGGCACCTGCACCTTCTACGGCACCGCCAACTCCAACCAGCTGATGATGGAAGTGATGGGCCTGCACCTGCCGGGCACGTCGTTCGTGAACCCCGGCACCGAGATGCGCGAAGCGCTGACCCGCTACGCCACCGAACAGACCATTCGCAATACCGAAGCAGGCGGCGAGTACCGTCCGTTCTACAAGCAGATCGACGAGCGCGCCATCGTCAATGCCGTGGTCGGCCTGCTGGCCTCCGGCGGCTCGACCAACCACACCATGCACCTGATTGCCATGGCGGCAGCGGCGGGCATCACCCTGAACTGGGACGACTTCACTGATCTCTCGGCGGTGACCCCCAGCCTGATGAAGGTGTACCCCAACGGCCAGGCGGACATCAACCACTTCCAGGCCGCAGGCGGCATGAGCTACCTGTTCCGCGAACTGCTGGGCGCTGGCCTGCTCCACGGCGACATTCCCACCGTCTTCGGCACCGATCTGACCGCCTACACCCAGGAGCCCTTCCTGGAAAATGGCAAAGTGGTCTGGCGCGAAGGCCCGGAGAAGAGCCTGGACGAAGAAGTGCTGCGCCCGGTCGCCACGCCCTTTGCCCCCACTGGCGGCCTGACCGTCATGAAAGGCAACCTGGGCCGAGGCGTGATCAAGGTCTCGGCGGTGGCCGAAGAGCATCGAGTGGTCGAAGCGCCGGTGAAGATCTTCGAGGATCAGAACGAAATGAAAGCGGCGTTTGAGTCGGGCGACCTGGACCGTGATGTAATCGTGGTGGTGCGCTTCCAAGGCCCGAAAGCCAACGGCATGCCCGAGCTACACAAACTCACTCCCTTCCTGGGCGTGCTGCAGGATCGTGGTTTTAAAGTCGCGCTGGTCACCGATGGCCGCATGTCCGGCGCGTCGGGCAAAGTGCCTGCCTCCATTCACATGAGCCCGGAAGCGCTGGACGGCGGCCCGCTGGCCAAGCTGCGCGACGGCGACGTGGTGCGCCTGGATGCCAATGCCGGCAGCCTGGAAGTCAAGGTGGATGCCGCTACCTGGGCCGAGCGTCCGCTGGCCGTTGCCAGTCTCGACCACTACCACGTCGGCCTGGGCCGCGAGCTGTTTGCAGGCTTCCGTCATCTCGCCATGCGCGGTGAAGAGGGAGCCGGTTCGCTGGGGGGATTCGAAGCCGATGACCTGGCCCGCCAGGAAGGTCAGATCTTTCAAGAGGACGCCTGATGCGACCGGCACTGATCGGTGATATTGGCGGCACCAACGCTCGCCTGGCGCTGGTAGCGCCGGGCGAGGTAACGCCCCACGATATCCTCAACCTGCCCTGCGCAGACTACCCCGGCGTGGTCGAGGCGATTCAGGATTACCTCGCCCGCGTGGGCGCGACCGGGGATAACGCCCCCGAGGAGGCCTGCCTGGCCTTCGCCTGCCCGGTGCACGCCGAGCGGGTGAAAATGACCAATAACCACTGGGACTTCATGAAAAGCGACGTCCAGCAGGCGCTGAACCTGTCGCTGTTCAAGGTCATCAATGACTTCACTGCCCAGGCGCTGGGCGTACCCCACGTGGGTGAAGACAACCTCGTCGAAGTGCAGCCCGGCGTCGCCCAGTCGCACTCGACCCGTCTGGTCATCGGCCCGGGCACCGGGCTGGGCGTGGCCGGGGTGTTTCCCGGCCAGCACGCCTGGATTCCGCTGCCCACCGAAGGTGGCCACGTCACCTTTGCACCTACCGACACCACCGAGCGGGCGCTGCTGGATGTTTTCCTGCAGCGCCACCAGCGGGTCAGCGTCGAGCGCATCCTGTGCGGCCAGGGGCTACTGGAACTCTACCAGGCCCACTGCGCACTGGAAGGCCAAGCGCCACGTTGCGAAACCCCGGCCGAGGTCACCCAAGCGGCCAATCAGGGCGACGCCCTGGCCACGGCCACCCTGCTGCGCTTTTTGAAAATCCTCGGCGACGTCTGCGGTGACGCCACCCTGACCATGGGCGCACGCGGCGGCGTGTATCTGTGCGGCGGCATTCTGCCCCGGCTGCTGGCGTGGCTGCCTAAATGCGAGCTGCGCGCCAGCTTCGTCAACAAGGGGCGCATGGGGGCGTACAACGCCGATATTCCGGTGTGGATCGTGACCCACCCGTGGACCGGCCTGCTGGGTGCCGCCGAAGCGCTGCATAACGAAGAAGTCTTTTAAACCGACGGAAACACGCCATGGCTGCTGTGACCTTTGACGTGCCGTTCGTACTCGGCATGATGCGCCTGCATGAAGCGCAAGAGATGCACCAGGCGAGCCAGCTGGCCGACTGGATCGAAGCCCGACTGGAGCAAGGCCTGCACGGGTTCGACCATGCCGATATTTACGGCAGCGGAGCTTGCGAAACGCTATTCGGCCAGGCGCTACGTGCCCGCCCGGCGCTGGCCAAGCGGCTCCACGTGGTCACCAAAGCCAGCATTGCCAACGACAACCCGAGCGCGGGCGGCCAGTTGATGCAGGGCGAGGTCAGCCGCGCGCTGAACCGTTTGGCAGGCGAGCTCGGCAGCACCCCCGCCGCGCTGGCGCTG
>NZ_LFGS01000002.1:93713-107459 GCF_002078135.1 Halomonas sp. BC1 | reverse complement strand
CCGATATGCTCAATGGCCCGGAAGCCCTGCCGCGAGAAGCCTGGTACGAACTGCTTGAGGCGGCCCGCGGCCACTGCGTCGCTTGACGCGCTTGTTTCACATCCAATGCCAATAATGACAAGGAACGACCTATGACGCCGGTGATTGCTTTCGGTGAAGCCTTGATTGACATGCTCTCCAGCCGCTTGGGCGACGACACGGGGCCAGAGACCTTCACCCCCTACGCAGGCGGTGCGCCAGCCAACGTGGCGGTGGCCTGCGCCCGGTTGAGCGTACCCAGCCAGTTTCTGGGCATGGTCGGTGACGATACCTTTGGGCACTTTCTGATCCGTGAGCTGCAAAGCCACGGCGTGGACACCCAAGGCGTGGTGCTGACCCGGGAGGCCCGCACGGCGCTGGCCTTCGTTTCCCGAGACAGCCATGGCGAGCGCACTTTCGACTTCTACCGCCCACCCGCCGCCGACCTGCTCTACCGCCTGGAGCACCTGCCCCACGGCGTGTTCGAGCAGCCTGCCATCGTGCACCTGTGCAGCAACAGCCTGACCGACCCGGAAATCGCCGACACCACCCTGGCCATTGCCGCCATGGCCAAGCGAGCGGGCTGCCTGGTAAGCGTGGATGCCAACCTGCGCCATAACCTGTGGGCGGACGGCTCGGCGGATGTGTGGCGGGTCACCGAGCTGATCGATAGCGCCGAGCTGGTGAAGGTCTCGCTGGAAGAGCTGGACTACCTGCGCGGCGACCATCCCAGGCAGGCGTGGCTCGCCGAGCGCATGGCCGCCGGTGTGAAAGTCATCGTGATCACTGACGGCCCCCATGACGTGGTGCTGAAAGGCGTTGGTATCGAGCAGACCATCACCCCGCCCAGCGTGACGGCCGTGGACACCACTGCCGGTGGCGATGCCTTCATTGGCGGCCTGCTGGCGGAGCTTTCCCGGCTCGGCATCCGCACCAACTGGCATCAGGACAGCGCGTTTCTCAGCCGCGCGGTGGACATTGCCTGCCGCTGTGGCGCCCATGCCGTGACCCGACCCGGCGCGTATGCCGCCCTGCCCACCCACGCCGATATCGAAGCCCTGCGCGGCTCCGCAGGCTAGCCCTCAGCATCGCCGAGCAGTCTACTCGGCGACGCTCTGAGTGAGGCCTTCCATGATCGCCACCCGACCGCTGGCCAGGTTCAGCGTGATCGGCTGACGGCGATGATCCACCAGGCTCACCTGGCTGATGCTGCGCTGCTCGGTGGCGCCCTCGATCAACATTTCCAGCGTTCCGTGATCGCACCACCAGAGGATCTTGACGGTCAATCCATCGACGCTGCCCGCCGCATGGTCGCAGGCGAAGTGCTCATCGAAGGCGGCCTGGCCGTTACTGCCCTGGCGCGCATAGTGCAGCGCCGTCTGCGTTTCGCCTGCCGACAGCCATAACTGCTGCTGGTAGCCCTGCTGCAGCGAGAGCGCCAGCCGCGTCCCCGGCTTCAGCGTCAGGGTCATCTGCCCTTGCACGGCCGTGCCTTCCGGCAGGGCGATACAGTGCTCCCCCACCGTTTGCAGCGAGCGAGGCGAGAGATGGCGGGGGGCGCCGAGCGCTCGAGCCGCCTCACGGGTGAAGCGCTGATATAAGCGCACGCCGCGATGCGTTGCGCGCAGCGCAAGCTCCCTGGGCAGACTCATGGTGCCCCGCCAGCCCGCTTCAGGGGCATGGTTGGCGTACTGCCAATTGTTCAGCCACGCCAGCGCCAGCCGCCGCCCAGGGGTATTCGACCAGCTCTGCACCGCGTAGAAGTCCCGCCCTTCGTCCATCATCAGCACGCTATCCGGGGCGTTGTCATTGGTGAAACGCTGGCCGTCGAAATCACCCACGAAGTACTGGGTAAACGAGCCAAACGGGTTATCCGGCGTAGCACCAATGCCTACCACCAGCACCCAACGCGACGCGGGCTCATGGGGCTCGGCGCCTTCCACCGGTAGCTCGAACAGGTCCGGGCACTCCCAAGGGTGCTGGGTGTGCGCGCCCTCGCCCGCCCCAAAAGCGCTGGCAAACTGCCACGCCAGCAGGTTGGTCGAGGTATAAAAGTGAATCTCCTGCCCGCAGGCCAGCGCCATCACCCAGCGCTGGCGGGGGGCATGCCACACCACCTTGGGGTCGCGAAAATCCTTGAAACCGGGCGGCGGCAGGACGGGATTCCCCGCATAGCGCTGCCAGGTCCGCCCCTTGTCGCGGCTGTACGCCAGGCACTGGGACTGCTGGTAATCCTGTGGGTCATCGGAGAGCACCTTGTGGCAGGTATAGAACGCCAACAGCCCAGGCTTGCCATCGAACAGCCCCGTGACATCGTGCTCATCCACCACGGCGCTGCCGGAAAAGCAGGCCCCTTCTTCATCGGGCGCCAGCGCAATGGGCAAATGCTGCCACCGGCACAGGTCACGGCTGACCGCATGCCCCCAGTGCATCGGCCCCCACTCGGTCCCCAGGGGGTGAAACTGATAAAACAGATGGTACTCGCCTTCGAAAAACACCAGCCCATTGGGATCGTTCATCCAGCCCATCGGGGGAGTAAAATGCACCACAGGCCGCTGGGGCTCAAAATCCGCTAACGTCATGCTTAAACCTTAACTTAATCGGTCAACTTAATCGTTTAAGTTAGCGTATCACGACTCCCCTCCATGCGTACTCCTTGCCTTTAGCCGTAAGCATAAAAAAAGCCCGAGCATGGCAACATGCTCGGGCAAACGTCCTGCTCACATGACCCGACATCAGTGAAGCAAGTGACGAGAGTGCTCGGTACGGTATTACGATGTTAGCTGGCTACCCATCAGTGATGGAAACGCTCGGCGGCCTGACGGGCCAGTTCGCGGATGCCGTCCCAATCTTCGGCGTCGACCATGGCTTTCGGGGTCAGCCAGGAGCCGCCGACGCACATCACGTTGGGCAGCGAGAGGTAGGATTCGGCATTGTCCACGGTGATGCCGCCCGTGGGGCAGAAACGCGCTTCCGGGATCGGCGCACCGAACGCCTTGATTGCCTTGGCACCGCCGCTGGACTCCGCGGGGAAGAACTTGAAGCGGCGGTAGCCGTACTGCCAGCCGGTCATCAGCTCGGAAATGGTAGAAACGCCCGGCAGCATGGGCACCGGGCTCTCGACGCCGTAGCGGTACAGCGCCTCGGTGGCCCCCGGCGTCACCACGAAATCGGCGCCGACCTGTTCGGCCTGGCGGTACTGGGCAGGCGTGAGCACCGTGCCGACACCAATGCTGGCCCCCGGCAGGGCTTCTTTCATGCGCTTGATGGCTTCCAGCGCGCAGTCGGTGCGCAGCGTCACTTCCAGAACGCTCAGGCCGCCCTCTACCAGCGCACGGCCCAGCGGCACGGCATCCTCGATGCGCTCGATGGTAATGACCGGAATGACTTCGGCCTTCAGGCAAATACTGTCCAGCTCGGCGGTGCGCGTTGAGGGTAACTGTTTATCGATGGTCATCAGTGAATCTCCAAGCAAATTGTTATTGGCGAAGGCCTGCCGTCAGGGCGCCCAGTAGATCGCCAGCGGGCAAGATAAAAAGGCGCGAATCGGCAGTGTCCGAACGTCGTCACCACTCATGGCGTTGGCCAATACGGCACGCTTGTCATCGCCGGTAATGTGCAGAATGTGGCGTTTTGCCTGATGCAGGCGGTCCGCCGAGAAGGTAATACGCGGCTGCGGCTGGCTGGGGGTGCGCACGGCAACCAGCGGCTCGTCGGTGGAGAGCGCCAGCCCCAGCTCCTGGCTATCCGGGAACAGTGAGGCCGTGTGGCCATCTCCGCCCATGCCCAGAATCACCACGCTGGCGGGCCAGGCAAGCCCTGCCGTGGCCTCGGCCACGCTGGCTACGCCCTCTTCCGGCGTGCCGTGCGCCGAGGTCAACGGTACGAACGTAGCCGCTGCTGCCGGGCCTTGCAGCAGGTTGTCGCGCACCAGTTTGGCGTTGCTGTCGCTGCTCTGCTCATCCACCCAGCGTTCATCGGCCAGGGTGATGTCCACCCGCGCCCAGGCCAGCGGCTTTTGCGCCAGCGCTTTGAAAAACGGCACCGGCGTCGAACCGCCCGATACCACCAACAGGGCACGCTCCTGGTGCGTAAGGTCGGCCGCCAGGGCTTGATAAACGGCTTCTGCCAGCTGCTCGGCCAGCGCTTGTCGTGTAGTGCTCATCTCAATAATCCTCGTACCAGCTGCGGCCGTCCTGGGTGATCATGGCAATCGAGGCCACCGGCCCCCAGGAGCCTGCGGGGTAGCGGCGCGGCGGGGTCTCGCGTGATTTCCAGCCGTCGATCAGTTGGTCGCACCAGCGCCAGGCGTGCTCCACTTCATCGCGCCGCACGAACAGGTACTGCTGGCCTTTCATGACTTCCAGCAGCAGACGCTCGTAGGCATCCGGGATACGTGATTTCGGGAAGGCATTGTTGAAATCCAAATGCAGCGGACCGGGGCGCAGGCGCATGCCCTTGTCCAGGCCGCTATCCTTGGTGAGTACCTGAAGGGCGATGCCCTCTTCCGGCTGCAGGCGAATGATCAGCTTGTTGGAAGCGATGCCACGCTGGTCCGGGTCGAAGATGTAGTGCGGCTGCTGGCGGAAATGAATGACGATTTGCGACAGCTTTTCCGGCATACGCTTGCCGGTACGCAGGTAGAACGGCACGCCCGCCCAGCGCCAGTTGGACACTTCGGTCTTCATGGCCACGAAGGTTTCGGTCTGGCTCTGGGTGTTGGCGCCCTCTTCTTCCAGGTAGCCCGGCACGGCCTGGCCATCGCTGGTACCGGCAATGTACTGGCCACGCACCACGTCGCGGCCCAGCGCTTCGCCGGTAAACGGCTTCAGCGCCTTGAGCACTTTTACCTTCTCATCACGGATGGCATCGGCATCCAGATTGGAAGGCGGGTCCATGGCAATCAGGCAGAGCAGTTGCAGCAGGTGATTCTGCACCATATCACGCAGCTGGCCCGCGTCGTCGAAGTAGCCCCAGCGCCCTTCGATACCGACCTTTTCGGCCACGGTGATCTCGACGTGAGAGATGTGGTTCTGGTTCCACTGGGTGCCGAAGAGCGGGTTGGCAAAGCGCAGGGCAATCAGGTTCTGAACCGTCTCTTTACCCAGGTAGTGGTCGATGCGGTAGATGCGGGACTCGGGGAACACGGCACCAATGGCGTCGTTGATCTCTTCCGACGACGCCAGGTCATAGCCAATCGGCTTCTCGACGATCACCCGGGTGTCGTCATCCAGGCTGTTGCTGGCCTGGAGATTGTGGCAGATATCGCCATAGATCCGCGCCGCCACGGAAAGGTAGACCACCATGGGGCGCCGTGCGCCTTCACGCCATTGGCGAAGTGCGTCGTAGCCGTCCACTGTGGTGAAGTCGAGCTTCAGGTACTCCAGCCGTTGCAGGAAGCGCTCCATGCTGGCCTTGTCCTGCTCGTCCTTTTTCAGACGCTTTTGCAGCGCGGTGCTGACCAGCTGACGAAACTCGGCCGTGTCGTGCTCCTGACGCGCCAGCCCCATGATCCGCGTGCTTTCGGGCATTAAGCCTTCGCGGTCAAGATGATACAGCGCAGGGAACAGCTTGCGCATGGCAAGATCACCAAGTGCCCCGAACAGCGCGAGATCTATCGCGTGATTGGGGTCGCCTAGCGGTGCATGTGACTGGCTCATCTCAGCTCCTGTTTATAATTAGGTGATCCAACTTATGTAGTTAGATTACCTAAAATCTATCTGATAACGGGCATTATACGCAATATTTCGTGTAATTTTACTACAAAAAAATCGCCGTGGCTGCTTTTCCTGTCAGGCGGTGCCTGTAGTGCTCGGCCCTACGCCCCCGACATACGCCATCCTCCTCCCCCGCAGGGAGGAGGCGGCGCACCACCAGATTGGCGAGGCTGGCATGACAAGGCACGGGCTGACAGCATCGTGCACGACAATAACAATGGCATTACACGAGGTATGCACATCATGGCAATGAATCGCATCTTTTTCACGCCGCTATTGGCCACGGCCTTCGCCGCCGGTCTCTCCGCTCCCGCGCTGGCCTTCGAGGAGGACCGCCTGACGATCTGGATGGGCGACAACAAGGGGCAGGAAGGCATTCGCGCAGTGGCCGCGCAGTTTCTGGAAGAGACCGGCATCCGGGTAGAGGTGGTGTTTCCGGACAACCTCACCGACCGCTTTCAGCAGGCGGCGGGGAGCGGTCAGGGGCCGGACATCGTCATCTGGGCCCACGACCGCATGGGGGAATGGGCGCAAAGCGGCCTGCTCCGGCAGGTATCCCCCAGCAGCGCGTTCCGTGAAGGGTTTTTCGATTTCACTTGGGAAGCAGCGCTGTGGAACGGCGATACCTATGGCTACCCGGTTTCCGTGGAGTCCCTTGGCCTGATTTATAACAAGGCGTTGGTGGATACCCCGCCTGATAGCTTCGCGGAACTGATCGAACTGGACGCCACCCTGGCCCCCGAGGGCAAAAAGGCCATCCTGTTCGACTACAGCGAGCCCTATTATGGCTGGACCCTGCTGGCCGCCAACGGCGGTTACCCGTTCAAGCAAACCGATAGCGGCTATGATGTCAGCGACATTGGGGTCAACAATGCCGGTGCCCTGCAGGGAGCCGAGCTGCTGGTGGAGCTGATCGATAGCGGCGTGGTGCCCCGGGGCACCGACTACAACCTGATGGATACTCGCTTCAACCGGGGCGAAGTCGCCACCATGATCAGCGGCCCCTGGGCATGGCCCAACCTGGAACGCAGCGGCATCGATTATGGCGTGGCGCTGCTGCCCCGGGTAGGCGACGAGCGCGCCCGACCGATGTTTGGCGTGATGACCGCGATGATCAACTCCGCCACGCCCAACGACTTCCTGGCGGTGGAGTTTTTGGAGAACTACCTGCTGAGCGAAGCGGGCATGCGCACCTTCAACAGCGACGGTTCGCTGGGCGCAGTGGCTCATATCGATTACCAGGCAGAGCTGGCGGACAACCCCAACATTGCCGCCACGCTCGACAACGCCGAAGTGGGCATGCCGATGCCCAACATTCCTGAAATGGGAGCCTTCTGGGCGGCCATGGAGCCCGCGCTGCAGAACATCGGCAGCGGGCGCCAATCGCCCCAGGAAGCGCTGGATGCCGCTGCTCGCCGGATGCGCCAGTAGCCACTCTTTTGCCCTTGCTGCCCGGCGGTGTAAGCGCCGGGCAGCCTTCAGGAAGCCATCATGTATACCACCAACGCATCTCGTGGTCTGCCCCGCCACCGCTCTCGTCATCTTGCCGAACGCTACACCCGCTGGGCTCTGCGCGGCGTGATAGCGGCCCTGGTCATCGCTCTGCTCTGGCTGGTGCTGGCCTTTCATTTGAACGGGCAGTGGATGTTCGCACTGCTGTTTCTGCTTCTCGGCGGCTCGCTGGGCGTGGTCTTCACCAAGCGTTCGCTGATGAGCCACCGCTATATTTTCCCAGCCGTGGCAGGGCTGGGGGTGTTCGTCATTTTTCCGCTGATCTACACCTTCGGGATCAGCTTCAGCAACTACAGCTCCACCAACCTGCTCTCGGAAGAGCGGGTGCGCAGCCAGTTGATGAGCCAGACCTATCAGGAGGACGATGACGCTTTCGATCTCACGCTTTATGCCGAAGGCGACCTGGTGCGTTTGCGGCTGGAAAACGAGCGCCAGCGCTGGATGTCATCACCGCTAAACCTGGCCAATGTGGAGTCTCGCCAGCTGGGCCTGCAGGCGGCCAGTGACGCCCCCACCGCAGACCCGCTGCCCATGCGCGACATCATTCAAGCGCGCGGTGCCCTGCAGGGGCTACGCCTGATCACTCCCGAAGGCACCGAGCTGCGCATGGCCGGTATTCGCCAGTTTGCGCCCATGCTCGACCGCTACGAGGCCCGGGAGGATGGCACGCTATACGACCGCCGAGACGACCGCGTGCTGACACCGAACCACACCATCGGCTTTTTCGTCGCCGACGATGGCCAGCGCATCACTCCGGGCTGGCCGGTCAACGTGGGCTTCTCGAACTACACGCAAATCTTCACCGACCCGGACATTCGCGGCCCGTTCATGCAAATTTTCGTGTGGACCTTCGTGTTTGCCAGTCTCACCGTGGTGTTCACCCTGGCCGTGGGCTTCGTGCTGGCCTCCCTGCTGCAGTGGGATCAGCTACGCGGCAAAGCGATATACCGCACGCTGCTGATTCTGCCCTACGCCGTCCCGGCGTTCATTTCGATTCTGATTTTCAAGGGCATGTTCAACCAGCACTTCGGTGAAGTGAACATGATTCTGGATACCCTGTTTGGCGTGCGGCCCGAGTGGTTCACCGACCCGTGGCTGGCCCGCAGCATGCTGCTCATCGTCAATACGTGGCTAGGCTACCCCTATATGCTGCTGCTCTGCATGGGGCTGATTCAGGCGATCCCTCGGGATTTGTACGAAGCCTCGGCGGTGGATGGCGGCGGCCCGATCAGCAACCTGTTCCATATCACCCTGCCGCTGATCATCAAGCCCCTGACGCCGCTGTTGATTGCCGCCTTTGCGTTCAACTTCAACAATTTCGTGCTGATTGCGCTGCTCACGGGTGGCAACCCGGACATTCTGGGGGCCAGCACCCCGGCGGGCACCACGGACCTGCTGGTGAGCTACACCTACCGCATTGCCTTCCAGGATGCCGGACAGAACTTCGGCCTGGCGGCCGCCATTGCTACGCTGATTTTCCTGCTGGTGGCCGGTATGTCGTTGCTCAATTTGCGCCTTTCCAAAGTGAAGGTCTAGGAGGTTACTGATGGCCATGGTTCAACCACGCTCCGTGGGCGTTCGCCGCCTGGGAGCACATCTGGCACTGATCTGTTTCGTCTCGCTGATCGTGTTTCCGCTGCTGCTGGTGATCTCGATCTCGTTTCGAGAGGGCAACTTTGCCAGCGGCAGCCTGATCCCCGAGAACGTCTCGTTGGAGCACTGGTCACTGGCGCTGGGTATCCCCTAGGAGCGCGCCGATGGCACCGTCGTGCAGCCGCCCTTCCCGGTGCTGCTGTGGCTGTGGAACTCCATCAAGGTGGCGGTGGTGTCGTCGGTGCTGATCCTGATGCTGGCCACCACCAGCGCCTACGCCTTTGCGCGCATGCGCTTCAAGGGCAAGGAGCCGCTGCTCAAAGGCATGCTGATTTTTCAGATGTTCCCGGCGGTGCTCTCGCTGGTGGCGCTGTACGCGCTGTTCGACCGGCTGGGGCAGTTCGTGGGCTGGCTGGGCATCAACACCCACGGCGCACTGATCGTGGCGTCGCTTGGAGCGGTGGCGCTGCATATCTGGACGATCAAGGGCTACTTCGAATCCATCGACGGCTCGCTGGAAGAGGCCGCCATGGTGGATGGCGCCAGCACCTGGCAGGCGTTTCGCTACATTCTGCTGCCGCTCTCGCTGCCGATCCTGATGGTGGTATTCATTCTGGCGTTCGTGATGAGCATCATGGAGTACCCCATGGCGTCGGTACTGCTGGTGGACGAGCACAAGCTGACCCTGGCCGTGGGCGCCCAGCAGTACCTGGCCGACCACAACCAGCGCTGGGGTAACTTTGCCGCCGCGGCGGTGCTATCTGGCCTGCCGATTACCGTGGCCTTCCTGATCTGCCAGCGCTGGATCATCGGCGGCCTGACCGCTGGGGGTGTGAAGGGGTAGGCGCTTACTCCACGTATCTATTTCCTCGCTTGAGCGGTTTGCTCATGACCGGCGCCGGATGGGGCCGGTTTTTTGTCTAAAAATATAATTTTTAGGCAAATTTTACGGACATTTTTTTATTGGCATGGTGAGATAGCGCTCTCACTACCAAGGTAATTTAGAGCGGAATTAAATGGCCACCTTCCCGAGCGCGCGTTATTACCGAGACACTTACCGACACTGGGCACAGATTTTTAAGATCATGGCGGTATTGTGGCTAGTCCTGGCTATTTTCATGACGCTACCGTTGGCGGTATTGGTGATTGAAAGCGACCCTGATGCACCCGCTTTCATCGTATCGTTGCTGATTGTGTTAAGCGTGACCTTGACGACTTGGGCGCTCACCCGCCATGTCTCGCTCGAGCTCAAACCCTGGCAAATGTTCATTCTCACCGCGGGCAGCTGGGTGAGTATTAGTGGTTTTGCCAGCCTGCCGCTAATTTTGGGCGCTCCACAGCTGAGTTTCACCAACGCTGTGTTCGAGTCGGTTTCAGCGATCACCACCACGGGCTCTACCGTGCTGGTGGGTATCGATGACCTCTCGGATGGCTTGAAACTGTGGCGGGGCCTCATGCAGTGGATGGGCGGCATCGGCATCATTGTCATGGGCATTGCCATTCTGCCGTTTCTGAAAGTAGGCGGGATGCGGCTGTTCCATACCGAGTCTTCGGACTGGTCGGACAAGGTCATGCCCCGCACCGGCGGCATTGCCAAAGCGACGCTGTCGATCTATGTGATCCTGACGCTAACGGCCATGGTCAGTTACTGGCTTGGCGGCATGCAACCACTGGATGCCATCGTGCATGGCATGACGTCGCTTGCAACAGGGGGCTTTGCCAACTCGGATGCTTCCTTTGGCGCCTACGCGGAGCAGCCTTGGCTACTGTGGATGGCCAGCTTTTTCATGCTCTGCGGCGCGCTACCGTTCGTGCTGTATATCCGTTTTATCCGCTCATCACGCAGCGCTTTATGGCAAGACCAACAGGTCCGGGGGCTTCTCAAACTACTGTTGGCGGCCATCGTCATCCTGACCGCCTGGCGCGTCTTGCAAGGCGACGACTGGTTTGTCTCCCTCACCCACGTCACCTTCAACGTCATGTCCGTGGTCACCACTACCGGCTATGCGTCGGATGACTATACGCTGTGGGGTACACTGCCGATTGCAGCTTTCTTTTACTTGACGTTCATTGGCGGCTGTAGCGGTTCCACCAGCGGCGGCATGAAGATCTTCCGCTTCCAGATCGCCATGCTGATGCTGCGCAATCAGCTACGCTACCTGATTCATGCCAACGGCATCTTTACCACTCGCTACAACCAGCAGCCGGTCACCAGCGATATTTCACGCAGCGTCGTGGCCTTCTCGTTCTTTTTCTTTATCACTATTGCCGTATTGGCATTAGGGCTTGCCGCGCTGGGGCTGGACCTGGTGACGGCGCTTTCGGGCGCCGCCACGGCGGTGGCCAACGTTGGCCCTGGCCTAGGCGATACCATTGGTCCATCAGGCAACTTCGCCACACTGCCCGATGCAGCCAAGTGGCTTTTATGTGTGGGCATGCTGATGGGCCGCCTGGAGATATTAACGGTCGTGGTGCTGATGACCTCCATGTTCTGGCGGCGCTAACGGTGAACAAGATGCCAGCATTTCGCCTTCCTGATCAGCGCGAGTCAGCCTTGGTGCTCGGTACTAGCGGTGCTGCGCTGCTGGCCGCTTGGTGGTTGCACAGCTGGCTCGCGCTGGCCAATTTATCGCTGATTTTTTTAACGGCCGTGCTTGCCTGCGCCGTTCTGGCCAGTAGCTATGCTGCTTTCATGAGTGCGCTGGTGAACTTTGTAGCGTTTAACGTTGGCTTTACCGAGCCGTACTTTTCATTGGCAGTGTCTGAGCGGGAGCAGCTAGTCACACTGCTGTTCTTTTTGTTAATCGCGCTGGTGGTGGGTCGTATCGCGGGCGTTAGCCGCGAGCGTATGCTGGCGCTGAATGCCTCTCGGTTGGCGGAGGAGCAAGAGCGCTTACGCTCGGCCCTGCTCGCCTCGGTATCTCACGATTTACGCACGCCTCTCGCCTCGATTATTGGTGCCGCAAGCTCCCTGCGCACGCTGGATGCGCAGCTCAGCCAGCAGGACCGCTTTGCATTGCTGGACGGCGTTCTCAATGAAAGCGAGCGCCTGAACCGCTACATTCAGAACTTGCTGGACATGACACGACTGGGCCACGGCGAATTGGCGATCGAGCGCGACTGGGTCAGCGTCGATGATCTGGTGGCCTCCGCTCGTCGGCGTCTTACGGGTGTACTGACGCATATCAACGTGCATCAGGCATGGGATGGCGAGCTGCCACTCCTGAACGTTCACCCTGCCTTGATCGAGCAGGCGCTGGTCAATGTACTGGAAAACGCGGCGCGATTTTCGCCGCCTAACGGAGTAATCGCCATCGCTGCGTCTACCGACCCTCGCCATACCACGCTCACACTCACGATCACCGATGAAGGGCCCGGCATTCCCACCGCCATGCGTGAACGAGTATTCGAGATGTTTTTCACCGGCAACGACGGTGACCGTAGCCTGCACGGCACAGGGCTGGGTCTCGCCATTTGCCGTGGCATGCTGGGTGCCCATGGCGGCACGGTGGCAGCGGCGGATGGACCCAATGGGCACGGCACGCAAATCATCATGACGCTGCCTCTCTCGCCCTCTATTCAGGAGCCGAGCGATGACACCTGAGTCCGCCCGCATACTGATCGTCGACGACGAGCCCGCGATTCGTCAGTTCTTACGCATCAGCCTGGGGTCACAAGGCTTTTGCATCTGCGAAGCCAGTACAGGGTCTGCTGCTCTGCATACCGTGCGAGAGCGCTTGACGACTGAGCCCATCGATCTGATTTTGCTGGATTTGGGGCTGCCCGATATCGACGGCCATCAGGTACTCAGAACGCTGCGCCAGCAGGTCGGCATCCCGATCATCATTGTCTCGGTACGTGGTCAGGAAGCAGAGAAGGTGCGCGCCCTGGACAGCGGTGCGAATGATTATGTCACCAAGCCTTTTGGCATTCAGGAGTTGCTCGCCCGCATCCGCGCTCTGCTGCGTCAGCATCCGCCGACCATTGCGCCACCACGTTATCAGTGTGGCGCGTTAAGCATGGATATAGCTGCCCACCGGGTGACACTACACGGCGAAACGATCCATTTGACCCGAAAAGAGTTTGCGGTGCTGCAACAACTCATTAGCCAGGCTGGTCGTATCGTGACGCAAACCCATCTGCTGCGCACTATCTGGGGGCCAAGTCATGAGGACGACACCCACTATTTACGTATTGTGATTAGCAAGCTGCGCCAGAAACTGGACGATGACCCCCAAGCCCCCAGTCTACTGCAAACCGAGCAGGGAATTGGTTATCGGCTGTGCGTTGAGTTTGACCATGAGGACATGAGCGAATGAAGATTATCATTCTCGGCGCCGGCCAGGTCGGCGGCACCCTGGCGGAGCACCTTGCCCGCGAGGAAAACGACATCACCGTCGTCGACACCGACGGCGCCAGGCTACGCGAGCTGCACACCAAGCTGGATATCCGCACGGTGACCGGTGCGGGCTCCTACCCCATCGTGCTGCGCCAGGCAGGCTGCGAAGACGCCGACATGCTGATCGCGGTGACCAACACCGACGAGATCAACATGATCGCCTGTCAGGTGGCCCACACGCTGTTTCGCACTCCCACCAAGATCGCGCGGGTACGCTCCACGGCTTACCTCACCCGCAAGGGCCTGTTTGCCCACGAAGCCATTCCCATCGACGTCTTGATCAGCCCGGAACAGGTGGTGACCGACCACGTGCGCCGTTTGATTGAGCATCCCGGCGCCCTGCAGGTGCTGGAGTTTGCCGGGGGGCTGGTGCAGCTGGTGGCGGTAAAAGCCTTCTACGGCGGCCCGCTGGTGGGCCAGAACCTCGCTTTCCTGGGCAAGCACATGCCCAACGTGGAAACCCGCGTCGCCGCCATCTACCGGCGCAATCGACCGATCATCCCCCAA
>NZ_LFGS01000002.1:83726-93066 GCF_002078135.1 Halomonas sp. BC1 | reverse complement strand
ACGCGGCAAGGAGGTGATGATTGCCCACGGTGACGTGTGCGTGGAGAGCGGTGATCACCTGATTCTGTTCGTGATCGACAAACGCCGTATCCGCGACGTCGAGCGGCTGTTTCAGGTCGGCTTGACCTTCTTTTGACAGACGCGCTCGGCTAACGCCGCGAATAGGCTGAAGGCAAACTCAGATCTCCACCGCGCGGCCAATGAACTCGATGGGGCCGGTGGGCAAGCCGGTGGGCGAGCCGGTCTCATCTTCCAGGGTCAGCTCGAAGAGCTGGTTGTCTTCCAGCGGTGGGAGCTGGTCCAGGCGCAGACGCAGCGGCTGGCCCGGCTCCACCAGCCCCAGCGAAACGGGTGCCTGCCAGTCATCGGCCTTGGTCCAGAACTCCAGCGCTTTGCCCTCCGGCACTTCGAAGGTGCCCAGCGGGATCAGCTGAATCTCCTGGCGGTTGGCCGCTTGCACGACCCAGCCTGCCGACTGCGTCTGTGGTGCCAGTAGCACCACCATGTACTCGGGTACGGCGGGCTGTGTCGTGACGTTGCTCAGCATGACACCCATCGCCAACGCTGCCGCCACGGCCCCGGCCCCCGGTGGCGGCCCGCCAGAACGGCAGGCTGTGCATCAATCGGCGGCGCGGGGCAGCCGGCGCGCGGGCAGGCGTCACTCCCGGTGCAGTAGGCCGTACCGCGGATGCTTTCAGGCTGCGCTCGATGCGCGGCCATAGGTAATCGGAGGGGGTGACGGGGTCGACGATGGCGGTATAGGGGAAAAATCGCTCTTCCCAGGCGGCGACCGCTGTTTGTAGCGCGGGCTCGTTGGCCAGACGCGCCTCGAACGCTTCACGCTCGGCTATCGGCAGCGTGCCCAGCACGTACTCCCCTGCCAAGGCATGCAGATCATCGGATTCATGAGCACGTGTCATGCCATACACTCCCGTAAGCGCAGCAGGCTACGCTTGATCCAGGCTTTTACCGTCCCCAGCGGGGTGCGGGTGTGCGCCGCGATCTCGGCGTGGCTGAGCCCATCTACATAGGCGTGCAGAACGCAGTTGCGACGCTCGGCTTCCAACTGCTGCAAGCACTCATCCATGCGCTCGCCAGTTTGCCAATCGAACGCTTCCTCGATCCGAGAAGCGTGCTGAAAGGTGTCGTCATCGGCAAATTCGTGGGGGTCGTTCAGGTCGGTATAGACGTGGCGCTCACGCCCACGCATGGCATTGAGCGCCAAATGGCGGGCAATGCTGAAAATCCAGGTGCGGGCAGCCCCCTTTTGTGGGTCGAAGGTGTCGGCACGCTGCCATATGTTCAAGCAGGCGTCGTGGACGATGTCTTCGGCCATGCCGCGATCCTTGACGATGCGGTACACCACTCCGAGCAGCCTGGCGCCTTCCTGCTGATACAGCTGATGAAGCGCGGCCTGCTCGCCACGAGCGATGCGGGTAAGTGCATCGAGATGATCGAATGGGTTGGCTGTCGTTGATCCACCTTCGTCGGACACATCATCACTCCCTGGTAACGCGTCGGTCGCTATCGTCGCAGTTCAGTGAGGATAATCGCTGGGGGCCCGCGATGCGAGCCCCCATCTTCAACGCATCAGAGTAGCGCCGACGAGATCAGTTAGCGGTCCAGAAGATGTAATCGGCCTGGTAGGTGACCACGGCGGTGGCGCCTTCGTTATCGCTACCACAGGCCACATCGGGCGCCACACCGCCCTGGGTGTCCAGGCGCTGAATATAAGTGACGCCATTCATGGCACCCTCACCTTCGGCCGGATTGGCTTCTACCAGCTGCAGCGGAATGTTGCCGTCACCGTTGGGAGATACGGCCAGCTCCGTTGCGGTCAGCTTGGAGCCGTCCAGTGATTCCCAAGTGGCGGGCGGGCCGTAGTAGCTGCCGACCTGATTGCCTTCGCGGTCATTCAGCGCCGCATGGGGGCCCTTGAAAACCCAACCCAGGCTACCGTCGTCCTTGGCTTCACACATGTAAGTAATCGCGCCCACGCCCACTGTTTCCAGAGCGACGCTATGGCCATCCGGCACTTGAATGTCGTCAGGCACATCGGCCAGCGCGGCTTGACTGAAGGATGCAATCAGGGTCGCAGCGAGGGTGGCACGCGTTAGATGTTGAATGGTCATGTCAGTCTCCTTGGGTTGTGTATCAGCCACTTTTGCCGTGGCTGTATAGGGGATACACACGAGGAGACCGATTGGATGCACTCTTTTTGAAAAAATTTAAAAACGTTATTGGCTCACCCCGTCCACCGTCACTTGGCGAGGGCAGGCATCCCCTTGGGCATCGAACAAATGGCAGCGCTGGCCGTTGATGCCCAGCCGAGACGCCTGCCCTTCTGCCAGCCGTGCCAGTCCGTCCAGGCGTTGGGTCAAGGGAGTGTCCCGCCCCGCCACCTGCCAATGGGCCAGGGTCTCGTAGCCCAGCTTTTCGGCCACCATGAGCGTGGCGTCCAGGGTAGCATCCGCCTGCTCTGCGGCAACGAAATCTTCGGCTCTCAGCCCTAATGTGGCCTGATCACCCGCCTTGAGCTGCTGCCCGTTCACGGCCACCGCCAGGCTGTCGCCGGTGTGCAGGCGTACCAGCGTGTGTTGCTGGCCGGGGTCGACCACCGTCACCGGCAGGGTATTGATGCGCGGCGAGCCGATGAACTCCGCCACTTCCAGCGTGTTGGGAAAGTGGTACAGCGACAGCGGTGCGCCTACCTGGGCGATACGCCCTTTTGAAAGCAGCACGATACGGTCGGCCAGGGTCATCGCCTCGACCTGATCGTGGGTGACGTAAATCATCGTGGCATTCAAGCGCTTGTGCAGCGCCGCAATCTGGATACGCATGTCCACGCGGAGCGCGGCATCGAGGTTCGACAGCGGCTCGTCGAACAGGAACACCGCTGGCTCCTTCACCAGCGTCCGACCAATGGCCACCCGCTGGCGCTGGCCGCCAGAGAGATCCTTGGGCTTGCGCTCCAGAAGCTCGGTGAGATGCAGCATTTCTGCGGCGTGCTGCACCCGACGGCGAATCTCGGCCTTGTCGGTACGCGCCAGCTTGAGTCCGAACGCCATGTTCTCGGCCACGCTCATGTGCGGGTAGAGGGCGTAGGATTGGAACACCATGCCGATGTCCCGCTCCTGGGGTGGAATCTCGTTGATCCGCTGGCCATCCAGCTGCATGTCCCCGGTGGTAATGTCCTCCAGACCCGCAATCATGCGCAGCAGCGTGGATTTACCACAGCCGGAGGGGCCCACGAACACCACGAACTCGCCGTCTTCGATGGTGAGGTCGATATCCCGAGAGATTTCGACGCCGTCAAACGACTTGCCGATGCCGCTAAGGGTCAAACGTCCCATGATGTATCCTCCTGAGCCTGTGGGCAGCGGGCAATTGCCACGCCAAACGGCGGCAGCGTCAGCGTACCGGCCTGCCATTCGCCCTTGAGCCAATGGGGGGCGCCTTCCAGTGCTTCAGCATGCTCGGGCGCCGAGCGGGTAATGGTCTGATCGCTGAAGTTCAGCGCCACCAACAGGCGGGTTTGCTGATAGGTGCGCTCCAGGCAGAGCACCTCGTCACGCACCGGGTGGTAGCGTACTTCCCCCTTGACCAGCGCGAGCTGGGTGCGGCGAAACGCCAGGAACTCCCGGTAAGCGTTGAGCAGTGAATCGGCATCCTGCTCTTGCTGATCGACTGCCAGCGCTGCGTGGGTTTCGGGCACCGGCAGCCAGGGCGTGGCACGACTGAAGCCAGCATGGCGGCTATCTGCCTGCCAGGGATGCGGCGTACGGCAGCCATCACGGCCTTTATAGGCAGGCCAGAAGGTAATGCCTGCCGGGTCCACCAGCTGCTCGAAGGTCAGCTGCGCTTCGGGCAGCCCCAACTCCTCCCCTTGGTAGAGGCACACGCTGCCCCGCTGGCTGAGCAAGAACACCATGTACAGACGCAGCTTATCGAGCTGCCCCTGGGCCTGCCAGCGAGTCGCCAGCCGCGTGACGTCATGGTTGCCCAGCGCCCAGCAGGGCCAGCCATCGCCAATCCGCGCTTCCATCTCGGTCAGCGTTTCGTGCAGGTACGTCGGGTCGGCCTTGTCGGTCAGCAGGTTGAACGAGTAGCACATGTGCAGCCGCTGCCCCCCCCTGGGAGTAGGCCGCCATGACGCCGAGGGCGTCGTCATCCCCCACTTCACCGACGCTGGTGGCGCCGGGGTACTCATCGAGCAGCGCCCGAAGCCGCTCCAGGAATACCAGGTTTTCCGGCTGGGTCTTGTCGTACTGGTGGAGCTGATAGCCATAGGGGTTGTCGGGGCGCACGCCCAGAAAGCTTTCGGTGATCTCCTGACGCGGCGGATTATCCTTCAACTCGCCGTGGGTACAGAAATTGACCGCATCGAGGCGAAAACCATCGACCCCACGCTCCAGCCAGAACCGCGCTTCTTCGAGAATGGCCTCGACCACGGCAGGGGTGCGGAAATTGAGGTCTGGCTGGCTGGCCAGAAAGTTGTGCAGGTAGTACTGGCAGCGTCGGGTATCCCACTGCCAGGCGCTGCCGCCAAACACGGATTGCCAGTTGGTCGGCGGCGCGCCGTCGGGTTTGGGGTCGGCCCATACGTACCAGTCGGCTTTGGGGTTATCGCGGCTTTGGCGACTCTCCTCGAACCAGGCGTGCTGGTCGGAGGTGTGCGACATGACCTGATCGATGGTGACTTTCAGCCCGCGGGCATGAGCCGCCTCGACCAGCCGGTCGAAGTCTTCCAGACTGCCGAACATTGGATCGACATCGCGGTAGTTGCTGATGTCGTAACCAAAATCCTTCATGGGCGAGGTAAAAAAGGGCGAAAGCCAAATGGCGTCGACGTTCAGTGAGGCAATGTAGTCGAGCTTCTCGATCACCCCCCGCAGGTCGCCAATGCCGTCGCCACGACTATCCATGAAGCTGCGCGGGTAGATTTGATAAATCACCGCGCCGCGCCACCAGTCGGCCCCCTGGCTGCCAACATAGTGCGAAGTAGAAGGTGTCTGCATCATGGCGAATCCTTATGGTTGTTATCAGCGATAAGGGCATGATGCAGGCTGCGCGGCGGGATCGAATCCTCCCCCGCAGGGAGTACCGGGCGTAGTCGAGAGGAGGAGGCGAACCGAGGGCGCTGGGCAGCCTTCCGACGGGGTCAATCCCCGTGAATGTGGGCCAGTAGCTGCCCCGCCAGGTGTATGGCCTCCTCACGGCGACGAATGTTCTGCTTCTGGTAAAGGCTGCGGATATGGGTTTTGATGGTGGTCTGGGCCACCGAGAGTTGTTCGGCAATCTGCTCGTTGGATAGCCCCGCATGAATCAACCCGAGGATCTGCCACTCACGGCGGGTCAGCGGTGAGGTGCGGATCAGTTCCGGCACATCCGGGCGAGCCACGATATCGGCAATCACCGTCTCGTCGAGAATCAAACGCCGGGCGCTGCCAAAATCCTTCTGGCGCCCTGCCAGTGCCATCAACCGCTCGGCCCTCGCCTTTTCCAGGGCCCCCAACGAGTCGCTTTCGAGCAGGCCAGCCAGCAGCGCCCCTAACGGTTTGCCCAACCGCAAAAAGCTGCCCACTAGGCCGGTGCGCGACGCCAGGCTCAGGGCCTGCTGTATATGCTCGCGAGCGCGCTCTCTTCTTCCTGCATGCCAGGCAGCTGCGGCCAGGCAGAGCTGGTTACGGTTGGCGTCGGTCACCAACCCAGACTGCCGAGCGTGCGCTTCCAGGGCCTCCAGCAGCGTGCGGGCCTCCTCGCACTGGCCCAGCAGCGTGAGCGCTCGAGCGTGGTTGCGCACGTTGCACTGGGCGAAATGGTTGGTGGCCCTATCGGTGATGGGCGGCGGCGCTTCCTGGCGCCAGCGCTCCACTGCCTCCAGGTCCTGGCTCGACTGCCACCAGCTAAGCAGCGTCGCGTGGGCATTGGCGACCCAGTCGATATGGTAATCGCCGTCGGCGAGAATTTTGCGCAGCCGCCGAATATGGTCGGCACACTGGGCCTGATCGCCGCGACTCTGGGCAATCTTGGCCAGCTGAATATGACACTGCAGGGTCCAGCGCTCCCCCTGGTTGTCCAGCACGGCAATGCCCTTGAGCGCCGCCTGCTCGGCTTCGTCCAGCCGATGCCACTCCCAGAGCAGCTGACTGCGGATACGATAGAGAAACTCGGCCACCGGCAGATGCTCGAGCTCTGCGCGCTCGAGATGCACGAAGGCGCGCTCCTGAATATCGTAGGCGGCCTGCAAACGCCCTTGGGCCACCAGCGTTTCCGACTGGTGGCAAAAGGCCCATATCAGGCGCTGGTGATCATCGTGGTGATGGGCCTGGCGCACCACGTCACGCACGTTCAGCAGCGACTCCTCCAGGTGCCCCTGAACGAAACGCGCTTCGCTGAGGATCGCGGTGGCCGTCAGGGGCGTCGATGCCAGGTAACGCGCCGGCACCCCCAGCGCCTGCTCGGCCAGCGGCGCAGCGCGCTCGGCGTTCCCCTGATTGATCGCCAGCTGGGCACGCAAGGTGGCAAATTCAGCGCCCAGCGCTTGCCACTCCGGCAGGTGCAGCTGAGCTTCGATCCAGCCGATCACGCGGGCCGTGACATCGAACTGGAACTGGGCATGGGACACCCAGCCATAAAGCAGCGCCAGCTCGGGGCACTGGCCGAGCTGCGGCTCGCCCAGCCGCTCCAACCCTCTGGCCAGCAGTGCGTAGGCGCCTTTGGAGAGCAGTGCCGACCCTTGCGCGATGAGTAACGGGCTGATCAGGTCCGGCGCGTCGGCCAGAATGGCCTGGCGCAGCGCCATGACCGGGTCATCGAGCGCCAGCCAGGCCTGACTGGCCCGCTGATGCAGCGTGCGCTGGGTGGCCAGGCTCAGCTCATGGCGGCGGTGATGCAGGTAGTCGCCAAACAAGCGATGAAAGCGATACCACTGGGCATGCGGATCGGGCCGTTCGATGAACAGCCCGGCCTGCTCGAAGGCCTCCAGCCGCTGCGTCAACCGCTCCCCTTCCAATAGCCGCGCCATCAGCTCGGGAGAGAACCGCTCCAGCACTCCCAGCTGAAGCAGCAGTTCGCGCTCCTCACTGGGCAAGGTAGTGGTCAGCAGTTCGTCGAACCAGGCGACGAAATCGGGATGCGCGCCGCTTAGCCGTTCCAGCAAGGCATCGAAACCTGCTCGGGTGGTGGTGCGCTCGACCAGCCAGTTGAGCGCCATGGCCCACCCTCCGCTCAAGCGTAGCGCGCGCTCCAGGCTCACCCGGGTAGGCGGAAAACTCAGCTGTTCGGCGCACAGGGTATGCGCCTCTTCACTGTCGAATGCCAGGCTATGCAGGTCGATCTCTTCCAGCTCACCGCGCAGGCGCAGGCTGGCAAGCCCCAGTGCCGGGCGTGACCGGCTGGCCAAGGTCAAGGTCAGCCAGGGCGGCTGATGGCGCAGCCAGTGGGCCAGCGCGGTGAGAATCTCGGGGTTGGCAAGATGCTCGAAGCCATCCACGACCAGTCGGCAAGGCGCGTGCTGTTCGGGTAGCTCCGTCAACCAGCGCTCCATGTGGGCAATGCATTCGCTGTCATCCCCCGGCGTCAGCGTGACCTGAGGGGCCAACAGAGTGTCCATGGCCGCCTGCCAGTAGGCCAGAAAGCGGTGTGTCTGATTATCCTGCTCGTCCAGCCGCAGCCAGCTTGCCTGCTGCTCCAGGACGGGCAGCCGCTCGGCCAGCAGCGTGGTCTTGCCATAGCCCGGTGGCGCCTGAACCACCAGCAGGCGCACCTGCTCGTTCAACGCGAAGTGGTCGTTCAAACGCGGCCGCGCCACCGTACAGGGAGGTAGCGGCGGCGCCTTCAGTTTTTCCTTGAGCAGCAGCATCGGTGCCTCCCTGGGTCGAGTTTAACGAGCAAAAAGCCCGCGACGGAGCGCGGGCAATCGGCATTGGTGAAACAGGTAAGGAAACCTGCCAGGCATGGTGCGATGGGTTAGAACCAGATTTCGCTCTGCACGCCAAAGCTCCACTGGCCACCGGTAAAGCCATCGTTGCCAAACGAGTCTTCCATCGTGTAGCCGTTCAGCTCGGCATCCCAGTCAGTATAGGAGGCGAACAGACGAATTTCAGGACGCTTCCAGAAGCCACCGACATCCGGCTTGAAAGTGGGCGCAATGGTCAGCTTGCCGAAATTGCCGCTGACGGCATTGCGGCCATTGAAGCCATTGGGGTCCAGATCCATGTACTGGTAGCTACCTTCGTACTGCATCTCGAAGTTCTGGGTAATCTCGTTGGCCAGACGCACGTTCAGCGTGGCCCAGGAGTAGCTGTCGCCATCGGCAAACCGGTCGTCGCTGACCTCTGCCAGAATCGAGGGCGCAATGCGCCACTGCGGGGCAATGTAGGTGGTGCCGTAGACCGCCAGGCGAGTCGCCGTGGCGTCGTCGGTCAGGTCGCCATTGCTGCCCAGCCCTTTCACTTCCGCCCCTAGCCCCTGGCCGTGCAGCAGCGCCGCTTTGAAGTTACCCTCGCCCAGGCCGAAGAAGCTGTCGCCGTGGTACGCCACCATGGTGTGCCAGCCGCTGTCGGCGGCGGTCTGGCCTACGCCGATGTCGCGCTCGTCGTTGTCGGCGGCCGACATCACGTTCGCCATGACCTGCCAGTTACCGAAGTAGTTGTTGGAGGTCAGAATCAGGTTGTCGGTGTTGCTGCCTTCACCGTCCAGGCCGGGGTTTTCGCGGTTGATGACGTCAAAGTCACTGAAGCTACGGCCATACAGCGAGAAGTTGGACTTCCAGTTATCGGCCAGTTGAATATCGTAGATACCGCCACCGGTACCGGCCAGGAACACGACGTCGCTGTCCAGCCAGTGGATATCGAAGTTATCCCGGTCGAAGCGCTTACCCGCCCAGATGGAGGCATTTTCGAAGGCCCCGGTGAAGCTGGGCAGGTCGCTGAACTCGGCATAGGCCTGACGGACGTTGAGGTTGGTATCGTCGCCAACCCAATCGTTGCTGGAGTTGGTGCCAGCGGCCAGCATGGTGGTGTAACGGGCGCGGGCGCCGTTATCGAACTGCATGCGGTAGTTGAGAATGGCTTCGGTGTAGGTATCGGGCTCGTTGCCCAGACGACCCACGGCACCGCCCAGGTTACCAGCTGGGGTCACGTAGGGGCCGCCATCGATGCTCTTGCGATCTTCGCCCAGCAGCAGGCCAGAGCGGGCGTAAACGTTGAACGAGAAGCCCTCTTCACCGCTGGCCTGGCGCTCTACTCGTGCCAAGCGCTCTTCGAGGTCGGCATCGGTGGTGGCGGCCGCTGGGGCGCTGGAAGGCGGTGGCGTGGCTCCCTGCTCGGCCAGATCG
>NZ_LFGS01000002.1:69560-83430 GCF_002078135.1 Halomonas sp. BC1 | reverse complement strand
CGGCCAGATCGGCGCGGCGCTCTGCGGCGTCTGCGCGCTGTTCGGCCGCCGCGATGCGCGCCTCCAGCTCAGCAAAACGCTCTTCGAGGGACAGGTTGGCACTGGCCAAACCGCTCATGCCCAGGCTGGCAGCCGCCACCGCAATGGCCAACGGCGTCTTGAACGCTGTCTTGTGCATTGTATTAAATCCTATTGTTTTTAAACGCGAGGCTCTTGAAAAACGATTGTTTTTAAAGCGCTATTGTTTTGATCGTATTGCCTGCTCCAGGCACTGACTTTCCCTTGACGTACTTTCCCTTGAATGTTGCAAAGCAACTCGTGTTTCGAGCCAGCAAGCAACAACCACTAAAACTTAATCGATTAAGTGTTAGTAAACCAACATGCTTTTGCTAATTATCGACCAATGTCTAACCTGCTATTTAGCCTTGGAAAAAACACCCAGCACGGAGTTAGACAAAAGTCGCTATTGAACTTCATGCCGACAGACGGCTAACTGGCACCTCAACTTAATCGTTTAAGTTGGCGCTGTCAGCGCCTTGTGACTTCACTCCCATAACAATAAACGTCGAGGAATACCGTTATGAAAAAGACGCTTCTTTCATCTGCGATTGCCCTGGCCAGCCTTGCCAGCGCCAGCGGTGCGGTCCAGGCCGCCGACCTGACCATCTCCTGCGGAGCCGTGGGTGCAGAGCTGACCCTGTGCCAGGAGGGTGTTCGCGCCTGGGAAGAAAAAACCGGCCATCGGGTAGACGTCGTCTCTACGCCCAACTCATCTACCGAGCGCCTGTCACTCTACCAGCAGATTCTCTCGGCCAACTCCAGTGATATCGACGTCATGCAGATCGACGTGGTGTGGCCCGGCCTGCTGGCCAACCACCTGCTCGATCTTCGCGAGGTATTGGGTGACGACGCAGCCGAAGGCCACTTCGAAACGATCGTGGTCAACAACACCATCGATGACCGGCTGGTCGCCATGCCCTGGTTTACCGATGCAGGCGTGCTTTACTACCGGGAAGACCTGCTGGAAAAGCACGGTCATGACGTTCCGACCACCTGGCAGGCACTCACCGAAACGGCCCGCGAGATTCAAGCGGCCGAACGTGACGAAGGCAACAGCCGCATGCAGGGCTTCGTGTTCCAGGGGCGCGCTTATGAAGGGCTGACCGTCAACGCACTCGAGTGGGTTGCCAGCTTTGGTGGCGGCACCGTGGTCGATAACGACGGCGAAGTGACCATCAACAACGAGCGCGCCGCAGAGGCTCTCGATCTGGCTGCCTCCTGGGTGGGCGATATCGCCCCGGAAGGCGTGTTGAACTACACCGAAGAGGAAGCCCGCGGGGTTTTCCAGGGCGGTAACGCGGTGTTCATGCGCAACTGGCCCTACGCCTGGGCGCTGGCCCAAAGCGATGACAGCGACGTACGCGGCAAGGTGGGAGTGGTCCAGCTGCCGGCCGGTGGTGATGAAGGGCAAAGTGCTGCGGGCCTGGGCGGCTGGAACCTGGCGGTCTCTCGCTATAGCGACAACCCCGAACTGGCCGCTGATCTGGTGGCCTTCCTGACCGGCGAGGAAGAGCAGAAGCGCCGCGCCATTCAGGCGTCCTACAACCCCACCCTGGATGCGCTCTACCAGGACGAGGAAGTGCTGGAAGCGGTGCCCTTCTTCGGCACGCTCTACGACACGTTCACCAATGCCGTCGCGCGTCCGTCTGCGCCTACCGGTGATGCCTATGGCCGCGTCAGCAACGCCTTTTTCAGCACCACTCATGACGTGCTTTCCGGCAGCAAGGATGGCGCCCAGGGCGTTGCCGATCTGGAAGGCGAACTGCTGCGCCTGAAGCGTCGTAACTGGTAATTGCGGAGACTCCCATGCCGAGCACTTCTCACCACGACGCGCCCTCCGGGGCGCGTTCCATAGCGCCCCCAAGGCGCCAGCGCGGCACCAAGGTGCGCCGTCAACGGGTCAAGGCGGCCTGGCTGTTCCTGGCCCCCATGCTGATCGCTCTGACCCTGGTGGCTGGCTGGCCGCTCCTGCGCACGTTCTTTTTGAGCTTTACCGATGCGTCGCTATCGGACCTGGGTGCGGCCAACCTGATCGGTTTCGAAAACTATCTGGTCTATGAGGATGGTCGTTGGTTCGGCGTACTGGCCGACCCCATCTGGTGGCGCTCGGTCTGGAACACGGTCTACTTCTCGGTGGTATCCGTGTCACTGGAAGTCATCTTCGGCGTCATCGTGGCGCTAATCCTGAATGCCGAATTCAAGGGCCGGGTGATCGTCCGGGCCGCGGTGCTGATCCCCTGGGCCATCCCGACCATCGTCTCTGCCCAGATGTGGGCATGGATGCTCAACGACCAGTTCGGCATCATCAATCATATGTTAATGGCCGTCGGCATCATCGACAACCCCATCGCCTGGACCGCCAGCGCCACCTACTCCATGTGGGCGGTCATCATGGTGGACGTATGGAAAACCATTCCCTTTGTTGCGCTGCTGGTACTGGCCGCGCTGCAGATGCTGCCCAAGGATTGCTACGAAGCCGCCGAAGTGGACGGCATTCATCCGGTACGCGTGTTCTTCAAGGTCACGCTGCCACTGATCACACCCGCGCTGATGGTGGCGGTGATCTTCCGCCTGCTGGATGCGCTGCGCGTGTTCGACGTGATTTACGTACTGACCTCCAACTCCACCAGCACGATGTCGATGTCGGTCTACGCCCGCCAGCAGCTGGTCGAGTTTCAGGATGTCGGTTACGGCAGCGCGGCCTCCACGCTGCTGTTCCTGATCATTGCGCTGGCCACCATTGCCTACCTCTATCTGGGCCGCAACAAGATCCAACTAGGAGGTGACTGATGACCACTCGTCAGCTAGCTAAAATAGCCAAACGCGTCGGCTTCTGGGCGCTGATTGCGCTCATCATGGTGTACGCGGTCTTCCCGTTCTACTACGCGGTGATCACCTCGCTCAAACCCTCCAGCGACCTGTTTCGCGTGGAACTGTGGCCCTCCAACTGGAACCTGAACAACTACGTTCAAATCTTCAGCCAGACCAGCTTCCTGCGCGCCATCTTCAACTCGATCATTGTCGCGTTCAGCGTGGTGTTCATTGCGCTGCTGCTGGGCATTACCGCGTCCTATGCGCTTGGGCGGGTACGTTTTCGCGGTCGCTCCACGGTGCTGCTGGTGATCCTCGGGGTCTCCATGTTCCCCCAGGTGGCGGTGTTGTCGGGGCTCTTCGAGGTCATTCGCGCGCTGAACCTTTACAACAACCCGGCGGGCCTGATTCTCAGCTACACCATCTTCACCCTGCCGTTCACCGTCTGGGTGCTGACCACGTTCATGAAGCAGCTGCCCATGGAGCTGGAAGAGGCCGCGATCATGGATGGTGCCACCCCCTGGGTCACCATCACCAAAGTGTTTTTACCGTTGATGTGGCCCGCCATGGCCACCACCGGACTGCTGGCCTTCATTGCCGCCTGGAACGAGTTCCTGTTCGCGCTGACCTTCACACTCACCGATGCCCAGCGCACGGTGCCTGTGGCCATCGCCCTGCTCTCGGGCGGCAGTGCTTATGAATTGCCCTGGGGGCCGATCATGGCCGCGTCCGTGGTGGTGACCGTGCCACTAGTGATTTTGGTGATCATCTTCCAGCGCCGCATTGTGTCTGGCCTGACGGCTGGCGCGGTGAAAGGCTGACCCGATAGACACTCTCAATGAATTCGCTGATGACTCTCAGCAACCGTTTTTAAGGAACGATGGTATGCAAGACAATACGATGTGGTGGCGCGGCGGCGTTATTTATCAAATCTACCCGCGCAGCTTTCTGGATAGCCGTGGCGACGGCGTGGGTGACCTGAACGGCATCACCGAGAAGCTGGACTACGTGGCATCGCTCAACGTGGACGGCATCTGGCTCTCGCCCTTCTTTACCTCGCCGATGCTCGACTTTGGCTACGATGTCAGCGACTACCGCGACGTGGACCCGATGTTCGGCACCCTGGACGACTTCAAGGCGCTGCTGGCCAAGGCCCACTCGCTGGGCTTGAAGGTGATGATCGATCAGGTGATCAGCCACACCTCGGATCAGCACCCCTGGTTCAAGGAGAGCCGTCAGGATCGCACCAACCCCAAGGCGGACTGGTTCGTCTGGGCGGACCCCAAGCCCGATGGCACGCCACCCAACAACTGGCTGTCGATTTTTGGCGGCCCGGCCTGGACCTTCGACTCCCGCCGCCAGCAGTACTACCTGCACAACTTCCTGACCAGCCAGCCGGACGTCAATTTCCACAACCCGGAAGCGCGTCAGGCGCAGCTGGACAACATGCGCTTCTGGCTCGATCTGGGCGTCGATGGGTTCCGTCTGGACACGGTCAATTTCTACTTCCACGATGCCGAGCTGCGGGACAACCCGCCGGTGCCCAAAGGCGAAGCCAAAACCCTGGGCGCCCCGGAAGCCAACCCCTACACCTGGCAGCGCCACGTCTACGACCTCAGCCGCCCGGAGAACCTGGGCTTCCTGCAGGACCTGCGCGCCTTGATGGATGAGTACCCCGGTACCACGACGGTGGGCGAAATCGGCGACGACAACCCTCTGGAACGCATGGCCGAGTACACCGCCGGAGGTGACAAGCTGCACATGGCTTACACCTTCGACCTGCTCAACATGCCGCATTCGGCGAGCTACCTGCGCGAAGTCATCGAGCGCTTCCAGCGCTTGGCGGGAGACGCCTGGCCCTGCTGGGCCACCTCCAACCACGACGTAGTGCGCAGCGCCACTCGCTGGGGCTCCGAAGAGGACCCGCACGCTTACCCCAAAGTCATGCTGGCCATGCTGTTTTCGCTACGCGGCAGCGTGTGCCTTTACCAGGGCGAAGAGCTGGGCCTGCCGGAAGCCGACGTGCCCTTCGAGCGCATTCAAGACCCCTATGGCAAAGTGCTGTGGCCCGAGTTCAAGGGCCGCGACGGCTGCCGCACGCCGATGCCCTGGAACGATGGCGAACAGGGCGGCTTCTCGGCAGTCGAGCCGTGGCTGCCCATGGAGCCCCGCCATCTGGCCTTATCGGTGAGCCGCCAGCAGTATGACCCCAACGCCACGCTCAATAGCGTACGCGCCCTGCTGGCCTTCCGGCGCCAGCACCCCGCGCTGTTCGATGGTGACCTGAACCTCGTGGACGTCGGCGACGATCTGCTGGGCTTTACCCGGCAAAAAGGCGACGAAACGCTGCTGTGTGTCTTCAACCTGACCGGCCAGACCCGGCACGCTTCGCTGCCCGTCGAAGTGACCAGTGACCTGGCCGTGGCCAACTTCACCGCCACCCGGGACGGCAGCGCGCTGACGCTACCGGCGTACCAGGCTGCCTTCATGCAGGTTGCCTGACCGCCACCGTTACCTTTAATAATGATAGCCGACCCGATCGCGGGTCGAGGTCGGCAAGGAGTTACCATGGCAAGTGTTACGCTTGAAAAGGTCAACAAGGTCTTTGGACGTGACCACATCATCAAGGATGTGGATCTGGCGATTGGTGACGGTGAATTCGTCGTGTTCGTTGGCCCCTCTGGCTGTGGCAAGTCCACCCTGCTGCGCCTGATCGCCGGGCTCGAGTCGATCACCGACGGCGACCTGAACATTGGTGGCACGGTGGTCAACGACCTGCCGCCACGGGAGCGCGGGGTGGGCATGGTGTTTCAGTCCTACGCCCTTTACCCCCACATGACCGTCTACGACAACATGGCATTTGGCCTGAAGTTGGCCAAGACCGCCAAGGAGACGGTACACGAGCGGGTCATGACCACCGCCAAAATCCTTCAGCTCGAAGAGCTGCTGCACCGCAAGCCCAAGGCGCTTTCGGGGGGCCAGCGCCAGCGGGTGGCCATGGGCCGCGCCATGGCCCGTGAGCCGCGCATACTGCTGTTCGACGAGCCGCTCTCCAACCTGGATGCCTCGTTGCGGGTGCAGATGCGCAACGAAATCGCCCGCCTGCACAACCGGCTGGGCTCCACCATGATCTACGTCACCCATGACCAGGTGGAAGCCATGACCCTGGCCGACAAGATCGTGGTCCTCAACCGTGGCCATGTGGAGCAAGTGGGCAGCCCCCACGAACTCTACCAGCGCCCGGCCACCAAATTCGTGGCAGGCTTCATTGGCTCGCCCACCATGAACTTCCTGCCAGCCCAGTTGACCAGCGGCTCCACCGACGGCTGCCGAGTCAAGGCCACGGGCATTGGCGAACTGGCGCTGCCACAATCGGCAGAAAGCTACTCGCCCGGCACGGGCCTGACCCTGGGAGTACGCCCCGAGCACCTGCGCCTGGAGGCCCCGCAAGGCGACAACTGCTTCGACATCGTCAATGTCGAGTATCTGGGTAACGAGGTGTATGTCTACCTGGAGCCTAAGGAAGGCAGTACGCTGCTGATTCATCGCAGCGAGGCCCCCAGCCAATGGCAGGAGGGTCAGCAAGTGTCGCTGGTGCCCGATCAGGCGCATGTACACCTGTTCGATGAAAGCGGCAGCGCACTGACGCTGTCGGCCAAACGTTCGGCGGCCTGAACCCCAGATCGCCCTCTTCGGCCCTGACCCAAGCGCCCTTCAATGAAGGGTAGTCTTGGCCCCCTCAGGGCCGCTATCCTGTGCAACACTCGAATAATTAGCCTGCGTCCTACTTAACCTGCTCAGGAAGCACCGTGACCGTTTCCCGTCGAATGACCCTAAAAGACCTGGCGCTGGAACTTGGCGTTTCCACCGCGACGATCTCCAATGCCTTCAATCGCCCGGACCAGCTCTCCCCCTTGCTGCGCGAACGCATCCTGCGCGAAGCCAAGCGGCTGGGTTACAACGGCCCCGATGCCAAGGCACGCAGCCTGCGCACCGGGCGCTCCAGCATCGTGGCGGTGATCCTGGCCGAGAGCCTGACCTACAGCCTCAACGATGCCGTGGCCAGCGAGTTTCTCTCCGGCGTGGCAGAGGTGCTCGATGCCCACGGGCATACCCTGCTGCTGCTGCCGGGTCGCGGACACGCGTCACAGCTACCCAATTCCGCCAACATTGCCGATGGCTTCATCGTCTACGGGCTGATGCCCAATGGCAAGATGATCGATGAGTTGCCCACCCAGCGGCCGCTGGTTTCAGTGGATTTCGACATCGACGGTTACCCTACGGTGCATATCGACGACCGTGACGCCAGCTACGCCATGGCCATGCACGCCCTGAAGCAACGGCCCGAACGCCCTGCCATCATCAATTTGCGGCTAACCAAAGAGCACTGCAATGGACGGGTGACCGCTGCGCATACGCTGCTGCCCGACAGCAGCACCATCAGCCGCGCGCGGCTGGCAGGCTTTCACGCTGCGCTTGCCGAACACGGCTTCGATACCGACACGGTCCCGTTATGGAATATCGAGGAAAATGTCTACGACGTGTGCGCCCCGGTACTCACCGAGATACTCGATCAACCCGCCAGCCAACGCCCTGACCTGCTGCTGTGCATGTCTGATCGCATCGCGCTGACAGCGCTGACACTGGCCGAGCAACGCGATATCAGCGTGCCTGACACGCTGCGCATCACTGGGTTCGATGGGATTGCCGAAGGGCAGTACCGGGCACCGCGACTGACCACGGTGCGCCAGGATAGCACTGGCAAGGGGCGTGTAGCCGCCAGCATGATTCTGGGTCGCATCCCCAAGGCCCAGCAGCTGCTCAAGACCGAGCTGTTGCTGGGCGACACCTGCCCTTGAGACGCCTGATCAGGCGGTTTTCTGCATGGCGATAGCGGTATCCAGCATACGGTTGGAGAAGCCCCATTCGTTGTCGTACCAGGCCATGATCTTCACCAAACGCCCATTCACACGGGTGTGATTGGCATCGAAAATCGACGAGTGGGCGTTGTGATTGAAGTCAATCGACACCAGCGGCTGAGCATTGACATCCAGCACCGCAGAGCCTGCAGCGGCTTTCTCGACGATGGCGTTGATCTCTTCTTTGGTCGTGTCACGCCCGGCGGTGAACGTCAGGTCGACCAGTGACACGTTGATCACGGGCACTCGCACGGCCAGGCCATCGAATTTGCCCGCCAGCTCCGGCAGCACCAGACCAACCGCCTGAGCCGCACCGGTCTTGGTGGGAATCATCGAGTGCGTGGCACTGCGCGCCCGGTACGGGTCCGAGTGATAGACGTCCGACAGGTTCTGGTCGTTGGTGTACGCGTGCACGGTGGTCATCAGACCGTTCTCGATGCCCACGGCATCGTTCAACGCCTTCGCCACGGGGGCCAGGCAGTTGGTGGTGCATGAAGCGTTGGAAACGACCTTGTGCTCGGCGGTGAGCACGTCGTCGTTGACGCCGTAGACCACGGTGGCATCGGCATCCGGGCTGGGCGCCGAGATCAGCACCCGCTGGGCACCGGCGGCAAGGTGTTTGGCCGCCGCGTCACGCTTGGTGAACAGGCCAGTACACTCCATCACCAGGTCCACGTTCAGGGCTGACCAGGGCAGATTGGCCGGGTCACGCTCGGAGGAAATGGCGATTCGGTCGCCGTCCACGGTGATGCTCTCGGCGTCGTGCTCTACCGTGAAGGGAAAATGGCCGTGCACCGTGTCGTGGCGCAGCAGGTGGGAATTCAATGAAGGGTCACCCAGGTCGTTGATGGCAACCACCTGAACGCGGTCACGGTAGCCGTTCTCATACAGTGCGCGCAGCACGTTACGGCCGATCCGTCCAAATCCGTTAATGGCAACTCTTATTGTCATGGTAGCACCTCTATCAAGCAGTGGTCGTCGATGGCGTATTCAGTAAAAAAATTACTAAAAATACGTCTTTAATCACCTGAAGGCCGATTAAAACCTGCCATAACCGCCCCAAAAGGCTAATAACTATCCAATATGTAGTAAAATTACTATATAAAGGCTATCGTAGTCCAATACTTAATGACCGATTCATCGGCCTGCGCGGCAACGCTCCACGGCTAGCTGTTTTGAGCGTTGCCCCTACCTATTCAGGAGTCTGCCCCATGACCACCCCAGCGCCCTCTTCGCCGCTTCGTCGTACCAAAATCGTGGCCACGCTAGGCCCGGCCAGTGATCGCCCCGGCGTGCTGGAGGCCATGCTCAAGGCGGGCGTGGATGTGGTGCGCCTCAACTTCTCCCACGGTTCGGCAGATGACCATCGTCGTCGGCTCAACGACGTGCGCGAGATTGCCCAACGCCTGGGCCGCAGCGTGGCAGCGCTGGGCGACCTGCAAGGGCCCAAGATTCGCATCTCGCGCTTTATCGAAGGGTCCGTGCAGCTGGAGGTCGGCCAGCCCTTCGTACTCGACATGACGCTGGATGCCCAGCAAGGCACCACCGAGCGAGTTGGCTGCGATTACAAGGCGCTGATCGAGGACGTGCACCCGGGCGACAGGCTGCTGCTCGACGACGGCCGCGTGGTGCTGGACGTCACCTCGATTAGCGGGCAGGAAGTGCACACCCGGGTACACGTGGGTGGCAAGCTTTCCAACAACAAGGGCATCAACAAGCAGGGCGGCGGCCTTTCCGCCCCGGCGCTGACCGACAAGGACAAACAGGACCTGCAGACCGCCATCGAGATTGGCGTCGATTACCTGGCCGTGTCGTTTCCCCGCAGCGCGGCGGACATGCAGGAAGCCCGCACCCTGCTGGGAGAAGCAGGCAAGGAGATCGGCCTGGTGGCCAAGCTGGAGCGTGCCGAAGCCGTGGCGGACGACGCAACCCTGGACGGCATCATCGTGGCCTCCGAAGCGGTCATGGTCGCCCGGGGGGATCTGGGTGTGGAAATTGGCGACGAAGCGCTGATCGGCACACAAAAACGCATCATCAAGCACGCCCGCACGCTGAACCGCGCCGTGATCACCGCCACCCAGATGATGGAGTCGATGATCGAGTCACCGCTGCCCACCCGCGCCGAGGTATTCGACGTGGCCAATGCCGTGCTGGATGCCACCGATGCAGTGATGCTGTCGGCGGAGACCGCCGCAGGCGACTACCCGGTCGAAACCATTGAAGCCATGAACCGCGTCTGCCTGGGCGCCGAGCGGGAACGGGTGGCCCAGGCGTCCGGGCACCGGATTCACGAGGGTTTCGAGCGCATCGATGAAACCATCGCCCTGTCGGCCATGTACGCCGCCAACCACCTGACGGGCGTGCGCGCCATCGCCTGCATGACCTCCACCGGCTACACCCCGTTGATCGCGTCACGCATCCGCTCTGGCTTGCCGATCGTCGGCCTGGCCCATAGCCCGATTGCCCAGCGCCGCATGGCGCTCTATCGCGGTGTGGTCTCGCTGCCGTTCGATACCAGCCAGATGGCCGCAGATCAGGTCAATGCAGAAGCCATCAAACTGCTCAAGACCCACGGATTGGCACGCCCGGGCGAGCATGTCATTCTTACCCGAGGCGACCACATGAACGCCCATGGCGGCACCAACACAATGAAAGTGCTGGCCGTTGACGCCGACTAATCCTTGCTCTGGAGAGCCCGACATGACCGATGCCCGCCCACCCCGCCAGGCCGTACGTACGCTGCCCGCGCGCAAGCGCATTGCGCTGATTGCCCACGACGGCAAGAAAACGGAGATGCTGGCGTGGGCGGAGCGCTGGAAGGACACGCTCAGCCAGCACACCCTGGTGGGCACCGGCACGACGTCGAGCCGCCTCTCCGCCGCCCTGGGTCTGCAAGTGGAGGGGCTGATGAGCGGACCGCTGGGCGGCGACCAGCAAATTGGTGCCCGAATTGCCGAGCAGCAGCTCGATATTCTGATCTTCTTCTGGGACCCCTTCGCTCCCCAACCCCACGACCCGGACGTCAAGGCCCTGCTGCGCCTGGCCGCCCTGTGGAACGTGCCGGTGGCCTGCAACGCCGCCAGCGCCGATTTTCTACTCTCCTCCCCTTACCTGGGGGAGCACTACGAGATGGCCATTCCCGATGCCAACGCCTGGGCCCAGGCGCGCTCGGTGTGAGCGCCGCCCGGGCATTCGCTTCACATCAGAATATTTAGCGGGAACGCAGGTGGCGCTCGACCACCTGCTGGCCAGGCTGGTAACGCCCGTTCATGGCATCCAGTGCACATTGCAGCGTCAGCTCGGCAATGCGGTCGTAATCCTGCAGTGCCGAATTGACGGGCTGAGGCAGGAAATCCAATAAGCGGTGATCGCCAAACGTGGCCAGCCGCAGCGACGCGGACAGCCCGCCTCTGGCCAGCAGCTCGTCGAAGACACCCTCCATCAGCGCATAGGACCCGGTGACCAGCGCATCCACCGGGCCGTTCTCAAACGCCTGGCGCGCCAGCGCGACCCCGACATCGCGTTCATAGCGCTCGCCGCTGAACGTCAGCGCCTGGATATTCTGCCCGGCCAGCGCCTGCTGAAACCCGGCCCGCCGCTCTCGGCTCACCGATAGCTCGGGCATGGCATCCAGCCACGCCACCGTGCGCGTGGCGGGGCTGATGACCGAGCGGGTCAACGCATACGCCGCCTGCTGGTCATTGCTGACCACACTGGCAAAGCGATGCGGCGCCAGCCCTCGGTCCACGCCCACCACGCTCCAGCCCTCTTCCGCCAGGTCGGCATAAAAGGGGTCGTTTTCCGGCAGACAGCTGGCGGTGATCAGCACTTCACAGCGCTGGGCACGTAGCGCCAGCGCCAGCGCCCGCTCGCTCTCGGCACAATCATCGGAGCTGACCAGCAAAAGCTGATAGCCCCGCTCGCGGGCGCCCCGCTCCAGCCGCTTGGCCAGCCGGGCGTAGCTGATGTTTTCGAGATCTGGAACGATCAAGCCAATCAAACGGCTTGCGCCACGGCGCAGGGCAGCGGCCTGTGGGTCGATGTGGTAGCGATACTCGCGCACCACCGCCATGACTTTTTCGATGGTGGCGGCACTGATTCGCCGCTGTTCGGCCTGGCCGTTGATTACATAGCTTGCCGTGGTGCGCGAGACCCCGGCCAGCCGGGCAATATCGGCAAGTGTCATGCTGGTTTCTCCCCTAATAAAGTCAGCAGTTTAGCAGCCGTTCCACCCTCTTCAGACCAAAGTCTAAAAAGACAAGCCTTGTGTCTAAAAGTGAATCGATTCAGCATAGCCACTATACACAGGTGACACGATTCATCCAGCTAACCTCAACGCTCTACGACTAACGTTTTATGCGCGCACATTCGCCGCCAATCGCAGACGTTGCCGTTACCTGACCGCGTTTACAGGAGAACCCTATGCTGACCCTCGGCCCTGATGACATCTTGCTCGACCGCCATGCGCAGGATTGGCAAGCTGCACTCGATAGCGCCGCCAAGGCATTGGCCGAGGCTGGCCTGGTGGAGGCCGAGTACCGCGATGGCCTGCATGCCCGTGAGGCGCAGTCCTCTACTTATCTGGGCAACGCCATTGCCATCCCCCACGGCACCCCGGAAAGCCGCCATCTAGTGAAGCGTACCGGCGTACGCGTGCTGCAGTTCCCCCAAGGGGTTCAGTGGCATGATGGCAACACCGTGCATGTACTGGTCACCATTGCTGCACAAAATGACGAGCACCTGGACATTCTGCGCCAACTGACCCACGTGCTGGACCGAGACGGCGTGGCCAGCGAATTGGCCAACGCCAGTTCAGCCGCCGGCGTGGCCCGGCTGCTTTCCCGCCCCGCCGTGGCTCCCAGGCTGGACGCCGACACCCTGTGTGTCAACTTCCCGGCCCGAGACCCGCAGGAGCTGGCACTGGCCGCCGCGGCCCGGCTGCGCCAAAGCGGCTGCGTCGACAATGCTTTCATCAGCGCCGTGGCCAGCGCTGCGCCACAGTGGTTGGGCAAAGGCCTCTGGCTCGCCAGCCAGGCAACGGGGGTACGCCAGCCCGCGTTGGGCGTGGCCACGCCCGCTGATGCCATCGAACACGACGGGCGCGCCGTTCACGCCCTCTTCTGCCTGGCGGCCAGCGGCGACAGCCACCGCCCGCTGCTCGAACAGCTGCTGGCACTGGTGGAGAGTGGCCAGAGTGAAAGCCTGATGGGCAAGAGCAGTGCCCAGCTGTTGGCGCTGCTGGCGGGAGAAACCGCCCAAACGCAAACACGCCGTGTGCGCGTTCTCAACCCCCACGGCCTGCACGCCCGCCCGGCCAAACAGCTGGTGCAAATCGCCCGCGCCCAGACCATGCCCATCAACGTTCGGCTGGAAGAGGGCAGCGCCACCACCGTCTCGGCGGCCAGTTTGACCAAGGTCATCGGCCTTGGCGCACGCCGCGGCCAGTGGCTGATTTTTTCCGCTGAAGGCGAACAAGCCAACAGCGCCCTGGAAGCCCTCGCCGCCGCCGTGGAAGAGGGCCTGGGCGAGAAAGTCACGCCCTTCGATGGCGGCCGCGAGACCCGCCCCGCCGCTGATACCCGCCAGCCCGATATCACGCCGCTGGCGGCCGATACCCCGCATACCGGCGTGGCGGCGTCTCCGGGGCTGGCCATTGCACCGGTGTTCGTCATTCGTCCGCTGGCGTTCGACTATCCCGAGCACGCCAGCGACCCCGAGGCAGAAGCGCGCCGCCTGAGTGCAGCGCTGCAGGAAGGTGCCGCCCAGCTGCAGGCGCTGGTGCATAACGCACCTGGCGGTGAAGTGGCCGACATCCTCTCCATGCACGAAGAGATGCTGGACGACCCCGAGCTGCGTCAAGCGGCGCTGGACGCCATCGGCGAAGGGCGCTCGGCGGAGGCTGGCTGGTGGGAAGCCATCGACACCGCCGCCCGTGCTCAGGAGATGCTGGCCGACCGGCTGCTGGCAGAGCGGGCCGCCGACCTGCGCGACGTCGGCCGCCGAGTGCTGGGTGTGCTGTGCGACGTGACCCTGCCCGAGCCACCCGACCACCCTTACATTCTGGTGATGGACGACATTGG
>NZ_LFGS01000002.1:0-69082 GCF_002078135.1 Halomonas sp. BC1 | reverse complement strand
GCTACGCTTCGAGCAGGCCCAGACCCGCGACGGCCACCGGGTTGAGGTCGCTGCCAACCTGGGCAATACGGCCCACGCCGCCGATGCCGTCGAGCGTGGCGCCGAGGGCGTTGGTCTGCTGCGCACCGAGTTTCTGTTCATGGCTTACGCCAGCGCTCCGGATTTGGCGACGCAGATCGCCGAGTACCGTGAAGCCACCGATGCACTCGCTGGCCGACCGCTGGTCGCCCGAACGTTGGACGTGGGCGGCGACAAGCCCCTGCCCTACTGGCCAGTCCCCCAGGAAGACAACCCCTTCCTCGGCCTGCGCGGCATTCGCCTGGCGCTGACCCAGCCGGACGTGCTGGAAACGCAGCTTCGCGCCCTGCTGATGGCCGCCGTAGGCAAACCGCTGCGCATCATGCTGCCGATGGTCAAGGACGTGGCCGAATTCCGCGCCGCCAAAGCCATCTACGACCGACTGCTCAAGGAGATCCCTGAGCAGCAGCGCGCCACCGACGTGCAGCTTGGCGTGATGATCGAGGTGCCCTCCAGCGCGCTGCTGGCACCGACGCTGGCCGCCGAAGTGGACTTTTTCTCGGTGGGCACCAACGACTTGACCCAGTACACCCTGGCCATCGACCGCGGCCACCCGGAGCTGTCTGCCCAGGCCAACGGCCTGCACCCGGCCGTACTGCGGCTGATCCAGATGACCGTCGACGCAGCCCACGCCCACGGCAAGTGGGTCGGCGTCTGTGGCGAGCTGGCATCGGATGCCATGGCGGTTCCGGTGCTGGTGGGCCTCGGCGTCGACGAGCTGTCGGTCAGCGCGCGGCAGATCCCGCTGGTCAAGGCCCGCCTGCGGGAGTTCGACCTGGCAGAAGCGCAGGCCACGGCGCAGCTGGCCCTGAGCAAGGCAACCAGCGATGACGTGCGCGATGCGCTGGAGGCTCGCTGATGGCACGAGTGGTCTGCATCACGCTGAACCCGGCCCTGGACCTCGCCTTCGACCTGGAGACGCTGACGCTGGGGCAGGTCAATCGCCCCACTCACGCCCAGCTGGAGGCGGCGGGCAAGGGGGTCAACGTCGCCAGGGTGCTGGCCAGCCTTGGCCATGAGGTGGTCGTCAGCGGCTTTCTGGGCCAGGACAACGATGCCCCCTTTCGCCTGGCCTTTCCGCATTACGGCGTTCAAGACGCCTTCGTACGGGTGCCGGGCAACACCCGTATCAATGCCAAGCTTGCCGAGCAGAGCGGCCGGGTGACCGATATCAACGGCCCCGGCATGCCCATTGACGCAGCTCACCTCAACGCCCTCCGCCAAGTGCTCAACGGCCTGTTCGAGGGCACCGCCCCGCAGGCCATCGTCGTGGCAGGCAGCCTGCCGCCGGGCATCGACTCGGCCATCTTCGGTGAGCTACTCGATTTCCTGAAAGGCTTTGGCGTGCCGCTGTGGGTGGATACCAGCGGTCCGGCACTGCTGACGGCCATCGCCGCCCAGCCTGCGGCGGTGAAGCCCAATGAAACCGAGCTGGCCGAGTGGGCGGGGCACGCCCTCGATTCCGATGCCCAGCGCCACGCTGCTGCCCAGCGGCTGCATGCCGGCGGTATCGAACACGCGCTGATTTCCGCCGGTGCCGAAGGCGTCTTGTGGGCCAGCCAGTACGGCACTTGGCACTCGACGCCGCCCAGCGTTCACGCAGTCAACACCGTGTGCGCGGGCGATACCTTCGTGGCGGGCATGCTGCATGGGCTGCTGAGCCAGCACGCCCCCGACGCCACGCTGCGCTTCGCCACGGCGCTGTCTGCCGAAGCCGTTCGCCATGTTGGCGTGGGCAACCCCCACGCCGACGATTTCGACTCACTCCAACAACAGACCCGGGTACGGCGTCTTGACGACACCCACACCGAGGGAGCCACGCGATGAACCTGATCCTGATTACCGCCTGCCCCAGCGGCATGGCGACCACCTTCCTGGCCGCCAAGCGCCTGGAACAAGCCGCCACCCGGCTGGGCTGGCACGTCCATGTGGAAATGCATGGTGAAATTGCCCCTCTGCAGGCGGCCACCGCCGAACAGATCGCCAACGCCGACCTGATCGTGGTCGCCGCCGACCAGGTCCCGGCCCCGGAGCGTTTCGAAGGTAAGCGGCTGTTCAAGGCGCCGATTGCCAGCGCCCTTCCCGACCCTACGGCGTTTTTGACCCAGGCAAAACGCGACGCCCCTCTGTATAGCTCCCCGGCCACCACCGCAGCGGCCCCCGCCGGCAGCCCAGGCGGCCAACGCATCGTTGCCGTCACCGCCTGCCCCACCGGCGTTGCCCACACCTTCATGGCCGCCGAAGCGCTGGCCGAAGCGGGCAAGGCCATGGGCCACCAGATTCGCGTGGAAACCCAGGGCTCGGTGGGTGCACAAAACCAGCTCACCGATGAAGAGATCGCCGCCGCCGACGTGGTCGTGCTGGCCTGCGACATCGAAGTGGACCCTTCTCGCTTTGCGGGCAAGCGCATTTATCGCACCTCCACCAGCAACGCGCTGAAAAAGCCCCGCCCGACGCTGGAAGCCGCGCTGACTGACGCGGCGGTGGAAGATAGCACCAGCGCTGCTGGCGGCGCCTCGGCCAAAAAGGGGATCAAGGAAAAAGGCGTCTACAAGCACCTGCTGACCGGCGTTTCCTTCATGCTGCCCATGGTCGTCGCGGGCGGCCTGTTGATTGCCCTGTCGTTCGTGTTTGGTATCGAAGCGTTTCAGGAAGAAGGCACCCTGGCGGCAGCATTGATGCAGATCGGTGGCGGCACCGCCTTTGCACTGATGATTCCCGTGCTGGCAGGCTACATTGCCTACTCGATTGCCGACCGCCCCGGCATCGCCCCCGGCATGATCGGCGGCATGCTGGCCGCCAATATCGATGCCGGTTTCATCGGCGGCATTCTGGCCGGCTTCCTGGCAGGCTATGTGGCGCTGGCCGTGACGCGGTACGTCAAGCTGCCTGCCAGCGTGGAATCCCTCAAGCCGATCCTGATCATCCCATTCGTGGCCAGCCTGGTCACCGGCCTGACCATGATCTACGTGATCGGCGAACCCGTGGCCGCCATCATGGCCGCCCTGACCGGCTTCCTCTCCTCCATGGGCTCTACCAACGCCGTGCTGCTGGGGATTCTGCTGGGCGCCATGATGTGCTTCGACCTGGGTGGGCCCGTCAACAAAGCCGCCTACACCTTCGGCGTGGGCCTGCTGGCATCGCAAACCTACGCGCCCATGGCGGCCATCATGGCAGCGGGCATGGTGCCTGCCATTGGCATGGGCATCGCCAGCTTTGTGGCGCGCAACAAGTTCTCTGCCCCTGAGCGGGAAGCGGGCAAGGCATCGTTCGTGCTGGGCCTGTGCTTCATCAGCGAAGGCGCGATTCCCTTTGCCGCGAAAGACCCGCTGCGGGTGATTCCGGCCTGTATCGCGGGGGGCGCGGTGACCGGCGCGCTCTCCATGCTGATCGGCGCTCAACTGATGGCGCCGCACGGCGGTATCTTCGTGCTCCTGATCCCCAACGCCATCACCCCGGCGTTCCTCTACCTGGGGGCGATCATTGCGGGCTCCTTGATTACTGGCCTGGGCTATGCGTTCATCAAGCGCGGTGCTGCACAGGTAGCGGTGGCCAGCTAACGGTTGCACACTGGCCTTACCAGGGGCGGGCCCAGGCCCGCCCTTTTTGTAGCCAAGTCCTTCAGCTGGCCCAAACCCTCGTTTTATTACTCTTTTTCAAGCTATTCAAGCCGTACAGCGCTTCCATGGCGCTCAATATGTAGTATTTTTACACAAACAAGAGTCACGATTGGAGGCACACCCTCTGATTCGGAACAACGATGTAAAAACAAATAGGACCGCCCGTTATGTTTCAACTCACCCGCAGCGTTACCTGGCAGGCCCTGGAGCGCCTGCGCGATCAAACCGCCAACGATCGCATTCGCGACTATTTTTCCCACGACCCTAAGCGCTTCGAAAAAATGAGCCTGCGTGTCGGAGGCCTTTTTCTGGACTACTCCAAGCACCAGGTGTCTGATGCGGTACTGGCCAAGCTGATCGAACTGGCCGACCACTCGGCCCTGGTACAGCGCCGCGCTCAGATGTTCTCCGGCGACATCATCAACGTCACCGAAAACCGCCCGGTACTGCACACCGCGCTACGCCATTTGGGCGACGAGCCGGTCTACGTGGACGGCGAAGACGTGATGCCCGAAATCACTCGCACCCGCGAGCAGATCAAGGTGTTCTCCGAGGCGGTGCGTAACGGCGAGTGGAAAGGCTACAACGGCCAGCGCATCAAGGACGTGGTCAATATCGGCATTGGCGGCTCGGACCTGGGCCCCAACATGGCGGTGCGGGCGCTGCTGAAATACCGGCATCCGGAGCTGCACTTCCACTTCGTGTCCAACGTGGACGGCACTCACATTCAGAAAGTGCTCTCACGGCTCGACCCCGCCACCACGCTGTTCATCGTCTCTACCAAGACCTTCTCCACTCAGGAGACCCTGCTCAACGCCAAGACTGCGCGGCGCTGGTTCCTGGAGAACGCCGGGGAAGACGCCGACGTGGGGGCGCACTTCATTGCCGCCTCTACCAACCGCAAAGCGGCCATGGAGTTCGGCATTCGTGAAGAGAACGTGTTCGAGTTCTGGGCCTGGGTGGGCGGCCGCTACTCCATGTGGTCTTCCATTGGCCTGCCCATTGCGCTCTCGATTGGCTTCGAAGGCTTTATCGAGCTGCTGGAAGGCGCCCACGAGATGGACCGCCACTTCATCGAAGCGCCGTTCGCCCAGAACATGCCCGTATTGATGGCGCTGATCGGCATTTGGTATATCAACTTCATTGGCGCCGAAACCCAGGCCATCGTGCCCTACGACCAGGCGCTGAACCAGCTGCCCTCTTTCCTGCAGCAGCTGGACATGGAGTCCAACGGCAAGTCGGTGGATATTTTCGGCCACCCGGTGAATTACAAAACCGGCCCCATCGTGTGGGGGCAAACCGGCTCCAACGGCCAGCACGCGTTCTTCCAACTGCTGCACCAGGGCACCCGCTACGTACCCATCGACTTCATCGCTTCGCTCAAGCCGGAGCCGGGCGTGGAAGACCACCACTTTGCCCTGCTCACCAACATGCTGGCCCAGGCCAACGCCTTTATGGAAGGCAGCCAGGGCGACAGCAAAGAACTGAGCCAACTGGACCCCTACAGCTGCCCCGGCAACCGCCCTTCCAGCACGCTGCTGCTGGACGAGCTGACGCCGAAGAACCTCGGCGCGCTGATTGCGCTGTATGAGCACAAGGTGTTCGTTCAGGGCGTGATCTGGAATATCAACTCCTTCGACCAGTGGGGCGTGCAGCTCGGCAAACGCATTGCCGGTGAGATCAGCGAGCGCATCGACGCCAACGCCGCCGACTTCGACGCCTCCACCCAGGGCCTGCTGGAACTCGTCCGCGCCCACTTCCCGGGCACCGCACACCGCACAGACCCCGAAGCCGGAGACAAAAAGCCCGCTCGCAAGAAGCGTTAGGCTCAAGCGGCACTGACTGATGGCCTCCACTACGGTGGGGCCATTTTTTATGCCCAGACTTACGCAGTGCCAGGTAGCGAATCGTTACAGCCCACCGGCCACGCTTTCCCCATAGGGATAAAATTACCGCTTTCCACTGACACTGCCTCTTATTTTCCCCATCGGGAAAGTTCGGCTACTATACGTATTCCAGTCCGGTAATTTTCCTTATAGGGAAACGGGAGCGTAATATATATGCCTACCCTGCCAGCCCCAACCAACGCGGCGCTTTATTCGATTGAATCCGCCAGCAGTCTTGGCCTGATCATCCGTCAGGCTCGTAAACGCCAGCATCTGACCCTGGAAACCCTAGCGGGGCTGTGCGGCATCAGTATTCGCTTTTTAAGTGAACTCGAAAACGGCCGCGACACATGCGGCATGGGCAGAGTATTGCGCGTCCTGGAAACACTCGGTATCGAGCTTTTGGCACAGCCAATGGATAGCGATTCATGACCACTGAAACGCTCATTGTGTGGCAGAACTTCCAACGGGTGGGCACACTCTGGCGCGGCGCAGATAGCCGTCTCATGGGCTTTGAGTATGACGCAGAGTGGCAAGCTAGCGGGCAGGCCATTTCCAACAGCCTTCCTTTACACCAACGGACATGGCCGCCCGAAGCACTGACTGCCCATCACTGGTTCGGCAACCTACTGCCAGAAGAGCAAGCACGTGCGGCGATTATCCGCCAACTGGGCATTCCTGATGACGACTTCTCGCTGCTGACCGCGCTTGGTGGAGATTGCGCCGGGGCACTGTCGATTCTGCCGCCTCATCAACTACCAGAACCTGCGTCCAGCAATGACGACGGTACGCCACTGCCGCAAGAAAGACTTAACGAGTGGGCGGCCTTTCAACAACGTTATGCGCTATTTGCAGCGTCACAACCAGCGCCCAGGCCACGTCTTTCACTGGCCGGTGCACAAGACAAGATTCCTGTGATCTGGCGTGAGGAAGCTTTTTATTTGCCCCAAGGCACTGCTGCCTCTTCGCATATCATCAAGTTTGCGGTAGATGGACGCGACCATGTTATTTTCAATGAGCTTTACCTCAACACGCTGGCCAAGCTGGTCGGTATCGAGTGCCCCCGCACTTCAATACGTTATGCAGGGAAGTGCCCACTATTAGTGGTTGAGCGTTACGATAGAGCATGGGTCAACGGCTCTCTGCAACGCGTGCATCAGGAAGATTTATGCCAGGCAATGGGCAGACCGCGTACGCAGAAATACCAGGAACACGGCGGACCGACGCTGGCCGACTGCTTTCATCTGTTACGTGAGGTATGCAGGCCACCTGCCCCAGCATTGCAACAGTTGCTCCGCTGGCAAATTTTTAACGTATTGGTAGGCAACAGTGATGGCCACGCAAAAAATGTGTCATTACTACAAGATGCAAAAGGCAAATGGCGTATTGCTCCCGCTTACGACTTGGTGGGCACCATTGTTTTAGGATATGACCCTAGCCTGGCATTCTCCATTGGCAACCAAAACAACACCATGCAGCTTTTATCTCGTGACTGGAAGCAGCTGGCGACGCAGAGCCAAATTAGCTATCCATTCATCAAACGAGAGATTGAGCGACTTAAAGCGCTACTGCTTCGATTTGTTGACTCCACAGTAATGCAGCAAGCTTTAATAGAGGCAGGGCTATCCGAGGGCGCTTGGCCACGTTTACAACAACAGCGCCACCACATCGTAAAACAGTGCAAGAAAGCAGCGCATTGGTGACTTCATTCTCTTGCTAAAACCAGCTCCCAGGTAACGAAAAACGAGCATCCTCATGAACTACCTTTACCAGGCAATCCAACGCTGCCCACGCGTGGCGGTATACGGCACGTTAAAGCACGGTCATCGCAATCATCATTGGCTGGGCGGCGCAGACATGCTGGGCCAGGACTGCTTGACGGCGATTACGCTTTACGACCTGGGACCCTACCCCGGCGCCAAGCTCATGCCCTCCACAGGCGTTGTGGTGGAAGTATATGCCATCGATGCCGAGCGGCTAGCCCAGCTCGATGCGCTGGAAGATTACCTGCACCACTCCCCCCAAAAAGGGACCTACGACCGGGCGGTGCTGGCGACCTCTCATGGCGATGCCTGGTGCTACCTCTACAACCCCGCCGTCGAGGAAGCATCGCTCATTCGCCGCGGCGAGTGGTAAACCGCGCCAGCGCTCCTTCCGTATCCACGATCTGCGCATACTCCCCCGCCAGATTGGCCAGCGACATGGCGTGCACCTCATCGGCGGTACGCTCCGTGCCCGCGTAATCGCACTTGGCAAACGTAAACGTCGCGTCGCTCACGACCCAGGTATCGAAACCGAGATTGCCTGCGGTGCACAAACAGTTGATGGCGCACCGATGTCCCTTGCTTGCAGAGCACGACAAACACCCTATACTGTATGGATAAACATATTTTTGGTAGCTCAGCGCGAGGCTCCCGATGACGGCTCATAACCTTCCCCGATACGCCGTGCATAAAGGTCGCGGTGCCACTTACGACCCCCATAACCGTTTTTCACCGACCCGCAGCGTCATGGAGGACGATGGCTGGTGGCAAGAGGAAGCTCGCCCATCGCTGGCTACCGAAGTGCGCGAAGAGCCCAGCAAAAGCGCGCTCTCCTGGAACCGCTCACCCGATCTGCCCTTTGACCGCTCCCTGAACCCTTACCGTGGCTGCGAACATGGCTGCGTGTATTGCTATGCCCGCCCTTCCCACGCCTATTGGGACCTGTCGCCGGGGCTCGATTTTGAAACCCGACTGATCGCCCGCAGCGGCCTGGTCGAGCATCTGAAACAGGAGCTTTGCCATCCGCAGTATGTCTGCCGCCCTATCAACCTGTCTGGCAACACCGACTGCTACCAGCCGCTGGAAGCCACATACCAGACGACCCGGCGCCTGCTGGAGCTGCTGCTGGCCTGTCGCCACCCGGTCACCCTGGTGACCAAGAGCACGCTGGTCCTTCGCGACCTGGACCTGCTGGCGGAAATGGCGGAGCACCGCTTGGTGCGGGTGTTCGTCAGCCTGACCAGCCTGGACGCCAACCTCAAGCGTACGCTGGAGCCTCGGGCAGCATCGCCCCTGGCACGCTTGAGAGCCATTCGCGAGCTGAACACGGCAGGCATACCGGTAGGCACGCTGGTGTCACCGATCATCCCGGGCCTCACCGACCATGAAATCGAGCGCATCCTCGAAGCGGCCAGCCGAGCGGGCGCGCGTACCGCGACCTGGATGCTACTGCGACTGCCCCATGAAGTCGCGCCCCTGTTCGAAGCCTGGCTGAACGCCCATTACCCGGAGCGCGCCGCCAAGGTCATAAGCTTGATGCGCCAATGTCGAGGCGGCCAGAACTACGATGCACGGTTTGGTAAGCGCTTTCGTGGGGAAGGGGTTTTTGCCGACCTGATTGCCCAGCGTTTCCAGCGCGCCAGCCGTCAATGGAACATGCAATCGCGTACCGAGCAGGGCTTGAACACCCGCGACTTTCGGCCACCGCAGGCGCAGGGGGACTTATTTGATTAGACTGCTGGAGTACACATCACCAGGAAGACGCCCTCGCTATGTCGCTCAGTAAAACAAAATCCAGCTTTTACCGCCGCCTATACGTGGCCCACTTGATCGAACAAGGTATTTCCAGCGTACCTGCGCTGATGGAAGCCACCGGCATGCCCAGGCGCACGGCTCAGGATACCATCGCCTCGCTGAGCGAACTGGACATCGAGTGCGTGTTCGAAAAAGGCGACGGCGAGCGCCATAACATCGGCCACTACGTCATCAAGCAGTGGGGCGCGATCGATCCGCGCTGGGTGGCGCAACATGCTCAGCGGCTGGGTGAGGCGTTGGGCTACCGTGAGTAGGCCAAGGCGCATCGGGCTCGGCCCAGGTCAGCCTCGCGGCGTTGAGTGTGACGCTGAGGGAGCTGGCGGCCATGGCCAGCACGGCGACCAGCGGGGGAATGGCCATGGTGACCACCAACCCCAGCGCCAGAGTGTTATAGAGCGCCGATAACAGCAGGTTTTGGACCATGATGCGACGCGTTCGCTGGGCAACCCTCAACAGCCTGGCGACACCCGCAATACCGGGAGACAGCAGTTGAGCAGCGGCCCCTTCCCGAGCAGCGTCGCTGGCGTGCAACGGGGCCACGCCCACCGCCGCCGCTGCCAGGCTCAGCGTGTCGTTGACCCCATCTCCCACGTACAGCGTGGGCGATGGCAGCGCCTCCAGCAGGCGTGCCTTGGCCTCCGGGGAGCGCTGGGCATAGCACGCTTCCCGCGGTAGCCCAACGCGCTGGCCCAGCCACTGCACCGGGCCCTGGCGATCTCCGCTGATCAGCGCCAACACGTAACCGGCATCCTGTAACTGGGCAAGCGTGATCTGGGCATCCGGCACGGGCTGGTCGGCCAGGTACAGGGTGGCCAGCCATCCTTGCTCATCCGCCACCAGCACCTCGGATGCAAAGCCATATGCCGGGTGCTTTGCATCGGCGGGGATCTCCTTGCCCTGTTGGGCCAGCCACGCGGTACTGCCCAACCACCAGGTGTGGCCATCGGCGAAGGTGATGGTTTGCCCGGCCCCCGGCGTTTCATGAACCTCCACCTGCGCCTGCGAGGTGCCGCCTGCCCAGTGGCGCAGTCCGTTCGCCAGCGGGTGCTCACTCTGTCTGACTGCCACGGCCAACTGTTGGCGGAACTCTGCCTCGTCAGCCCCTTCGCGCAGCATCGCGTGCAGTACGCGATGCTGCCCCTGGGTCAAGGTGCCGGTCTTGTCGAACGCCACCGAGCGCACCTTGGCCAACACTTCCAGCGCGGCAGGGTCGCGCAGCGCAATACCCTGCTGGGTGGCCTGGCTGCTGCCCGCTAGGCTTGCCAGCGGCACAGCCAGACCCACGGCGCAGGGGCAGGCCACCACCAGCACCGAGAGCGCGCGCACGCTCGCCTCGTCCCACCCCACGCCCATCAGCCAGGCAATGGGCAGAGTCACTGCCGCCAACACCAGCGCGGCGGGGCTCAGCCAGGCGGCAAACCGTTCGGCCAGGGTGTGCAGCTCGCCTTTTTGCGTTTGAAAGCGACGCATCTGGTCACACAGTTTGTCCATTCGCCGCTGGCCCGCCGTGGCGGTCACGGTCAGTTCCAGCGAGCCGCCCTGCCCACCGCGGCCCATAAAACGACAGCCTGCATACACTGGCTGCCCGGCACCCACGAAGCGCGGCTGGCTTTCACCGGAAAGCGTGGCGGTGTCCAGCCAGCCGTCGGTCTCCAGGCTGCCATCCAGCGGCACCACGTCGCCTGGGGCAACGGCAATGCGTTGGCCCAGCGTGACCTCCTCGATGGCGGTTTCCTGAACCTGCCCTTGATGCAGCACCTGCACCGACGTATCGGGCAGCGCCAGCGCATCGAAGGCTTTCAAGCCCCGCTGACGACACAGCGTTTCGACCAGCCGCCCCACCAATAGCAGAACGATCAGCATCACCGCCGTATCGAAATAGACCTCTACCGAGCCACGCCACAGAAGGCCCAGCGATACCACTACGGCGCCCAGCACGCCCAGGCTCACCAGCACGTCCATGCCGGGCCGCCTTGCCCGCAGTGTGCGCCAGCCCGCCCGGTAGAAAGGCAGCCCGGCATAGCTCACCACAGGAATCGCAAAGGCACCCGACACCCAGGCCAGTACGCTCTCCAGCGCGGCCGTGGGCATGGCCCCAGCGTAGATCAGCAGCGAGGCCAGCATGGTCCACATGCCAAATACCGAGCCGACGATCAAGCGCAGGGTCAAGTAACGGCTTTCCTGCTCCAGCCGGGCATGGGCGTCCTGCAGGTCTTCCAGCGGTGCCAGCCGATAGCCCAGCCGCGCCACGTTGGGCGCCAGTGCGTCCAGCGTCGTGGCATCGGGCTCACCCTTCACCCACACGGTGGCGGTCGGGTAATGAACGCTGGCGTCGAGCACGCCCGGCTGCTGTTTGAGCGCTCCTTCCACCGCCAGCGCACAGCTGGTGCACCACATGCCGTGCAGCGTATACAGCGGTGCTTCCAGGCTGTCGGGTTGGGCCGCCTGCGTGGCCGATGCGTCGCTCAAGGCCACGTTACACGCAAGGCGGAATGCCTATGATCGGCAGCGCCACGAACACCACGCTAAGCGCCGAGAACAGATACAGCCCCGCCGAGACCACGGCATTGAACCGAGCACGCCCCTGGTGGTGCTGACCTGCTTGCCAGCACCACCAGGTAAGCGCCGCCAGCAGCGCGGTCGTGACGAGACTCAGCAGCAGCATCCAGCCATTGAGCAGCGTGAACACGCCTCGCTCCGTGGCAGGGGCCGCCACCTCGCAAGCCACGGCGTGGCCTCCATAAACGGCGATGAACCAGATGCACCACACGGTCAGGCCCACCACGAAGTGGATGGGATGCGTCAACCTCAAGCGCTCGAGTAAAGGTGACATGGCCTCAACCTCCAATGACGCGGGGCAACACAGCGAGCGAGCCCACCAGGATCCAGAACACCACGGCGTTGTAGCGCCACAGCTGTACCACCACGGCAGGTTCGAACGGCGCATGGGCGCCCACGTAGCCGTAGCGCACCCGCAGCGCCTGCATGACCGTCAGCACGACCGCCAGCCCGCCGTGGAACAGGGCATAAATCAGGCCCAACAGCAGCACGGCATCGTGGGTGGTCTCGGTGGGAGCCAAATCGGCGGCCAGCATCACCCAGGTGGTCACGGCGACCTGCACGGCCCCCAGCGCACCGGCCAGATAGAAGCCGCTGGCAAGCCCGGCATCCTGCTGGCGGCGCAGCCCACGGATCATTTTGACCATCACGATGTAGCCCGCCGTCATGGCCAGAGCCGCTACCACCAGCCCCACCAACGACAGTGGCGACGTGTCGGGCATGCTCCACTCCGGGGAGACGGTCCATAGATAGAACCAGCCAAACAGGTACGAGAGGAAGAACGAGCCGTTGGCAATCAGGAAGGTGCCCATGGCCCACACACCCGGGCCATCCATGGTGCGAGAGTGCAGCGGCGGGGCACCGGGTGACACATCGGCATCCGGCGCGGCCTTGGGATGCGCGCCGTTCTCCCAGGACCAGCGCAGCAGGAACACCCCGGCAATCAGCACGAAGACACCAGCCAGCGCATAGACCCGCACCAGCAGGCTGATACACACCACCGCCAGCGCCATGGCCGCAAACAGCGGCCACCAGGAGTTACCCGGCAGGTGGATGATTTCACGCACCTTGCCGGAGATGGGATCAGTGCCCCACATCTCACGCCGCCCGTGGGTGGCCACCGCCAGCGAGTGCTTCCCTTCTGCCATGGTGACAGGCAGGTTGGGGTCATCCCACAGGGGGTGACGGGTTTCGATCCTGGGCAGGCTGACGAAGTTGTAGGCACTGGGCGGCATGGTGTTGGCCCACTCCAGCGTATCGGCGTTCCAGGGGTTCTGCTTGGCGGGTTTGCCAAAGCGAAAGTGCAGCGCAATATCCAGCAGCACCATGGCAATACCGGCAGACATGACGAAGCTGCTGACCGACGAAAGCAGGTTGTAGATATCCCAGCCCATGCCGGTATCGTAGGTATAGACTCGGCGCGGCATCCCCAGCAGCCCGGTCCAGTGCATGATCAGGAAGGTGCCGTTGAAGCCCAGGAACGTCAGCCAGAAACCCCAGCGGCCCAGGTTCTCAGAGGGCATGCGCCCGGAAAACAGCGGCAGCCAGTAGTAGAGCCCGGCAATCAGCGGGAAGAACATGCCCCCCACCAGCACGTAGTGCATGTGCGCCACCACGAAGTGGGTATCGTGCACCTGCCAGTTGAACGGCACCAGCGCCAGCATGACGCCGGTCAAGCCACCACAGACAAAGATGATCAGAAAGCCCAGCACCCACAGCATGGGCAGCTTCATTTTGGGCTTGCCCAGCCATAGCGTGGCCAGCCACACGAACACCTGAATGGCCGTGGGCACTGCCACCAGCATACTGGCCGCCGAGAAGAAGGCTTGCGCCAGCTGGGGAATGCCCACGGTGAACATGTGGTGAACCCACAGACCGAAGCTGATGAACCCCGTGACGATAATGGCAAAGACCACCCAGCCGTAGCCGACGATGGGCCTGCCAGCGAAGACTGGAATCAGCGTCGAAATGATCCCCGCCGCCGGCAGGAAGATGATGTAGACCTCCGGGTGCCCGAACAGCCAGAACAGATGTTGCCACAGAATCGGATCGCCACCACTGGCCACCTCGAAAAACGGCATGCCGACGGCGCGCTCCAGCTCCAGCATGACACTGGCCAGAATCAGCGGCGGAAAGCCCACCACGATCATCAGCGCCATGGCGAGGATATACCAGGCAAACAGCGGCATTTTATGCAACGCCATGCCCTGGGTGCGGGTGCGCAAGATGGAGACGACGATTTCCACCCCGGCAGAAAGCGCTGAGATTTCCACGAAGGTAATCCCCAACAGCCAGAAATCAGGGCCAAGGTCAGGGGAGAACTCGCTGCTGCTGAGCGGGGTATACATGAACCAGCCGCTGGAAGGTGCGATTTCCAGAATCAGGCTGGAGGTCAGGATGATGCCGCCAAACAGGTAGCACCAGTAGCCCAGCGAGGTCAGCCGGGGGCACACCAGATCCCGCGCGCCGATCATCTTGGGGATCATGTAGATCGCCAAGCCCTCCAGCATGGGGATGGCGAACAGGAACATCATGACCGTGCCGTGCATGGTCGTGACCTGATTGTAGATATCCGGCGACATGAAATCCTGATCGGGCATGGCCAGCTGGGTACGCACCAGCATGGCCAGGATGCCACCGATCAGGAAAAACACCATCCCGGTGATCATGAAACGCAGGCCCAGCGTCGTATGGTTGACGATGGTCAGTGCCTTCAACCCCTTGGGGTTGCCCCAGATATCGTGCAGGTCTTCGTGGAGCTGCTTCGGGTCCTGCTCAACGGCTTTTTGACTAACGCTACTCATGGGTTCAAGGTCTCCAACCAAGCACCCAGGCTGTCCAGGGTGTCCGTGTCGATATCATCGTGGGACGGCATCAGGTTACCGGGCTTCAGCGTCTGATGATGCTGCAGCCATTGGCTGATGGCGCCATCATCCATGGCCATCACACCAGCGCCCAGCGTCGCTCGGCTGCCCACGTCGGAAAGGTCGGGCCCCAGCGTGCCACCACTGACCCCGGCCACCGTATGGCAGCTGGCACAGTGAGTCATGAACGCGCTGCGCGCCTCGTCGTCGGCGGCATTGGCCGTGGCCGCTGCTGCCAGCGCATCCTGCTGGCGCTCGGCCAGCCAGGCGTCGTACTCTTCCCGGGGCAGGGCTTCGACGAACAGGTGCATGTGGGCATGCCCGATGCCACACAGCTCGGCGCACTGGGCACCGAAGACGGCAGGAATGTCTGCCTGCAGGCGAATGCGGTTTTCCCGGCCGGGAATCATGTCGACCTTGCCGCCCAGGCGCGGAATCCAGAAACCATGGATGACGTCGGCGCCGGTCACGTGGAAGTCCACCGGCTCGCCGACCGGCATCACCAGATGGTTGGCCGTGACCACCTCGCCGCCTTCGGCATTAGGGTAGCGCACTTCGAACCACCACTGGTGGCCGATGACTTCGATCACCTCGCCGGGTTCGCCAATGGCCAGCATGCGCTGACCGGCGGGCACGCCAAAGGCGAGCAGCGCCACGATGCTGGCCACGGGCAGCAGGATACCGCCACCCAGAATCCAGTGGCGAGCCACCTTGCGCTCCTGGGAAGGCGTGCGGGTGACGTCCCTGGGCTTGAAGGCAAACAGCCACAACGCTGTGATGACCGCCAGCACCACGGTGCTGAAGGTCAACATGATCCACCAAATCAGGGCAACATCTCGTGCAGCCTGCCCAGCGGGGTCTAGAATGGACTTATCGCCCGCACAGCCAGCGGTCAACAGGGCCAGTCCGAGAACCGCCAAAATGGCTATCCGGTTGACCCGCCGACCCGTAACGCGTTGAATGTTGGGCGAGGCTATATTGCTGTTGCGTTCCCTCATCTGCTGTTTCCCTTTAGTCTGCCCACAGGAAGTGACCATGGCGCCAACTCCCCAACGTTCGATCAAAAGCCGAGCCTCTTTGGCTGGCCACCCACTGCACCCCGTAATGATTCACTTCCCCGTTGCTGCCCTGATGGCCCTGGTGGCAAGCGACCTGGCCTACTGGTATACCGAAGACCCTTTCTGGATGCGCAGCGGCCTGTGGCTGGCGGGCGTCGGTGCCTTTGGCGGCTGGGTCGCCTCGATAGCCGGTATCATCGATCTGGTCACGGTGTCGCGCATTCGGCGTCTGATTACCGGCTGGAGCCACGCCATCGTGGCGGTGGTGATGCTCTCGCTGGCGTCGTTCAACTGGCTGCTGCGCTTCAACGAGCCCGACGCGATCCTGCCCTGGGGGCTGGCGGTATCGCTGCTGACCGGAGGGCTGATTGCGCTGGCCGGCTGGCTGGGCGGCCAACTGGTTTATGAACACGCCGTGGGCGTGGATGTCGACTGACCACCTGCTCATGGGCATCGGCTAACTCCAATCAAGTGGTTTGGCCAGCACGAAGCCCAGTACGGCCAGAATACCCGCCACTGCCAGCAACAGCGCCAGCAGGTTGGCGGGTTTCACACCGCGATAGATGCCCATTTCCAGGCGTAGAATCAGCCAGCCAAAACAGCCGTGGGCAGCCACCATGACCACCACCGCGGCCAGCTTGAAGATCAGCCACCCCCCCATTAACCCGTGAAGCAGGAACAGCAGCGTGCCCGACGCAATGGCCAGCAGCGCGGCAGGGGTGGCAACGGAGTTGTAGAAGTAGCGCGGCATGGGCGGTGAGCCCTGCGCAAAGCCAGCGTCCTTGCGCAGCTGAAGGGCGTGACTCAGCAGCGCAGGTAAGTAAAGCAGCGAACCGCACCAGATAACCAGTGCGGCAATGTGAAGCAATTTTAGCCAGGGCATTGCGGCTTCCTTGCGTTGCATTGGGCAGGGGGAGAAATAACTCCGTTAACCTTAGACAACACTGGCCACTCTGGCTAGCCGTTTAGCTAACGATAATCTCGTAACCCGTGAATTTACGAAGATTTATCACGCCGGTATCGAGTATCAGGTACTGCCCTTTCACGCCCTGCAAGACACCCTCTACCTGTGGCTGCTTATCGAAATTGTGCGACACCACCTTGCGTGGAAAAGCCTCCACCGGGTAGTGGAAGTGGTAAGGCGTTTCATCCAGTTCACGAATGGCATCCTCACCGTGCACCTGGCGCAGTTGCGCCAGCCCATCGGCCAATACGCTCAACAGACGGTCTCGCTCTGCACACAGGTCCAGCGTGGCCACCTCGCCTTTCAACATCGCCCGCCAGTTGGTGCGGTCGGCGACTTGCTCCTTGAACAGCATTTCGACCATGCCGGACTGCTGCCGCGTATTGACCTCCAGAATAGGCAGCGCCTGAATGGCCCCCTGATCCAGCCAGCGGGTGGGCATCTGGGTTTTGCGGGTGATGCCCACCTTCAGCCCCGAGGAGTTGGCAAGATAAACGATATGGGGCTGGAAACAGTGGGCTTCGCCCCACTCGGGTTCGCGGCAGGTGCCCTGGTAGTAGTGGCAGGTTTCCGGCTTCATGATGCAGGTATCGCACTGGGCCAAGCGCTTGAAACACGGGTAGCAATATCCCTGAGCAAAGCTCTTGTTGGTGGCGCGCCCGCAGTGAGTGCAGGCAATGGCCCCGCTCCAGTGCAGGCGTATGAACGACCCTACCCGCTCGTTCAGGCCAACCCGATGCTCCCCGGCACGCAGGTGGTACACCACCTCGGCATCCTTGCGGCTTGGCACACTGGCCGCCATTTTCTGCAGACACCCCTGCACCGGCGTAGCATCGGTGGCAAACAAATCATCAGTCACGGGTGGCATCCCGCGCCAGGCCTGCCATTTCCGGGCTGACGCCCGCTCCCGTGGCACCCGCCCCACAGGTGCGGCGCTCCAGGTAACCCACCCGGTTGGCTTCGGGCACGTTGTTTTCCATTTCATAGCGCATCACCGCCTCCAGGCAGAGCTCGGTCTGCTCGGCGGTCAGGCGACGCCCATCCGGCCACTTGCGCAGGGCAACCGCCTGCTTGAGGCTTTCATAGATGGTGGGCGTCATTTGATGAATCATCTTGTCGAACGTCATGTCACTCACGGTCAGCACCTCTTTTGCGGGTTGCTCAAAGCGTTTTGAAGCGGGAAGAATAATACCAGCCGGTTGCCAGCCCCACGAGCAGGCCACCCAAATGCGCCTCGTTGGCAACGTTGCCAAAGCCCACGGTGCCTGCAATGCCGGTCATGGTAAAGACCATCCAGCCCAGCATGAAGACCACCAGCATTTGCGGCACGAAAAAACCGCTGCCTGGGGCACGCCGGGACATCAGCCACACATGCGCCAGCAGCGCATAGACGACCCCGGACATGCCACCAAACAGCACCGTGCCGGTCATGTACTGGGCAAGGTTGGCACCGATGCCCGCCAGCAACAGCAATAGCAGCATCGTTTTGCTGCCCTGGCGCCGTTCGATCTGCTGGCCGAAATACCACACCCACATCAGGTTGAAGATCAGGTGCATCCAGCCAAAGTGGAGAAAAGCCGGTGACAGCAGGCGCCACACCTGACCACTGAGCAAGGTATCGGGCAGCGAACCGTAGACCAGTTGCCCCCCAGAGACACCCACCGGCACGATGGTCAAAGAGACGATCAGCAGATCGCCCCAGATCCCGGTCAATGCAAATACGGCCAGACTGATCAGAATCATCAGCGCCGTCACCGGTACTTGTCGCAGAGTCGCGACCAGCCCTTGGGTGGGCAGCGAGCGCTTGGGTGGCGCCGCGTCGCTGATCAGCTCGTCGCCTCGCTCCCAGCGAGCCACCAGGGCACGGAGCTCATCGTATTGGCGCGGGTCAGCCACCCAGAGGAGCTGGCCGTCTTCTTCATCGGTGATGCGATGGCCTATCCGGTAATGCCATAGGGCCTTGCGCAGCGCTTGAGTGTCTGCATCGGGGGGCAAGAGCATGACGGGGTGCATGACATCTTCCTTTTAACCAGTGGTCATGACGCTTACGCGCACGTTTGCCATCGGATACGCAAAAAAATCCGGCGGAGGGGGCCGCCGGATAAAAGCAAGGGATCATTCAAGGGAACACTTACTCTGATAGCCGGCAGCAGGGTTAGTTCAGCAGTTTTGCAAAAATTATGTAACCAATTGTAATAATTGCTCAAAAGGGTCAATCAAAATCGATCTCCCAGGGCTTGGGCAATGCCCGCTCTTCTCTAGGCACTTGAATCCAGACGAAATGATCGGCATTCAACTGTTGTTCACCGCTCCAACGATAGGCCACCAGTCGACCAAATTTTACCGCACTGTAGTCCAGACAAGCGATATTGGCGGCGGGCAAGGCGGGAATGCCCTCGCACCAGTAGTGGCCGATGAACAGCGGCGGCTGCTCCGGGCCGTAATAGCTGAGCCGCTCGCGCTCCTGCAGCGTCAATGGCCGCGTCTCCAGGTCGCCCGGCAGGTTATCCGGCTGGAATACCACATCACCCCACTGCTGCGGGTTGGCCGACCAGAAGTGCGCGCGAAAGGTCTGCCGGGTAAAACCGTCGCCCGAGTGGATGGCCACGCCTTCCGGTAGCCGAATGTGCGGGCCACGGGTCAGGCGGTCGAGAATTCGGAACGCCTGGGTCGAGGGGTCGGTAGACTCCACCAGAAAGCGGTCGTCCAGTTGGGCAGACGGTGAACGCTGACGGAGCTGGCGAATCAGCTCATCGTCCCAACAGGCGTGCACCACCCGGATACCGTCCAGTTCCAGGCACAGCGGAATGGTCTTGAACCATGCCAGGGTATCTTCCCACTCGTTGGTATGGTCACGATACTGGTCGAGGGTATCCTGAATGATGCGATTATGGCGCGGCGTATGCTCGCGCAGCCAGCGCTTGGCGCTGCCTGGCGGGGCCGGGTGCATATAGGCCAGGGCGTTGTATTCATGGTTGCCCATGACGATATGCGCCTCGCCCTCCTCGACCATGCGCCGCGCGATGGACACCGCCAGCCGAATGCGTGGGCCGCGATCGATCAGGTCCCCCAGGAAGATCACCTTGCGGCGCGGGTGGCGATACACGCCCTTGCGCTGATGGTAGCCCAGCTTCTCCAGCAGCGCGGCCAGGGTGGCACCGCAGCCGTGAATATCGCCAATGAGATCGTAGCCCTCCATGTCAATCTCCTAGCCGATGGCTCCAACCGAGTTTGCTGCGCAGCACTTCATAGAAGTTATGCCCCAAGGGGTGTACCAGTTGAACGCGCTCCGGTTTGCGGGTGATCACCAGCACATCATCGGGCTTGGCCACCGCGCGGGTTAGCCCGTCGCAACTGATATGCGGGTAGGTCTGGTTGGTTTCGCCGATGTGTATACGAATCTCGCTGGCGGCATCGATCACGATCGGTCGGCTGGAGAGGGTATGCGGAAACATGGGCACCAGCGTGACCACATCCAGCTTGGGGTGCATGATGGGGCCCCCACCGGAAAGCGCATAGGCCGTCGAGCCAGTCGGCGTGGCGACGATCAATCCATCACTGCGCTGGCTGTAGACGAACTGGCCGTCGATGAACAGCTCGAATTCGATCATGCGAACCGCTTTGCCTGGGTGCACGACAACTTCGTTGAGCGCTTCGCCGTTACCCACCGCCACGCCATTGCGGTACAGCACGGCATCCAGCAGAAAGCGCTCTTCTATTTCGAACTCGCCTGCCAGCACCTCCCCCACACGCTGTTCCAGCTCGTCGGGGGAGATATCGGTCAGGAAGCCGAGCCGCCCGCGATTGACGCCCAGAATCAGCGTACCACTGCGGCACAGGGTGCGGGCGGCGCCCAGCAAGCTGCCGTCGCCGCCCACCACGATGACCAGATCGCACAGCTCGCCCAGCATGCGACGACTGGCTTCCGGCTGGCCATGATGCGGCAGCGCGGTGGCGGTACGGTCCTCGATCAGCACCTTGTAGCCATGGCCAACCAGGTAATCCACCAAGCGCTGGAGCGAGTCCAGCACTTTGTCGCTGCCCAGGCGGCCAATCAGGCCAATGGTCTTGAACGGCGGCGTGGCTGGACGCTGGCGCCCGGCGGCGGTTTGTGAGGTTGAGGTATGAGACATGGGCGACTCTCGCTGGCATCAGCCCACATTATGGGGAGTCATGGGGTATCGGGCAAATCCGGCGGCGTGGCGATGACCCTCACCACGCCGTAAAATCAGCAGCTTGAGTCAGGCCAGGGCAATCTTGCGGCGCTGCAACCACCAGTGGTTGAGCCACAGAGACGCCCCCATGATGGCAGCGCCCAGCAACAGCTTGCCCAGATCCGCATCGCGGTTCCAGATGACCAGATTGACCACCAGCCCAGCAGGCACCAGCGCGTTGTTCATGATGGCCAGGGTGCCCGCATCCACCCGGGTGGCGCCCTGGTTCCAGGCGAAGTAGCCCACCCCGGAGGCCACCAGACCCAACCACGCCAGCACGCCCCACTGCACCGGAGTGCTGGGTAGCGCTGACACGTTGCCGAACAGCAGGAAGGCAGGCAGCGCCACCAGCATGGCGCCGATGAAGAACCAGCCAAACACGTTGTGCCAGGCCAGGGTGGGCGGCAGGTCTGCCGCTAAACGGCGATAGCCTACTTGACCAATCGCAAAGCACAGGTTGGCCCCCTGAACGACCAGAAAGCCCAGCCAGAAGCCGCTGTCAATGCCGTCGTAGCGGATCACCCCGGCACCCAGCACCGCCAGCAGCGCAGTGACCAGATAAATAGGCGTGAATCGCTTGAACATCAGGTCATCCAGCAGGGCGATATACACGGGGGTGAAAATGGTGAACAGCAGGACTTCCGGCACCGACAGCAGCAGGAAGGATTGGTAGAAGAAGGTGTACATGACGCCCAGCTGAATGGCGCCCAGCGCCATCAGTGCCAGCCGCTGCTTACCCTGCAGCAAGCCCGGCCGTAGAAACGGCAGGAACACCAGTGTGGCAAGCGCCACCCTGATCAGAACGGCAAAGTAGCTATCCACCTGCCCCGCCAGGTAGACGCCGATCAAGGAGAAAGAGAAGGCCCAAAGCGCCGTGACACCAACCAGATAGCTCATCAGTAAACCCCGAAAAACATAAAAGTTGACGGAGATTATACGCAGTTATCGTTGGCTGCCAATGGCCACGGCGAGGAAATCAGCGCTCAGCGTGATGTTTGCCAAGCCAGCGCCAGGCGTAGATCACCCCGGGCAGCCAACCCAGTAGGGTCAGGAGCGTCGCCATGGTCACCCGCTGCCCGCCGCCATCGGTCAGCCCCACCGCCAAAGGCGGCAGCAATATGGCCAGCGCGCGATAGGCCAGGCGCAAGGCAGCCGGTCCCTGCACGGGGGGCTGCCCCGGTGATGCCTGCGATGCGCTCAAAGAAGCAGGCTGCGCCACCGCTGGCGGCGTGTAGTGCCCTACCGGGTCCGGGGCATGGGCTGGCGTGTTTGTGACCTGCGTATTTGGGGCCTTCGCCTCTGACGCTTCGGCCTTCTCCTGAGCGCGGGCCAGCGCTTTGCGGTGCGCTTCCTTGTTGATTTTCTGCTCCAGGGTCTCGACGCCTTCGGTCAGGTCATCGTGAAAACGCTCCCAGTCTTCCCAGTCATGGGGCGTACCCGCCTTGGGGCGCTGGTTACCGGAGCCGCGCGCCCGCTCCCAGGCCTTCTCTTCCAGGGTATTGGGGCGCTCCGGCTCTCGCTCCAGACCGACTCCCTTGCGGTTGAGGTATTCACGTGCGTCCATAAAAGCTCCTGACTACGTCGCTGACGATTCGACCATGGTCAACCGTTGAATGTCTGAAGTATGAGGGCAAGGCAGGGCAAGTTAAATCTCCTACAGTAAAAGAGTTGGCCGTGCCTGGCGGCCACTGCGTCACGCTCGAGGAGACTGCCCATGAACAACAAGATTCCGGATACCGTACGCGACATCATGTCCCGCGATTGCTACCGCGTCTCGGGGGAGACGTCCATCACCAACCTGGCGCAAGGCCTGGCGCTGCATCGCCTGCCCGGCGCACCGGTCGTCGATGCAGCCGACCGGCTGATCGGCTTCATTTCCGAACAGGACGTGCTTGGCCGCGTACTGGACAGCATATACCATGACGACGAAGCCCCACTGGTCAAAGAGCTGATGCGCCAGGATGTGCTGACCGCGTCGCCCAACCAGAGCATCACCGACCTGGCTCAGGAGATGCTGGGCAAGAAGCCCAAGATCTATCCGGTGGTCGAACAACAGCGGTTGGTTGGCATCGTCACCCGCCGCGACATCCTGATCGCCCTGTTGACCATTCGCCGTCATTGAGCCGATATTTTCTTGATCGCAAAAAAAACCGCTGCTTGAAAAAGCAGCGGAAGCAAGGGATCGAAAACAATAGCCAGAACAACACTATTAGCGACTGCCATCGCGATGTTGCCTGTACACTCAGACACTTCCCAGAGGAAAAGTTCGCACAAAGGTCAAAATTTTCGTCTTCCCCGGGGTACGCGTATACTGGGCACTCCCCTACTCACCGCGACACAGGGAGCGTGACATGGCACTCTATCTACTGGTCTTTGGCGTTTGCGTCGTGGTGATTGGCGGCGTGCTGCTGGCGCTGATGACCGCCAGCACACCGCGCTATCGCACCGAGCCTCAGGATCTGCTCGCTCTATTCGACAAGGCCCTGGCCAGTCAGGTGAGCGAAACCGAGTGGAACACCATCATTGGCTACCCCATTCGGCATGACGAATACCTGGATAACATACGCCGTCGCGCATCCCACTTGATGGATAGCCACGGCAGGCGTTGGCAGATCGCCCAGGGCAAACCGCTGCTCAACGCCACCGGTCAGGAGGAGCTGCAGGCCCTGCGCGACCACCTGGCGGCCCATACCGCGCTGCGCTAGCCTTGCGTCGTCGAGGAGATCTTCATGCCCAGCACCATCCGCCAAATCCCGCTGGAGAGCGCTACCCGCCACCACGCCCATGACTTTCACCAGATCGTCATTACCCTGTGCGGCTCTTCCGAGTTCGAGATCGAGGGCTTGGGCGGACGCGTCAATGCATTTTCCGGCTGTATCGTGCCCGCCAATCACGAGCATTACTACTCCGGCAGCGGCCATAACCGCCAGCTAATTCTGGACCTGCCGGAAGACGCCCCCGCACTGACGGGAGAGCATCGTGAGCTGGTGGCGCTATTCGATGCGCCGCGTTTTTTGCACTGGACAGCGCATTACGCCACTACCTGACCTTCGTCGAAAGCGAGCTGGCCCGAGGATTCGACAATTCGGCCACCTCCTTTCAACAGGACCGTCTGGCCGCGACGCTGCTGGGGTCGTTGAAAGCCCGCCTGGGGGCCGAGCCATCCGCTGCCCAACGGCGCATCAACCTGCACCAGATCGACCGTTTCATTCGCCGCCATCTGGCCGACGAGCTGCGCGTTGCCGACCTGGCCAGGCTGGCCTGCCTGAGCGAGGCCCACTTCTCGGAACGCTTCCGTGCCCAGACAGGCTTGTCGCCCTGGCAATACGTGCGTCGACAGCGCCTGCACGCCGCTCGGCAGCTGATTCTGCAAAGCCGTCTGCCTTTGACCGATATTGCCATTCAGACCGGCTTTGCCAACCAGAGTGCCCTCTCTCATGCCTTTCGACGCAGTTACGGCGCGTCGCCCCGTCAGCTACGCCAGGGCGGTGCCTGCACTACGCTCGCTACGTCCAACCCAGCCTCGGGGTCGTCCCCTGCCGCCCCGCTGGTCTCACCCTGCCGCTAGGCCAGCACGAGACACTCCCCCCCTCGACCGCCCGGCAGCGTTGAGAGCTGCGCTGGCAAGTGGCCAGCCGCTCTACTAAAGTCGTAAAACGATCCTTCTTGCCGAGAATTTGACACGTTTTGCCATGAAAACGACATACAACTGACGGGCGCGCGCTCTACATTCGACAACATACTGGGCGCCTGCCCTGCTATCACTGTTTTTAAACGCTAGTGAATCCAGCCATTCGCTTCAGCAGCCTGTTTCAGACCTGTCTTACGGGGGCCTCAATGCTTAATGCCAAGAAAATGCGTGACCCAGCCATCTGGCAAACCGACCTTGATACGCTGATGGCGCGTATTAGCGACCACTACATCGTGGATGAGGACGCCTACGTCAGCGAGCTGATCAAGGTACTGAACGCCGACTCGGACGACTTCTCCCGCATCGAAGCCAACACGGCCGCGCTGGTGCGAGAAGTACGCAACATGGACACCGCCGTCGACACCATCGACGAGCTGCTGCAGCAGTACAGCCTGGACACCCATGAAGGCCTGATGCTGATGTGCCTGGCCGAAGCCATGCTGCGCATCCCGGACACCGCCACCGCCGACGCCTTGATCGAAGACAAGCTGGGCCCGGCCGACTGGCAGTCCCACGTGGGCAAGAGCGAGTCCTGGATGGTCAACGCCTCTACCTGGGGCCTGCTGATGACCGGCAAGGTACTGAAACTGGACCACCCCAAAGAGGGCCAGCCTGCTCACTTCATCAATCGCATGGTCAACCGTATGGGTGAGCCGGTGATTCGCCGGGCGATGATGGAAGCCATGAAAATCATGGGCAAGCAGTTCGTGCTGGGCCGCGATATCAACGAAGCGCTCAAGCGCTCGAAGCCGCTGTTCAACAAGGGCTACACCTACTCCTACGACATGCTGGGGGAAGCCGCCCGCACCCGCGCCGATGCCAAGCGCTACTTCGACGACTACGCCCGCGCCATCGAGCAGGTGGGCAAAGCCTGCAAGACGCTGGGCGACAAGACCCCCGCCCCGTCGGTGTCCATCAAGCTGTCGGCCCTGCATCCGCGCTATGAGTTTGGCCGTCGCGAGCAGGTGCTGGCCGAGCTGGTAGACACCGTGATCAAGCTGGTCACCAAGGCGCGCGAGCTGGACGTGGCCGTCACCATCGACGCCGAAGAGGTAGACCGCCTGGAGCTCTCGCTGGAGGTCTTCCGCGCCATTTACCAAAGCAGTGCTGCCAAAGGATGGGGCCACTTCGGCCTGGTGGTGCAAGCCTACTCGAAGCGTGCGCTGCCCGTGCTGCACTACCTGAACCGACTGGCCGACCAGCAAGGCGACGAAATTCCGCTGCGCCTGGTGAAGGGCGCCTACTGGGACAGCGAGATCAAGGAGTCGCAGCAGCTGGGGGTCGATGGCTACCCGGTCTACACGCGCAAAGCGTGTACCGATGTGGCCTACCTGGCTTGCGCCCAGTTCCTGCTCTCCGACGACACTCGCGGGCGCATCTTCCCGCAGTTCGCCACCCACAACGCGCATACCGTGACCACGATTCTGGAGCTGGCCAACCAGGACAGCCGCCCGTTCGAGTTCCAGCGCCTGCACGGCATGGGCGAAGCGCTGTATGACGCCGCCCTGGCCCGAGCCCCCAAAGGCACCTACTGCCGCATTTACGCCCCGGTGGGCGCCCACAAGGACTTGCTGCCCTATCTGGTGCGTCGCTTGCTGGAAAACGGCGCCAACTCCTCGTTCGTGCACCAGATCGTCGATCCCGAAGTGCCGGTGGAGTCGCTCTGCAAGCACCCCATCGAAACCCTGCGCCAGCAGAAGAGCTTCTACAACAAGCGGATTCCGCTGCCCAAGGACATCTACGGTGCGAAACGCCGCAACTCTCGTGGCGTCAACCTCAATATCCGCAGCCAGTACTACCCGCTGATGGAGAAGATGGCCACGTTCATGGACAAGCAGTACCCCACCCGGCCGCTGCTGGCGTTCGACGTGGCCGAAGCTGCGGGCAATACCCACAGCGTGACATCGCCCTTTGACCGTCGCCAAACCGTGGGCAGCGTGCAGTGGACCACCAAGGAGCAGGCGGCCAAGGCACTGGACGCTGCCTGGGAAGCGTTCCCGCGCTGGGATGCCACGCCGGTTGCCGAGCGCGCGGCCATCATTCGCCGCCTGGGCGATCTGATGGAAGAGCACATGGCCGAGCTGATGACGCTCTGCTCCCGGGAGGGTGGCAAACTGCTCACCGACGGCGTGGACGAGATCAAGGAAGCCGTGGATTTCTGCCGCTATTACGCCATGCGCGCCGAAGAGTCGTTCGGCGAGCCCATCGAGCTGCCTGGCCCCACCGGTGAATCGAACCGTCTGTCCATGGGCGGCAAGGGCGTGTTTGCCGCCATCAGCCCCTGGAACTTCCCGGTAGCCATTTTCTGCGGTCAGATCGTCGCAGCCGCCGTGGCAGGCAACACCGTGCTGGCCAAGCCCGCCGAGCAGACCTCTATCGTCGCGCATCGCGTCATCGAACTGCTTTACGAAGCGGGCATGCCCCGCGATGTAGTGCAGCTGCTGCCGGGCGACGGCCCCACCGTGGGTAGCGTACTGACCTCCGACCCGCGCATCACCGGGGTAGTGTTCACCGGCGGTACCGATACGGCTCAGATCATCAACCGCGCCCTGGCCGCCCGCGAAAACGCGCCGCTGCCAACCCTGATCGCGGAAACCGGCGGCATGAACGCCATGATCGTGGATTCCACCGCCCTGCCCGAGCAGGTGGTCATGGACACGATCCAGTCAGCGTTCCAGAGCGCCGGGCAGCGCTGCTCTGCCCTGCGTGTGCTTTACCTGCAGGATGACGTGGCCGACCGCGTCATCGAGATCCTCAAGGGCGCCATGAGCGAACTGCGGATCGGTGACCCGCGAGACCTGGGCACCGACGTGGGCCCGGTCATCGATGAAGACGCGCGCAAAGGGCTGCTGGCACATATCGACAAGCTCAAGGGCGAGAACCGGCTGGTCGCCGAAACCTCGATGACCGCCGAGCACACACAGCACGGCACTTTCGTGGCCCCGGTCGCCTTTACCATCGACAGCATCGATGCGCTGACCCGCGAGCAGTTTGGCCCCGTGCTGCACATCGTGCGCTACAAGGCCCGCGAGATCGACAAGGTGATCAACGACATCAACGGACGGGGGTATGGCCTGACGTTTGGCGTGCATAGCCGTAACGAATCCTTTGCCGCTGAAATAGCGCAGAAAATTCGAGTAGGCAATGTGTACATCAACCGTAATATCATCGGCGCAGTGGTCGGCGTGCAGCCATTCGGCGGTCAGGGCCTTTCGGGCACCGGCCCCAAAGCGGGTGGCCCGCATTACCTGCAGCGCTTCGTGACTGAAAAGACGATCACCAACAACACCGCCGCCCTGGGTGGCAACGCGTCGCTATTGGCGCTAGGGGATGAGTAGAACGCTCATCGACATAAACTAACCTGAACTCCTGAAAAGGATCCGTCTCATGGTTGACAATAATAGCGTGACTGCCTGCGCAGCCACGGTCCCCCCAGGCCGTGCACCGGGCACAGGGAACTCGACATCGATACACCGCCATGACTTTTCCGGCGCCCTGCTCGACGGCTCGAGCCGTGGCCAGCCACTGGCCACGCCGAACCGGCAGGGGAATTAACAACAAGATCAACGTGCCTTGGTCACGCACTGCCAAGGCGCTAACGCTGTCGGAGCCAGGGATGTACGAAAGAGCGGCCAGCATGCGCGGGCTTTCGTAGGTGACCTGACTCCGTTCTGACGAACTGGAGAAGTGTTATGGCTACTGGTGTTTGGATTAGCTTGCTTGGATATTTTGCGCTCATGATCGCCATCGGCATCTATGCCATGCGCAAAGCGACCTCTTCCTCGGAAGATTACATGTTGGGGGGCCGTACTCTCAGCCCGCAGGTCGCGGCACTCTCGGCAGGGGCCTCCGATATGAGCGGCTGGCTGCTGCTGGGCTTGCCCGGGGCCATGTTCGTGTCTGGGCTGGGCTCTGCCTGGATCGGCATTGGCCTGCTGGTGGGCGCACTGCTCAACTGGATACTGGTCGCGCCTCGCCTGCGCGAGCAGACCATTCATTACGGCAACGCGATTACCATTCCGGCGTTTCTGGCCAACCGATTCCCGACCCGTGCCCTGGCACTGCGCACCGTGTCGGCCATCGTGATCGTGATCTTCTTTGCCGTGTATACCGCCTCGGGCCTGGTAGCCGGTGGCAAGCTGTTCGAAACGGCCTTCACCGGAGTGTACAACTTTGGCGACATGAGCAACTACGCCATGGGCGTCATCATTACCCTCGGCGTGGTGCTGATCTATACCGTGGTAGGCGGCTTCCTGGCCGTGAGCATGACCGACTTCGTGCAGGGCTGCATCATGATGCTGGCCTTGATCATCATGCCTGCGGTAGTGCTGTTCGGTGACGGCGGCGGTGGTTTCTCACAGGCCTCGGTGACGCTCAATAGCATCGATCCCACGCTGCTCTCCTGGACCACGGGGCTGACGTTCGTAGGCTGGCTTTCGGCGGTGACCTGGGGCCTGGGCTATTTTGGTCAGCCGCACATCATCGTTCGCTTCATGGCCATTCGCTCACAAGAAGACGTGCCTGTAGCGCGTAACATCGGTATGGGCTGGATGCTGGTTTCGCTGATCGGTGCCGTATCGCTGGGCCTGGCGGGCCGCGCCTTCGCAGTGCGTAACGGCATGGACATCCAGGACCCTGAAACCATCTTCATCGTGCTGGCCAACCTGCTCTTCCATCCGCTGATCACCGGCTTCCTGTACGCGGCGCTGCTGGCAGCCATCATGAGCACCATCTCAAGCCAGCTGCTGGTCTCCTCCTCTTCGCTGACGGAAGACTTCTACCGCCTGTTCCTGCACAAGAATGCCACCGAGCAGCAGTGCGTCGCGGTGGGCCGTGTGTGCGTCGTACTGGTGGGTATCGTGGCCGCCATCATTGCTTCCAATGAAGACTCGCAGGTGCTGGGGCTGGTCAGCAACGCCTGGGCAGGCTTTGGCGCCGCCTTTGGTCCGCTGATCATCCTCTCGCTGATGTGGCCGCGTACCAACGGTGCTGGCGCGCTGGCGGGCATGATCGTCGGTGCCGCCACCGTCATGATCTGGATTTCGTTGGGCTGGAGCGGCTCCTTCCTGGGTGGCCCGGGCGTCTACGAAATCATCCCCGGCTTCATCGCTTCCTTCATCGCCATCCTGGTCGTCAGCAACATGACCGCCGATGCCGGTGAATACCAGCACATCGAGCGCTGATTTTGGCGATGACTCTTACCCCCTACTCTTGACCCTTTTGCCAACCTCACCACCTGCTTCGGCAGGCGGTGAGCACTGGCAAGCACGCATCCGAGACCTCCTCGTCAAGGCCCCGCCTTGCAGGAGGTCTCTTGCATTGTTGGCCGCTTGCGCAGCGCTCTTTGCCTCAGGTCAATAACCCACCGCTTCTGGCTGGTTATAGTGGCGCCATGGATCACGAACCACTCACCCTCATCATGGTCAGGAGCAACATTATGCGCCCGTTCAAACCCTCTACTCTCATCGCTGCCAGTCTGGCCGCTGCAACGCTGGCCGCCAGCAGCCAAGCGTTTGCCTACGGCGCAGGTGATTTCTTTACCCGCGTGGGCGTGGCACAAGTGTCACCCAAAAGCGACAACGGCGCTCTGGCCGATGGCGCCCTGTCGGTAGACGTTCAGGACAAGACCGACTTCGCCTTTACGCTGGGCTATCGCTTTCATGACAAGGTGGGCATCGAACTGCTAGCCGCACTGCCCTTCAAGCACGACATTGCTCTGAACGGCGAGAACCTTGCCTCGACCAAGCACCTACCACCCACCCTGACGCTGCAGTATTACCCGCTGGGCGGCACCCAGGCACGGGTTCAGCCCTACATTGGCGCCGGTATCAACTACACGCGCTTCTCGGACGAACAGCTGGCGATTGGTGAGTTGGACCTGGACGACTCCTGGGGACTGGCAGGCCAACTGGGTATCGACCTGCTGATCGACGGTAACTGGGCGCTCAATGCCGCCGCCTGGTATCTGGACATCGATACGGACGCCACGGTGAATGGCGCCGCAGCGGGCACCGTCGAAATCGACCCCATTGTGGTCATGGCGGGTCTCAGCTACCGCTTCTAGAAGATGCGGGGCTACCCATCCAACCAAACAGGCCCGGGGCATTTGCTCCGGGCCTGTTTGGTTGAGAAGCACGGCAGCGCCGCACTGGCGGCTACCTGTTCAGTTGTCCGTCACCAGCTGGTCGACTCTTTCCATGGCGCGAATGACCAGCACCTGGTCGCTGGCGCGCACTTTCTCCTGCATCAGATAAGCGGCCATGGCGGGCGCTACCTCACACTTGGCGGGCATGGTCGCCTGGGCCTCGACCAGCGCGGTCAATCGGGCCACAAACACATAGCGCACCCACTGGGGCAGCGACATGGTATCCACACAAAAGGGCTCCTGACTGGCAAACGCGCTCGCCTCTGGAAGGGGGGTGCGCCATAGGTTGGCGGCTTTCATCGCGGCTTCAAGCTCGAGAAGCGCGGTTTGAAGCTGTTGATGGACGCTCATAAACAGTCTACTCATAAGGAATGGTCGGCGTGATTATCCCAACTCTGTGGGTAACTTGCCACCGAGAGGCATGGCCAACGCGTTTATGCACAGATTCACAGAAAACCTGCAAGAGGCTGTGGATAAACTATGGAAAGGTGTCGCAACGGCTACTCCCACGGGGCCCGGGGAATGTTGTTCACTTTTTGACCACCTCGACGATAAGGTATGGCTTTATCAATGGTTACGGCTGACAGTGACCGAGCATCAAGGTAGAGTGCACGCTTGAAATTCGGAAGGATGTCATGCAACCAATTACTACCCTCGATGAGTTCTTTACCCGCAGCGGTGCTGACGTGACGCTCTACCATATGGGGCGTCGTGTCGTGCCTTGCTCGCGGGATACCCTGCGCGGCTTCGAGCAGGCCGAGCACGCCTGGCCCGAGCCCTGGCAGGGGCAGGCGCGCCTGGGCATCGTGTTTAGGCTGGGCGCCATGCCTGAACCGGCCATCTGGTTTCTCGCCCTGCCGCTGGACGAGCAGGGCATGCTCTCGCCTGCACAGCGGGATGGCTTCATCAATCGCCTGCTGGAAACCCTAGGGCGTAATGCCCTGGCGTCAGAGCAGCAGACATTGACAGCTGACGCCAGCGCTGGCGTAGACGACCTGATGAAGGACAACCCACTGGCTTTCACGCCCGACGTCACCTTTCAGGCCATGCTCAATGCCCGTGCGACGCTGCAGCTGGGGTTACCTGCCAGTCAGCATCTGGAGCCGGTAGAAGCGTATTTGAGCGGCCAGCAATCGATCGATTGGCAAGCGCTGGGCGTGCAGGGTCTGGCCGATTTCACGGTTCGCATGGACGACGATGCCGCCGAGGCGCTGGCCAAGCGGTTTTCCGAGTTGCCTGTCAACGTTATCCATGCGCTATGCTACTGCCTTGAACATCGGCCTTTACAAACGTGCTTGCTGGTGGCCCTGCAGGCCCGCGGCGAGCAGGCCGCCAGTGAAGGAGACGTGGAAACCTTGTGCGCCTGCGTGCGAGCGGTGGGCAGCTCACCAGAACCCACGGCAGGCGATTGGTACACGAGTTTACTTCAGGATAGCGCTGCCTGCGGCCCTGATCTGATGGCCGCCATGGCCGGGCGCGGTTGGCAACTGCTGGAAGACGAGAGACGCCTGCCGCTGTTCCTGAACAGGCTGGCCGCAGACGAGCGTGCCGATTTTGCGGCCGTCGTGCGTGATATTGCCCTCGTTCCCAGGCTGCGCTTACCGGTCATGCTGACCCTGCGTGACGCACCTGTCGACTCACCCATGCAGGCACGTCTGGCAGGCCTGATGCCACGCCGCGCATAAATTCGTAACAGGTGACGGTCATCATCATGCTGTTCTTCTGCTCTTATTATCTCAGGAGTCACCCGTGAAGGAATTACCCTATCAGGCCAAGGCCGTGATTGGCCGCCGTGAAATGGTCACGCTGACCGACCTGGGGCTTCACCTGTGCTGCAAGGCCGATACCGGCGCGCGCACCTCTGCCCTGCATGCCGAAGAGATCGAAACGGAAGAAGATGCCCATGGGCAGCTGTGGGTCAGTTTCGTCACCCACAGTGGCGGCCCCGAGACGCCGGGGCATCGTTATCGTCTACATTTACATGATAGAAGACGGGTGACCAGCTCGAATGGGCACAGCGAATGGCGCTACGTCATTCGCACACAGATGGAACTGGGCCAGCTCAGCTTTCCCGTCGAACTTACCTTGACCGACCGCAGCAATATGCGCCACCCCATGCTATTGGGCAGGCGCGCCATGCGTCGTTTGTTAGTCGCACCCGGCGCTGCCTTTTTGCACGGCGAGCCTTGAATACACTTAATACGCCTTTTCTGTTTTGGCCCGGAGCCCTGCATGCATATTGCCCTACTTTCGCGTAACCGCAATTTATACTCGACCCGCCGCCTGGTGGAAGCCGCTGAGCAGCGCGGCCATACGGCCCGGGTGGTGGACACCCTGCGCTGCTACATGAGCATCGCCTCCCACCACCCCTCGATTCATTACAAGGGGGCTGAGATCGAGCCCTTCGATGCGGTCATCCCCCGCATCGGCGCCTCGGTGACTTTCTACGGCTGCGCCGTGCTGCGCCAGTTCGAAATGATGGGCACCTACGTGATCAACGACTCGGTCGCTATCACGCGCTCACGCGACAAGCTGCGCTCGCTGCAGCTACTTTCCCGCAAGGGGCTGGGGCTGCCCATCACCGGCTTCGCCCACTCGCCAGACGACATTCCCGACCTGATCACCATGGTCAAGGGGGCGCCGCTGGTCATCAAGCTGCTGGAAGGCACTCAGGGCATTGGCGTGGTGCTGGCCGAGACCAACCAGGCCGCCGAGTCGGTGGTACAGGCGTTCATGGGCATGAAGGCCAACATCATGGTGCAGGAGTACATCAAGGAAGCCAAAGGCGCCGACATTCGCTGCTTCGTGATTGGCGACAAAGTCGTGGCGTCCATGAAGCGTCAAGCGGCCGAAGGCGAGTTTCGCTCCAATCTCCACCGTGGCGGCACGGCCAGCGTGATTCGCATTACCCCGGAAGAGCGCTCCACCGCTATCCGTGCAGCCAAGGCCATGGGGCTGCGCGTTGCCGGTGTCGATCTGCTGCGTTCCAACCATGGGCCGGTGATCATGGAGGTCAACTCTTCGCCTGGCTTACAGGGGATCGAGAGCGCCACGGGCAAGGACATCGCGGGCATGATCATCGAACATATCGAAAAAAACGCAACGCCTTCCCGAAAAGCACCCCCCAAGCCTAAAGGCTAACGCCCAAAGGTAAAAATAATCCGCATTAGGGGTGGCAAATCAACGCTGCCACCCCCACAATCTGCGTCACCGAAGGAGGTAGACGCTCATGTTTCTCGACAATCGCCAAGTGGCGATGGACAGCGTGCTGGAAGCGCTGGCCGATAGCATTGATTATTTCCAGGACAATATCGAACGCCTGCGCCCCTCGCTGCGCGACGCGCTGAAGCCTCACTACACGGCTCGACTGAAACAGATGCGCAAGCTGCAGGAGTTGGCCCGTGCCCATCTGAAAATGCTTCCCAGGGATGCCGACGTGGAGCGCGATGACTTTCTGTGGCTGTGGAGCCGCCTGAAAAGCTTCGTGGGCAACGATAGTCAGGTTCTGATCAATGAACTGTTGGAACAAGAGCGCGTCCTGATGCAAGCCCTCTCGACCCTGTTTACCCACCCGCTGCCCGACCCCATCGAACCCGTTGTGGAAGAGTGCATGCAGGGCTGCCGTAAACTGATCCGCGAGCTGTATAGCCTGCAAAAGCGCAAGGCGCACCGCTAACCGCGTCAAGGCGTCGACAGCTTTGGCGGCCGTCACGGCTCGTCAAACGGCTCGTTAAACACGGGGAGCTCTGGATAGAGCAGGCGCACGCCTTCCAGATCGATCAGCACGTCAGAAGTCGCAGATGGCGGCTCCAGGGGCAGCCGATCACGGCTCAGCACGATGGGCTCCGCTGGCCCCAGAAAGTGAGGCTCCCGGCCCCACAGGTAAAGATCTCCCAGCGTCGCCATGCGCGCTAACCACTCACGCACCTTGAGCCGCCACTCGCCCGCCGAGGGCTGCTCTTCTGCTACACAGCCCGTCACATCCATCCCCAGCGAACGGCCAATGAATATCGCCCGTGGCAAGTGCCAGCTCTGGGTCACCAACAGCGCCTGCTCCAGCTGAAAGACATGCCGCGCACGCACCATGGTGTCGTAAGTGCTGAAGCCCGCGAAATCCATGGTCAACCTGTCGGCAGGCACTCCTCGCCGATAAAGGTCGCGCCACATGGCTCGGGGCTCGTTGTAGGCCTGGGTGCGGTTATCCCCGGAGAGCAGCAGATGCTGCACGCGCTCATCGGCTATCAGACGCGCCGAGGTGCGCATACGCGCATGAAAATGAGGGTTACGCAGCCCGCTACGCGTCCAGTGAGAGGTGCCAAACACGATAGCGACATCCGTTGGACGGCACTCGGGCACTTGCGTATGGATATAGCGCGAGGTGCTCAGCAATACCCAAGCGTTGCCTGCCGCCAATAGCAAAGCCGCCAGCAGCACCATGGCAACCAGCGACAGCAGAAAACGCTTTACCCAACGAAATAACAGGCTGTGCATCCAGCTCCCCAGCAGGGGTTAGAACATGCCGAGCTCAAGCTTGGCTTCATCGCTCATCATGTCACGACTCCAGGCGGGGCTGAAGACGATCTCGGTATGCACCTTGCTGATCTGCGGCGCCCCCAGAATCTTGTTGCGCGCATCAGCGGCAATCACGTCGCCCATACCGCAGCCAGGCGCGGTCAGCGTCATGCGGATGGTGACGATGCGCTCACCGCTGATCAAGCGTTCGATACGGCATCCGTATACCAGCCCCAGATCGACGATATTGACCGGAATTTCCGGATCGAAACAGGTACGCAGCTGATCCCAGACGAACTGCTCGATCTCGTCATCGCTGGCTGACTCGGGCAGCGTGGGCCGCGGCAATGGTTCCAGCCCCAGCGCATCGAGATTGCGACCCTCGATGAGATACAGCCGCCCCTCGAACCCTACGCTGACCGTGCTGCCTTTCGCCTGCATGACACTGACAACGCTATCTTCTGCCAGCGTATCCGTCTTGCCGAACGGAATGGCAATGGCTTCTACATCACGCTGTAGCGGCAGTTTCTGGCCTCGTTCGAGGCTGGCCACTTGCTCGATATCCATAGATGTCCTTAGCGTACCATTTGGATCACACGGTTCAGCGCCGCAACGAACGCATCGACCTCTTGCAGGGTATTATACGCTGCAAACGAGGCGCGACAGGTAGCCTCGACGCCAAAATGGTGGAGCAGCGGCTGCGCACAGTGATGCCCCGTACGAATCGCCACACCCAGCTGGTCGATCAATAGCCCGATATCCTGGGAGTGGGCACCGTCCACCACGAACGACAGCACCCCCGCCTTGTGCGGCGCCGTGCCTAGAATGCGCAGTCCGTCGATATGGCTGACGGCCTGAGTGGCATGGGTCAACAGCACGGCTTCCCAGTCGCCAATGGCCTCGACCCCTACGTCCTCCATCCACTGCAGCGCACGCCCCAACGCAATCACTTCCGCAATGGCAGGCGTACCGGCCTCGAACTTGTGGGGAATGTCCGCGAAGGTCGTGCCCACGTCGAACGAGACGGTCTTGATCATCTCACCGCCACCCTGCCAGGGCGGCATGGCCTCCAGCAACGCCGCCTTGCCATACAGCACGCCCACGCCCGTGGGGCCATACACCTTGTGGCCAGAGAAAGCGTAGAAGTCGGCGTCGATGTCCTGAACATCCACTTTTTGATGCGGCGTCGCCTGGGCACCGTCGACCAGAATCAGTGCGCCCTGCTGATGGGCCAACGCGGCCATTTCCTTGACTGGGTTGATGGTCCCCAGCGCATTGGACACATGATTCACCGCCACCAGCCGGGTCCGCTCGTTGAGCAGGGCTCGATAGGCGTCCATGTCCAGCGCACCATGAGCGTCTACCGGGATCACCTTGATGGTGAAACCACGCTCTGCGGCCAACAATTGCCAGGGCACGATGTTGGAGTGGTGCTCCAGCATAGAGATGAGCACTTCGTCGCCCGCCTGCAGCTGGCTTCTGCCCCAGCTCTGGGCGACCAGATTGATCGCCTCTGTGGTGCCCCGGGTGAAGATGATCTGGCGAGCATCTTCGGCATTGAGAAAGTCCCTGGCGCGATGACGTGTCGCTTCGAACGCGGCCGTGGCCTCATCCGCCAGGGTGTGCAGCCCACGGTGGATGTTGGCGTTGTAGCGAGCGTAGTAGTCGCCAAACACGTCGATGACCGCCTGGGGAGTCTGGCTGGTAGCGGCATTGTCCAGATAGACCAGCGGCTTGCCGTGCACTTCCCGCTGGAGCACGGGGAATTCGCGGCGCAGGGCCTCGATATCGTAGGCGGCGGTGCTGGCCGTGGTCGCTTTCTCAATCACGCTCTGGGGCATGGGGGACTCCTTGATTAATCGTTCAGCGCAGCCGCTGCTTCCACCAGCCCTGCCAGGTTGAAGCGCTCGGGCAGCTTGCCTGCCACCGCCAGCTCGACTCGCTCGGCAATGGCATCCAGCGTGACCTGTTCCAGCACTTCACCGGCAAAGGCCAGCGTCAGCAGGCCGCGCGCCGTGGCTTCGTCGATACCCCGTGTACGCAGCGCATAGACGGCTTCTTCATCCAGCTGGCCCGTGGTGGTGCCGTGGGAGCACTTGACGTCATCGGCGTAGATTTCCAACTCCGGCTTGGCGTTGATTTGCGCGCGGTCGGAGAGCAGCAGGTTCTGGTTGCTCTGGAAGCCTTCGATTTTCTGGCTGTCGCGCTTGACGTATACCCGGCCGTTGAAGACGCCCTGCGCGCGGTCATCCAGAATGCCCTTGTAGTTCTCGTTGGAGAACGTCAGCGGCGCGTTGTGGTTGACCTTGGTGTGGTTATCCACGTGCTGGCGACCCTGACCGAAGAACAGACCGTACAGGTTGCTTTCGGCGCCCTGGCCGTCCAGCTCGCAAATCAGGTCGTTGCGCACCAGCGCACCGCCCAGATTCAGGTTGTAGGAGGTGTAGCGGCTGTCGCGACTCTGCTCCACGTGGATACTGGCAATGTGCAGATCGCCCAGCGGAGCTTCCTGAAGCTTGTAGTGGTTGAGGATCGCACCACGGTCCAGCATCAGCTCACCCACCACGTTGGTGAAGTTGGCAGCATCGGCTTCCCCCACGTAGTGCTCGATCAGCGTGGCCTCACTGCGCCCAGCCGCTTCGACCAGCACCCGCGGGTGGCTCATGACCGGCGCCCCGGCCCGTGAGAGAAACTGCAGCAGAATCGGCTTTTCCACTACCGTGCCGGGCGCAATACGCACCACGGCCCCTTCTTCCACGAACGCGGTGTTGAGCGCCGAGAAGGGCGAGAATTCCACGCCGGTCAAACGACCCAACGGGCCACCCACCGCTTCATGGTTGTCGCTGAGCGCTTTGGAGAGCGGCATGACCTGCACGCTGGAAGGCAGGCCTTCCAGGTCAGACAGCGCCGCCGAAAATACGCCATCGACGAAGGTCAGGCGATAGGCTTCCAGTGGCAGTGTCAGCGCAGCCGCCTGCGCCTGAGAGAACTCGGCGTTATCGGCCAGGGCGAAATTTCCCTGAGCAATGGCGCGTACGTCGGTGTATTTCCACTCTTCATCGCGACGAGTAGGAAAGCCCATCGCCTCGAAGCGTGCAGCCCCCGCCTGGCGGCGTGCGGCCATCCAGCTGGGCTCTGCGCCACGCTGTTGGCTGCGCGCCGCCAGCGTATCCAGAAAGGTTTGTGTCTCGCTCATGCCACGGACTCCTCGATGCCTTCGTAACCGTTGGCCTCCAGCTCTTTGGCCAACGCCGCGTCACCGGTCTTGACGATACGACCATCCATCAGGACGTGGACCTTGTCGGGCACGATGTAGTCCAGCAGGCGCTGGTAGTGCGTGACCAGCAGAATGGCACGCTCTTCGGCGCGCAGGCTGTTGACCCCATCGGCCACGACCTTCATGGCGTCGATGTCCAGACCGGAGTCGATTTCGTCCAGCATGGCCAGCTTGGGCTGCAGCACCAGCATCTGCAGGATTTCGTTACGCTTCTTTTCACCGCCGGAGAAGCCTTCGTTGACCGCGCGCTGCAGGAAGCTGGCATCCATTTTCATGAAGTTCAGCTTCTCTTTGACCAGCTTCATGAACTCTGGGGCGGGCATCTCGCCTTCACCACGGGCAGCGCGCTGCGCATTCAGCGCCGACTTCAGCAGGTAAATGTTCTTCACCCCCGGGATCTCAACGGGGTACTGGAAACCCAGCAGCAGGCCCGCCTGGGCGCGCTCTTCGATTTCCATTTCCAGCACGTCCTGGCCTTCGAAGGTGATGGTGCCTTGGGTGACTTCGTAGCCATCCTTGCCCGCAATGACCGCTGACAAGGTGGATTTACCCGCGCCGTTGGGGCCCATGATGGCATGCACTTCACCGGCATTGATGGTGAGCGTCAGGCCTTTCAGAATCTCTTTGCCGTCGACGGTGACGTGTAAATCATTCACTTGCAACATAGTAATCGCCTTTTAAAAAATAGGGGGATGCCTGCGCGGTTAGCCCACCGCACCTTCAAGAGTGACGTTCAACAGTGCTTCCGCTTCTACCGCAAACTCCATCGGCAGCTCCTGGAAGACATCCTTGCAGAAGCCGTTCACGATCATGCTCACCGCATCTTCTTCCGAGATGCCGCGGCTCTGGCAGTAGAACAGCTGGTCTTCACCGATTTTCGACGTGGTGGCTTCGTGCTCGATGGTCGCCGTGCTGTTGCCGATTTCCTGGTACGGGAAAGTGTGGGCACCGCACTTGTCGCCAATTAGCAGCGAATCGCACTGGGTAAAGTTACGTGCGCCTTTGGCGCGCGGGCCGATCTTGACCATACCGCGATAGGACTGATCACTCTTGCCCGCCGAGATGCCCTTGGCCACGATGTAGGAGCGTGTGCCCTCACCAATATGGATCATCTTGGTGCCGGTATCCGCCTGCTGGCGCCCGTTGGTCACGGCCACCGAGTAGAACTCACCGATGCTGTCCTTGCCGCGCAGCACGCAAGAGGGGTATTTCCAGGTAATCGCCGAGCCGGTTTCCACCTGTGTCCAACTGATACGCGAGCGCTCACCACGGCAGTCGCCGCGCTTCGTCACGAAGTTGTAGATACCGCCCTTGCCCTCTTCATCACCGGGGTACCAGTTCTGAACGGTAGAGTACTTGATGTAGGCATCATCCAGCGCCACCAGCTCGACCACCGCCGCGTGCAGCTGGTTTTCGTCGCGCATGGGCGCCGTGCAGCCTTCCAGATAGGAGACCTGGGCACGGCTTTCACAAATTACCAAAGTGCGCTCGAACTGCCCGGTATTGGCCGCGTTGATACGGAAGTAGGTGGACAGCTCCATCGGGCAAGTGACGCCTTCAGGCACGAAGACGAACGAGCCGTCGGTGAACACCGCAGAGTTCAGCGCAGCGAAGTAGTTGTCGGCGACCGGTACGACGGTGCCCAGATACTGCTTGATCAGCTCCGGGTAGTCGCGGATGGCTTCCGAGATGGAGCAGAAAATGACCCCGGCTTCCGCCAGCTCTTTCTTGAACGTGGTAGCTACCGACACCGAATCGAATACCGCATCGACCGCCACGCCTGCCAGGGCAGCACGCTCATGCAGCGGGATACCCAGCTTCTCATAGGTTTCCAGCAGCTTGGGGTCTACCTCATCGAGGCTTTGAGGGCGGTCTTCCGGGCGCTTTGGCGCGCTGAAGTAGGAGATCGCCTGATAATCGATGGGCGGATAGTTGAGGTGTGCCCAGGAGGGCTCTTCCATTTTCAGCCACTGACGATAGGCATCCAGACGCCACTCCAGCATCCATTCCGGCTCGCCCTTCTTTTTGGAAATGAAGGCGATGGTGTTTTCATCCAGGCCAGGTGGCAGTGTGTCGCTTTCGATATCGGTGACAAAGCCATCTTTGTACTCGCGACGAACCAACTGTTCCATTTCTTCGCTTGCCATGGTGATACCCTCCGGGCAGTTGGGTGGCGAGTTGAGCTCGCCGTCAATATGAGTGAATGTGGTTGCGACTTACGCGGAAGCCGCCGATAGCGTAATGCTTTGAATGGGTAGCTGAACGGGCAGCTTGATGGGAGCGGTGTCGGCGAGGTGCGCCAGGGTGACGCTCTCCAGCAGCGTGCGAATGGCCAGGGATACGCGCTGCCAGTTGTCGGCCACACCGCAGGTAGCCACCAGGTCGCACTCGCCTTCCGCCTGGCTGCACTCGGTCATGGCCACGGGGCCTTCGATGGCGCTGATGATATCGGCGGCGGTAATCCGCGAGGCAGGGCGTGCCAGCCGATACCCGCCCTGAGCACCGCGCTGGGACTCCAGCAACCCGGCTTTAACCAGCATTTTAAGCGTCTTGCTCACAGTCGGGTGCGGCAGCTGAACGGCTTCGGCCAGATCGGCGGCGGCATGGGAGGTGTTCGGATGGCGCGCAATTTGCGCCATCACTACCGCCGCATAGTCGGTCAGCCGAGAAAGCTTGAGCATGGTGACTCCCGTGTGTGATGACCCGTGTGATTAAAAGGCTTACCCGTCAATTGGGGACCATTTTAGTCCTGTATAAAAATGATGTGAAGCCCTTCTGCAAAATCCTTCGCAAAAGTCACCACTTCCTGACACGTTCGCCGCTGATAACATCAAAAAAGCCAATCATTCTCATTCAGAAAAGCTATGACAGCCTGTCAAGAAAACGCCCGCGAACTGATCGCAGGCGTTGGGGGTCAGGTTTTCTTGACGAACATGGACTTCAATTTCATCGGGCCAATACCATCTATCTTGCAGTCGATGTCGTGATCACCGGACACCAAGCGGATGTTCTTGACCCGAGTGCCCACCTTGACCACCAGCGAGCTGCCCTTCACCTTGAGATCCTTGATCACGGTCACCGTGTCGCCATCGGCTAGCGGGTTACCGTTGGCATCCCGGATACCGGAGCTGGCTGATTCGGTTTCCTCTTCACCATTTTTCGACCACTCATGGCCACACTCCGGGCACACGAATTGCAGGCCGTCGTCATAAGTGAATTCAGAGGCGCAGGCGGGACAGTTGGGAAAGTCACTCATGAAAAGGCTCCATCGCTATCAGGATATCTACAGGGCGTAGAAAGCGGTGGAGCCTACACGGCTTGAGCACAATGCTCCAGCCTGAAGAGAGAGGTCAGTCGCGCTGGTAGGTACCGACCAGCCGATTCATGCCCAGCAGGTGCGGCTCGACGGCACGCAGCAGCTCGGGCAGCGTCAGCCCTTCGGGAAGCGTGGTTGCCTGGTCCAGCGCCAGTACCCAGAAATAGTAGAGGTGGCTACCATGGCCTTCCGGGGGCATTGGGCCGCCATAGCCGGGCTTGCCGAAATCGGACATGCCCACGGTTCCTTGGGTGGTATTCTCTTCCAGCGACGTCATATCGCCCGGCAAGTTATACAGCACCCAATGTACGAAACCGTAGCTGCCCTCTTTCACCAACGGGGCATCGGGATCGTGACAGATCACCGCATAGCCCTGGGTTCCTTCAGGTGCACCCTGCCAGGCCAGGTCGGGTGAGATGTCCTCGCCTTCACCGGTGTGTTTGGCGGGAATGGCCTGATGCTGGCCAAAGGCGGTGCTGCTGACCTGCATGGAAGATAGTGCAAATCCCATTGTCATCTCCAAGTCGTCGTTCGTAGGTTCAACTCATCAATGTAGCCAGGCCCTTAACCTAAATCCAACGCCGCCGCATGACGCTGCTGCCACTCTTCGACGAGGCGCCGATTGTCGGCATTCATGCGCTCGTCCAGCACCCCCGGCAGCTGCACGGACTCGCCGCGGGTCTTGAAAGTGATCAGCGGATCTTGCGTGGCCAGGTGCAGGGCATATAGCACCAGCATCAGCTCGTAGGCATCCTGAGTATTGAGCCTGGCCAGCAGAAGTGGCACTGCGGGCGCCCCGATCTCACCCAGCCGCTCAGCGGCGATGTACCAGGGGCGAGGGTTATCCGGACCACCATATTGCGAAACGAAACTGCGGTCTGCCAAGCGGCTGACATAGTAAGCCGCTTCTTCTTCAGGGCTGGCCAGCAGCGGCGGCACCCAATCCGTGACCGGCGAGGTGGACGCACGCGTGGCCGAGGGTGTCACGGGCGATACCGCAGGCTCCATCGTCGAAGGAGACTCCCCTGCGCTACTGGAGGGCGAGGACTGGCCTGCACACCCCACCAACAGCAGCACGGCTGCCCATGCTGCCGCTTTCCCCACGCGCTTCCCCGCCACCTTCCCTACTCTCTTCCCCACGCTCCTGGCCTGCAGATACATGACTCGCTTCCCTTGTTGAGCTTTCAACAGATTGTCCCTTTATCTTGATACTCGTCCCATGCCTGGACCCGGAGTGAAGTAAATCCTGGCATGAGCTCTTGCCCGAGGAGAATCCATAGCTCAGATAGTTTACCCATACGCCACGGCCGCTCACGGCATGCGAGAAGCCTGGATTCATAAAATAAACGTAGCACTTTAAATCACACGGTAGAAGCGCTGCATCATCAATCGCCGATCACGGCGATGAAGCAATGCCAAAAGGCGGGGTGCCCTGCGTTCCCAGCGCTCGGTGGGATCCAGGGTACAGACGGGCGCTGACTTTAACGGCGGTCCAGCTGGCAATTCACCTTGCCGCCGCAACTATTTAAAAAACATGTTTTTTGTGACCTTATAGTACAATTGTTTTTAAAAATTCAAAATCGACATATCGCAAAGAATTTAGCAAAATGCTAATTTGTAAACCATGAGTACACCTAAAGAAAAAAAGCTAAAGAAAGTGCTTGAAGCCATCCCGTCAGGGTTCATGGTCGATACCGCATGGCTCGAACGCCACGGTATCAGCCGTTTCCTTGCGCGGAAGTACGTTGTTAACGGCTGGCTTGAGCGCGTTAACCGCGGCGTTTTCCGGCGCCCTGCGCCGAACGCAACAACCTCTGGCGCAATCGATTGGAAAACTTGCCTGCTTTCCATGCAGCATATTATGCGCCATAACATCCATGTGGGTGGCACAACGGCACTTGCCCAACAGGGCTACGATCACTACCTGCGTCTAGGTAGCAGTGCGCCTGTCTGGGTATATGGCAACGCCACACCCAACTGGCTAAGCAAACTGCCACTGAACGCCCCCATCGTGACTCGCAACACTTCACTATTCGCTGACCCGTCCGTCGGGCTTGCCAGAAACAACATCAACGCCGAAGACACGCTGCCATGGGACTGGATGCTCAACATGTCGGCACCCGAACGGGCGATTATGGAAGCCATGGACGAATTGCCCGACCATGAGAGTTTTCATAACCTTGATATGCTATTCGAGAGCTTGACGACACTGCGGCCAAAAACAGTGGCAGCGTTGCTGCACAGTTGCAAGAAGATCAAGGTCAAGCGGTTGTTCTTTGTCTTTGCGGATCGCCATGACCACCCTTGGCGCAAGCGTCTCGATCCTGCAGAGTTCAACCTTGGCAGTGGCGACCGCGCACTGTTAAAAGGGGGCAAGATACATCCGCGCTATCGCATCATGGTGCCGGAAGCGTTTGTAAAGGCGGAGGTAAATGATGGCGCGTGAAACCTATGAAGCGCAGGTCGCGCTCCTCGTGCGATTCTTGCTAAGCCTACATGACGGTGCGCCCGATTTTGATGCCATTGATCGCCCTCAGGCGGCGGGCCTGCCAGCTGTGCGCTGGAAGCTCGTTAATCTGGAAAAGCTGAAAAACGAAAACGCGGCCAAACATGCCGAACAGCGTCATGAGCTGAAAGTGCTGCTGGGATAAGGAGTGCAGGGCGGAATCTTGAAGCTCTGGCTTCCCGGCCTGCCATTCTGTCATCCCTGTACATCGCCAATCGCCACTGCGCAGGTCTTTGCCATGAAACAGCTATTAATCGTCGCTCACGCCCCTTCCGTCAATACCCAAGCCTTGAGGGAAGCTGCCAGGCGAGGTGCAGAGCACCCCGATCTCGAGCATGTCGTCTGCACGGTGAAAACTCCCTTCGAAGCAGGGCCCGCCGACCTGCTGGCCTGCGACGCCGTTCTGCTCGGCACCACCGAAAACCTCGGCTACATGAGCGGTGCCCTGAAGGATTTTTTCGACCGTAGCTACTACCCAGTACTGGATGAGAAGCAGGGCTTGCCCTGTGCGCTCTACATTCGCGCTGGCCACGACGGCACGGGCACCCAGCGAGCCGTGGAAAGCATCGTGACCGGGCTGCGCTGGCGCTGGGTTCAGCAACCGGTGGTCTTACGAGGCGAGTGGCAGGAGACATTTGCCACACAGGTCGAGGAGCTGGCCATGACGCTAGCGGCCGGGCTGGATAGCGGCATGTTTTGATGCCGTATTAGCGCCCCCTTCCAAACGGCAAAACGGCACCCTAAGGTGCCGTTTTGCGATCACATGGCTGCCGGGCGGTTATTTCAAACGCTCGAACACCGTGGCAACGCCCTGGCCCATACCGATACACATGGTCGCCAAACCCAAGGTGGTATCGCGCTGCTGCATCACGTTGAGCAGCGTGGTACAGATCCGCGAACCGGAGCAGCCCAGCGGGTGGCCCAAGGCAATGGCACCGCCGTTCAGGTTGACCTTTTCGTCCATGGCATCGAGGAAGCCCAGGTCCTTGAGCACCGGCAGCCCTTGGGCAGCAAACGCCTCGTTGAGCTCGACGGTTTGAATATCCGCTGCCGACAGGCCAGCGGCTTTCAAGGCCTTTTTGGACGCGGGTACCGGGCCGTAGCCCATGATGGAGGCATCACAGCCTGCCACACCGGTCGACAGCACGCGGGCAATCGGCTCCAGCCCCAGCGCCTGGGCACGCTCGTAGCTCATCACTGCCATGGCGGAGGCCCCCACCGACAGCGCCGATGAAGTACCGGCCGTGACGGTGCCACTGCGAGGGTCGAACACCGGCTTCAGGTTCGCCATGGACTCCAGGCTGGCATCGGCACGGATCACTTCGTCGTTCTTCACCAATACCTTGAAGCCGCGCTGGTCGTGGCCTTCGACACCGATGATCTCGTTATCGAAGTAGCCCTTCTCCATGGCTGCCTGGGCGCGCTGATGCGAGCGTACGCCGAACTTGTCCTGGTCTTCACGGGAGATGCCGTGCATCTTGCCCAGCAGTTCGGCGGTCAGGCCCATCATCATGGCCGCCTTGGCAGCGTACTTGCTGGCTGCCGGGTTCACGTCCACGCCGTGGGCCATGGGCACGTGCTCCATGTGCTCCACGCCACCAATCACATAGAAGTCGCCCATGCCGGCCTTGATGTTGGCCGCCGCAATATGCAGCGCGGTCATCGAGGAGCCACACAGACGGTTCACCGTTTGCGCAGGCACGCTACGGGGAATGCCGGTCATGATCGCCGCGTTGCGGGCAATGTTCATGGACTGTTCCAGGGTCTGGTTGACGCAGCCCCAGATCACATCGTCCACTTCCGACGGGTCCAGATTGGGGTTCCGGCTGAACAGCGCCTGCATCACGGCAGCGGACAGGTTCTCGGCACGTACGTTACGGAAAGCGCCGTTCTTTGCTTTTGCCATGGCGGTACGAACACCGTCCACCACCACGATATCTCTCGGATTCAAACTCATCATATTTCTCCTGTGGGTGGTGACTTAGGCCTGAGCGCTTGCCGTGTTGCCCGCGTAGAACTGCTCGTTGTTCTGAGCCATGGCGCGCAGTTTCTCGGTAGGTGCGTAGAGCGGTCCCAACTCTTCGGCCAAACGGTCGGCCAGGGCGACGAACTCGGCCACGCCCAGCGCATCGATGTAGCGCAGCGCGCCACCGCGGAAGGGCGGGAAGCCAATGCCGTAAATCAGTGCCATATCGGCTTCTGCGGGCGTCTCGACGATGCCGTCTTCCAGGCAACGTACGGTCTCCAGGCACAGCGGCACCATCATGCGCGCCACGATGTCTTCGTCGGAAAACTCTTTCTGCTCTTTCACGACGTCTTTCACGAGGGCATGGGCCTGCTCATCGCTGACCTTCTTCGGCTTGCCCTTCTTGTCCTCTTCGTAGGCGTAGAAGCCCTTGTCGTTCTTCTGGCCCAGGCGCTGGTTGTCATACATCACTTGGATGGCGGTTTTGCCTTCACGCGCCATGCGGTCAGGGAAGCCTTCGGCCATCACCTCGTTGGCGTGCACGGCGGTATCCATGCCGACCACGTCCAGCAGGTAGGCCGGGCCCATGGGCCAGCCAAACTTCTCCATGACCTTATCGACACGCTGGAAGTCGGCCCCTTGCTCTACCAGGAAGCTGAAGCCGCCGAAGTAAGGGAACAGTACGCGATTGACCAAAAAGCCAGGGCAGTCGTTGACCACGATGGGCGTTTTGCCCATGGCGCGGGCGTAAGCCACGGTGGCGGCCACGGCGGCGTCGGAGGTTTTCTCGCCACGAATGACTTCCACCAGCGGCATGCGGTGCACGGGGTTGAAGAAGTGCATACCGCAGAAGTTTTCCGGGCGCTTCAGATTCTTCGCCAGACGGTTGATCGAAATGGTGGACGTGTTGGAGGTAAGAATCGTGTTCTCACCCACCATGCCCTCTACTTCGGTCAGCACCGCATCCTTGACGTTGGGGTTTTCCACCACCGCTTCGACCACCAGATCGACATTGCCGAAATCGCCGTAAGAGAGCGTCGGGCGGATGTTGGAGAGTTTCTCGGCCATTTGCTCAGTGGTGAGCTTCTTGCGCTCTACCTGCTTGGAAAACAGTTTGCGAGCCTCTTTCAGGCCAAGCTCGATGGCATCATCCTTGATGTCTTTCATCAGGATCGGAGTGCCTTTGCTGGCACTCTGGTAGGCGATACCGCCACCCATGATGCCAGCACCCAGCACGGCAGTCTGCTTGACCGGCTGAGACTGCTTCTCGTATTTGCTGCCTTTCTTCTTGACCACCTGATCGTTGAGGAACAGCCCCACCAGGTTGAAGGCAACGCTGCTCAGCGCCAGCTTGGCGAAGGACTTGGCTTCGATGGCCTGGGCACGCGCACGGGTTTCTCCGGCCCCTTTCTGGATGACCTTGATGGCTTCCACAGGCGCCGGGTAGTGCGGGCCTGCTTTACCGGCCACATAGCCTTTGGCGGTTTCGAAGGCCATCATCTGCTCGATGGCGTTGAGCTTCAGCGGAGAGGTTTTCTCTTCGCGGCGGGCCTGATAATCCAGCTCACCGGCATTGGCGCGATCGAGGATGTCCAGCGCTGCCTCTTCCAGCAGCTCATGGGCAACGGCAGCGTCAACGGCGCCTACTTTCAAGGCGGCATCGGCACGGTTTTCGGTGCCACCGGCAATCCACTCCACGGCGTTGTCTGCCCCGATCAGACGCGGCAGGCGCACGCAGCCACCCCAGCCTGGCAGAATGCCCAGCTTGGTTTCCGGCAGGCCAATCTTGGCTTTCTCGCTCATCACGCGATAGTCGGTGGTCAACAGCACTTCACAGCCGCCGCCCAGCGCCAGACCATTGATCGCCGTCACGGTGGGATACGGCAGATCTTCGATGGCGTTGAAGATATCGTGAACCTTGAGGTTCATCTCCACCAGGTACGCTTCGCCCTTGTCGAACAGGCTATGGAATTCAGTAATGTCGGCACCGACGATAAACACGTCCTTGGCACTGCGGATCATCAGACCTTGCACACCACTTTCGGCCTGCAGCGCCTTGACCGCGTCTCCCAGCTCCGCCACCACGGCACTGGAAAGCTTGTTGACGGACTCATCTTTCAGGTCGAAAGTGAGCACTGCGACATCATTGCCACCTTGGGTGTCACGACGCTCCACCGTGATGGCATTGCCTTGATAGATCATTCGCGCTCTCTCCACATAGTGTCGGGCAGGTTAGCTTCGGCGAACCCGCCGCGCATTCATACGGTCGTTTGATTGCCTTAGCTTGGTGGAGTTGCTCGAGTACGTCAACCCCTGACTTTTGGCTAATCCAGCCCTCAGCATAGTCCTTGTGGGGACCTTACATGAATCTCGGCAGCGCATGAGTGGCTGCCATCATTTTTGCGTTTTTGTCCTGCAGACTGCGACGGATGCGGAAATGAGTGCGTATGCTAAGGAATCATCACACTTCACGATTGAATCGAGCGATCACACGATGGGCACTTTATTGAATCCCGCCCGGACACGGGCCGTACAGGCCTGGGTCGAGCGTCTTGTAGAGCGCCTGAAACCATGGAGTTGGCTGTGGCCGCCCATGGCATTTGCAGCAGGCCTGGGCAGTTTTTTTCTGGTGGATCGTCAGCAGTGGCTGGGAGTGGCCTTGGCGGTGGGGCTGCTGGTGGCTTGGCTTCTGCTGCTGTCGGAAAGCCTGATCGGGCGGCTGCTGGCCAGCCGCGGCCACCCTACCCTGCCCAAGGGCATTGCCTCTTTCATTGCCCAGATGATTCACCAGGAGACGCTGTTTTTCACCCTGCCGTTCATCCTGATCACCACGGTGTGGAATAGCGGGCAGGCGCTGTTTGCCCTGCTGGTCATGGCCATGGCCGTGCTATCGATCATCGACCCACTGTATTACAAGCTGGCCGGACGATGGCGCAGCCTGTACTTCATGTTTCATGCGCAATGCGTCTTTCTGGTGCTGCTGGTGATCTTGCCGATCATGCTGCATCTGACCACCCGGCAAAGCCTGCTGCTGGCGCTGGTGCTCACCGTCCTGGTGGCCCTGCCCAGCTTCTGGCATCTGCTGAAGCAACGCAGCCTGGCGCGCTGGTGTGGTTTTCTTGCCTTGACCATGGTGCTGGCCTACGGCGCCTGGCTTGGCCGCGTCTGGGTGCCCCCCGCCAGCCTGTGGATGACGGGCAGCGCGCTATCGCCTGCTTTCGATACCCAGCAGCGCGTGCCCCAGGGTGCCACTCCGCTGACTCCTGAGGCCCTGCGCACCCATGGGCTCTATGTATATACCGCCATTCGCGCACCACGCGGCTTGAGCGAAACCATTTATCATGTCTGGCATCATAATGGTACGCCCATGGACCGTATTGCCCTGACTATCAACGGCGGCCGTGAACAGGGGTATCGCGCCTGGAGCCATAAACGCAACTTCCCTGAAAACCCCGCAGGGGATTGGCGAGTCGACATCATGACCGAAGGAGGACAACGATTGGGGCTGATCCGCTTCACGGTCTCGGATGACGAGCAGCAGGCCTCCATGGCCGACAGCACCATTCAGCGCAGCGGATTAAGCGCGCTCAATTTACGGCGATTCGTGGCAGGCAGCCGTTCTGACCAGCAGGCCCCAGACGCCGCCGATTAGCATAACGCCTTGCATTCAGCGGCGCAGCTTATGACAATTCGCCCACTCACATTTTCTGGTAGCTAGCGACTATGGCTTCAACTATTGGTTTTCGTATTGCCCGATTGCCCCATTTATGGCGCTCCATCATCGACCGCAGGCTAGCACCGCTGGGGCTGACCCAAACGCGCTGGGTCACGCTTTATCACTTGTGGAAGCTCGGCGAAGGCAACCCGCAGTGCTATCTGGCGCGGGCCATTGGCGTCGAGGCACCTTCGCTGGTGCGCACGCTGGGGCAGCTGGAAGAGCAGGGGCTGGTGGAGCGGCGCGCCTGTGACACTGACCGTCGCAGCAAGCGCATTTATCTCACCCCGGCGGCGATGCCGCTGCTGGAACAGATCGACAGCGTAGTGCTCGCCGCCCGCAAGGAGATCTTCGCCGGGTTGAGCGACAGCGACCTGATCCAGTTGGACCAGTGGCTGGCGCAAATCGAATCCAATGGCCTGGCCATGCAGGCCAGAGACCAGGACAAGCCGTCGGTATGATCCCCCGGCGGCCGCGAACAGCTATCTCGTCAGGACAGCTATCTCGTCAGGAGGGTCGACCGCCTGACGACAGCGCCTTGCCTGGGGGGCGGTCTGACAGGCCGCCCAGCGACACTTTCAAGGTCATGATATCGCCCAGGTAGCTGGTAAAGCGTTCGGCGGTTTGTGATTCCCACCACCATAGCGTCAAGGCGTACGAGTTGCACTCCAGCACCAGCGCATCCTGGGGCAAACGCTCCAGCAAGGTGCGCAGCGTGGCGTCGGCGCTCTCCGGTAGCGGTCGCAGCGGCGCAATACGCCACCGCCAGCCAGCATGAAAGGCTTCCAGTGCCGCGCTGGCATGGCTATCGCGCACCAGAACGAAATCCGGCCCCGGCGTCTCCTGGCCAAACCGCCACCGATAGGCTGGCATGGTGCCTTTGAAATGATGCAGCGGCGGCACGGCCATCTTGATGGTCACCCCCTGCTGCCGCGCACTGTCGCGTAGCGCCATCTGGCGCTTCTGGCGGGGGCTGGGCTTGAGCCACATCACCGGCGCCATCACGAACAGCAGAATCAGAACAATCACCAACCATTCCATTTAGCCACCTCTTGCATTGCCGTGCAGGGCAACGATTGCAAAAAACCATGATCCAGGTCGTTGTGCAGCGCCACTACCCGGCCTAAAGTAAGGTTATCTAACGAAGCTTCTCTTTGTTAAATACCACCAAGGAGATACGCCATGAGCTATCACCACATTCTGGTCGCCGTCGACCTCACCAAGGACTCGCACAAGATCCTTGAACGCGCCGTGGCGATTGCCGAACGCAATAACGGCGCCAAGCTCTCGATCATGCACACGCTGGAGCCGCTGGGCTTCGCCTACGGTGGCGACATACCCATGGACCTGACCAGCATTCAGGACCAGCTGGACGACCACGCGAAAAAGCGTCTGGCCGACATTGCCGCTCCGCACGTCGAGCCCGCCGACCAGCACGTGGTGGTGGGCATGCCCGATACCGAGATCCATCGCTTTGCCGATGAGCACAATGTGGATCTCATCGTGGTGGGTTCCCACGGCCGCCACGGCTTTGCCCTGCTACTGGGCTCTACGTCCACCGGCGTGCTACATGGCGCCCAGTGCGACGTGCTGGCCGTGCGCGTCGGCAAGAAAGGCGAAAAAAGCGACGAGTGATCGGCCATGACCGACCCTAACGCCAAAGGCCCCTTACGGGGCCTTTTTTGTAGCGCCTTGAAGGCTATTCGCCGTTCGCCATCGCCTCCAGCTCCATCCAGCGCTCCATTGCCGTTTCTAGCGACTGCTGCACTTTTTCCAGGGCTTGCAGCCTGGCAGTCACGGCGGTAGCTTCCTGCTGGTAAAACCCCGGATCGCCCACTTCCTGCTCAAGCGTCTCGACTGCCTGCTCCAACCGCTCTATTTCGGCAGGCAGCGCATCCAGCTCTCGCTGCAGCTTGTAGGAGAGCTTCACGGACTTCCTGGCAGGCTCGTTGACAGGTTTTTCGACCACTTCTGGTGCAGGTGCCGATGTCGGCTCCGTCTGCTGGCGGGCAGCACCCTCCCAAGGGGCCGGGGGCAGCTTGCCACCTTGTCGAATCCAGTCGGTGTAGCCACCCACGTACTCGCGCACGCGCCCTTCCCCTTCGAAGGCCAGCATGCTGGTCACCACGTTATCCATGAAGGTACGGTCGTGGGAGACCAGCAGCAGCGTGCCATCGAAGTCGAGCAGCAGCTCTTCGAGCAGCTCCAGGGTTTCCATGTCCAGGTCGTTGGTGGGCTCATCGAGCACCAGCACGTTGGCAGGCTGGGTGAACAGCTTGGCCAGCAGCAGGCGGTTGGACTCGCCCCCCGACAGCGCCTTGACCGGCTGACGCACACGATCCGGCGTGAACAGGAAATCCTGCAAGTAGCTCATCACATGGCGGTCCTTGCCGCCGACAGAGACCCGATCACTGCCCTGCGCCACGTTGTCGTAAACGGTTTTCTCCAGCTCCAGCCCCGCCCGAAGCTGGTCAAAGTAGGCCACCTTCAGGTTGGTGCCCAGCTGCACGCTGCCTTCGCTTGGAGCAAGCTCTCCCAGCAGGATTTTCAACAGCGTGGTTTTGCCCGCGCCATTGCGACCCAGGAAACCGATACGGTCGCCGCGCATGACTTCCAGATTGACGTTGCGCAAGATGGTGTCGTCGCCAAAATACTGGCTAACGCCCTTGAGCTCGACCACCCGCTTGCCCGTGCGCTCGCCGCTGTCCACGGTCAGGTTGGCCGTGCCCTGGCGCTCACGGCGCTGGCTGCGCTCATTGCGCATCGCTTCCAGAGCCCGCACGCGCCCTTCGTTACGGGTTCGGCGCGCCTTGATTCCTTGACGGATCCAGGTCTCCTCCTGGGCCAGCTTCTTGTCGAACAGCGCATTTTCACGCGATTCGATTTCCAGCTCGTGCTGCTTGCGCTCTTGATACTCCGCGTACACGCCGGGGTAGCGGCCCAGCTTGCCACGGTCCAGTTCCAGAATATGGGTGGCCAACTTCGACAGAAAGGCACGGTCGTGGGTGATCAGCAGCACGGCGCCATTGAACGCCAGCAGTTGCTCTTCCAGCCACGCAATCGTATCCAGATCCAGGTGGTTGGTGGGCTCATCCAGCAGCAGCAAGTCCGGTTCCGACACCAGCGCCCTGGCCAGCGCCACGCGACGACGCCAGCCACCGGAAAGCGCGCTCATCTCCGCTTCGGGCGGCAGGCCCAGGCGCGTCAGCACCACGTCGATACGCTGATGGAACGACCAGCCATCAATCGCTTCCAGCCGCGTTTGCAGCGTGGCCATGCGGTTCATGTCCGGGTCGGGGTCGTTGATCAGATGCTGGTATTCCGACAGCAGCTCGCCCGCTTCGGGCAGTCCCTGGGCCACCATGTCAAAAATCGTCATGCCCGATGATTCGGGCAGCTCCTGGGCCAGCACGCCGATTTTCAGCCCCGGCGCGCGCCAGATGGTGCCGTCGTCCGCCTGGATGTCGCCTGCCACGAGTTTCAACAGGGTGGATTTACCGGTGCCGTTGCGCCCGACCAGCGCCAACCGCTCGCCCTTTTCAACCGTGAGGTCGGCGCGATTCAATAGTACCTGGGTGCCGTAAGCGAGTTGCAGCTGTTCGAGTCGTAACAGGGTCACGCAGTGTCCTCCTTCGTCGTGAGGCGCACAGTGTAACGCATGGATCCCTGTAACGGTGCACTCATATAGAGCCCGACGGTACAACGTGCTAACGTCCAGCGTGAAAGGGGCAACGCCTACGGCTGTCTTGTGGCACTTACAGGGTGGAAAAGCGTGACCGTTACCGTCTCCATGCACTTTGTCAACGAGCTGTTTCGTGGCCTGGCTCCCACCGGGCAAGCGGCCACGCGTTATTTGATGCTGTCTGGCATCTCCCCGTTCTTGCTCGAGGCTCCCAATGGCCGTGTAACGGTGGAACAGTTTGCCCAGCTTTATCGGCTTCTGGCGGTGGAGTTCGACGATGAGACGCCCGGTTTTTTCTCTCGGCCGCTGCGCTGCGGCACCCTCAAGCTGCTGTGCCTCAGCATGCTGGATGCTCCCACGCTGCGTATCGCACTACATCGCTACACCCAGTTTTTTCGTATTGTGCTGGATGACTTTGGCTATTGTTTTTCCGTGGAGGGCGACCTGGCTCGTATGGCCCTCGAGGAGCACAAACCGCTTCAGGGTAGCCACATTCTGGTGCATGAGCTGATGTTGAAGCTCTTTCACGGCATTGCTTCCTGGCTGATCGCGCGAAAAATCCCGCCCATATTGATGGAGTGCAGCTATCCGCAACCCGCCCATCAAGCTGACTATCTCTATTTTTATCCAGGCAAGGTGACCTTCAACCAGCCGAAAACGGCGGTCTATTTCGATACGGCTTTTCTGGAACATCCCGTCCGACAACGTAAGCAGCACCTCGGGGCTTTTTTGCAGCGTGCGCCAGCAGACTGGTTTTATGTCTCTTTCGAAGACCGTATCGCCACCCATCGCGTGCGGGAGTACCTGCACCGCCACCGACTCTCTTCCAGCACCATTCACGACGTGGCCAATGCGCTGCACGTGTCCGTCCGTACCTTGTCGCGCCACTTGCAGGCAGAGGGCACCCACTTTCAGGCGGTAAAGGACGAGTATCGGCGGGACGTGGCCATTCAGGTATTGACCCGCAGCAGGGAGCCGCTCTCCGCGCTGGCCGAAACCCTCGGCTTCGAGGACCAGGCCTGCTTCAGCCGAGCCTTCAAGCAATGGACCGGCAATTCGCCTGCCGCCTACCGCAAAGCGCAGACAGCAGGCACCGCGCTCTGAGCCGCTAGATCTCCGTACGGATACGTTTTTTATCCAGCTTGCCTACGCTGGTCTTGGGTATTTCATCGACGAAACGTATCAATGAAGGCACTCCCCAACGGTTGAGCTTGCCCTGCGCCACGAACTGCTCCATGAAACCCTGAATCGCCTCGACGGTAGGCGGCCGATTGAGGTCGCTGGGCACGACGAGCGCTGCGGGGCGCTCCCCCCACTTGTCATCCGCCACGCCGATGACCGCCACTTCAGCGACGCCGGGGCATTGACTGATATAACTTTCCAGCTCCAGGGAGGACAGCCATTCGCCGCCGGTCTTGATGACGTCCTTGATGCGATCACTAATGGCCAAAAAGCCATGCGCATCCAGCGACCCCACATCCCCGGTGTGTAACCACCCCTCTCGCCATAGCTCTTCGCTACGCGTCTCTTCCTTGTAGTAAGCCTGAGTGAGCCAGGGCGCTTGTACGCGTACTTCCCCCACACTCTGGCCATCATGAGGAAGCGGTTGACCGTCCACATCGACCACCTGCAGCCGCACGAACGGCACCGGAAGACCGGCCTTGCAGCGCCAGGGAAGCTGGCTTTCGAAGTCAGCCTCCGCGACCTCCTTCGGCAAGATATCGGCAGTGAGCAGAGGACACGTTTCCGACATGCCGTAAGCGCTGCGGGTGTCGATCCCCAGCGCCCAGGCACGGCTTGCCAACGCCTGGGTCAAGGCGCTGCCTCCGACCAGCACTTTCCAGCCGGTCAAATCGACCTTTTTCGTCGCGACGGCCTCCGCGCTCACCACCATATTGAGCAGTGTCGGTACGCAGTGAGAAAAATCGACCTTTTCACTAACCAGCAGCTTCACCAGCATCTCCGGCTCGTATTTGCCCGGGTACACTTGCGTCGCGCCCAGCAGCGTGGCGGTGTAAGGGACGCCCCAGGCATGCACGTGAAACATCGGCGTAATGGGCATATACACCTTGTCTCGGTTCAACAGCTCGAAGCCAGGCGCCTGGAACGTGCTGGCCTCGCCCAGCGTGTGCAACACCAGCTGACGATGAGTGAAGAACACCCCTTTCGGGTTGCCGGTCGTGCCGGTCGTGTAGAACAGCGTGGCCACGCCATTTTCATCGAACGTGGGGAAATCATAATGGCTGGGCTGGTCAGCCAGCAGGGCCTCGTACTCCCCCACCAGTGGCAGCGACGTCGAGACGTCACGGCGCTCTTCCTGACAAAGCACGTAGCCACGAATATCGGGCAGTTGCTGCGTCAGCGGTTCCAGCAGAGGCACGAAGTCCTCATGCAGCAGCACGAAGACGTCTTCCGCATGCTGCATGGTGTAGAGAATCTGTTCGGGTGCCAGGCGGACGTTCACCGTGTGCAGCACCGCACCTATCATGGGAATGGCGAAGAAGCATTCCAGATAGCGGTGGCTGTCCCAATCCATCACCGCCACCACATCTCCTGCCTGCACTCCCTGCGCCGTCAACAGATGAGCCAGTTGATGGACCCGCTCTTGAAAACGATGGTAGTCGTGACGGCCTTGATCGCGGTACACGATCTGATTATTGCCCGCCATGCGAACGCCAGACTCCAACAGATCCTTGATCAGCATGGGAGGGTTGGTGGCGGAGGATGTCGAAGGAAGCAGTTTTGGCGTTATCGTCGGCATAAAACGTACCTTTGATTGTTGTTGGATGTCTGGGGCAACTTAACGCTCGATCAGTAGCGCGATACCTTGCCCGCCACCAATGCACAGCGTAATCAGTCCAAAGCGCCCCTGAATGCGCTCCAGCTCATGCAACGCTTTAAGGATCAAAATAGCGCCGGTGGCCCCCACCGGATGCCCAAGAGCGACCGCACCGCCATTGGGGTTGAGCTTTTCCAGCGGAAAATCGAGCGCGCTGGCCACCGCCATGGCCTGGGCCGCAAAGGCTTCATTGGATTCGATCACATCGATATCGTGGATGGTCAATCCAGCCTGCTGCAAGCAACGCTTGACGGCAGGAATGGGGCCCAACCCCATCAGCGATGGTTCCACGCCCGCTGTGGTGGCCACCCGCAACCGCGCACGCACGGTGAGCCCGCGCTCCCGGGCCTCTTCAGCATGGGCCAGTACGAGGGTAGCGGCGCCATCGTTGATCCCTGAAGCATTGCCTGCGGTCACGACCCCTTCACGCTTGAAAGCCGGTTTCAGCCGAGCCAGGTCACTGAGCACCACGTCTTCCCGGACATGCTCATCACGGGCAAAGGTCAGCGTCTGCTTGCCCCGGGTCACCTCTACCGGCACGATCTGCTCATCGAAGCGGCCTTCCGATAGTGCCCGCGCTGCTTTTTGATGGCTCTCGAGGGCGAATTGATCCAACTGCTCGCGGCTGAAACCGTACTGCTGCGCGATATTTTCAGCGGTGATCCCCATGTGACCACTGCCGAACGGGTCACTCAACACGCCAAGCGTCAAATCCTCGATGCGGGTGTCCCCCATGCGAATACCGTGGCGCGCCTGCGGGGCCAACACGTAGGCTCCGCGAGACATGCTTTCGGCACCGCCCGCCAAGGCGAGGCGACTGTCGCCCAGGACAATCTGCTGAGCCGCAGACACCACCGCCTGGACGCCAGAGCCGCACAGGCGATTAACGTTGAAGGCACCGGCCTCTTTGGGAACGCCTGCACTGAGTGCGATGTGGCGGGCCAGATAGGCATCCTGCGGGCCAGTGGTGATGATATGCCCATAAACCGAATGATCGATGTCGGCGCCCTCCACCCCGGCCCGGCGCAGGGCTTCCACGGCGGTGATGGTGCCCAACTCATGGGGGGCGAAGGCGGATAGCGAACCGCCAAACCCTCCGATGGCGGTGCGCGCGCCTCCTACAATCACCACGCTATCCAACTGCATATAGACTCCTTGTCGACCGTTTTTTGGACCTCTTGCTCAAGAGGCTTTGCCCAGCAGCGAGCGCGCAATCACTTCTTTCATGATCTCGGAGCTGCCGGCATAAATGGTTTGTACCCGAGCATCGAGATAAAAGCGCGAAATGGGGTACTCATGAGTGTAGCCATAGCCACCAAACAGCTGCAGACAGCGATCCACCGCATGACACTGCAGTTCGCTCAGCTGTAATTTAAGAATCGCCGCCTCGGTGCTGCTCATGCTGCCTTGCCGATACCGCTCCATGCACTGCTCGAAGTAAGCCCGGGCCATGTCAAGCTGGGCTTTGAGCTGCGCCAGCGTAAAGCGGGTGTTTTGAAAATCGGCAATCCGCTGGCCGAAGGCTTCCCGCTGGGTGACGTATTCGAGGGTTAGCGCTAGCGCCCCTTCTATCGCCCCCAGGGCCTGGGCGCCCACCCCCAAACGCTCACGAGGCAGCTCTTGCATGAGGTAACGAAACCCTTCGCCCTCGTTGCCCAATAGCGCGTCTGCGGGCAACTTCAACTGATCAAAGGCCAGCTCCGCAGTGTCGCTGGCATGCTGGCCAATTTTCTTGATCGGTTTACCTCGGGAAAAGCCGGGCAGCGACGTTTCCACTAAAAATAGCGAGACCCCTTTGGCGCCGGCACTGGGATCGGTTTTCGCGCACACGATCACCAGATCGGCCACCTGACCATTGGTGATGAACAGCTTGCCACCGTTGAGCAACCAGCCATCCTCTACCCGCGTGGCGCGGGTTTTCATCGCGGCCAAATCACTCCCGGCGTGGGGTTCGCTCATGGCAATGGCCCCCAGGCACTCCCCCAAGGCCATGCGCGGCAGCCACTTTTCCTTCTGCTCAGGTGTCCCCAGCTTCTGGACATACGGCATGACGATATTGGCGTGGATGTTGTAAGCACTGGCGAGGCCACCAAAGCCCTGACGAGACATCTCTTCGAGCACCCTTTGCGTGATGGCGATATCGGCCTCTGAGCCACCGTACGCTTCTGCCAGGTCAATACCCAACAGCCCTGCCGCCCCCAGCGCCAGCCACAGGGAGCGTGGTATTTCTCCTGCCTCCTCCCACTGCTGGTAAAAAGGCGCTACTTCCTGCGCTAAACAGCGGGTAATCATGGGCTGAAAGAGCCCCAGCTCCTGGTCGTCCATCATGACTCTCCCAGCGCCTGGCGCAGATGGCGCTTGAGAATTTTACCTGCCGTGCTCTTGGGCAGTGCGTCGGTAAACATCACCCGCTTGGGTACCTTGTAAGGGGCGATCAGGCCCTTGGCGTGTCGAATCAGCTCCGCTTCACTGGCGCTTTGCCCCTCCTTGAGCACCACCACTGCGGTAATCGCCTCGATCCATTTGTCATCGGGCAGCCCCACGACCGCCACCTCTGAAACCGCCATGTGCTTGAACAGCACCTCTTCCACTTCTCGACTGGCGACCAGCACACCGCCGGTATTGATCACGTCCTTGATACGGTCGACGATGTACAAATAGCCCGCTTCATCGACATACCCCACGTCTCCAGAGTGGAACCAGCCTCCCTGAAATGCCTCCGCGGTCATCTCGGGTTTGTCCCAGTAGCCCAGCATGAGCTGCGGAGAACGATGGACGATTTCCCCATGCTCTCCAGGCGGAACATCGTTGCCCTCCAGATCGACGATGCGCGTTTCGACCGTGAGAATCGGTCGTCCAGCAGAGGCCGGCCGTTCGGCATGCTCTTCTGGTCGCAAAACAGTCGCCAGGGGCGCTATTTCGCTCTGTCCGTAGCAGTTGTACAGGCCGACACCATCAAAGCGCTGCTGCATCTCTTCGAGTACCGGCACCGGCATGATGGAGGCCCCGTAATAGGCTTTTCTGAGGCTCGAGAGATCGTACTGATCGAAGTGAGGGTGCCGTAACAAACTGATCCACACGGTAGGAGGGGCAAAAAAAGAGCTGATCTGGTGCTGTGAAATGGCAGCCAGGCAGCTTTCCGGCAGGGGGGCTTCCAGCAGAATGACGGGCGCTCCCAGCAGTAGCGCAGGCATCAGAAACACGTGCATTTGCGCCGAGTGGTACAAGGGCAGCGCTGCCAGCACGGCGTCATCTGCCTGGATATCCAACGCCACCATGCACGCCATGTATTCGGCCATGAGCGCTTGATGGCTCATGATGGCAGCCTTGGGCGCTGCCGTGGTACCAGAGGTATATAGCAACTGGGCAACGCTGGCCCCCTCCAGCGCGACGTCTGGCTCATGGGCAGCATGAGTCAGAGAAGCATGGAACCCGTGGGTACACGCCAGTACGTCGAAGGCGTCTTCTTGAAGCGATGCCTCCTCCGCCTGCAGGGTACCGTTGACGACCAGCGACAGCCCCGCGACGGCAGCGCGAACCTTGTCACCTAGCACCGCGTCGCTCAGTACCCCTTTTGCGCCCGACTGCTCCAGAATGTAGCGAAGCTCGTCACTGCTCAGCGCAAAATTGACAGGGGCGTGAATCAGGCCCGCCTTGCTACAGGCCAGCCACGCGATCACATAGGCATCCGAGTTTTTACCGTATACCGCCAGGCGGTCGCCCGGCGCCAGCCCTGCTCCCAGCAGCGCATTTGCCACCTGGTTGGCCGCGTTATTGAGCGCTTGATAACTCCACGTACGCTCGCCGAACGTCAAGGCCCGCTTCTGGGCATGCTTACGCGCGCTGCGGTTAAGCGCAGCGCCAATCGTATTGCGATGAATGTTATCAACAGACGTCATGGCTGTTTAACCCTTTACGAGTGGGCAGACACTTTCAGACAGTGGCCGGAACGCTTCCTCGGCAGGAATGGTGCGGACCACCCGGAACAAGTCGTCTTCATCTGCTGACTCTGCTGGGGTTTTGACTTCCACGAGGTACATGTCGTGGACCATACGGCCGTCTTCGCGGATATAGCCGTTCTGGGCAAAGATATCGTTGATAGGCGTGTCGGCCATCTGCTGACGCACCGTCTGGGTATCGTCTGTCCCGGTGGCAGCGATGGCGTCCAGGTAGTGGCGAGTGCTGGAGTAGAGGCCAGCGTGCACCATGGTAGGCATGCTGCCCGTACGCTCCCGGAAGCGTTCTGCCCAGGCGCGGGTTTCCTCGTTCAAGTCGTAATACCAGGCTTTGGTGAACTGCAGCCCTTGGGCATTTTCCAGCCCGATACTGCGCACATCGGTACTGAACAGCACCATTCCCGCCAGGATTTGCCCGGCCTGGGTAATACCAAACTCCCCCGCCGTCTGAACCGCGTTGATGGTGTCCCCGCCCGCGTTATTCAACGCAATGACGTCAGCACCAGAGGCCTGCGCCTGTAACATGAACGATGAAAAGTCGTTATTGGGGAATGGATGACGCGCACGCCCTACGATGGTGCCACCGTTCTCAGTGACCACACGCTCGACATCTGCTTCCAACGCATGACCAAAAGAGTAATCGGCACTCAACAAGTACCAGTTTTTGTAGCCTTCTTCGGTAATGGCTTTGGCGGTGCCGTTCGACATTGCCCAGGTGTCATACACCCAGTGAATATGATTCGTAGAGCAGTGTTCGTTGGTCACGCCGGAGGAGACGGCACCATTCACCAGCCCCAGCTTGTCGGCCTCCTGCAGCAGACTGACGGCCGCCAACGTGACCGATGATGCCACCAGGCCCGTGACCATATCGACGTTGCGCTCATCGATCCATTCACGCACCACGCTGGAGCCCACGTCAGGGCTGTTACGATCATCGGCACTGAACACCACGATATCCGCACCGTTGACACTGCCGCCAACATCCTCGATCGCCATCTGAATGGCATCGAGCCCCAGAGGACCGATAGGATCGCGGTAAACGCCTGACATATCGGCCAGATAGCCAATGCGGATTTCGTTATCAGAAATCCCTTCATGGGCGGCGACAAACGGAACGAAGCCTGCTGCAACCACTGCAGAGGCTAACGCAGACAGGGTGAAACGACGTGATAACGGCATGAGGGTACCTCTCTATTGTTGTTATTGAGGTGAAAATCACAACGCTGGCGTTGCGCCTTCACTCATTGAATCACGGGCATGGCGGTGACTCATTTTCATGGTAAGAGCAAACAGGCCTGCACTGTTTACCTATTGAGCCAGTTTTTTTGCAATTCATGCCATTTGCAGTGTGATTACTTGCCACGTTTATGGCAGCTTGCGTTGGCGAGCCAAGCGGCTCCAGCGTTACAATGGGGCCACTGGCCCACAGAAGAGATGAGCACATTGGCGACTCAGCAAGCACACGACGCGTTACCTGAAGCGCTACAGTTTCGCCCCAGCACACCGCTGGTCGATATTGGCGCCAACCTGACCCATGAGAGCTTTCAGCGCGACTTGAGCGACGTGATTGCCAGGGCCCGAGCCGCCAACGTGACCACAATGATCGTCACGGGAACGGATATCGCCCACGCCAGGCAGGCCGTCGAGATGGCTCGGCAGTTTGCAGGGCTGTACGCCACTGCGGGGGTGCATCCCCATGATGCCAGCGGCTGGAGCGAAGACGTGGCGCAGGCGCTGGGCGACCTCTATACATTGCCCGAGGTGGTCGCGGTCGGTGAGTGCGGGCTCGACTTCAACCGCAACTTTTCCACACCGCAGGAGCAGGAGCGCGCCTTTGAAGCGCAGTTGGCCCTGGCGGCGGCATCCGGGCTACCGCTGTTTCTTCATGAGCGTGATGCAGGCCAGCGCATGCGTGAGATCCTGCACCACTGGCGCGACGATATCAGCCACGCGGTGATCCACTGCTTTACCGCAGACCGTGAAACGCTGCGGGGCTATCTGGAGCTGGACCTGCACATCGGCTTGACGGGCTGGATCTGTGACGAGCGGCGCGGGCATCACCTGCGTGACCTGGTGCGCGAGATCCCGCTGGATCGATTGATGGTCGAAACCGACTGCCCTTACTTGCTGCCCCGTAATTTGCCCGCCAAGCTGAAAGGCAGACGCCATGAGCCTGCCCTGCTGCCCTGGATCGTGCAGGAAATTGCTCGTTGGCATCAGGTGAGTGACACTGAACTCGCGGCGGCGACCACTCGGACCGCCCTGCAATTTTTCCGTATCGACACGGATACCTAGAAGGAACGACAACCATGGCCGACTACCCCGGTTTTATTGCCATAGAGATAGGTGAAGACAATGGCTTGCCGCTGTCGATTGCATGGTCACTGCCCGATGGGCGCATCAAGCAGACCTTGATCCAGCCGGATGACAGCTGGATTACCGAAGACAGCAATGTCATGGGGGCTTACAGCATCGAAGAGCTGGAGAGTCTGGGGGTCAGCCCGCTGGATGTGATCCGCGAGCTGGAGAACGACCATTTCTCGGCCACGCTGTACACCAGCGACAACGGCGAAGATGAGGCCGCCCTTGCCCGCTTGTTCGACACCTACGGACTGGACCCTTTTGTGGAGCTGGCACCCGCACAAGTGCTGTATGAAACCCTCAGCTCAAGCGAATGGCACCGCCTGCGCAGTGATACCTTCAACGACCTGGGCCTAGAACCCATGCGCCCCGAGCACGAAATCGAGGTCATGCTGACCCTGCATCAGCAGTTGTCCGAGGCTGACTAACCCACTTTCATCAGAGCATCGTCCAGCAGGCGGTGCCCCTGCCGAATCGCCTGCTCCAGCGTGTCCTGGTGCTGATAGTAGCGCGCCAATGCCGTCCGAAACGCATTGGCGCGCAGGGGCAGTCCCTCTTGCCGATAGCGCTCGGCCCTCGCTGCCACGCGTCTTGCGAAAGCCTCCCGGTCCACCTCGCCCGCGCCGCCCAGATTGTCCACACTGACATGGAACGTACGGCCACACGCCTGGGTAAACAGTTGCTCCAACGCCTGAGGGGACACTTCGGCCTGTTCGAATGCCTGTTGCTGTTCCGCCGTGCGCCCGTCCGGGTAATACCAGTAGCCATAATCTTCCCACTGGCGGCGTTTTGCGCCTGCGATGCACCAGTGGCTGATCTCATGTAACGCACTGGCAAAATAGCCTCGTGCAAAGATCACCTGATGGTAAGGCGTCTGCTCACTCATCGGGCGGTAAAGCGGCTCATCGCCACCGCGAATCAGCCGAGTCTGATAGTGGTCTGCAAACACCCCATCAAACAGCGCAGTAATATCGTCGAGCGTCCAGCGCTCTTGCGGGTCAGTCACACCGTTATCTCATTCATGAACGTTGCACTAGTATAACGAGGGACCCATCCCTGGCTAAAGAGGAGAGCGCAAGGTATAGCGACTCCTGCTACTCTATCGCCTTTTCCTGGGTCTCTTTGCTAAATAGGAACCATCCTTGGGCGGCTTCACTAGCGATATCAAGAAAATTTACTGGCCTGAAACACGCACACTCATGGCCCTGGCGCTGCCTATCTGTGGTGCACAGCTTGCTCAGGCAGGCATGAGCGTTGTCGATGTGATGATGACCGGGCGACATGACGCCACGTCGCTGGCGGCGGTGTCGGTAGGCTCCAGCCTGTGGATGCCTCTGATGCTGTTCATGACCGGCACGCTGATGGGGCTGACGCCCATCGTGGCTCAACTGCTGGGAGGGCAACGCAACGGCGCCATTCGTCCCGCCGTACATCAGGCGCTCTGGGTGGCGCTGGCGCTGGGCTTGTTGGCCGCCCTGCTGCTGCGTACGACCGTCATGCCGATCTTCGAGCTGATGAACGTGCCACCGGCAGTGGCCAGCGAGTCGGCTGCTTACCTGAGCGCGGTGGCCTTCGGCATGCCAGGTATCGCGCTATTTCAGGCATTGAGAGCGTTTTCGGATGGCATGAACCATACCCGGCCAGCCTTGTGGATCAGCCTGATTGGCCTGGCCGTCAATATTCCCAGCAACTATGTACTGATCTACGGGGGTGATGGGCTGGTCAGCCTGTTCGGCGCCGCGCTGCCGGATACGCTGCAGCAGCTACCCGCGTTGGGCGCCTTTGGCTGTGGCATTGCCACGGCCTTCTCCATGTGGACCATGGTCATTGCCATGGCTCTCTACACGCGTCGTGGCACGGTATACCGCAGCGTTTCCTTGTGGCATGGCGCCACCTGGCCACAGTGGTCAGGCGTGCGTGAGCTGCTCGTGGTCGGGGTGCCCATCGGCGTCGCGATTTTTGTCGAAGTGACGCTGTTCACGCTGATCGCCCTGTTCATTGCCAGCCTTGGTGAAGTGACCGTGGGGGCTCACCAGATCGCGCTGAGCTACACCTCGATCCTGTTCATGCTGCCCATGTCACTGAGCATGGCACTGACGGTGCGTGTCGGTAATACGCTGGGGCAGCAGCGCCTTTCCCTGGCCCGCAAGGTTGCCTGGAACGGTGTCGTGATCAGCGTGATCGTCGCCGCGTTCAACAGCACGCTGCTCTGGTTCACTGCCGCACCGGTCATCAGCCTGTATACCTCCAATAGCGACATTCAGGCCCTGGCGCTCACGATCATCGCTCTGGCGGTCATCTTTCAGCTGTCGGACTCGCTGCAAGTGAATCTGGCCGGCGCGCTGCGAGGCTACAAGGATACCCGCATCGTCATGGTGATCACCGTTCTTTCCTACTGGATCGTCGGGCTGGGGGGCGGTCATTGGCTGGGAACCTATGGCATGGGGGGTGAGTCACAGCCGCTGGGGGTACACGGCTATTGGATCGGCCTGATTGCAGGGCTCACGACAGCGGCCATCTTGCTGGCTTGGCGATTACATCGAATCAGTCAACGGGAGTGACCCCATGCGGCCTTCAAGTTTCTACCGCTCATGCCTCGTGATGCCCGTCGTCATGTCGGCCAGCCTGGTGCTGGCTGGCTGCGGCGACAACAGCGCGGACGAGGCCTGGGCGGCCTACCAGCGCTCGACTGCCGAGGAGCTCGGCATTTCCGCTCCTGAACGCCACCAGCCCCGTAACATAGGCGCCTTTCCCGACCGACGCCAGCGCGTGATCGAGCTGCCGGAGATACGCGAAGGCATGCTCAATATCTATGCGTTACGCGAGTGTCAGATCACCTCCCTGATTGCTGCCAGAAACAACCAGCTAGGCCGTGTCGCACCGCCCAGCCAGCAATGGATCTACGAGCGCACGCTGTGGCAACGCCTGGATCACTGCTGGAACAGCGATATTCCTGAACGGCTCGGTGACGATGACGCCCATCGCCTGGCACAGCTGACCCAGCTCAAAACCGAGCAGCTGCCCTTTGCAACCTGGAACGCCATCTTTGCCTCGGAAGAGTGGGAGAAGAGTTTCGCTCGCGCCAGTCACCCTCTGCACACGCTCCCCGATCAAGTCTGGGCAGAACAGCGGGCAGCACTGGATTATCTTGAGCAGATGATTACCCAGCAGTTCAATCAGGCCTGGCAACACGACTCCTCGACCCTGGAAAACCATCTCAAAACGCTCCAGCAGCGTCCGCTGACTGCCGAAGTGCTGCGCGCCTTGCTGCTGGCTGAGCAGCGCCTGAACGAGCTAAACGCGGCTATCGCGCAGGCCGAACCAGACGCAGTGAGCACCTGCTGGTCAGAAGCCCTGCCTGACTGGGTAGACCAGCTGGAGCAACGCGCAGAGCAGTGGCTGGTGTCGGTGAATAGCCTTTTCGATACCCATGCCGTCAGCCCACCGCCAGCGGTGTCTGACTACCAGCAGACCTGGCTCGACATGCAGAACCCGGAGGCCCCCTGGCAGCAGTTTCAACGGGCTCTGGCGCATCATCGCCAGTTGGCGCTTACCCTGGCGCCCTGCACACAGCATTAAATATGCTCGTCATGCTTAACCTTCCAGAAAAGGTGTGCTATTGGTGAAGGTAGCGGCAGATGAAAATCACTGTCTGCCAATGTCGTGACCACGCAGTACAAGGAGGGACACCATGGGCTCACCCCTGTCAACTCGCTCTGCCCAGGTCATCGACCTGGATACCGTGCGTCAGCGTCAGCAGGCGCGAAAATATCTCGTTCGTCTGGCTCCGGAGCTGGACGGACTGGAAATGGTTTACCAGCTCGCTGCGAGTCCCGACACCTACTATGGTCTCCCCATTCTGGCCTGGGGCTTGAGAGAAGATGGCAGCATTACCGGGCTGGTACCCTGGATGGAGTCTCTGGCGGCCTGCCATGAGCTGGACAGCGAGGAAAGCGGTTGCTTCGTCGGTTACCGTGACCCCGAAACCGATGAAGTCTTCGATGTTCCCCCCGACCACAAGTACGACGAACTGGTCGCGGCGGCAGGCTATTTCGAGTATGAGGCGTCCGGTGAAGTGACGCTGATCCAGCAACTTCCCGATACCCTGGGAACCCATGCATTGTGCATGAACCGGCCCAATGCTCCTTGGCACATGAAGCCGGTCTACGGATGGCGCCTGTACAGCGACGGCAGCGTCGACGCGCTGCTGGCTGACGAGCAAAAAGCCACTCTGATGCCGATCCTGCTGGGTGATAACTGCCTGTATGACGCCCACTCGCGCCATCACACCGTCTATTTCTTCCAGCGCCACATCGCTAATCGTATCCTCGAAGAGGACCCCGCCACACTGGAAGCATTGGCCATGATGGTGGTCTCCGACAGCGACGATCGCTCTTGAAGCCACCCCGGCAAGGCATTGCACCATGGTCTATGCATGCCTTGCCGGGGCTCCCCAGTATCACGCCAAACGGATAAAGTAGACGTAGTGGTCGTCTGAGCCCTGTTGCTCGATAAGCTCGTGCCCCAGGAATTGACAAAACTTGGGGACATCGCGCGTCGTCGCAGGGTCCGTCGCCACCACCTTCAGCACCTGGCCCGACGCCATGTCACGCACCTTGTTGTGCATCAGCATGATGGGCTCTGGGCAGTACAGCCCGGTGGTGTCCAATTCGGCATCGAAAGCACTGGGGGCTTGTGTAGGATCAGTCATCGACTCTCTCGGTTAGGAAACAGACACTATGATAAAAGTCATCATTGAACGACGCATCATGCCCGGCCTGGAAGATGAATACGAGCAGGCCGCACGCGAAGCCATGCGCGTATCATTGGGCATTCGTGGCTTCGTTGGTGGTGAAACGCTGGTAGAGCGCGGCCACACCGACCGTCGGCTGATGATCACCAAATGGCGTGACCTGCGCGCCTGGAAAGAGTGGCACGCCAGCGAAGCGCGCGCCATGGCCATGCAGCGCATTCTGCCCCTTCTCACCGAAGATGAGGCCATTCGTATCTATGAGCCGGGGTACTAGGCGAGCGTTCAGCCAGTCAAGCACACCTTCTCAGTGTAGCAACCTGACATGCACCGTCACCTCTTCCCGATCATGGTAGAGGTGACGGCAACTTATTTTAGCGCTTACCCCCGCTGACGCCAACGAGGCTTCCAGCGTCGTCAGGCAGCGCGTCACTTCATCCCAGCGTTTCTTCATGGGCAGCTTCAAGTTGAAGATAGCCTCACGACACCATTTACGCGTCAACCAACGCTCTACCATGGCCAATACCCGTACAGGCTTGTCCACGATGTCGCACACCAGCCAATCCAGACGCTGAGGTGGCTCCCAGGTAAAGCCGTCTTCACGCAGGTGGTCGATCTGACCAGTCGCCATCAGGGCTTTGTCCATGGGCCCGTTATCGATGGCATAGACGTACATGCCCCGCTGCACCAGCTGCCATGTCCAGCCTCCTGGCGCCGCCCCCAGGTCGGCTGCCTGCATGTGCTCCGCCAGGCGAGTATCCCACTGATCGCGTGGAATGAATTCGTGCCAGGCCTCTTCCAGCTTCAGCGTCGAGCGGCTTGGCGCACGGGAGGGAAAGCGTAGCCGCCGGATTCCGTTCAATAGTTCGCTACGATTGTCAGGGAAGCTCATGCCGAGCTGCACACGGTCTCCGTCCGTCCAGAAAATATGCAGCCGCCTTCCGCCAGCCTTGCCTCGCAGCGACCCACGCTTTTTCAGCGTGTTTTGCAGCGGGCGAGTGAGCGCCTTGATCAACCCCGACAACGCTTTGCCATCGTTGGTATCCGGTGTTTCGTGCCAAATCTCTTCAAAGCTCCAACGGCTGGCTTTGACCTGATCGAGAATGGCGGTCAGACGATCCTCACGGGACAGCACCAAGGGCGGCAGGGCTGCCAGACTCTGCCTGGCAAAGATGAGATGCTGGAAAGCTGCCTGGCGGTGCAGGTCATTGATCGCCTCACCATCCTGTCGCGTCAAGCTGACCCATCCGGCCCCATGGGCTGGTTCGCAGTTCACCCCCTGCTGTTTGGCATGATGCTGCATTTCCGCCAACGTATCGCCCTCGAAACCGGGTCGACAATAGACCAGCCACGCCGTGGGTATCGTGTCACTCACCTTTCACCTCTCTGTAAACATGGAGCCGTCACTGCCCTCTCGAAAACACATGATAACATCGCAGCGAAGCAACAACGGCTCCCCAAGGCAGCCTATCAACGCATACCCCCCCCACAGCCTGAGCCATGAAGGTTTTGCGCAAGTGCCAAACGCAAAAAGCCCCGAACACG
>NZ_LFGS01000001.1:19373-30979 GCF_002078135.1 Halomonas sp. BC1 | reverse complement strand
CGCTGGTCTGCCAGGTCGCGCTTCTGCCAGTCGGTATGCTCGTCCTCCCACTGCTTCTTGAGACGCGACACGGTGTTGGCCGAGAGTCCCTTGGCCTGATCACCCAGCAGGGCCGACAGGGCCTCCTGGTAGTCGCCGGTAGAGACTCCCTTCAGGTAGAGCCAGGGGATCAGCTCCTCGATGCTGCGGGCCCGCTTCAGGTAGGGCGGCAACAGCGCGCTGCTGAAGGTCACCCCGTCGCCACTGCGGTCACGGACGCGGGGCACCTTGATCTCGACGTCGCCGATACCGGTTTGCACGGTGCGCTCCGGCAGGTAGCCGTTGCGGACGACGACACGGCGGCCGTCTTCCAGCGTCTTGTCGGCATATTGCTCCAGAAACGTGCTCAACTCCGCCTCCACGGCCTTGGCGATCAGGTCTCGGGCCCCTTTGCGCAGCAGCTCATGCAACGGATCAGTAGCGCCGGTGTCTGGCTGCGTCACGGCTTGGAGAGTAGAATTGCTCATGGCGTATCCGTCCTATGTTGGTTGTGATCTGGCGAGATCAATCAACAGGATACGCCACCCTCTCTACTGCCCTCCATACACAAGAACTGAGCTTAACTCCTTTTGCACACTGCGCTAATGCACGTGCATTATTAAAGTAATAACTCGTTTCTTTAGCGCGCTTTTTACCCGGCAAACGGCTAGGCTTCTTAACGGCGGATGGCCTTGTCGCAACCAGGTGCTGCTTACTTACAAAGTTCACAAGTCCGGCCTGAAGGTGAGAGAACTCATAGCCCTGCACCCGTTCTACCCACTGATCCACCAGCCATGCCATTGGCCCCGGTTTAAAAGCTTCCACGCGACAGGCTTCTGCCGCTGGGTAGCACACGCCTATATCACTGGGGCCTTCACCGCTTAGCAGCAGATACATCCTTGCCCTCCTTAGCGCTAAGCGATTGAATTTCAGTGGCTAACTCCGTTAGCTGAGTATCAATGAATGCCTCACCCGGCCCCATAAACTGCAGTTTCTCTGCCAGTGAAGGTATTTCAAACAGACGTATTGACTGGGTGGCCCCTTTGGCATTTTTATACAGATAAATAACGCCTTGCTTGGCAACGTCGTCTTCCAAGTAGTTAAGAATGACAGGGCTGTGCGTGGTCACCATCACTTGGTGTTCGCTCTCGACCAGCGTATCCACCAGAAACTCGACAAGTTCTGGGTTGATGCCGTTTTCAATTTCATCGAATAACAAAAAATGCTCATCGGACGCCAGCTGTGAAAGCACCGCCAGTAGGCGTAGCAAACCATCATTAACATGGCGCGCAGGCGTGCTCAGTACCTTGCCGCTAAACTGCTCGGCAATATCCAGATGCTTCCAACCAGAGCGCAACGAGCGGGTATCAATACTGGCCAGCTGAGGGTAGGCATGTTGCAGTTTCTCCAACAGCCGCTGACGAACCTCACTACCCTGCTCATGCAGATACGCAGAAAGCTTTTGTCCGCCCAAGCCTAAATGCCCTGCTGAATCTCGTGTGCGTTGGCGAAGGTGCTCTGGCGAAAGTAAATCCAGCGAGCGAATATTGGCTAGTACTTCTTTAAGCGCCTGCAGCGGCTCACCTATCTGTTTACGTTTTAGCTGCGAGAGAATCGAGCCTTGGTACTCGAACATAATTTCGCTTCTTACATCACGTAGACTGCCCTGCTTCACGCTGCGGTCTATCCAGAACTCAGCATCTTCTACTTTCAAGAGCCGCACACCATCACAGAAAGCCTCTTCCGTTGTGCAGCGCAACGACTGTCGATTAAAGCTGGCTGACCACTCAATTAAACCGTGCTTTTCCGTCTCAACCTGAACCGAAATATCGACATTTTGCTTAGCCGTCAGCTTCGAACCCAGGTCTCGCGGCTCCCATTGGCGCTGTTCTAACCAGCCATCAATATCACCGCGCATTTGCTGCGAAATGAAGTCCAACGCCTGAAGCACGGTTGATTTTCCCGCACCGTTAAGCCCCACCAAGCAGGTAAAACGCGACAAGCCTATTTCAAAATCAACCAACGATTTGAAATTGTCGATACGTATGTGATGAATCATGCGGATGTCACCCCTATACAATTTGCGCTGCTGTCGCCCATTAAGTTTGAAGCTCCATTTCCACCGCTGACTCATCCCCACAGTGAATGAAAAAGCACCCTTTGGCGGTACGCGAGGATGAGAGCTTAAACCAGCCACGGCCAGATTTCTCATCGCCCTCATCATTGCCCGACCAACTGAAATCGATACGCTTGCCGCCTTCTGAAAGGCGGTAGTCAAGCTGGCCTTCAACAGCACCGAAGATAAAATAGCCGAGTCCATTATCATCAAACCGGAAATGGCCCGGCTCAATCAAATCGACAAAGTCCTGATCCCACGTTTCCATCCAGGTGATACGCCAGCGGCCGATGGGAGTCGTCATCAAAGCTCCATACATTGCACTTTATGGATTGATTTCATCTGCGAAGATATCATGCTCAATAGCATCCTCAATCGCGGAATCCAGGCGTATAAGCAACGCCTCAAACGACTCGCCAGGTCGCCTAGCTAACATCGCAAGGCAATTAGCTTCATCGCTTGCAGAAGCACCGCAGCGCACCGGCCCAATTCTACCGATGGTGATTTCACCCTCGTTATCAATCAGCTCTTCGATATTTTTAAGCTCCATAAATCACTTCCCCACCACTTGCTTCACCTCAGCCAACAAATCCCCAAATTTCCCATAGTTCACCTTCACCCCGTCATCCAGATCCAGCGAGATACGCTGGTCGGCGTAGTGGCGGAGTTTTTCGTCGAAGGTGTTGAGCTCGGCTTGCTGTTTGTAAAGCTTGCTCAATTCTTTTTCGATGCTCTTCGCTTCGGCGGCGGAGGTGCTGGCGTCTTTGTCTTGCTCTAGCTTTTCCACGTAGCTGGCGAGCTTGGTGGTGAGCGGAATGACGTAGTCGGTGCGCATCTCGGCCAGGGTGCTTTCGGTGTAGCGGTGCAGGTAGACCAGGCACTCGAAGGCTTTCTGCTTGCCGGAGGAGAACAGCCAATAGATGGGGCGTTTTTTGTAGGTGCGCAGGTGGTCTTTGAAGAACTGGGTGCTGAGATAGCGGCGAATGGTGTCCAGCGCGGCCTCGCCTTTCTTGGGTTTAATGGCGTGCAGGCAGAGGCTTTCGGCGACGAAGTCGAGATTTTCCTGCAGGTGCTCTTCACCCCAGACGGTACGCACAAAATCGCGGAGGCGGTTGGTGGCGTCGTCGGGGAACCATTCCTGATCGGTGAGCGGGATGATGGCGTTGTCATCCGGGGCGAAGCTGGGTTTGGGGATCTGGGCGAGGTAGTCGCGGACGGTTTCGCCCTGGCTGGCGAGAATCAGGCCGGGCTTGTCCAGCGAGTAGCGACCCATCATGCAACCGATGGCGTAGGATACTAATTCCTTAATAGTATCGCACTGGAGAAGGGCTTCCAACTCGTCCTCGGTACGGTTGCCGCTATATCGGTAATGAGGATTGCAAGACAAAGTAACTTCATCCAGTGGAATATCAGGATCCAGTTCGCCTTGTAGCCCGCACGCCTCAAGAAAGAAACTGTTGTTTTCTTTTTCTAGGTCTACCATTGAAGATACATTTTTACGCCAATTATCGCAAAGCTCTTTGTAGTTATTCTTTATTTCATAACCGTGGTACATCAATAACGGATTGCACTCAAAATCATATGACAATTCTTTGGAGTCCCAGTCAACTTTGCTTATGGTTATGCAGCAGTTTATCTTTTCTAGTATGGCATGATTTAGATTATCTACAAAAGGTATTCCCCCTACAGCCCCAACCGAATAATCAAGTGTGGGTGATAATACTTTCAAATATCTTGTTGCCACTACACTATTATAATACCCAATTACATATTGTAAGTAATTTACATCTTTGCTAAAAATCATTGGTCCTTTATCTGCAAAAATATGACCTTCTGGCACATAGCGCATTGAGAAATCTGATATTGTCAAACTTGTCCACGTGCCACCAGGTTTGAAAAAATAAGATATATTTTGTGGCCGCGAACGAAGCTTCCCACCTTCATCCTTAAAATTTCGTATTTCCTCTCCCTTATCATGCCAATTTACAACCAGTTCATTGTTACCATACCATTTCCTTAGAGCTCCGCCTTTTTGATATGGGAACCATTTTGGTGAGTCTTTTATAAACTCAGAAAATTTAGAAATGTCAACTTCAAACCAAAACCTAACAAATCTACTATTATCCCCTGTAATAAGTCCTTGCTTCAAAGAAAAGCAATCCTTAACTAGGTGGTGTTTCAAATAGTTATTGATAAGCCTTTCCCCTAAAGAGAAGGCAATTACATTGCCGGGCAACTCGATAAAGCTTGTCTGACATATGTTATAAAACCATGCTGAATTTTTGTTCTTTATGGAATAAATTACTTTAGGCGCTTGATTTCTACTCCCCTTGAATTCTGAAAGATCGATATAACTTCCATAAACCCCAGGGATATGGTGGTTGTAGGCGCTTACTGCTGCAACAGGAACACATGCTGCCTCAAAAGCATTATACTCAAGCTGTATTAATGAATTAATTGAGTTTTTAGACAGAAAGTTTTTTCTTAGTTCCTCATAGCCAGAAAGATAGAGCCATACATAGGGTGATAGAAAAGAGAAATTTGCAAACCTTTTAGCCATATTTGACATTATTTTTATAAAAAGTGCGTAAATGTCATTTTTAGCATCAGGATAAGCTTTCGATGAATATGTTTTTATTATTTTATTTTGATATTTGCCGCCCATGTATGGAGGGTTGGCAATCACCGCATCATAGCGCTGCGCCAATACCCAGGCCTGCTGCACAATCGGCCTTAACCGCTGGGCAGCGGTTTTCTGCAGGGTGTCGCCACTGTTGGTGAGTTCGCTCAGCTCTTCCAGCAGTGCTTTCAGCGGCGCTTCCCATTCATTGGGCACTTCAATCAACGAGCCGAAGGTTTTGGCATCTTGGAAGCGCTCGATTAAATCAGCAATCAGCTTGTAAGTGGCGTCGTTGTTGGCAAGCTCCTGCTGTTCGCTATCAAATAGGCTTTGGGATTGGCCCTGGTGCCAGTCGCCGGTCAGGTTCAGGTCGCGCCATAGGGTGTAGGCATCCAGGTGTTGGCTGCTTTGCATGGCCAGCACGTTCAGGCGCACCTTGTTATCAACCAGGCGGGTGAGAATGCGGCGGTCGTCTTCACGTGCCTTCATCAACAGCGCAAAACCCGCCAGCTGGGCGGCGCGGTCGTCGATATCCAGCCCGAACAGGTTGTTTTCCAGAATCAGCTTGGGGATGTCGCGGGTGCGGTAGCCACGCTCTTCGTAGATCGCCTTCAGCACGTTATAGGCTTCCACCAGAATATGGCCGGAGCCGCAAGCGGGGTCGAGTACCTTGATGCTTTCAGGGTCGAGGCTGGCCGGGGTGATGGCGTCCAGCTGGGCCTGCACCTCAGGCTCCTGCACGGCGGGCTCGATGTAGTACGGCATCTGGCCCTTGAGAACGGAGCCAGGGTAGGTTTGCAGCCACTGGCGGCCTACCGAGTTCTGCACCAGGTATTGCACGATCCAGTTGGGGGTGAACAGCTGGGTGGCGGCGGGGATGTCTTCGCTTTTCACCACCTTACCGATCACCTGGTCTTTTTTCTCGCTGATGTAGAACTGATAGAGCCAGCCAATCACTTCTACGTCCTGCCAGTCGTCTTCGGGAATCGCTTCCACCAGCTCGCGGATCAGCGAATCGGTTTTGGTCAGGTTGTTGGGCAGCAGCAGTTCGCTAGCGTCGTCCAGCGGCTCGAACAGGAACGGCATGGCGTCGTGCAGGGCGTGGCACTGGGCCAGCAGCAGCTCGCGGTAGAGGGTTTCATCCTGGGTGCCGTCGAGCTTAAGTTCGCGCACGCGGGCGGTGTCCAGGCTCTTATCAAGGGCCGGCAAGTCCACCTCTAAGCATTCCTCCAGAATCTGGAACTGCCCGGCTTCGCCCCCTGCCCCACTTAGCACACGGCGGCCGTGGTCCAGGTAGCCGTGAATCTCCATATAGCGAATGGCGCACAGGCGATTGAACCAGCTATAGGCGGCCTGCTCTATCGCTTGGGTAAAGCTATCGCGCTGCACCCACGCGGCCAGCGCTTCCCGTGCGCGCTTTAGGTGGGCGGGCACGGTGTGGGTTTGGCCATCCTGGGCGGTCATCACCAACACATCGCCCTTTAGCTCCAGGGGGGCAATCACAGCGCCACCGTTGCCATCCGGGCTAATACCCACCCGGGCCGCCTGGCGCGTCATGGTGTCGATAAAGCGGGCGCGGGCTTTGGGGGCGTATTTTTTGATGTTGGCGGTGTTCATGTTAGATCCTTGAAAGTGTCTTGCAAAAAGCGCTGGCCTTGAGGGGTTAGGCGGTATTGTTGAAGGCGGCTATTGGGCTTTTCGGGCAGCGTCATTTCAATCAGCTGCTGCTGGCGTAAATTGCCTACTTGTTTATTGAGCTCACCGGAAACGCCCTTGTGACCCAGCTCACGCGCTATGGCAGCTTTACCCAGCGGCTCCTGCTGCAGTATCAACAGCACTCTGGCTGCCAGCGCTGACTCTAGCCGTGACTCTAGCCGTGACTCTAGCCGTGACTCTAGCCGTGACTCTGACTGCACTGACTCAGCCTGGGTCACTGAAGCTGACTGCTGAATAGAAACCGGCGTTGCCAGCCGAATACTCAAACGCACGCGGTTGGCAATTTCTTCAATATGCGGTTCTGGTAGCCCTTGGGCGTGGGCTTCCGAGAAAATACGCTTCACACCGCTGCCCCACTGCTCTATCAGCCCAAGCTCACGAAACACGCGGGCAATCACTGGGTTGCGAATCATGGAGACGCCGCGTTTCATGTCTTCAATGGTCATGCCGGGCATCAGTAGTCCTGGGCTTTCAATCTCGATACGGTCATCAAAAAACGCAATGCGTATAGGGCTGCCCCGTTGGGAGTAGTCGCTGTGTACCAAGGCATTAATAATCGCTTCACGCAGGATGGTCAGCGGGATACTCCACACATCGCGGCGACGCATGGCGCCAAACTCTGCCTGCTTGAAGGCATGTTTTTTAAGAAACAGCTCGATGTCATCAACCGCTTGGGGTAACGGCGCGTGAATATCTGTCTGGTCGAAAATCTCGACCTTATCGGTGCCGCGAAAGCGCCCACACTGAATCCAGGCATCTTCAAAGTGCCATTGGCGCTCGCGGCCAAACAGCAAAATTCCGCCCACGCTGGGTACCAGGCGACCTTGATACGAGACAAGTAGCCGTAACGTGCGAAGCTTATTGTCATCAAGCAGTTGTTCGCTGCGAAAGGCTTGCTGTATGGCGTTTTGGTCAAGGTCGTCACGGCTCAGCTCAGGCATGGGCTGAACATCAAAGGTGGTTCCGCTCGCTTGGCGCTGCATTTCCTGGATGAGGGCCAACCCCGCCTGCCGATTGCTGGAACCAAGCCGCACCAGCACACCGCTTTCTTCGCCAAGCGCTTTGAAAAAGTGTGGGCGTGCGCTGCTCAAAAACACCTCAATACACACCAGGGTATGTTCGCCCACGCTCACCAGTTCAATATTGGGCAGTAGCCGGGGGTGAATGGCATCCGCGATCATGCTGGTAAGGCGCTCTTCCATATCCAGCGGATCATCCACGCCTAGCACAGTGCCATCATCGTCAACACCAATGATCAACTGGCCACCGGCCGTATTGGCAAAGGCGACCAGGGTTTTCATCAGCGGCTTGGGCGATGATAAGTCGCGCTTGAACTCAAGCTGCTTGCCTTCTGGCTCGCTTAGGCGCTGTTCAATGGTCGCGGTGGTCATAGGTGTCTCGTTGACTTTTCATGTTTCTTTCCGCTTCGCTGTCCCGCGTCCTAGGACGCGGGACAGCAGTGAACAGGCACACTGGTCGTGTCAACAAAAATCGTTTGAACACTAACGCACCTGTACCCGTTTACCTGCTGAAAGTGACCCTTCCAGTTCTTTTCTCAGCTCATCCATAAACGCATCGACTTCCGCTTGGCTTTCCAGGTACACCCCGCTATGCACGCGGCTGAGTACGTCGCTTACACGCACTCTTGCCACGGGTTTGGGGGCATTTACCGCCGCTGGTGCTGTTTCGGTGTGCGGGTCGTACGTTTTATCACGTGATGCCGTTTGTGGGACTGGCTTGGGGTTCTCTGATGTTGGTGCCGGTGTTGTGGTGTTACCCGCAAGCGTAGGCGGCTGCCGCTTGGCCGCTTCAGCCTGGGCGTGGTGAAGCGCATCCAAACTTTCTTCTTCTAACTCGACAGCGGCTTCAGTTTGCAGCTGGTAGATCTGCGCGACGCTGACCGAGTGGTTGACCGAGGCTTTAAGCTGCTGCAGCGGGTGCAGCAAGCGGTTGCTGAGCTCGGCGGTGCCAATGCCGCTTTTGGCAATTTCAGCGCTCACCTTGGCAATGCGCGTATCGATACGGGCAATGGCGTGCTGGCGTTTTTCCTCCACCAGGCCGCTGTTAATCTCATCCAGCGTGCGTACCAAGCCATCCACCTGGTTCAGCATGGCGTAAGGCGCTTCGGCGCGGTAAATACGCTCACACTCGGCCAGCGCTTGCTGGGCCTGGGTGTTTTTCTCAAGCTCCAGGCGGTTCACCGCAAACCGATTGAGCGCTTGTTCTAGCTGCTGCCAGGTGGTGAGCTGCTTGGTAAAGAAATCGTTGAGATCACGGTAGTCTTCTTCAACATCGAGCAGCGTGTCTTGCTGGCTGGCGACGGTTTTGAAGAAGTCGAAGCTGTCGTCCAGGCGCAGCAGACGCTCCACTTCCCGCAGTGAGTTGTCAATGGCATTGCGACCGGGGAAGTTGCCCACGTCGGTTTTGCTTTTATACGCTTCTAGCTCCCGCCGCCAGTGGGATAAGCGGTCTACGTAATAGGTAAACAGCTCTTTTTCACTGGTGGGGCCTAGCTGGCCAAACAGCTCTTTGGTGAGGTTACGGGCTTTGTTGAGCACCGCATCTTCGGTTTGGCGCTTTTTCTGGAGGCGGACTTCACTGCGGCGGCGGGCGTTATTGAGTAGCTCAAAGGCTTCTTTACCGCTGAGCGCGGGGCCAGCGGTGTGGAAGGTTAAGCGCCCAGCGGCATGCAGGCGACCCAGAATCAGCAGCGTTTCACCTTCTGGCCAGCCGAAAGGTCGGTTGCTGAAGCGCTCAATCAGCGGGTTCAGTGGCACCGGCTCGCCGCCATGCAGCGAGATATACTGCTCTACCTCTTTCACCGCTTGAGCGTTGCCCTCTTCACCATCCAGGTTGAGGTTCTGGGTGCCCAGGTCATCGGCGGTTAATACGGCCTGCAGCTCTCGCATCGGCTCCGGGCTAAGCGCCGTGAGCTGGCTCAGCTTGTTGTAGGTGTTTTCCAGCAGATAGCGGCAGGCCTCATCCAAGCGGGTATTCAACTGGTTGCGGTTGAGATCGAGCTTTTGCCCGAGCGCGTACACATCGGCATCCAGCAGCATCTCTTCCAAACGCACCCGCAGGCGCTTTTTGCGCTCCTGGTTTTCCCGGCCACGGTCGGCCAGAATGCGCTCTACGCTGTGGTCGTTGGCCGATAGGTTCAGGCGGATAAACTTATCGGTTTTGAGCAGGGTGCGCAGTTCATCGGTAAAGCGCTTATCGTCGGGCAGCTTAATCAGCACCTGCCCACCGTTATCGCCGCTTTTGTGAATGCAGCCTGCTTCGCTTAGCTGTACGTACTCCACATCCAGCGGTGAGACCACCTCTACCCTTAGCTGGCTCTGGTAGCGGCCATCCAGGGTGTGGCCATCCAGGTAACGTCCTATGCTGTAGTCGGTTTTGTTGACCGGATAGCGGTACTTGGCGCGGTCGCGCAGCAGGTCCTTGAAGATCAGGCTGGAAAGCTCTTTGTTCTCGTCGCTACTGGTGACTTCTGTGGCTTTGATCTTGCGGGTGATGTCCCGCTCCTCGTTGGTGAGAAACTGGTATTCATCGCCGTTACGGGTAATCAGGCTCTCTTTTTCCAGCCGTGCCAGGGTCGCTTCCAGCTGCTCACGAATGGCTATGCGGTCATCGTCGATTTGAGTCAGTGAGAGCGTTACCAGGTTATTGACCGTGCCCTTCACCAAGTCCACATAGCGGATCATAAACAGCGTGCGTAGGGTTTCGACATCAAACGCTTCTAATACGGGGTTCTCGCTGGCCTGATCGATGGTGCGCTTCACCGCCGTATCGAGGAACCCTTCTATCGCCGTGTAGAAGCAGTGCATCGGTACCAGCGCGCCAATCGTCTTCTCTTGCACGGCTTTGGCAGCCATGTGAAACGCATCGAGCATGGAGCGCTCGCCGTAGGCCAAGTGAGCACCCGTTGCCCCTACCTTGCGGATCTCTTCAAAGACTTTTTGCACCAACTGGAAGTGGTACGGCACAAAGGGGTAGTTGGCGATAAAGCTCTCGACGCCTTCGATATTTTTCAGCGTGGGGCCGGAGCGGTCAAAGGTCAGCTGGTTACGCAGAATGGAGCCTTTGGCCTCAAACACACCTTCCAGCTCCGCACATGCCGGGTCGTTTTTCACCAGCAGGCGCTTGCGGATCACTTCGTCGGAGTTGGAGCTTGAGAGCGATAAGCGGGTTTTGAAACGTCCGGCGATTTTGGAAAAATCGTTGGCTTTTGAGGCGGTCATTTCGCCTAGCACGGCGTCCATATCGGCTTGGGAGGTGACCACAATCCAGGCACGCCCACCGCAAATCGTGCCCAGGTTTTCGGTGAGCGTTTGCAGGGTCAGCATCAAACGCGTGTCGCTGCCAATGAACTGGCCAACTTCATCCACCATGAACACCATGCGCTGGGTGGCTGACTGCGACTCCAAAAACTCTTTTACCCAATGGCAGAAGTTCTCTACCGAGACGCTGAAGTTGGTTTCAGATTCCTCAAACCATTTATGCGCCGCTTCAGGAGAGAGATCGAGCGCTGCGCCAATCGCTTGCTCGATATCATCCTGATAAAACTGATAGCCGTCTCGCTCGTCTTCCCACACCACGCCACTGGCCTCGTTAAAGGCCTGCTTGAAACGCTCATACACGCCTCGCTTTTCCAGGTGGCGCTCCATGTGGGCAATGTGCGGGTAATCAGAGCTAAAGCCCTGGTGCTCGTTAAACACACGCAGGAAGACGTTCAGGATGGGGTTGCCATCGTCGTTCGAGCTGGCCTTGCTGTCGATATTGAACAGCACCACGTGGGCCGGTTCACGGACAGCTTTAGCAATATCAGCCCGGATAGAGCTGTCTACCAGCTTCTGCTCGTCAAAAAAATCAGCGGCCCGTTTGGCCTGGCCGTTGGCATCAAACGCTTCCGTGTTAGCGAGCAGGTAAGAAAGCGTTTTCAAAAAGTGTGATTTACCCGACCCGAAGAAGCCACTCACCCAAACGCCCACGCGGTTGGCGATGGACGGGTCATTCAAGGGGGTGGTGTAGGACTCAAAAAAAGCACGAAAGTGCTTTTCTAACTCATTGGTGACGACATACTCATCCAGCTCCTGGTAGATGGTTTCCTGGTCACGCTGGTCGGCCTTGACCACG
>NZ_LFGS01000001.1:11385-19353 GCF_002078135.1 Halomonas sp. BC1 | reverse complement strand
CCGTTGATTGACCGGCTAAGCGGTTTGAGGAAGAGCTCTTGAATGTGCATATCAGTCCTGTAAATGTTTCAACCTTGGATGTTTCAAGCCAAGAGATCTCGGAGTTTTGAAGGCCACTCCTCAGCGAGCGAATACAACACACCGAATTCCGCCACCCGTTGCGCTAGGGCACAAGCGCAAACGCACGGTAGTAGTTGTTGCTTTCCATTCGCTTGAACAGCGACATCGTCTGCCCATCGTAACGGCCTGGATAGAACAGCACCAACGGCTTATGACCGAGTGGCCCGTGTAGCGCATTTAGCAAGCTGTGCGCACGCACCATGGGCCATAGGCTACCCACACCGGAAAGCAGTACGATATCGGGGTCATGCGACAAGGAGTGTCGGAGCAGATAGGGAGCAAACTTACCCATGTGCAGTGGCCCACGCAGCGCCTTGAGCAGTGCTGCATCGCCTTTGCTTTTTTGCATGGCAATGGCTTTATCCAGGAAGCCGCGCTCGGCCAGGTAATCCTTTAGGACTTCCAGCAGGTTGACCTGTGCCATTTTGATATCAGGGTGCTGCCGTGCCATTAACGAGGGGAGGAAATTCAGATAGGCACGCACCTGCAGCTCATGTTCGGGCGCGTAATCAAAAATCCAGAAGCCAATTTCATTACCCAAACCCTGACCTGCTAGAAAGTCGGGCTGAGAGATTTTTTCAGCCACCTGGTTCAACCGTGCCCGAAGAAGGTCATCCTCGGGGTATTTGAAACCACCAAGGTCTGGGTAATGAGCGCTCTGTGACATGCGGATGCGTCCCTGTGTCAGGCATGTGTGATGCGAGAGGTTGTCTAATCCAAACGGCTGATTAAGCAAGACTATGCCGCCAGCGACACAGCTTGCAAGATCTACTTAGCCGCGTTTTGACGAAGCCACGGCTTTTTGACAAGCAGACCTGTGATATGAGTACCTATCTCAGCAAGCGACAACATGCGTTTAAGCGAATGTGCTGGTAGGTCTCAAGCAGGATTTTTATCTCTGGCCGAAGCAACAGTGGCTGTAATTTGCGCGATCGGCTGGATTCCAATACGCCAACTTCCGTCAGCATACGATATACCACCTGACCCATTTTACGCCTGGAGCTCTCCGCCCACCCTGCGATTGCTTTATCGCGATGAGTACGCTCGGCTACAAAGTCAGCCCATTGGTAGGCCTGAAGTGTTTCCGCCTGCGTTAAAAATGCATCAGCGACGACACTTTCGAGGAATTCAACGAGCAGCAGATTACGTGCCATGGCCGCACAGAAAGACACCTGCCTGGCGAGCTGATCGTCGCCATCGCGCAGCGCTTGCCAAAACGGTGGCTCCAGCTTCTCCAGACGCTTGCGAATCGCCTGCCCTGTACGCCTGGCAGTGGCGGGACGGTTCTTCTGAAGGCGGTTATCAACGATGATTGCTTGATGCCACTGCTCTTCATCGGCATCAGACAGCAGCAAATCGGCAACGGCGCGGCTCTCGCGCACCATCAGCCCACCGCCGATCAAGTCAGAATTGTAGCTGAAAGAACCAGTCACTGAGTATTCACCTATACCGTTCGTGTAGCGTCCTATTCCTATTAGGGCGCAGCTCAATAAACAGCATCATCGTATTGATGCATGATCGCCAGGAATCAGTGAGTCAAAGGGGCGCTTGAGGGGAATATAGAGCCAACTTGCAAGTAGTATTCGACATGCTCAGCGGCAATAGCTGGAAATAATAGTAGACCAGAAATGGAGGCGGCCCCAAAAGCCACATCCCGGCACACGCAGCCACCACTACCGTTGCTCCCTTCCGGGCCTGGCGGGGTTCGCAGTTTAGCGTTGCGGGAGGACCTAAGGGGCCACCATGACGGCACACAAGAGAAGCGTACCTGGCTGACCGGTGGCTACGCCCTGATTTGAACAGGGGACCCCATCATTATGAGTGATGTGCTCTAACCAGCTGAGCTACGTAGCCTTTCCGACATCAGCGGGTGCAGAGTATGCCAATCTCGTTGGCAAAAGGCAAGTCACTCGCCGCAGGTATTTCATTTCCCAATGAACAAGACAGCCCGCAAGTACCGTCAATTGCCTTTTATTGATTGAACGTTCAATAAAAAAGTGCCATGATAATTTTCATCATCCTCGAAGAGTGTTCAGGAGATCGCCGTGCCTAAGGTGGGAATGGAACCAATACGTCGTCAGCAGTTGATCAAGGCCACCATGGCCGCCATCGACGAAGTGGGCCTGGCGGAAGCGACGGTCATGCGCATTGCACGGCATGCCGGAGTCTCGGCAGGCATCATCAGCCACTATTTCGGCGGCAAGGATGGCCTGCTCGAAGCCACCATGCGCCAGATGCTGACCGACCTGACCGATGCCGTTGCGGCGCGCCGCCAGGCGCTGGACGACGACTCGCCCCGCGCTCATATTGGCGCCATCATCGAAGGAAACTTCGACCGCTCCCAGGTGACCGGCCCTGCCGCCAAGACCTGGCTCGCTTTTTGGGCCAGCAGCATGCACAAGCCCGTGCTGCAACGTCTACAGCACGTCAACGACCGTCGGCTATATGCCAACCTGTGTCATCAGTTCCGGCGCGTCATGCCGCATCGCGATGCGCGCAACGCCGCGCGCGGGCTGGCTGCCATGATCGATGGTCTTTGGCTACGCGGCGCCCTGGCGCCGGAAGGGCTGGATGCGCAGGAAGCACGGCAACTGGCCCACGCCTATCTGGATCAACTGCTGGCCCACCACGGCTGCCTGAAGCACTCCACCGCTGACGCATCATATTAAGGAGACCCCCATGGCCCATCAGGACGTACTTCCTCTATATATCAATGGCCGCACGGTCGCGGCGACGTCAGGTGACACCTTCACCGTCACCAACCCCTACGATGGCTCGCTGCTCGCCACCGTTGGCCAGGCAAGCCAGGGCGATCTCGACGAGGCCGTGCGCACCGCGCAGCAAGGCCAGCGGGTCTGGGCGGCCATGACCGGCATGGAACGCTCACGCATTATGCTGCGCGCGGTGGCACTGCTACGCGAACGTAACGACGAGCTTGCCGAGCTGGAAACCCGCAACACCGGCAAGCCCATCAGCGAAACTGCCAACGTCGATATCGTCACCGGCGCCGATGCACTGGAGTATTACGCAGGCTTGGCCCCCGCCATCGAGGGCAGCCAGATACCGCTGCGCGAAAGCTCGTTCGTTTATACCCGCCGGGAACCGCTGGGTGTGATCGGTGCCATCGGCGCCTGGAACTACCCCATTCAGATTGCCTGCTGGAAAGCCGCGCCTGCGCTGGCGGCGGGTAACGCCGTGGTCTTCAAGCCCAGCGAGGTCACGCCGCTGACGGTGATGAAACTCGCCGAAATCTTCACCGAGGCAGGCCTGCCAGATGGCGTCTTCAACGTCGTTCAAGGCGACGGAAAAGTCGGCGCCATGCTCACCGAGCACCCCGGCATTGCCAAGGTATCCTTCACTGGCGAAGTGGGCACCGGCAAGAAAGTCATGGCCGCTGCCGGTGGCTCCACGCTCAAGGACGTGACCATGGAGCTGGGCGGCAAATCGCCGCTGATCGTGTTTGCCGATGCCGACCTGGACCGCGCCGCCGATGCCGCCATGATGGCCAACTTCTATTCGAGTGGCCAAATCTGCACCAACGGCACACGTGTCTTCGTCGAGCGCAGCGTCAAGGAAGCCTTCGAAGCCAAGCTGGTCGAGCGCGTGGCGCGCATCAAGGCCGGTGACCCCATGGACCCCAGCATCAATTTTGGCCCGCTGGTCAGCTTCGAGCATCAGGAGAAAGTGCTCTCCTACATCGCCCTGGGCAAAGAGCAAGGAGCCCGCGTACTGGCCGGTGGCGAACAGTGGAATAGCGGCCCATGGGCCAACGGCGCATGGGCGGCCCCCACGGTGTTCACCGACTGCACCGACGACATGCGGATCGTGAAAGAGGAGATTTTCGGCCCGGTCATGTCGGTGCTTGCCTTCGATGATGAAGACGAAATGATTCGCCGCGCCAACGACACCCTGTACGGGCTGGCGGCCGGGGTGTTCACCGAGAGCCTCAACCGCGCCCACCGAGTGATTCACCAGCTGGAAGCCGGCATCTGCTGGATCAACACCTGGGGTGAGTCGCCGTCGGAGATGCCGGTAGGCGGTTACAAGGAGTCGGGCATTGGTCGCGAGAACGGCGTCGAGACGCTCAATCACTACACCCAGACCAAGTCCGTACAGATCGAGATGGGCCCGTTTGAATCGGTGTTTTAAGGCGCCCACCGCCACCGTTTGATGCTCTTCATGTCGTCTTTGCCAAGGTAAACGAATGTCGCAAGTACGTGAATTTGATTATATCGTCATTGGCGCTGGCTCAGCAGGCAACGTGCTGGCCACGCGCCTGACCGAAGACAGCGATGTCAGCGTGCTGCTGCTGGAAGCAGGCGGCCCGGACTACCGCTTCGATTTTCGCACCCAGATGCCCGCCGCACTGGCGTTTCCACTACAGGGTAAACGCTACAACTGGGCGTTCGAAACCGACCCCGAACCGCATATGGACAACCGCCGCATGGAGTGCGGACGAGGCAAGGGGCTGGGCGGGTCTTCCTTGATCAACGGCATGTGCTACATTCGCGGCAATGCCCTCGATTACGACCACTGGGCCAAGCAGCCCGGGCTCGAAGAGTGGGATTACCTGAGCTGCCTGCCCTACTTCAAGAAGTGCGAAAACCGTGACATCGGTGCCAATGAGTATCATGGCAGCGGTGGCCCGGTAAGCATCACCACGCCCAAGGCGGATAACAACCCGCTGTACCGAACCTTCATCGAAGCGGCCAAGCAAGCGGGCTACCCGGAAACCGAAGACGTCAACGGCTATCAGCAGGAAGGGTTTGGCCCCATGGACCGCTTCGTCACGCCCAAGGGGCGGCGCGCGTCCACGGCCCGTGGCTACCTGGATACCGCCAAACAGCGTAGCAACCTGACCATCGAAACCCATGCCGTCACGGACGTGATCGAGTTCGAGGGCAAGCGTGCCGTGGGCGTCCGCTACGAACGGAAGGGCCAACCAACGCAGGCCCGAGCACGTCGTGAAGTGCTGCTGTGTGGCGGTGCCATTGCCTCGCCGCAGATTCTGCAGCGTTCAGGGGTGGGCAACCCGGAGTGGCTGAAAGAGCTGGGCATCCCCGTGGTACATGAACTGCCCGGCGTCGGCGAAAACCTCCAGGATCATCTGGAGATGTACATTCAGTACGAGTGCAAGGAGCCCATCTCCCTCTACCCGGCGCTGAAATGGTACAACCAGCCGAAGATTGGTGCCGAGTGGCTGTTCAAGGGAACCGGCATTGGGGCCAGCAACCAGTTCGAATCCTGCGGGTTCATCCGCTCCAACGACGGGGAGGAGTGGCCCAACCTGCAATACCATTTCCTGCCCATCGCCATCAGCTACAACGGCAAAAGCGCGGTAGAGGCCCACGGCTTCCAGGCCCACGTCGGTTCCATGCGCTCCGAGAGCCGTGGCCGCATCCGGCTGACTTCCAAAGACCCCCACGCCGCGCCCAGCATCCTGTTCAACTACATGGCCAAGGAGAAGGACTGGCAGGAGTTCCGTGATGCCATACGCCTGACCCGCGACATCATCGCCCAGCCCGCCTTCGACGCCTACCGTGGGCGTGAAATTGCCCCCGGCCCCGAGGTACAAAGCGATGCCGAGCTGGACAGCTTCGTCAAGCAGCACGCCGAAACCGCCTACCACCCCTGCGGTAGCTGCCGGATGGGCGAAGACGCCATGGCCGTCACCGATGCCCAGGGCCGCGTGCACGGCCTGGAAGGGCTACGAGTCGTGGATGCTTCACTGTTCCCGGTGATTCCTACCGGTAACCTGAATGCACCCACCCTCATGCTGGCCGAAAAGATCGCCGATCGCATTCGCGGTCGCGAGCCCCTGCCCCGCGCCCAGGTCGATTACTACATTGCCAATGGGGCACCTGCCAAAGGAGCGGTCGATAAAGGAACGCCCGCCCCGCAGGCCTGAGCCAACCTGTACACGCTGATCCAGCAACCCGCGCCATGGTATTCGCCATGGCGTTTTTTATGCCGCAACTGAGCTACAGTGAAGGGTATAGAGCGAACGTATAAGGCCGAAACGCTTGCACAGTGCCAAGCGATTCTGCGAATATTCAAACATACGTTTAAATACCTTCAAGACCATCCATCTATGGAGAACCCCATGCTCACCCTACTACTCATCGTGCTGGCCGTGGCTGGCCTGCTGGTGGTGATGCGCCGCGAGGCAGGCGCACCTCCTGCCCTGGCCCTGCTGGGCGTACTGGGCCTGGTCGGCATCGTGCTGGGCGCCCCCGTAACGGGCACCCTGCTGCTGATCGGCGCTTTGGCCGTGGCCGTGGCCGGCTTGCCCGCCCTGCGTCGCCTCTGGTTGACCCCACGCATCTTTGCCACCTTCAAGAAAGTGGCCCCCAAGGTGTCTGCCACCGAGCGCACCGCGCTGGAAGCGGGCAGCGTCTCCTGGGATGGAGAGCTGTTTTCCGGCAAGCCCCAGTGGCAGTCGCTGCTGGATTTCAAGGATGACGGCCTGAGCGAAGAAGAGCAGGCCTTTCTGGATGTGCAGTGCGCCAAGGCGGCAGGCATGTGCAACGCCTGGGACATCGCCAAGGAGCGTGCCGACCTGCCCCAGGAACTGTGGGATTACCTGAAGAAGGAAGGCTTCTTCGGCATGATCATCCCGAAGGAGTATGGTGGTCTGGGCTTCTCTGCCAAGGCGCAATCCATGGTACTGCAGAAGCTTTCCGCCAACGAAACGCTGATGGTGACCGTCGGTGTCCCCAACTCCCTGGGCCCCGGCGAGCTGCTGCTCAAGTACGGCACCCAGGCACAGAAGGATCACTACCTGCCGCGCCTGGCCGATGGCCGTGAAATCCCCTGTTTTGGCCTGACCGGCCCCCGCGCAGGCTCCGACGCCACCTCGCTGCCGGATACCGGCGTGGTCTGCAAGCAGGTCATCGATGGCCAGGAAGTGGTCGGGGTGCGCCTCAATTTCGAGAAACGCTGGATCACCCTGGCGCCGATTGCCACTGTAGTGGGCTTGGCATTCCGCCTGTTCGACCCGGAAAAGCTGCTGGGCGACGAAGAAGACCGTGGCATTACGCTGGCCTTGATCCCGCGTGACACGCAGGGCATGGAGATTGGCCGCCGCCACCACCCCATCGGCAGCCCCTTCATGAATGGCCCGATCAAGGGCAAGGACGTGTTCGTACCGCTGGACACCATCATCGGCGGCCCGGACATGATCGGTCAGGGCTGGCGGATGCTGGTGGAGTGCCTGTCGATTGGCCGCTGCATCACGCTGCCTTCGGGCGCTACTGGTACCGCCCGCTATGCGCTGGGCTGGAGCGGCGGCTTTACACGGGTACGTCGTCAGTTCAACGTGCCGGTTGCCGAAATGGAAGGCGTACAGGAGCCGCTGGCTCGCATGGCCTCGCTGGCCTACATCTCTGCCGCCACGGTATACCAGACCGCCAACCTGATCGACCACGGCGAAAAGCCCGCCGTCCCCTCGGCCATTCTGAAAAGCCAGCTGACCGAGTTCCAGCGCGTGCTGCTCAGCGATGCCATGGACGTTCACGGCGGCAAGGCCGTGACCCTCGGCCCACGCAACTACCTGGGCATCGGCTATAGCGCTAACCCCGTCGCGATCACCGTGGAAGGGGCCAACATCATGACCCGCAACCTGATGATCTTTGGTCAGGGCGCCATCCGCTGCCACCCCTACGTGCTTGAGGAGCTGGCCGCCAAGGATGCCAACGACGCAAAAGCATTCGACAAGGCGTTCTTTGGTCATGCGGGCCTGATTTTCGGCAACGCGGCCCGCGCCTTCACGCAGGGCCTCGGCCTCGGCAAGCCCAGCGTACCGTTCAGCGGCCCGGCCGTTGGCTACGCGCAGGACATCGCGCGCCT
>NZ_LFGS01000001.1:0-10967 GCF_002078135.1 Halomonas sp. BC1 | reverse complement strand
AATGCTCTCGGCACGACTGGGCGACATTCTCTCCAACCTCTATCTGGCGTCCATGGTGCTCAAGCAGTGGCACACCGGCAACAAGGTAGAAGGCGAAGAAGCGCTGCTGCACTACAGCCTGCAGTTCCTGCTCAACCGCGCTGAACAGGCGTTTGTCGAGATCTTCGACAACCTGCCCAACCGCGCCCTGGGCAAGGTGCTGAAAGCGGTCGTCATGCCGACGGGCCGCCGCTGGAACAAGCCCCATGACGACCTGGCCCGCGACATCGCTCATCGCGTCTCTACCCAGAGTGCCCTGCGCAGCAAGCTGCTGAGCAACACCTGGGACAAGGATGACGGCGCCGCGCGCAATCCGCTGGCCCGCTACAATGCCCTTCTGCAAGAGTACGATCGCGCCGAGGCCATCTACCGTACGGTGAACAAGGCCTATGCCAAGGGCGAGCTGCCGCAAACGGCGCTCCACCCGGAAGCACGTGTGGAAGCCGCGCTGGAGAAAGGGCTGATCAACGAGGAAGACGCCACGTTCATGCGCACCTTCGAGGCCGAAGTGCTCGAAATGCTCACCGTGGATGACTTCGCCTACGATGCCTTTGCCAACGACAAGACGACGCTGATCGACCACAACGCGGCGCCTGCCAAGGCCACGCCGCAAGCAGAAACCAGCATCAAGTAAACGACGCTTGAGCGTGAATGAAACCGGCCTGACACAGGCCGGTTTTTTCGTTTATTGCCTTCCAGAGTTCAAAAATGAAACGCACAGCGCCACTTTGCTTTCCTTCGGCACCGCCCCGTCTTCTGCTCCCCCTCCTCTCCCTTCCCACACCCACTGCGCATGTATTGTGATGGGCTCTCTACGCCTAAAAGCGAATATATGAGCCCCAAAAAAGCGTTGCACGTTCGAAAATGATCAACTAGCCTTTCGTTAATGAAAATATCGCCTTGGTCGGTGGCCTGGAACAATAGAGAAACAGAGAACAAGCTGCTCGACCGATCTACCCGCGCGATAGACACACTCGTTTTCGCACTACCTGTTCATGACAACAGCTACAACAACACGCATAGCAATATCCATAGCAATATCCATAACAACGACGCTAACGAGATCGGCATGTCCTTACATCTGCAAAACATCGACCACGTCGTCGGCGGTGACCCTCATATCACGGGGGTCGATCTGGCGCTGGAGCCGGGTTCTTTCAACGTGCTGCTGGGCAGGACCCTGGCAGGCAAGACCACGCTGATGCGCTTGATGGCCGGCCTGGAACAACCCACCCGCGGGCGCATTTACATGGATGGCAAGGATGTCACCGGCGTTTCGGTACGCAAGCGCAACGTTTCCATGGTGTACCAACAGTTCATCAACTACCCCAGCCTGACGGTGCGCGACAACATCGCCTCACCGCTGAAGCTGGCCAGGACGCCCTCCCAGGAGATCAAACGGCGGGTCGAAAGCATTGCAGAAATGTTACATATCGAGCATTTGCTGGAGCGCTACCCCCAGGAGCTTTCCGGGGGTCAGCAGCAGCGCACCGCCATGGGCCGTGCGCTGGTCAAGGATGCCGACCTGATCTTGTTCGACGAGCCACTCGTCAACCTCGACTACAAGCTGCGTGAAGAGCTGCGCGACGAACTGCGCGAGCTGTTCAAGGCGCGCAACTGCATTGCCGTGTACGCCACCACCGAGCCCAACGAAGCGCTGGCCCTGGGCGGCAACACCGCCGTGATGCATGAAGGGCGACTGTTGCAGTATGGCCCCACCGAACGGGTCTATCGCCAGCCCAATGGCCGTCACACTGCCGAGATGTTCTCGGAGCCACCCATCAACATCGTGCCCGGGAAGCTGACCAGCGCCGATATCACCTTCGATCAATCCCTGCACTTTCCCTGCGACCCAGACCTGCAACGGCTGCCCGCCGGCGACTACGACTTCGGCGTGCGCGCGTCGCACATTACCCTGGAGCGGCGCTCGGCCAACGATCTGGCGCTGGACGTTCGTGTGGACGTGGCCGAAATCAGCGGTTCGGAAACCTTCCTGCACGTTCACCACGAGCGCTTCCCTCTGGTGCTGCACCTGGCGGGCATTCACGAGTTCAATGTCAACGACGCCATCCAGGTCTTTTTCCCGACCCACCAGCTGTATGCCTTCGACAAGCAAGGCAATACGGTGCACGTTCCCGCATCGGCCCAGGGAGGTGTGACCCATGGCTGAAATCACGCTACAGGGGCTCGCCCATAGCTATACGAAACAACCTTCCGGCCCTGAGGATTACGCCATACGCCAGATGGATCACGTGTGGCACCAGGGGGGCGCTTACGCCCTGCTTGGCCCTTCCGGCTGTGGCAAGTCCACCCTGCTGAACATCATTTCCGGGCTGCTGGAACCTTCCGAAGGTGCCGTGCTGTTCGATGGACAACGGGTCAATGAGCTGCCTCCTGAAGAGCGCAACATTGCCCAAGTGTTTCAGTTCCCGGTGATCTACGACACCATGACGGTGTACGACAACCTGGCCTTTCCGCTACGCAACATGAACACCCCCGAATATCGGGTAGACCCCAAAGTGCGAGAAGTCGCCGATATTCTCGATCTGACGCCGCTGCTGTCCCGCAAGGCCAAAAACCTCACTGCTGACGAAAAGCAGAAAGTTTCCATGGGCCGCGGGCTGGTACGCGATGACGTCTCTGCGATTCTGTTCGATGAACCGCTCACGGTCATCGACCCACAGCTGAAGTGGAAACTGCGCCGCAAGCTCAAGGAAATCCACGAGCGCTTCAACATCACCATGATCTACGTCACCCACGATCAGCTGGAGGCGTCCACCTTCGCCGACAAGATCGCCGTGATGTACGACGGCCAGGTGGTTCAATTCGGTACGCCCCGGGAGCTGTTCGAAACGCCCGCCCATACGTTCGTGGGCTACTTCATCGGCAGCCCCGGCATGAACTTCATGTCGGTGACTCACCACAACGATCAGGTGCTGTTTGGCGAGCAGGTCATGCCGGTGAGCCCCGCGCTTCGCGCGCAGATTGCAGCCGCCCCTTCCAGCAACGTCAAACTGGGCATTCGGCCGGAGTTCATCAGTGTCAGCAACACTCCGGTCGCAAACTCGCTGCCCATCGACGTGCTGAACATTCAGGACCTGGGCACCTACTCCCTGCTGAGTTTTGCCCTCAACGGCGAGCACTTCAAGGCGCGGCTGCCCGAAGGTCATGCCGTGACAGGTGACAAGGCACACGCGCTATTACCTCAAGCGCATATGGGCCTGTACGTAGACGAATACCGGGTGGAGATCGGCCATGAACAATAAAGTCTATAACAACCGTGCCTGGCTGCTGGTGTTGCCGATGCTGGTGCTGGTGGCGTTTTCCGCCATCATCCCGCTGATGACCGTGGTCAACTATTCTGTGCAGGACGTGCTGGGCCCCAATGCGCGCTTCTTCACCGGCACCGAATGGTTTGAAAGCATCCTCAACGACTCGGCGCTGCGGGCAGCTTTCGTGCGCCAGATTCTGTTTTCTCTGACCATCCTGGCCATTCAGGTGCCCTTGGGCATCGGGATTGCGCTGATCATGCCCAAGCGCGGCTGGCAGGCGTCGGCGGTACTGATACTGATCACGCTACCGCTGCTGATCCCATGGAACGTGGTGGGCAGCATCTGGCAGATCTTCACCCGGGGCGACATCGGCCTGATGGGCTGGGGCCTGCGTGAGCTGGGCTTGAACTACAACATTACCCGCAACGCCAGTGATGCCTGGGCCACCATCATTCTGATGGATGTGTGGCACTGGACACCGCTGGTGGCCATGCTCTGCTACAGCGGCCTGCGCTCGATCCCGGAAGCCTACTATCAGGCGGCCCGTATCGACCGCGCTTCCAAATGGGCCATCTTCCGCTATATCCAGCTGCCCAAATTGACCAACGTGCTGGTGATCGCGGTGCTGCTGCGCTTCATGCATTCGTTCATGATCTATGCCGAACCCTTCGTGCTGACTGGTGGTGGCCCAGGCAGCTCGACCACCTTCCTGAGCCAGTCGCTGGCCACCATGGCCATTGGCCAGCAGGACCTTGGACCATCGGCGGCCTTTTCGATCATCTACTTCCTGGTGATCCTGCTGGTGAGCTGGGTGTTCTACACCACCATCATGCACATGCAAAAAGACAAGAACACCCAAGGGGGGGCATGACATGTACCGTCTGGACAATGCCCAGCAGGGCGAGAAATTCAATACCATCTTCAGCCGCACCACCCCGGCACAGCGCCGTCGTCGCAACGCTCGCAGCCGCTGGCGCTCGCGCCTGCTGCTGGGCCTGTATCTGTTCCTGATGATCCTGCCCATCTACTGGCTGATCAACATGTCGCTGCAGACCAACAGCGAAATCCTCGGCTCGATGACCCTGTGGCCACAGAATCTGACGTTCGATAACTACCTGCGGATTTTCAACAATCCCAGCTGGTACATGGGCTACGTCAATTCGATGGCCTATGTGTCGCTGAACATGCTGATAACCATCTGCGTGGCACTACCGGCCGCCTACGCGTTCAGCCGCTATCGTTTCATCGGCGACAAGCACCTGTTCTTCTGGCTGCTCACCAACCTGATGGCACCACCCGCGGTGTTTTTGCTGCCCTATTTTCAGCTCTACTACTCGGTAGGCCTGTTCGACACCCACATTGCCGTCGCGCTGGCCCACTGTCTGTTCAACATCCCGCTGGCCATCTGGATTCTGGAAGGCTTCATGAGCAGCGTCCCCAAGGAGATCGACGAAACGGCCTACATTGATGGCTACAGTTTTCCGCGCTTCTTCGTGACCATTTTCCTGCCGATGATTCGTTCGGGCATCGGCGTGACGCTGTTTTTCCTGTTCATGTTCTCCTGGGTAGAGCTGCTGCTGGCCCGCACCTTGACCGCCACGGATGCTCAGCCAATCGGCATGATCATGACTCGTACGTCCACCGCATCGGGCATCGATTGGGGCACCCTGGCCGCGGCCGGCGTGCTGACCATCGTGCCAGGCATTCTGGTGGTCTATTTCGTCCGTAAACATATCGCCAAGGGCTTTGCCCTGGGTCGCACCTGAAGGAGCAACGGCCATGTCCTGGATGGTATGGACCACCCCTACTGCCATTTTCTTTTCATCGATCGCTGCCATGCTGGCGGGGATGACCCTGTGGGAGATTCTCTCGCCCACCATCGAACGCAAGGGCTTTCTCCCCATCAGCACCACGCGGGGCGACCGGCTGTTCATCGGCCTGCTGTCGGCAGCGTTCATTCACCTGGGCGTGATTGGCTTCACCACGCTCTCGATCTGGATTGCACTGGCACTATCAGCGGTTTGGCTGCTGGTGTTGATGCGCTGGGGCTAAGCGCCTACTGGGCGGTCTCGGCGTACTACCGCGGTACCAAGGATGCTCACGTTATCAAGGAAGAGCACAACAAAACGAGGTCAACATGCGTAATAACAACTTCAAACTCACTACCCTCGCTGCCAGCCTGCTGCTGGCCTCGGGGGCCCTCATGGCCGACGACCAGGAAGCACGCGCCATCGCCGAACGGCTGGTCGATGAGCACTTCCAGAACTCTACCCTGAGCCGCGAGGAGCAGATAGAGGAGCTGCTGTGGTTCGCCAAGGCTGCCGAGCCGTTCCGAGGCATGAACATTCAGACCGTCGCCGAGGGTCTGACGACCCACGTCTACGAAAGCGAAGTGCTGGCCCCGGCGTTCAGCGAGCTGACCGGTATCAACATCACCCACAACATCATCGGCGAAGGCGATGTGGTGGACACCATGCAGAACCAGATGCAGTCCGGCAACAGCATCTATGACGGTTTCGTCAACGATACCGACTCCATCGGCACGCATATCCGTTACGGCACCACCATCAACCTGACCGAGGCCATGGCCAACGAATGGGCGGACTACACCCTGCCTACGCTGGACCTGGACGATTTCATCGGCCTGCAGTACGGCACCGGCCCCGACGGCAGCGTCTTCCAGCTACCGACCCAACAGTTCGCCAACCTTTACTGGTTCCGCTATGACTGGTTCCAGCGTGAAGACCTGCAGGAACAGTTCCGGGAAATCTACGGTTACGACCTGGGCGTTCCCACCAACTGGACGGCCTACGAGGATATCGCCGAGTTCTTTACCGTCCACGTGGGCGAGATCGATGGCACCAAAGTGTATGGCCACATGGATTATGGTCGCCGCGACCCGTCGTTGGGCTGGCGCTTCCACGACTCCTGGCTGTCGATGGCCGGCATGGGCAGCCCAGGGGTGCCGTTTGGTAATCCCGTCGACGACTGGGGCATCCGCGTGAACGAGGAGAGCCAGCCGGTGGGCGCCAGCGTCAGCCGCGGTGGCGCCACCAACTCACCGGCGTCGGTATTTGCCATGCAAAAAGCCGTGGATTGGCTGCGTGACTTTGCGCCCGCCGAAGCCCAGGGCATGACGTTCGGTGAAGCCGGGCCGGTGCCTGCGCAGGGTCACATTGCCCAGCAAATCTTCTGGTATACCGCCTTCACTGCCGACATGACCGACCCCTCCGTGGCCGTGACCGATGACGAAGGCAACCCGCTGTGGCGCATGGCACCCTCGCCCACGGGCCCGTATTGGGAAGAAGGCATGAAAGTGGGTTATCAGGACGTAGGTGCCTGGACCTTCTTCGACTCCACGCCCGAAGACCGTCGTACGGCGGCCTGGCTGTTCGCCCAGTTCACCGTGGCCAAAACCACCTCGCTGGAAAAACTGATGCACGGCCTCACACCCATTCGTGAATCCGACATCTTCTCGGACCAGATGACCGAAATGGCCCCCAAACTCGGCGGCCTGGTGGAGTTCTACCGCAGCCCCAACGAGTCCAACTGGACACCGACCGGCACCAACGTGCCTGACTATCCGCGCATGGCACCGCTGTGGTGGCAAAACCTGGCACCGGTCATGAGCGGTGAAGTCACGCCCCAGGAAGGTCTGGACAAGCTGGCGGCCGACATGGACAACACCATGAATCGCCTGGCTCGGGCCAATGTGTTCGACAGCTATGCCCCGGTACTCAACGAAGAGCGTGACCCCCAGTACTGGCTGGATCAGGACGGCGCGCCCAAACCAAAACTCGACGATGAAATGCCGCAGGGTACCACCGTGCCCTACGACGAAATGATGGAAGCCTGGATGGCCGCAGGCACTCGCTGAGCCCTTGGGCGGGCGCAAGCCCGCCCATCGTTTCGGCAGTCAGTGACGACCGCGTGCCAAGCTGGGGCTTTTTCTTGATAAGTGGATCCGCCATGAAACTGCGTAACCGTAATGTAGAGAAATTGCACACCGATGACTTTGACGCACTGATCATTGGTGGTGGCATCAATGGTGCAGCCACCGCTGCGGCGCTGGCAGGCAAAGGCGCCAAAGTGGCCCTGATTGACCGTGGTGACTTCGCTGGCAGTACCAGCATGCACTCCTCCAACCTGGTTTGGGGGGGAATCAAGTATATGGAAAGCAAGGACTTTGCCCTGGTGCGCAAGCTCTGCAAGAGCCGTAACCACCTGATCAAGAGCTACCCTTCGACGGTGGAAGAAATTCGCTTTTTAACCACCATCACCCAAGGTTTTCGGCACTCGCCCCGCTATCTGTGGGCGGGTACCTGGCTGTACTGGCTGATGGGCAATGGCTTTACACGCCTGCCCCGCCTGCTGTCTCCCAGGAAACTCAAGCAGGAAGAGCCCATCATCGATATCAAGGATGCCGTGGGCGGGTTCGAATATTCCGATGCCTACCTGCACGACAACGATGCCCGCTTCGTCTTCAACTTCGTGCGCCATGCGTTGAACTACGATGCCGTCGCCGCCAATTACGTCGAGTCGCTGGGCGCCGAACGCGATGGCGAACACTGGGTCACCCGCGCCCGCAACGTCATGGACGGCACGACCTTCAATATTCGTTCCAAAGTGTTGATCAACGCCGCCGGGCCGTGGGTCGACCAGCACAATGCCCTGACGGGCCAGAAGACCACCCATCAGCACTTGTACTCCAAGGGCATTCACCTCATCGTGCCCCAGCTCACGGCGACCAAGCGCGTGCTGGCCTTCTTTGCCGATGATGGCCGTCTGTTCTTCGTGATCCCCATGGGCAATCGTACCTGTATCGGTACCACCGATACGCACATGGAAAGCCCTGAGGTCGATGTCACGGCAGACGACATCGCCTTCGTGCTGGAAAACATCAACAAGCGACTGACACTGGACAAGCCGCTGACCCAGGATGACATCATCTCCACCCGCTGCGGCGTACGGCCGCTGGCCATCAAGGCCGAACAAGGCAGCGACCGAGACTTTCTGCAGCTGTCACGCAAGCACGTCATCGATACCAACCCGGAAAGCGCGCATATCAGCATCTTTGGCGGCAAGCTGACCGACTGCCTGAACGTGGGCGATGAAATTTCCGGTGAAGTCATGAAACTGGGCGTTACCCTGCCCGACCCCAGTTTTCACTGGTACGGTGAGCCGCCCGAGCCGGTCAAGCAGCAGTTCATGGACCAGGCCAAGCGCATGAATCTGGACGCCATGACGGCCGCCACCTCCTCCGAGCCGCTATCCTCTCGGCTGTGGCGACGCTACGCCGAACAGGCCATCCCGATGCTGGAAAAGATCCGCCAGGACCCTTCGGAGGCCGATATTCTCATCGAAGGCACCGAGTACATCCGCTGTGAAATCGAGCATGCCCGAGACCATGAAATGATCACCCAGCTGGAAGATTTTCTGCGTCGGCGTGCCAAGGTGTCGATGGTGGTTCATCACGAGCAGCTACGCCACTCCAGCGGGTTGCAAGAAGCCTGCCGCGTGCTGTTCGGTGAAGAGGCCGAGGCACGCCTGGCCACTTACTTTGCGGAAAACCGCGATACTTCTCGCCCCCCCAGCTAACCCGCCAGCCTGGCGTAACCCCCCCGCTTGCAGGTGCACGCCCAATAAAAACCCAATAAAAACCCAATAAAAAGCCCCCTGCCATCACTGGCAGGGGGCCAATCAGTTCAGCAAGCGAGTGACGACCTACTCGTCGTGTACCACCGCCAGTTGAGAGTCGCCGGCCAACACTTCATCCCAGGCCTCTTCCAGGGTACACCCCTGTCGGCTGTCGATGGTGTCGATGACCTCGACCGCGTGTTGCAGCGACTCGCGATTGCCTTTTAGCGCCAGGACCAGTTTGGCCAGATCCTGTTTACTGAAAGTGCTAGCGATACGGTCAGCTTGTTGGCTCAATTCGATGCAGTTCATGGTAAGTCCCTCATGGTATGCTCAGCCGCTGCCTGTTACGGTTCACGGAGTGTGGTAATCAAGCAGCCATCTTATTAATGAAGAATGATGACATTGCTACTCATGCTGGGCCGGGTAAGTGCCCAGTTCGGTAACTGCGAAACGGTCACAAGCGTTACAAGACCTTCGCCTTTGGCGCTTTGGTAAAACATCAGCGCCTCGGTGTGTAGCAAGGAACCCTGCGGCGTATCGGGATAACAAGACACCGCCGTGATCCATGACTTCACTATGGTTCACGGGGGCAATACTCACAATGCACCCTTGGCAGCAGGCGCGGTTGTAGTTTGACTACAGAAACGTCAAAACCATGAAAGTGCTGATGGTTACTTTCACAAGCGCAGTTAAACGACTGTTTTAAATGAAACTTGAAAAACAAGTAAGAGTGCTAACAAAAAACTGAATACTGAAAAAACAATAATAAAAAAGGGTATACGGATTTAAGGAATCGCTGATCAATTCGCCTCTGAGCAGCTGAAGCGTTCAGGGCGGCATATTCACCGCGTCAACGATCACTTTCTGGCCACTAAAGGTGGCCTTTTTACCCTGGCAGCCGGGTTATCCGGCTGCCAGGCCTGATTCAAGACACACTGGCCCCGTCAGCATGGCCCTGGCATCGTCCAGCCAGCAACAAATTGCCGAGGGCGAACAGGGTGAACAGCTGCGCCTGGTTCCTGGCTAGCCCCTTGTAGCGAACCTTCCGGTAGCCGAAGAGGTTCTTGAGGACATGAAACGGGTGCTCGACCTTGGCGCGGATGCTGGCCTTGGCCTTCTCGTATTTCAGCAGCAGTACTTTCATTGGGCTGTCTTCCATCTTCTTGATAGTGCTGCGCCTGGCGGCGACGCAACAACGGGAATCCGGGGCATCCTTCTCTTCGCCCAGATAGCTCCACATACCGGTGTAGCCCGCGTCGCCGTATACCCGCTTGTCATCGTCCCGGACCAATTCACTGGTCATGGTGACATCGGCGACGTTGGCCGACGTGGCGGCAACACTGTGGGTCAGCCCAGTGACCGCATCGACACCGATATGGGCCTTCATGCCGAAGTAATACTGCTTGCCCTTCCGGGTCTGCTTCATCTCTGGATCGCGCTGCCTGGCCTTGTTCCTGGTGGAAGGCGCAGCAGCCACGATGGTCGCATCGACAATGGTGCCCTCACGCATGAACAGGCCTTGCTCGGTCAGGTGGGCGTTGATCTCATCGAAGATCCGCTGGGTCAGGGCATGCTGCTCCAGCAGGTGACGGAAGCGCAGCAGCGTGGTCGCGTCCGGCACGCTCTCGATGGCCAGATCGATACCGATGAAATCACGCATGGCCTGGCTGTCGTAGAGGGCATCCTCCAGCGCTTCATCGGCCAGGGCATACCACTGCTGCAGGAAGTAGATGCGCAGCATACGCTCCAGGCCAATGGGTGGCCGGCCTCGCTTGCCCGCTGAATTCGGGAAGTAGGACGGCGACAGTGCTTCGATCAGCCGCGGCCACGGCACCAGCGCCTCCATTTGGGCAAGAAACCGCTCGCGGCGGGTGACCTTCTTCTTGTTCTGGTGCTCAGCCTGGGCGAATGAGATCTGTTTCATCGGAGTGGCTCTGTCAGCGGGTGTTGGACAGGTCAGATTTTACCTCGCCGGTGGCTACGAGGCAGCTCCGGCGAGATTTATGCAGCGTTTCC